>JAFTYP010000012.1 GCA_017461345.1 Bacteroidaceae bacterium | reverse complement strand
TAAATATTCTGCATATCCATATTCAAATACCGAAGAGTATAGAGAGATCCTTAAGAAATATCAGTATGACACATCTCAAGATGCGTGGATTGGGCAAAAATCATTCAATAGTTATACTGGAGAAAATGTGGAAGAAGTAGTTAATACGATAGTGGAAGAAGTAGCGAAAATCAAAAAAGAAATAGAGATGATTTGAAGTCCCCCCCAAAAATAACTATGAATAAAATCATCTTCCTTGATTTCGATGGTGTACTAAACACAGAACATTACCAAGGCTTACTCCAATATCAGGGTAAGTCTTGGCAAGATGAGTATGGAGCATTCTTCGACCCCAATGCAGTGAAGCAACTGAAGAGAATTGTTGATGCCACAGGCGCTGATATTGTAATCGAGTCTTCTTGGAAATATCTTGGATTAGATGCAATGAAGGAGTTATGGAAAGTTCGGAGCTTACCAGGAAAGATAATTGATATTACTCCTTCGTCAGTTAGTGATGAATATCTATCTAATGTTGACCTTGATAATTTAGATGCATCAATGCTTCATTGTAAAGGGCTGGAAATTTCTTCATGGTTATCTAAGAACGAGACACAAGATTTTAGATATGTAATTATAGACGATGAATATGTAATACTCGATTCACAATTACCATACTTCATATTGATTAATCCATACGAAGGCATTACGGAAGAACAAGCCAACAAGATTATTTCAATTCTAAACGAATAAGAGAGAGATTTTTTTACATTCCCACAACCTCTGCCTCAAAACGGCAGAGGTTTCTTTTTACTTTGCAGTGATTATTGTATAAACTATTTATATTCTATAATATGAAGACTTGTCAAATTACTTATCTGAATGTTCCTATCATTGATGTTATCAAGGAGATGGGAGGAGAAAGAAAGAAGAATGAAGATTATTATTTGGAAAACCTTTGTTTTGCCAAAGCAAAACAAATATATGGAGATTGCCTTCCAAAAGAAGTTTCCGACAGGCTGAAGTATGAATTAAAAATCATCAAACATAGGGGTGCTTCGGGTTATTTCTTGTTTCTACAAGATGTAGTTAATGCGGTACAATCAGAACTTGGTATTTGGATAGGTTCTGGGCGTGGTTCTGCAGCGGGCTGCCTGGTATGCTATTGCTTGGGCATTACCAAGATTGACCCTTTGAGACACAATTTATTGTTCGAACGATTCTTAAATCCAGACGACATAACATTTCCAGATATTGATATCGATACAGAAATTGAAGGAAGAGAGCGTATCATGTCATGGCTTGAACAAAAATATGAAAAAGAATGTTGTGCTCATATTGCAAAAGGAAAAGAATGTTTACATCTGTGCGGTGTTGTCGTCGCAAATAAGCCTATCGCAAATTTGGCACCCATTTCAACACTTTCTGTTAAGGTTCCTTCTGGCAGCCAGACTACTTTGAATTGTGTTCAATATGACGATATTGAATCATCCGGTCTTATCAAGTTTGATTTTGTGGATTTTGAAACATTAACACAAATGAAAGAGATATGTGATTTAGTAAAAATGAAGGAAGGCAAAGATTTAGATATTGAGAAAGTTCCAATAGATGATAATAAAACGATGGATTTATTCAAGAGAGGTCATACTGATGATATATTTCTGTTTCGCTCAAATGAGATGAGAAGGAATTTACAAGACTTCCAGCCAACAAGTTTCGAGGATTTGGTGATGTTAAATTGCTTGTATCGTCCTGGTTCAATGGATGATATCGCAGCAGTTATAAAACAGAAAAAATCCGAGAGTCCAATTGAATATATAATCCCTTGTATGGAGCCTGTTCTCAATAACACTTATGGTATCATTGTTTATCAAGAACAAATAATGATGCTTTCGCGTTTAATTGCAGGCTTTAGTAGAAGCGAAAGTGCCTTACTGAGAATGGTCATAGGAATGTTTAAAAAAGAAATACTCCCTGCTTTGAGGAATCAATTTATAAGAGGTGGAATTAAGAATGGATATAAGAAAACAGCATTGGAAAAACTATGGAATGAAATGGAGAGTAAAGGGAGGTACGTATTTAATAAATCGCATTCAGTTTGCTACACTTGGCTAGCATATCAAATGGCTTACTTAAAAGCTAACTACTCAAAAGAATTTGTACAAGTAATGGAGAAATATCATTCATAATAATGAGGATAGTATGAGTAAGAAAAAGTATAAACATTGGAAAATAGAGACATCCAATGATGAAATACCCTTAAATTGGAGTCACAAACACGACTTTCCAATAGATGAAATATGGGGTACCTATCATACGTTGGCACGTCTTATAGTACCACGCTTACAAGCATTTAAGGCATTAGACAAACATGGATATGCACCAGATTTCAAAAATATGGAAGAATGGAACAAGGCTATTCAAAAAATGATAGATGCGTTTGAGATAATAAAATATCCAAGTGCTTTATCCGATAAAGAAAAGAAAACAGCAGATGAGGGTCTATCGCTGTTCTACAAATATTTTTTCAATTTATGGGATTAATTTACACTTATGCCCCAAACCGGCATTTTATTCGTCTAACTTTGCACCATATAATAAAAGTTGTTACTAAAATATTGTAATTATGACAACAAAAGTTTTAAGCAATGACTTCATGCAAAGAAGTTTAGATGCTGAAGCATGGAAAGATATTTCACGAGATCTAAATTGGACTGATGAATTAATCGAAAAGTACCAGGACAAAATAGATTGGAAAGAATTTTCTGCTAATCACAGAATATATTGGACTATACCTATGTTGCAGAAATACAAAGCAAACATTGATTGGGATGCCATTTCAGATTGTATAATAGATGATTCACTTACGGACAACATATTAGAAGCATTCAAAGATAAATTAAATTGGAGCAAGCTATCAGATAGTAGATATATAACAAGTGAACTTCTTGACAAATATGCGGACAAGTGGGATTGGGAAGTTATAATAAATAATTGGAATGGAAATTATTATCACAGCAGTAATTTATGGTCTAAAAGCACAGCCATAGAATTTTATGAACGATATAAAGAATATATTCCTGGAGAAAAACTCCAAGATTCAATGTTATGGAGAGTTATGATTCAAGAACGTAAAAAACAACTTTTCACAGAAATAACCGCGTAAAATTTATCAATATGACACTTTGAAGAATTTCTGCAGAAAACAAATGAAGCCGTAGAAAGGGTAACAGATGGATTGGAATGAAGAAAAAAGTTTGAATTTGAGCGAAAAATACCTCAATGATTATCAAGAAGCTAGTAGAGTTATCATAGCTGGCGGACGTGACTTTGATGATTATGAATACATGTCTACTAAATTGAATGAATTATTCAAAGACCCGAATACGTTTAATAACAAAACGATAAAAATTATCTCAGGAATGGCAAAAGGAGCAGACTTTCTTGCCATTCGATATGCAGATGAAAATAAATTGACCAAGATTTTATTTCCTGCTAATTGGAAAGTATATCCTCGTATTGCAGGTTTTCTACGGAATAATGATATGCTAAGCATAGCCACCCATCTGATTGCATTTTGGGATCGAAAATCCAATGGTACAAAACACATGATTGAAATCGCTCAAATGAAAGGAATTCCTGTTTGGGTGTTTGAATATTAATGACACCCTTCATATTTCATTGAACCGCACCCCAAAAGTTAGACACAAAACTTTTGGGGTGCGGTTCACCGATTGCTTTGCGGGGATTTGTTTGTCCTTTCGTTACAAGGTTCTTTCATGTTTTATTGTGAAATAGTTCTGCTATATGGAATTATTTTATAACTTTGTCCACGCGATCTGGTAGCGACAGATGTTGTGACGTGTTTTTGTTCTTACTCTCATGACATCATGAATGGACTCGCTAACGGTTGTATGAGAAGTGTTTATCAATGTAAAAACTCAGATAATGTAATCGTCATGAGAAGAAAAATTTTATCTTTTGTTGCTTTTGCTCTTTGCGGTCTCTTCGCTCAGGCAAAAGTCAATTATGCTGACTATGTAAGCACGCTTGTCGGCACAGACTCTAATTTCGAGCTGTCCACAGGCAATACTTATCCTGTGACGGCAATGCCTTGGGGCATGAACTTCTGGACACCGCAGACCGGTCGCATGGGCGAAGGTTGGATTTACAGTTATAATGCCAACCGCATCAACGGTTTCAAGCAGACGCATCAGCCCAGTCCGTGGATGAATGATTATGGTCAGTTTGCCTTGATGCCAATTACAGGCCAGCCTGTGTTCAAGGAGTCAGACCGTGCCAGTTTTTTTAACCACAAAGCCGAGACAGCACGTCCTTATTACTATCAGGTATATTTGGCGGACTATGACATCAACACAGAGATTGTTCCGACAGAGCGTGCCGCTATGTTCCGTTTCACATTCCCAGAGAATGATAAATCGGGTGTAGTTGTAGATGCCCTCGACAATGGTTCTTCTGTTACCATCATTCCCGCCGAGAGGAAAATTGTGGGTTATTCAACGAAGAATAGTGGTGGTGTGCCAGGTAATTTTAAGAACTATTTTGTGATAGTCTTCGATAAATCCTTCACATATAAGGCGGCTGTGCCTAACGGAGATATTCGTCCTGATGAACTGGAGGCAAGCGGCAATCATGCAGGTGGCATCATAGGCTTTGCCACCAAGAAGGGAGAACAGGTACATGCCAAGGTGGCTTCTTCTTTCATCAGTATTGAACAGGCTGAATTGAATCTCAAAGAACTTGGCTCACTGAATTTTGAGCAACTGAAGGCACGCGGACGCGACCGTTGGAACGAGGTGTTGGGCCGGATAGAGGTTGAGAGCAGCGACGTAAACGAATTGAGTACGTTCTATAGTTGCCTGTATCGCAGCACACTGTTCCCCCGTATGTTCTACGAATACGATGCTAAGGGCAATGTTGTACACTACAGCCCACACACTGGAAAGGTAGAGCCCGGTTACTTCTTCACCGATACCGGTTTCTGGGATTCCTTCCGTGCAGAGATGCCACTTGTGAATCTTCTCTATCCAGAAATGGCAGAAAAAATGCAGGAAGGTTTCTATAATGCTTTCAAGGAAAGTGGTCTCTACCCCGAGTGGGCGACTCCGGGTCATCGTGATTGTATGGTCGGTAACAACTCCGCTTCCGTAGTGGCCGATGCTTATGTAAAGGGAACGCTCAAGAAGGACTTGGAGGGCGCATACAAAGCCTTGTTACATGGTGCAAATACAGTGCACCCCACTGTAAGCGCATCTGGTCGCACTGCCTACAAGGAATACAATGAACTGGGCTATGTACCTTCCGATGTGGTTGGGCAGAGTGCTTCACGTACATTGGAGTATGCCTACAACGACTGGTGTATCTATCAGATGGGTAAGAAACTGGGGCGTCCTGCATCTGAAACGGACATCTACAAGCAACGCAGTCAGAACTACAAGAATATATTCCATCCTAAATATGGTATGATGAGCGGGCGTGACTCAAAGGGAAACTTCCCCGACGATTTCAAACCCGATGCATGGTGGGGACCTTTCACAGAAGGCAACAGCTGGCACTGGACGTGGTGTGTTTTCCATGATATTCGTGGCCTTATTAACCTGATGGGTGGCAACCAAGCTTTCGTCGACAAACTCGATGCTGTTTTTACGACACCGCCCACCTTTGGTGGCAATGTCGATACACGCAAGCAACTTATCCATGAGATGCGTGAGATGCAGGTAGTCAACATGGGGCAGTATGCTCATGGCAATCAGCCTATCCAGCATATGATTTACCTGTATAACTATGCTGGTCAGCCCTGGAAGACACAATATTGGGTGCGTGAGGTTCTGCGTCGTCTTTATTTCGCTACTCCCGATGGCTACTGCGGTGACGAGGATAACGGACAAACCTCTGCATGGTATGTGATGTCTGCTCTTGGATTCTATTCCGTTTGCCCCGCTTCCGATCAGTATGTTCTTGGAGCCCCTCTTTTCAAGAAAGCAAAGGTGAATCTGGAGAACGGCAAGACCATTGAACTGTCTGCACCTGCCAATAGTGATGAGAACCGCTATGTACAGTCGCTCAAGGTGAATGGCAAGGCATACGACAAGAATTATTTTACTCACGAGCAACTGTTGCGTGGTGTAAGACTTCAATACCAGATGAGCAACAAGCCAAACAAGAACCGTGGTATTCAGGCATCAGCCTATCCATATTCTTTCTCCGACAATAACGAATAGTTATACATGAAACCATATAAGGTGGCACATCGTTAAAGGTGTGCCACCTTTTTTACGAATTCCTGTGTGTTACAATGCCATCGGAAAGTTCGTTTACATTTTCGAATAATTTTTAATAAAGCACGTTAGTTATTCTCTTTTTTTGTACCTTTGTGGCATAAAAACATTGAAAATGACAGTTGAAGGTGTTATGTGTGCAGAGAGCATACTCTGAGACATAGTGCTTTTCACATCAATACCATTACCGCATAAAAACAAAATCATCATATTTATGACAAAAAAAACTGTATGTTCATTCCTGATGGCATGTTTGGCATTTACTGCCTGTCAGGAAAAGAAGCAAGCACAGGAGGCTTTGGTTTATAAGACAGTAAAGGTGGAACTTACCAAACAGGAGGTTAAAGCCAAGTATAGTGCTACCATGAAAGGTCGGGAGATGGTAGAGATACGTCCACAAGTGAGCGGACTTATTACAAAGATATTGACAACCGAGGGGCAGAAGGTCCAAAAGGGGCAAGCACTTTTTGTGATAGACCAGGTGCCGTATCAGGCTGCGCTGAACACGGCAGAGGCTTCTTTGAAGGCGGCAGAGGCGGCAGAGGCTACGGCAAAACTCAACCTCGACAGCAAGAACCGATTGTTCGCCCAGCAGGTTGTTAGCGAATACGAACTGCAGACGGCTCAGCAGGCTCTGCTTTCGGCTCAGGCTCAGGTGTCGCAGGCACAGGCTCAAGTTGTCAATGCTCGCAACAGTCTCAGTTATACGGTTGTGAAAAGTCCTGTCAGTGGAGTGGCAGGTATGATTCCTTATCGTGTAGGAACTCTGGTCAGCAGCAACATCGATGAACCTTTGATTACGGTGTGTGATGACAGCGAAATGTGGGTTTATTTCAGTCTTAGCGAGCGTGAGGTGACAGATCTTACCCTGCAGTATGGAAGTTTGGAACAGTTTATGCAAGAAATGCCCGATGTGTCCCTTCTTCTTTCCAATGGCAAAACATATAGCCAAAAGGGTAGGGTAGATGCCGTGAGCGGTATCGTAGATGCTCAGACCGGGGCTGTCTCTTTGCGTGCAGTTTTCCCGAACGAGGGTCATCTGCTGCGCAACGGTGGAACAGGAGCGGTAGTCGTGTCAACTGTCAGAGAAGATGTGATCGTCATTCCGCAGACAGCAACCTTCGAACTGCAGAACAAGAAGTTTGTCTATCGTGTCATTGATGGCAAAACAAGCCAGACGGAAATAGAGGTGGCATCACTCGACGACGGCAAAAACTACATCGTGGAAAGTGGCCTGAACGAGGGTGAGATCATCATTGCCGAAGGAGCAGGACTCATGAAGGATGGCGTTGAGGTTGAAATTCAGAATAACTAAATCCAAAATCTCAAGTTGAATGACACCGAAAACTTTTATAGACAGACCTATACTTTCCGGAGTAATCTCGGTATTCATTGTTGTGCTGGGATTGATAGGACTCTTGAACCTACCCATCGAACAGTTTCCTGAGATAGCCCCCCCAACGGTTAGCGTTCGTGCCAACTATACCGGTGCCAATGCAGAAACGGTACAAAAGAGCGTTGTTATTCCTTTGGAGGAGAGCCTGAATGGCGTGGAGAACATGATGTATATGACTTCTTCTGCCACCAATACGGGTTCGGGAAGCATCAGCATTTTCTTCAAGCAAGGCACGGATGCCGATATGGCAATGGTAAACGTACAGAACCGTGTCGCTTCTACTCAAGGACAACTGCCTGCCGACGTAACACGAAGCGGTGTGACGGTGCGCAAACGCCAAACCAGCAACATTAAGAGTCTTTCGCTTTATAGTCCTACGGATGCCTATGATACCGACTTCCTGACGAACTACATGATGATTAACATCGAGCCACGACTCTCGCGTGTGGCTGGTGTTGGCGAGGTGAATGTCTGGGGTGCGAGTTATAGTATGCGCATATGGCTCGATCCTCTCAAAATGGCGTCCTATGGTCTTATGCCTTCCGATATAGATAATGTGTTGGCGGAACAGAACATCGAAGCACCAACCGGCACTTTGGGTGCCGATGCAGACAATACGTTCCAGTATGTTTTGAAGTACAGAGGTCGTTACGAAGTGGAGCAGGACTATGAGAATATGGTCATCAAGTCGCTTCCCGACGGCAGCATACTTCGCCTGAAAGATGTTGCAAAAGTGGAACTGGGTATTCAGAACTATACCGTGCGGAACAGTACAAATGGCCATGCAGGTGCTAATTGTATGATAGCACAGACACCGGGTTCCAATGCCAATGAAATCATTAAACTTATCGATGAGACAGCCGTCGAGATAAGGAAGGAACTGCCACCAGGCATGGAATTGGTGGATGTGATGAGCACGAAA
Source organism: Bacteroidaceae bacterium (assembly GCA_017461345.1). Taxonomy (GTDB): domain Bacteria; phylum Bacteroidota; class Bacteroidia; order Bacteroidales; family Bacteroidaceae; genus Physcousia. The sequence goes on along the minus strand of JAFTYP010000012.1, from coordinate 61,648 downwards.
GACTTCCTCGATGCCAGTATTCATAATGTAGTACGTACGCTTTTGGAGGCTATCTTCTTGGTCGTGCTTGTGGTCTATGTTTTTTTGCAGGATCTTAAGAGTACGTTTATTCCTTCACTTGCCATCATAGTCAGTCTGATAGGTACATTTGCAGTGCTTTACTTTATAGGCTTCAGCCTGAATTTGCTCACACTTTTCGCATTGGTGTTGGTGATAGGAACGGTTGTGGATGATGCCATTGTTGTGGTAGAAGCCGTTCAGGCAAAGTTCGACGAGGGCTACAAGTCGCCATATTTGGCAACAGTCGATGCAATGGAGGGAATTACTTCTGCCCTTGTTACCACAACGCTTGTGTTCATGAGTGTCTTTATCCCCGTTTGTTTCGTGGGCGGAACGACGGGTGTTTTCTATACCCAATTTGGCGTGACGATGGCAGTTGCCGTTATTATCTCTACCATCAATGCAATGACGCTCTCGCCAGCCCTCTGTGCTTTGATGCTTCGTCCCAGGAAAGATGGCGACACAAGTTTCTCTGCACGTTTTCACGATGCTTTCAATGTGGGTTTCCATCGTGTGGTGTGTAAGTATCAGCGAGGTGTATTGCGCATCTTCCGTCACAGGTGGTTGCCTTGGGCATCTATTGTTGTGGTGTGCGTTTTGCTGGGCTATATGCTCAAAACAACAAAGACGGGTTTCGTTCCAAACGAGGACATGGGCTCCATCAACGTCAATGTTCAGTGTGCTCCGGGCACAAGCATGGCAGTGACAGGCGAGATAACACGAGAGGTCGAAAGGCGAATAAAGGACATTCCGCAGTTCCGTCTTTACAATATGACTATTGGTCGTGGCTCAACTTTCGACCAGTCTTCTTCTGCCGGCTCGTTTAATATCCGCCTGAAGAATTGGGATGAACGCAAGGGTGAAGGCGACGACATCAATTCTGTGATAGATGAAATCTACCGTCGCACTGCTGATATTACGCAGGCACAGATACGTGTCAGCACCCGTCCGATGATTTCGGGTTATGGTGCCACCAGTGGTTTTGAACTTCATGTGCAAGACCGTAAGGGCGGAAAGATAGAGGATCTGATGCGTGTGACGCGCGAGCTTATTGACTCGCTCAACCGCGAACCTGCCATTTCTCGTGCCTTCACCACGTTCGACACAAAGTATCCGCAGTATCGTGTAGAGGTGGATGCAGCCCGTTGTAAGCGCGATGGTGTGACGCCGAATGCTGTGCTCAAGGTCCTTTCCGGCTATGTGGGTGGTTCTTACAGCAGTAACTTGACGCGCTTTACGAAACTCTATCGTGTTATTGTGCAAGCATCTCCCGAGTTCCGTCTCGACGAGAATGCACTCTCTAATATGCGTGTTCGCAGTGAGAGTGGGCAGATGATTCCTATTACGCAGTACATCACCATGGAGCGCGTCTATGGCAGTGAGGGCTTGAATCGCTTTAATCTGTTCAGCAGCATTTCTGTGATGGGCCAGACTGCCAACGGTTACAGTAGTGGCCAGGCACTGGAGGCCATACGTCGAACGGCAGACAGAGTGTTGCCGGAGGGCTATGGCTACGAGTTTGGCGGCATGTCGAGAGAGGAGGCTTCTTTGGGCAATACGACTGCCATTGTGTTTGCCATTTGCGTAGTCTTCATTTATCTTGTTCTCTGTGCTCTTTATGAAAGCCTGTTCATACCTTTGGCAGTCATCATGAGTGTGCCGTTTGGACTGCTTGGCAGTTTCCTTTTCTCAAGGATGTGGGGCTTGGAGAACAACATCTACATGCAGACAGGACTCATTATGCTCATTGGTCTTTTGGCAAAGACGGCAATCCTTCTTACGGAATATGCTACGGAGCGCCATCGCAAGGGCATGAGTATTACGATGGCAGCAATGACGGCGGCAAAGGTTCGCCTGCGTCCTATCCTGATGACTTCGCTTACGATGATATTCGGCATGCTGCCTCTTGTCTTTGCGCATGGCGTAGGTGCCAACGGCAACATCTCGTTGGGCGTGTGTTGTGCGGGTGGCATGTTGGTCGGTACCATTGCTCTTCTCTTCGTTGTTCCGGTGCTTTATATGCCTTTCCAGTGGCTTCATAGCCGCTTCGGACATGCAGTGAAGGGTTGAAAACTCCCTGCGTCTGGAAACGGAAGATTGCTTTTGTCTTGGCAGAAAAGTTAAGGATATTTAAATCTTTGCCTTGAGGCGTAACATTTCGCACGCTCGTGCGTTATATATAATAAAGGTGAAAAGATAAAAAGGTGAAAAGATAAATATGAAACAGACACTCATCGCGTGCCTTCTGTTCATAGCAGCAGGGGCGGCACAGGGAAAGCAAATCGTGTGGGAGCAGCCCACTACGGAGTTCAGTACAAGCTACGGCGACGGCTTCTTCAATTTGGCTCTCGACATCACGAAGGTGGAGTTAAAGAAGAACGAAACACTCGTCTATGTGACTGTCAGCCAGCGGTCGGACTTCGACAGCTTTTGGTTCCAGTTCGCCAGCGGCTCTTATCTGAAGGCTGATGGCAAGCAGTACGCCATCACGTCGGCCGACGGTATCCAGCTCGACACGCACCAGCGGACAGGCCCCGACGGCACAAGCGACGTCGTGCTCCACTTCGAGCCGTTGCCCCTATCGACCAAGTCGTTCGACTTCAGCGAGGGAGACTTCGACGGCGCATGGTCCATCACAGGCATCAAGCCTGTGGAAGAACGCTGGCGGCAACTGCTGCCTTCCTATTGGCGCGACGCTGAGGGCGACTGGAAGATAGCCTTCCTTGAGGACCAAGCCATTTACGATTGCAGGTTCTGGCGTTATAAGTCGCTCGACATCAACCAGAAGACGGGCGAGGCCGAAATGCTTCTGACGGACGGAACGGACGACCTGAAGGTCGTTGTGGGCAAGGACAAGAAGGGCAAGCGCACCATACAGATAGGCGACCAGAAGGCTTCATACAGCATGATAACCAGCCGCTTCATGCCCGACTACCCGCAAAAGGACACGCGCACGGACTTCGTGGATACCGACTACAAGACGGACACGGTGACGGTCGTCGGGTGGATAAAGGACATGCCGGACAAGTACAAGGGCGAGAAGACCTTCAAGTTCGGCTTCCAAAACCTCTTTACGGGCGACCAGGAATCAGTCTATGCCGACCTCGACGAACAGGGACGCTTCAAGGTCAGCTTCCCGCTCCTGAACAGCACGGAGTTCTTCTGCGACTGGTCGCGCTGCTTCATTTGGACGATGCTCGAGCCGGGCAAGACGTACTTCCTGCTCTACGACTTCAAGGAGGGACGCCGCTACTTCATGGGCGACGACTGCCGCCTGCAAAACGAGCTCTTCAAGTTCCCCGTTGACTGGCAGACAGTAAGTATGGAAGACGAGGATAAGGACTTCGACAAGTACATCGCATCGACCGACAGCCTGCTCCAGACGCAGTTCGCAAAGCAGGAGCGTCTATTCGAGGAGCACCCCTCGCTCTCCAATCGCTACAGGCAATATCGCCGGGGCCACACGCTTTGGCAGCAGGCATTCGACTTCGGACAGGCTCGCTTCAACGGTGAGAACTACCAGTTTCCCGAGTCTGCTCGCCAGTATGCCTACAACACCTTTTGGAAGGAACTCAAATCGCCTTTGACGCTTCACCGCGAGACGAACAGTTTCCTACGCGACTATCTCGGCGATGTTCTCGACCGACGCAGTAACAAAATCAGTTTTAATGTCCTCGACTATATTGACGAGGTTGCCGAGAACGACGAGGAGCGTGAGTTGCTGACCCGTTTTAAGGAGTGGGCGAAAACGGCAAGGGAAACCATAAACAAGGCTTCTACGATAGAGGAGAAACAGCGCATCGTCGAGGAAGAGAACGCAAAGCGTGAGGAACTTCTCAGGGCAGTGCAGCCGATTTTCAACAGCCCGAAGGCAAATAAGGTGATGATGGCGAAGTTTTTTCTCGCCAGGATGAAGGCTCAGGAGCACAGTCTCGACTCCCTTGGTGCCAACGCTTCCTTGAAGAGCATCTGGTTTGCGCAGCAGGTCTATAAACAACTCGACTACGAGCGCGTACCGTTGTCCGAGAAGATGATGGACACCTTGAAGGTGATGATAGGCAACCCCACCGCCATCCAAATGGTGGAGAAGAAGAACGACTATTACGTCGCTTTGGCTAACCGCGAGTTTAACAAACTCGTATTCAAGTCGTCGGACGACGTGAAGGACCTCACCGAAGGCGAGGCTTTGCTGCGGAAACTCCTGGAACCCTACAAGGGGAAGTTCGTGTTGCTCGACGTTTGGGGCACTTGGTGCGGACCTTGCAAGGAGGCACTCTCCCATAGTCAGGAGGAATATGAACGGCTGAAAGACTTTGACGTCGCTTACCTCTACCTTGCCAACAACAGCCCACAGGAGTCGTGGGAGAACGTCATCAAGGAGTACAACGTCAGCGGAGATAACGTGGCGCACTACAATTTGCCGTCCAAGCAGCAGAGTGCCATCGAGCGTCACCTCGGCGTCCGTGCCTTCCCGACATACAAGTTGTTCGACCGCAACGGCAATATGCTCGACTTCAACATCGATGCACGCAACCTGGACAACCTCGTTAAACTTCTGAAACAACTGCAATAACCCGGTCCGCTGCGGCTGTCACGCCTCGTTGCATGGCAGTTTTATTCCGGCTGTCTTACAGGTAAACTTTATTGCACATACATGTATATGCAATTGCACGTACATGTATGTGCAATTGTTTTTACATGTACATGCAACCAGGTTTACGCTTTTTCTTTGGCGATATTTTTTGTTAAGTGGAGATTTTCCATTAGTTTTGTACGACGAATTAAAACGATACGACTATGCCAATCAGATTTTCAATTGCCAAGCGTGGCGCTCTTCCCACCGAGGAGCAGCAGAAGAATGTTAGTGATACGACCGATTTGGAGAGCCTCCGAGTGCTGTTGGAGAGCCCCGCTACGGTGGATGCCATTGAGTTCCAGAGCGGCAGCACCAAGTTGCCTTCCGTGTTGCCCAAGTCCGAACTCATAGCGGCTTTGAGCACCTTGCAACGGGTTATGGTTCACGAACTGAGGAAAGGCAATGCTGTCACACTGCCCGAAATAGGCACTTTCCGCCTTTCGCTGAAGGGCAGCATCGAGGTGAAGGATGGCAACTATCACGGCAAGAATGTCTGTGTGGATGGCATCCTGTTCCGTCCCGACCGCGATTTGCTGGCCGAGGTGCGTGGCTTTGAAGTCGATCAGGTGCCGTACGGTTGGAAGTTCAATGCAGAGGACTCGGAGGTCGAGGCACGTCTGGTCGAACTCTTTGCCGGCAAGACTTACATTACTCATAAGGATGTGGCTGTCGCCTTCGAGCAGACCCTGACCCGTTCCCGCGTGACGAATCTCCTGAACAGACTGGTCAAGACGGGTCGTTTGGTTCGCGAAGGCAAGGGGGGACAAACGCAGTATCGTCTCCCGTAGGAAAAAAATTCTTCCGTTTACCGACATATTTCTGCCATCCTTGTGTATATAAGGGTGTAACAAGGAACGTATGGAGAACACAGAACAGCAGATGATCGATGTTGCCCGGCAGGGTAAGGCCGAGGGCTACAAGTATCTGATGGGCAGATATGGGCGGCAGATTCAGTTGCTTGTGGCGCAGATGGTTCCCGACGCAAGAGATGTGGAGGAACTGACGCAAGATGTCTTTGTGCGTGCCTTCGAGCATTTGCAGGACTTCAATCCTCGGCGAGCATCGTTTGCCACCTGGCTCAATCGCATTGCCTATAACGTGGCGCTGAATCATCTTCGCAGTCAAGGCTTGTCTTCTTTGCCTTTGAACGAGGAACAATATGTTCCGCCGGAGGCTGCGGACGACGACAGAGTGGAGCAGATGGAACGCCTGGACAAGGCCATCGACCACCTTCGTCCGGAAGAACGGGCACTGTTGCATCTGCGCTACTACGAGGGACATTCGCTTGGCGAGATAGCAGAAGAGATGGAGGTTGCAGCAGGGCCACTCGCCAACAGGCTGCAAAGAATTAGACAAAAACTCAGTAAACTCATAGGGAAATGATGAAGATAGCGGATAACGAACAAGACAAACTCTTGCAGGATGCAATGCGGCGTCGTGCAGAAAGAGTGCCGTCGCTTTCGGATGATTTCGCTGAAAGCGTAATGGCGAAGATGAAAGTCCGTCGGCGAAGCAGCCGTCGCACGATATTCCTCTGGGCAGGCAGTGTTGCCGCAGCCTTGCTTGTGGGCTTCTTTCTCTTTGTGAATCGGCCAGAAGAACAGCCTGTTGTGGCTCAGAAGGCAGAGGTGCAGACAGAGCAGGAAGTGCCGGCGGAAAAGCCAATCAAGACTGAGCCGGAAAACATCCAGTGCCAAGTCGCCCAACATCCAGTGCCAAGTCCGTCGACATCCACAGTCAAGTCCGTCAATTCGGCATGCCTTGTCGAGCAACCCGACGTGCCTTGTCCGGATGAGGCCCAAGAGACGCCTCTGGAAGAGGTGCAGTTGGCTGCCGAAACAGAAGCAGAGGATTGCCCTACGGACGACATCTCGGACATGCCCGACCAACTCCTGATGGTTGCGGCTCAAATACGAGACATCCGCTCGAGGGGTGAACGTTTGGACCGAGAGATTGCATTACTAATGGAAGATTAAACAACAATACCATCATGAAGAAGACATTAACACTCGTCATGCTGGCTTTAATCGCCGGCACGATCACAGGTCAGGAACCGAACAAACGGTTTCAGAGGTTGGAGAACTACCTGAATGAATGTGGCTCCTACAATATCGTCCACAGACAATCTGCCACGATGAGGGGGACAATCGTTCACTCGTGGGACACATATTTCCAGCAGATGACGCTCGAAGAACCGCTTTTCAACGAAGACATGAGCGAGGCAGAACGGGAGGAAATAGCAGCATCCTACGACGACATCAATGCCGCCCGCCGTCGGAAGTCTGCAGAAATGGTCGACTCCGTCCGTCTTACTTTCGCACATCTCGCCGCCGAAGCATCGGAAAGTTACTGCTACGAATACCACAAAGGCAACATCGACACCATAAAATACACCTGGGTTTACCGCGCAGATGGCGACACTCGCCTCTCGCCTTCACCAAGGTTCAAGGAATGGTGGCAGATAGGTAATGCTCGGGAATTAGTGAATTTCAGTTACGACAAAGGCTACGACAGTTCGGATAAGGCCATAGTGGAAAAAGCATCCTATAACCATAATCTGGTTCTCCAAAGCAACATAACGCCAGACAAGATGCAGACCTTCGACATCGAAGCCTTCGAAACACACATAAATCCGGCTTTGAAAGCATTCAAAAAACTGAAGGGTGCAAAGGCCTATCCCGTTTATTGGCGGCACGACGAAGGCTTCGAGGATGACGTGAAACCCAACGAAGGACTCATAAGAAGAGAAGTTCGTTACGGCAGACCTACCTATGGCCTGGTCACAGGCACACATTACTTCATTCCACTCAGCCAGGGAAAAGAGGCAGAGGCTCTATACAAGCAACTCATCGACCAGGCTTACGACTACGTGAACAATCATCCCGAACAGTTATATACCTACAAGTTTACCTCACGCTTCTCCATGTATAACCTCGAAGATGTAGTTGTAGGCCGTAGATACAAAGACAACGATGACGACTACTATATAAGTTGTATGTGCGACTATGACGGCTATCACATCCTCGCTATCACAAGCAAAGGCGACCGATGGATACCCCGCGACTGGCAGAAACTCAAGAGTTACATCAACGGAGAAAAGACTTATCGCAAAGGATTGGAGCCGAAAGGCAAAAAGGAATAACTGCGAGATACGATTCCCTTACAGGCAACTGCCGCTGCGTTTCACAACGTAGTGGCAGTTTGTGTTTCATCTGCTATTACTACGAATAAGTGTTCGATTACTACAAATAAACGTTAAAAGTCGGGTAATATCGTAAGTTTCCAATATCTAAATATCACGATATTCGGCAAACTGTCCTTACTTTGCCTTCGAAACCAAACAAGAAAACCGTTATGAAGCGCAACGACAACACTCTGACCAAAGTGGAGTTCGAAGTGATGAACATCATTTGGGACATCGAAGGAACAGCCTGTGCGTGGGATGTTCTGGAACGATACAAGGAACCCAAACCTGCCTATACAACCATTGCAACCTACCTGAAGGTGCTTTACGAAAAAGGTTATCTCGACTTTCGTAAGGTGGAAGGCCAAGGCAAGACGCATCGTTATGTGCCGCTTGTTACGCGAGCCGAATACACGCGCCGAACCATGCAGGAAGTGAAGAAGAACTTCTTTGGCGGCAGCGCAAAGTCGATGCTCAACTACTTTGTACGGGAAGAGAACCTCTCGCCAGAGGAAGTAAAGGAACTGCTTGAGTTAGTTAAGAGTTAAGAATTAAGAAAAATACCAAACGCGGCTATACATATTATAACTCTAGATTTAACTCCTAACTGTGACAGACTATCTTTCTTAACCCTTAACTCTTAACCCTTAACCCTTAACTCTTAACTCTACAATGTTTCTTTACTCCATAAAGTCTGCAATGGTGCTGACAATGCTCTACTTGCCATATATGCTTCTGCTTAGGCGTGAGAGTTTCTTTCGTTTCAATCGTATCGTGCTCTTGGGCATCCTGTTGCTGTCACTCGTCCTGCCACTTTGCAACATACCTTGGATGTCGCTCGACCACAAGCCTGTCGTGCAGGCGGCACAGTTGCAGATGCTCGAGTTAGGCATTCCTGTCCATGTCTTGCCAGAGGTGCAAGTTGTTGCGAACAACATGGCTGTAAACGAGAATCTGCGTTTCAGTGTCTTCATGCTTGTGAGTGTTATATACATAATGGGAATGATTGTGTTGCTTGCGATGAGGCTTTGGCAGATTACCCGCCTGCAGTATGGCTTGAAGCAAGGTGCGCTTTGGCAGGACGACAAGCAGGGTGTTTGCATTTACTGCCATTCGGGTGACGTAGCTCCATTCAGTTGGATGCGAAACATCGTTATCAATGAGAAGGACTACGACGAAGCAGGTCGTGAGATTATCTTGCATGAGATGGGACACATCCACAATCGTCATTCGTGGGATGTGGTGCTGCTCACACTTGTTCAGATGCTTCAGTGGTGGAATCCCCTTGTCTATGTGTTAGGCATCAGCCTTCGTGATGTTCACGAATACGAGGCAGACGACCATGTTTTGCAGCAGGGTGTCTCGGCACAAGGCTATCAGTTATTGCTTATAAGAAAAGCCGTTGGCTCCGGTTCCTACGCTTTCGCCAACAGCTTTAACCATAGTTTAACTAAAAAACGTATCACTATGATGAAAAAGTCAAAGTCAAATCCGTGGATGAAGAGCAAGGCTCTCTATGTCATCCCGGTGGCTGCGTTGGCGCTCTCGGCCTTCGCTACGCCTAAGTTCGTTGCTCCTATTGAGGAGACAGTAACCAAACTCGAAGGCAAAGGTATGGAGAAATCTTCTAACTTGCAAGCCCAAGAGGAGGAAAGAAAGGTTGTTGAACTAAAGAATGTTCCAAAAGTTCTTGTCGATGGCAAAGAGATGACTACTCAAGAGGCTATGGAGGCTGTGAAAGGCAAAGAAATTCAAAACAGTCTTACCACACAGCCTGATGGCTCTGAAGTACTCTCGATAAAGACGAGAGGGACAGAGGATGGGCAGCCTCTTATTGTTCTCAACGGCAAGATTATCGAAATCCCCAAGGATGCGAAGGACTATGACTCTGAGGAGCGGCTCGCCAAACTGCTGGATATTGATGCCGAGGACATAGAGAGCATCACCGTGCTTCAGAAGGATGCTGCCACCGCCAAGTGGGGTGACAAAGGTTCCAATGGCGTCATCTTAATTACGACCAAGAGCAAAGATAACGTCAAGGAACTCGTAAAGAAACTGCCCGGAGCAGAAATGGACGACGAAGGCAATATCACAGTCAACGGCAAGTCCGTCTCCAAGATAATGCTCAATGACAAGGAGGTCTTCAACAATAAAGACAGCATCTGCGACGTTGTGGCAGAGAGTGCTCAGTTCCCCGGTGGCCAAATGGAATGCAGCAAATGGCTTATGGAGCATCTTCGTTATCCCGAGCTTTGTCAGGAACTTGGCGTGCAAGGGCGGGTTATCGTAGGCTTTGTTGTCGAGAAGGACGGCAGCATCTCGAATGTCAAGAACATTAGATCTTATGGCATGGAACTCTCCGAAGTCACCGTTACGGCATACAAGAAGGAGCATCCCGACAGTAAACCGGTGAATGCCAAGGTTGTGGAAGAATTGTTCTGGGGCGAGGCGCAACGAGTGATGAAACTCATGCCGAAGTGGGAACCAGCCAAGGACAAGGACGGTAATGTAGTTCGCTGTCGCTTCACTTTCCCTGTCGTGTTCCGACTGCGATGACTGCAAAAAGGTTTTAAAGTTAATATATGGCGCCATTCTGCCCATTCGTCGTGAGATGGAGGGGCAGATGTCTTGTTTGCAAGCCAATGTGTGAATACATCGCCAGCAGCCTGTCGAAGACAGCCCCCTTAACCTATTTGCCAATAATGCTTAATCATTCCGGGCGGAAAGGTTAACCTATTTTGCAATAATGGTTAACCTTTTTTGGATGACTTCTGCGCGGCTGTAAGACGTTTTTTCTGCGATGGAATGGGCAATTTTGGTGGTTTTTGGCTCTCGCAGAGGCGTTTTCGATTGAAAAAGGTCGAATACATTTGGCTTTTTGACGGCTTATTCGTATCTTTGCACGCGAAAATATATGCAAAGAAGTACATGGGATTCTTTAATTTCTTTACCAAAGAGAAAAAGGAAACGCTCGACCAGGGTCTTGAAAAGACCAAGGAAAGTTTCTTCGGCAAACTGACAAGAGCAGTTGCAGGCAAAACGAAGGTGGACGACGAGGTGCTCGACAACCTCGAAGAGGTACTCGTGACGAGCGACGTAGGCGTGGACACAACACTCAACATCATTCAGCGAATCGAACAGCGTGTGGCTCGTGACAAGTATGTCACTACCGACGAACTGAATGGCATTCTGCGCGATGAAATCGCCCAATTACTGACGGAAAACAACACAAGCGACACGGAAGGTTTCCAGATACCGGCCGACAAACGTCCATACGTCATCCTCGTTGTAGGTGTGAACGGCGTTGGCAAAACAACAACCATCGGCAAGCTTGCCTGGCAGTTCAAGCAAGCCGGACTGAAAGTCATGCTCGGAGCGGCCGATACGTTCCGCGCTGCTGCCGTAGAGCAGATAAGCATTTGGGGCGAAAGGATAGATGTTCCGGTCGTGAAGCAGAAGATGGGCAGCGACCCCGCCAGCGTGGCTTACGATACGCTGAGCAGTGCCATCGCAAGTGGTGTAGATGTTGTCCTTATCGACACAGCCGGCCGTCTGCACAACAAGAAAGGTCTGATGGACGAACTATCGAAGATAAAGCGTGTGATGCAGAAACTTTTGCCCGATGCACCACACGATGTGATGCTCGTCCTCGACGGAAGCACCGGTCAGAATGCTTTCGAACAGGCAAAACAGTTCACCTCTGCCACAGAAGTGACAAGCATGGCAATCACCAAACTCGACGGAAGTGCCAAAGGTGGTGTGGTTATCGGCATCAGCGACCAGTTCAAGATTCCGGTACGCTACATCGGCCTGGGCGAGCGAGCAGAAGATCTTCAGCCATTCAACCGACGCGAATTTGTCGATTCACTATTCAAGAAATGAAATCCCGCACTATAGATATCATCACTCTCGGCTGCAGCAAAAACCTTGTCGACAGCGAAAAACTCATCCATCAACTGGAGTTGGGAGGTTATTCGGTAACACACGATTCCGACAATCCTGAAGGAGAAATCGCAATAGTGAACACCTGTGGTTTCATCGGGGACGCAAAGGAAGAGAGCATAGACACAATACTGGGGTTCGTTAAGCGCAAGCAAGAAGGCAAACTTCGTCGGCTTATCGTCATGGGATGCCTTTCCGAACGTTACCGGAAGGAACTTCAGGACGAATTGCCCGAAGTGGATTGTTTCTACGGTAAGTTCGATTGGGAACAGATCGTCACAGACCTTGGGCAGACATTCCATGCAGAGGAAATGACGAATCGCCGTCTGACTACCCCTTCTCACTACGCCTATCTCAAGATAAGCGAAGGCTGCAACCGCCATTGTGCCTATTGTGCCATTCCGCTCATTACCGGGAAACAGAAGAGCCGCACCATAGAAGACATCCTGACCGAAGTGGAAACTTTGGTGAAAAAGGGTGTCGTAGAGTTCCAAATCGTTGCCCAAGAACTGACGGCATACGGTACGGATATCTACGGAAAGCAGATGATAGCAGAACTCATCGACCGCATTGCTCAGGTTCCGGGTGTTGCATGGATAAGACTTCACTATGCCTATCCGGCCAATTTCCCGTTGGAACTGCTGGAAGTTATGGCGCGACATAACAATGTTTGCAAGTATCTCGATATCGCATTGCAGCACATCAGCGACAATCAACTGCAGGCTATGCGACGAAACTTTACAAGCAAACAAACCTACGAACTCATAGAAACCATACGTAGAGAAGTGCCGGGCATCCATTTGCGCACTACGTTTATGGTGGGTTATCCGGGCGAGAGCGATGAAGATTTCCAGCAGTTGCTGGACTTTGTCAAGTGGGCGAAGTTCGAACGCATGGGGGCTTTCGCCTATAGCGAAGAGGAAGGTACTTACAGTGCCCAGCACTTGAAGGACGATGTGCCCGACGAAGTGAAGCAGGCACGCTTGAGTAAACTGATGCGACTGCAGCAGCAAATCAGTGCCGACGTGCAGCAAGGCAAGGTGGGAAAGCAACTTCCGGTCGTCATCGACCGTGAGGAAGGCGACTACTTGGTTGGCCGTACCGAGTATGATTCTCCAGAGGTTGACCCGGAAGTGCTAATCAGGAAGGTTGACGCACTCGGCCTTCGTCCGGGAATGTTCTGCAGGGCATACATAGAAAGCGCAGACGACTTCGATCTCTATGCAGACGTAATCAAGGCCAGTAACTGTGGAGCGTAAAGAAATATACTAAATCTAACGATAGAATGAACAACAAAGAATTCATAGCAGACTTGGCGAATCGCACCAAGATGAGCAGCAAGGAGGTTGCTTCATTGGTGGGTGCTGCGGTTTCTGCCATCACCAATGAGTTGGTGGAGGAGAATGCTGTTTTTGTTCCCGGCTTTGGAACTTTTGAGGTTAAGAAGAAGTTGGAACGCGTTTTAATTAACCCTGTTACCAAACAGCGCATGCTTGTTCCGCCCAAGATGACAGTGAGTTTCAAGCCGAACACTGCGCTCAAGGGAAAAGTTAAGAACACTTAGCAGACACGACATACTCTATGGAAAACAAAATTACCCTTTCGCAACTTGCTCGCACATTGGCTCAGAAGAAGGGCATTTCGCTGAAAAAGGCGGAGGCATTCCTTAAGGAATTCTTTGATTCGATTGCCGAGAATGTGAAGACCGACAAACTTGTTAAGGTAAAAGGTTTAGGCACGTTTAAACTTATCGATGTGAACGATCGTGAAAGTGTTAATGTCCACACCGGCGAACGCATCATCATTCCCGGACATTCCAAACTTTCGTTCACTCCGGAGGCTTCTCTTCGGGATACGGTAAACAAGCCTTTTGCCGACTTCCAGACTGTTGTTATCAACGACGAGACGAATCTGGAAGACATGGAGCGTGTGCCTCAGGAGGAGCCCGAGTCAGTGGAAGAGCCGGAAGTCATTGAGCAACAGGCTGAACCGGAAGTGGTCCTCGAAGAGGAACCTGCTTTGGAACAGGTGACGACTCCCGCAGAAGAGAGTGAGACCGTCACTGCCAAAGAGCAGGAAGAGAACGAGCCGGAGCCGGTGTCGGAAGCCGAGGATGAGGCTGTTGCTGTTCCGGAAGAAAGGAAAGAGGAGCCTGCAAAGCAGGAGCCTGTGAAGGAAGAGCAGAAGAAGTCGCAAGGTCGGCCGAAGACTTTTGTCTGGATTGCTGTTGCACTGCTGCTGTGTGTCTTCAGTTACCTTGTGGGACACTACTCTCTGCTGGAGGGCTTTTTGCCAAAACAGGAGCAGGAGTCTATAAAACAGGAAGTGGTTGAGGCTGCTCCCGATACAACGAAGGCAGAGCCAATCCAAGAGGAACCCGCCGAAGAAGTACAGTATGCTCAGGTTCCGAACGGCAAGTATAAGATTGTCGGCACACGGAAGATGTACGTCATGCAGCCGGGTGATTATATTACAAGAATTGCCTTGCAAGAGTATGGCGACAAGGAGGTGGCGCAATACATCATCGTTCACAACGCATTCCCCAATCCCGACAACGTTCCCATCGGTAAGGAAATCAAGTTGCCCGAACTGAAAGAAATAGAATAACGGTCGGGAAGGCGACGCAAAGATATTAAGGGCCTTGGCAGATGAACGTGTCAAGGCCCTTTGCTTTTGTGTGAGGTTTTATATGTTATTGCATACCAGTGTTTTACATCTTGCATGCCTCGCCGAAAAACATCTACTGCCAAGTCGACCGGAAAGGTTAACCTATTTGGGCAATTAGGCAGTAGATGTTTTCCGGCGAGGCACAGGGCGCTTGCCGTTGACCTTCGGCTCGGCAGAATCGTCGCCCATGCTTCCCTGTCGATACTGCCTTATAGGCAGACCCCGTGGCTCTTGGTCGAACAGATGGTTGCAACCCGTCATGCTCGCCACAAACATACGGTTTTAACAGAATTAAACATAGTGATAACTTTATTTATCATTTCGAGTTTGGCGAATAGGGCAGAATTGTGTAATTTTGTGCCCGAATAGAACAACAATCAATACATATAGTATGGCAGAATCAATAGACATTCGCGAACTAAATGAACGCATAGAAAGACAAAGTGGCTTTGTCACGAATCTCGTGACGGGAATGAATCAGGTTATTGTAGGACAAAAGCATTTGGTGGAGTCGCTGCTCATCGGTCTGCTGAGCGACGGACATATTCTGCTGGAAGGCGTGCCCGGTCTTGCAAAAACAATGGCCATCAAGACGCTTGCACAACTGGTGGACTCCAAGTTCAGCCGCATACAGTTTACACCCGACCTCTTGCCTGCCGACGTCATCGGTACAATGATTTACAGCCAGAAGGACGAGAAGTTCCAGGTAGAGCAAGGCCCCGTGTTTGCTAACTTCGTGCTGGCCGACGAAATCAACCGCGCTCCGGCCAAGGTGCAGAGTGCCCTGCTCGAGGCCATGCAAGAGCGTCAGGTCACCATCGGCAAGACAACATTCCAACTTCCGAAGCCTTTCCTCGTGCTTGCCACACAGAACCCCATAGAACAGGAAGGCACTTATCCGCTGCCCGAAGCGCAGGTGGACCGCTTCATGCTCAAGGTAGTCATCGACTATACCAAACTCGAAGAAGAGAAACTCATCATCCGTCAGCAGATAAAAGGCGAGAAACAAACAGTAAAGCCTGTGCTCAGCACAGACGAAATCATGAAGGCTCGCGAAATCGTCCGCGAGGTATATCTCGACGAAAAGATTGAACAATACATCGCCGACATCGTCTTCTGCACACGCTACCCCGAGAAGTATGGCCTGAAAGAGATTAAGGACTACATCGAATTCGGTGGCTCTCCCCGTGCCAGCATCAACCTGGCCCTGGCCGCTCGTGCCTATGCCTTCATCAAACGCCGTGGCTATGTCATCCCCGAAGACGTGCGCAGCGTGGCTCACGACGTGCTTCGCCATCGCATCGGCCTGACCTATGAGGCAGAAGCAAACAACATCGCCAGCGAGGAAATCATCAGTAAGATTGTCAATAAGGTCGAGGTACCCTGATTGTGGAAACAAGTGAGATACTAAAAAAGGTCAGGCGAATCGAGATTAAAACTCGAGGTCTGAGCAGCAACATCTTCGCAGGCGAATACCACTCCGCCTTCAAAGGGCGAGGTATGACCTTCTCCGAAGTGCGCGAATACCAGTATGGCGACGACATCCGCGACATTGAATGGAATGTGACAGCCCGCTTCGGAAAGCCATACATCAAGGTCTTCGAGGAAGAACGAGAACTGACGGTGATGCTGCTTGTCGATGTCAGTGGCAGTCTCGACTTTGGCTCCGTGAAGCAATTCAAACGCGATATGGTGACCGAGATAGCAGCAACACTTGCCTTCTCTGCTATTCAGAACAACGACAAGATAGGCGTCATCTTCTTTTCCGACAAGATAGAGAAGTTCATACCGCCCAAGAAAGGACGCAAACACATTCTCTATATCATTCGCGAACTCCTGGAATATAAGCCGGAGAGTCAGCAAACGAACATCGCCTATGCTCTGGAATACCTGACGAGAGCCCTCAAACGTCGTTGCATTGCCTTTATGTTGAGCGACTTCATCGACCAGCATTCCTTCCTGCAACCCCTTTCCATCGCATCCCATAAGCACGACGTCGTAGCCATTCAGGTTTACGATAAGCGTGTGGCAGAACTGCCAGATGTAGGTCTCCTTAAAGTGCATGATGCCGAAACAGGACAGGAGCAAATCATCGACACAAGCAGCCGTGCTGTGCGAGAAGCACAGGCCAAGTGGTGGAAACAACAGACAATGCGCCTCAAGGACACTTTCAGCCGTAGCAAGGTCGATGCCGTCAGCGTCCGAACAGACCAGGATTATGTGAGTGTACTCAGGAGTTTATTCGCAAATCGTAAATAAGTAAATGGCAAAACGCAAATACCTTTTTCTCCTTTTAATGCTCCTCTTCGCAGGAACTAAGGCGCAGGTCCAGGTCGATGTGAAGTTGGATTCGCTCCAACTCTTCATTGGGCAGCAGACAGGGCTCACGCTTAGCGTTACCTTCGATGCCAAGCAAAAACTCAAGATGCCCAGCATCAAGAAAGGGCAAGAGTTAGTCCCCAATGTTGAGGTGGTGAATGTCGACGACCCCGACACCGTAATCTTGAACGAGGGTAAACGCATGACGGTTAGTCAGGCCTACACCATTACGGCTTGGGATTCTGCATTCTATTATCTGCCACCAATGCAGGTAATGGTAGATACCTCCCGTTACGAATCGAACAATCTTGTGCTGAAGGTCTATACGGTTGACGTAGATACCCTTCATCTCGACCACTATTTCCCGCCTAACGGCATTATGGAACTTCCTTTTCTTTGGGCAGAATGGCGGATGGTTGCTTTCGGAGGATTACTTTTCCTCTTGATGCTTGCTTGCATCGGCGTGCTTTTCTATCATGTCAAACACGGCAAACCTATTGTACGCTTCATACGAAGAAAGAAGAAACTGCCTCCGCATCAGGTTGCCATGGACGAGATAGAACGCATCAAGAGCGAGCGGAAATGGGCAGAAGAAGACAGCAAGGAATACTATACCTTGCTCACCGATGCTCTTCGTAACTATATTCGCGACCGTTATGGATTCAATGCGATGGAAATGACTTCCAGCGAAATCATAGAACAACTCATAGCAGAAAACAACGAAGAGGCACTCGACGAACTGCGAGAGATATTCCGAACGGCCGATCTTGTCAAGTTTGCCAAGTATAGTACACTCATCAATGAAAACGATGCCAACCTTGTAGCCGCCGTTGAGTACGTTAATCAGACAAAGATTGAGGTCGATCCAAATGCAAAGCCGGAACCGGAAATCATCAAGGAAACCGACCAAAAACGCCTCACACAAGTCAAGATGATGCGTATTGCGATGGTAGTGCTTGTGGTACTTTCTGTAGCCTTGTTGGCTTGGATGATATGGCGTTCGGCCGACTTGTTAATGTAAAGACAGAGTGATATGACATTCGAAAATCCACTATACCTGCTTTTGTTGTTGCTTGCAATACCATATATTGTTTGGTATTGGTTCAGGCATAAGACATCTACACCGTCTATTCGTGTAAGCAGTACAGAGGCAATGTTTCAGGCTCCCAAGAGCCTTCGGCAGCGTTTGTTGCATTTGCCTCTCGTTTTAAGGCTGGCTTGTTATGTTTTTGCCGTGATTGCATTGGCTCGTCCTCAAACTTCAAACAGTTGGAGCAGCAAGCACACCGAAGGCATTGACATCATGCTTTGTATGGACGTCAGCACGAGTATGCTGGCAGAAGACTTGAAACCTAATCGCATAGAGGCAGCCAAGAATGTTGCTTTGGAGTTCATCAGTGGTCGTCCGGACGATAATATCGGTCTTACACTCTTTGCCGGCGAGGCTTACACCCAATGTCCGATGACTGTTGACCATGCGGTTCTTCTGAATTTGCTCAATGGCATGAAGGTTGATATGGCACAGCGTGGTCTTATTGATGACGGTACTGCCATTGGCATGGGTATTGCCAATGCGTTGTCGCGACTCAAGGACAGTAAGGCGAAAAGCAAGGTCATCATTCTGCTTACCGATGGCACGAACAACTGCGGACAAATAAGTCCCAATACGGCAGCCGACATTGCGAAGAGTTTTGGCATTCGTGTCTATACCATAGGTGTTGGCACGAATGGTACTGCCCGCTATCCTTATCCGGTTGGTGGTCACATAGAATATGTAAATATTCCCGTTGAGATTGACACGAAGACACTTGCCGAAATTGCCCGAAAGACAGATGGTGAGTTCTATCGTGCTACGAATAACCAGAAATTGCACGAGGTTTATCAGGAGATAGACAAATTGGAGAAGACCAAGATGAACGTGAAGCAGTATTCCAAACGTTACGAGGCATACGGAATGTTCATGCTCATAAGTGTGCTTTGTCTGCTGCTGGAACTATTGATGCAAAACACCATTTTGAAGAGAATACCATAGTCTCTCCCCAGCCCTCACCTAAGGAGAAGGGAGTAAAATAGTAAATAGTAAATCGTCAAATAGTAAATTACCTCGATGTTTCGCTTTGAAAGTCCACAATATCTGTATTTGTTGTTAGTGCTTTTGGCACTGGCTGCAATACATTATTATATTATATTTAAGAAGAAGCAGCAGGTTAAACGTTTCGGTGACCCTGTTTTGACCAGACAACTTTTCCTTGGTGTTTCGCGATGGAGACCGGAGGTGAAGTTCTGGCTTGCCATGGTTGCTTTGGCTTCTTTTATTGTTGCTTTGGCCCGTCCGCAGTTCGGTACTCGCCTTGATACCCGAGAACGTGTGGGCATTGAGGCTATTATCGCGCTCGATGTCAGCAACTCTATGCTCGCAGAGGATGTGAAACCCAATCGTCTGGAAAAGGCAAAGATGATGGTCAGCAACATGGTGGACGGTATGAAGGACGACAAAATCGGTCTTATTGTCTTTGCCGGTGAAGCCTTTGTGCAGTTGCCTATTACGAGCGATTATGTGAGTGCCAAGATGTTTCTCGAGACCATCTCGCCTTCGATGATAAGTGTCCAGGGTACGGATGTTGCAGAGGCTATCAGCCTTTCCATGCGCAGTTTTACGCAGCAGGAGGATGTTACCAGAGCCATTTTCGTGATAACCGACGGCGAGGATAACGAGGGAAGGGCTGTCGAGGCTGCCAAGCAGGCCGCTTCTCAAGGCATCCGCGTCTATGTTTTGGGTATAGGTAATCCGGGCGGTGCACCCATTCCCATTCCGGGAACCGGTCAGTATATTATCGACAACGAGGGCAATACGGTTGTTTCGAAGTTGAGCGAAGAGATGTGTCGTGAGATTGCCACGGCAGGAAACGGTTCTTACATCTATGTCGACAACAGCAGTTCGGCACAGAGGAAACTGATGGAGCAACTGGATCGCCTGTCCAAAACGAAGATGGAGAGCCAGGTTTACAGCGAATACGACGAGCAGTATCAGGGTTTTGTACTCATCGGACTTTTGCTTTTGCTCATCGACGTTTTGCTTTTGGAAAGAGAGAGTAAATCGACTTGGCTGAGCAATCTCTTCCGTCGTCAGCGTTCGTTCTCGGTGTTCTTGCTGCTTTTCTTCAGTTTGGCAGCAATGTCGCAGACCGACAGGGACTACATCCGCCGGGGCAATCGCTTTATGCGTGACAGTGTTTACGACAAGGCTCAGGTGGAATACCAGAAGGCCATCGAGCAGGATAACACGAATCCCATATCGCATTATAACTTGGGGAATGCCCTTCTCTACCAGAACAAGGCCGAAGATGCCATGAAGGAGTATGAGACGGCTGCCCGATTGGAGAAAGACAAGATGCGTCTGGCTCAGATATATCACAATATGGGTGTCATATTGCAGGCTGCCAAGCAGTTCGACAAGGCTGTGGCTTGCTATCAGAACTCACTTCGAAATGACCCTACTTGCAACGAAACCCGATACAACTATGCTTTGAGTCTCTTCCAACTTAAGAAGAATCAGCAGAACCAGGACAATCAGGAACAGCAGCAAGACGACAAGGGACAGGACGAGAAAGAAGAAAAGCAACAGCAGCAACAACAGCAGCAGGAGCAGAAAGACGAACAACAGCCGCAACCCCAGCAAGACCAGATGAGTCGGGAGAATGCGGAGCAAATGTTGAATGCTGCGATGCAGGACGAGAAAGCAACGCAGGAAAAGATACAAAAGGCTCAGCAACAGCGTCAGCAAAAACAGTTGCAAAAACAATGGTAAAACACGACAGTTAAAAACTTCTCCAGTTAAGTTGTCAAACTATACACGTTAAGTTGCCCGACTTAACACGTTAAAATCGCCAACTATACACGTTAAGTTTGCCAACTATCCACGTTAGGTTGAAAGAGATACCATAAGATGAAAAGACTATACACCATACTCACACTACTATTCCTTGCGTTAAGCCCTGTCTTTTCGCAAGTTACACTCAAGGTTCAGGCTCCTTCACAGGCAGAGGTAGGACAGCGAATCCGTATCAGTTATGTAGCCAACACGCAAGACATCGAAGACTTCCAGGTGGGAAGTTTCGAGGGTTTCAATGTCCTTTACGGTCCCAGTACAAGTCGTTCCAGCAGTTTCTCGATGACGAATGGCCGTACAACCCAGAGCAGTTCTGTGACCTTCACCTATACCGTAGTCCCCATAAAGGAGGGAACCCTCCAGATACCAGCGGCAACCATTATGGTCGAGGGGAAGGCCGTCAAGAGCGATGCTCCCGACATGGAGGTATTGCCAGCATCCGATTATCAAGACCCCCAGTCCTCCAATCAGCAACAAGGCGGTAACTCACGCCAGCAGGATCAACAGCAAGACCGTTCTGCAGGAGGGCAGATAAACGGTAAAGACCTCTATATGACCGTTACGGCCAACCGTAAGAAGATTTACGAACAGGAGGCCGTAATGCTCACCTACAAACTCTATACGCTGGTGAACATTCAACAGATTTCCGGCGAGATGCCTCAGATAGACGGCTGTCACGTTCAGGAACTCGACCGTGCCGCACAAATGTCGCTCAAGTACGAACGCGTCAATGGCAGAAACTATGGCACAGCCGTCTGGAAACAATATGTCATCTTCCCGCAGAAGACAGGCAAAATCACCATTCCCAGCATCACTTTCGAAACACAAGTCGAAGTGCAGAACCACTCGATGGACCCCTTCGACATTTTCTTTGGTGGCGGAAGTCTCTCGCAAATGGTACGTAAGGAAATCACTACGCCGGCTGTAGAGATAGATGTCATGCCCCTTCCAACACCGAAACCCGACAACTTCTCAGGTGCTGTCGGCAAGTTCTCTGTGTCTGCCACACTCACTCCCGAGCAGGTAAATGCCAACGATGCAGCAACCCTTCGACTCGTTGTTAGCGGACAGGGTAACATGAAACTCATGAAGGCTCCGGCTATTCGCTTCCCTCAAGACTTTGAGGTCTATGACCCCAAAGAGAACAATAAGACATCAAATACTGCCACAGGCTCAAAGGGCACCATTACATACGACTACGTAATAGTCCCGCGTCATGGCGGAAAATTCTCGATTCCACCAGTGGAATTCTGCTACTTCGACCCCGAGCAGGAGCGATACAACACGGTGAAAACAGACTCCTTCAGTCTTGCCGTTGCCAAAGCAAAAGGTCATCAAGCAACCTACACACGAGAACAGGAAGACCTTAACGTGCTGAGCAACGACATTCGTTTCATTAAGTTGGGCGAGTTGACCAGCGAAGAGAAAGACGACTTCTTTGGAACCACAAACTATTGGCTCACCTATCTACTGTTCTTAGCCGCATTCTTTGTGGCTTTCCTATGGTTCAGACATCAACAGAAACACAACTCCAACTCGTGGAACGCAAAAGGCAAGAAAGCAGGAAAAGTGGCTTCCCGCCGACTCAAACAAGCATCGAAACTGCTACGCCAAAAGGACGATGCTGCTTTCTACGACGAAGTGATGCGCGCTTTACTGGGCTATGCTGGCGACAAATTGTCGTTGCCAACAAACGAACTCAATAAAGACAACGTCATTGCAACACTTTCGTCGAGAGGCGTGGAGCAGAATGTCATCGATGCATTTATTGCAGTCTTGAGCGATTGTGAGTTTGCCCGTTATGCACCAACCGGCGACCCTAACATGGCAAAAGAGAAGATATATCAGCAGGCTTCAGATGTCATTACCCAAATGAATGCCTCACTCAAATCGAAAAAGTAACATGGAAAATACGATGAAACGGTACATTTGGATTCTTCTATTTACAATATCTCCCTTGTTGGCCTTTGCTGCCACTCTTGCAGAAACAAAGACATTGGCAGACAGTGCTTACGTCCGAGCCGACTATGAGACGGCAGTCAAACTCTATGCCGAAGTGGCCGAGCAGAATGCAACAGCCGAGGTGTGCTATAATCTTGGCTGTGCCTACTATCGCATCGACGATATTGCTCACAGCATTCTTTGGTTCGAACGTGCATTGAAACTTGACCCCAGCAACAAGGACGTAGTGTTCAATCTCGAACTGGCTCGCACAAAGACCATCGACAAGATTCTTCCGCAGCACGAATTCATTCTGTTCACATACTTTCGCAGTATGACGAACTGGTTCAGTACGTCTGCTTGGACAACAATCGCTTTGTCTTCGTTCTTCCTGATGCTTATTTTGTTGCTTGTTTTCTGGGCTTCCGAAAGCATCTTTGTCCGCAAACTTGCTTTTTCATCGGCAGTGTTGTTGCTGTTTGTCACAATACTTGCCAATGTTTGTGGCTTTCAGCAAAAGGACTTTAAGCAAACCCAGACAGGCGGCATCATCACCACTTCAACCGTAACCGTTAAGAGCACTCCTGCCGAAAACGGCAACGACCTCTTCGTCTTGCACGAGGGAAGTAAGGTGGAAGTCCTCGACAGCAGCCTTAAGGACTGGTGCGAGGTGAGCATTGCCGACGGCAAACAAGGCTGGATTCCCAAAACAGCCTTCGACCTCATTTGAGGCAAGTTTTTCTTCATCACAAGGTTTTTCAGATGAGAGCCCAAGTTATCCTTTTAGGCATTATTGCCCTTTTCATCGCTTGTTCTTCGGCCGATGTTGATAAGGCACAGCCTGAATTGGATAACAACGACTTGGCTTATCGTTTGCGCTACAGTGATATTTCCGCTTCATTGCAAGCGGCCAAGAACGCATATTCCAGTTCCGAAAAGAATCCAGACGGAAGAGCCGAGGCTCTCAACAACATGGCGTATGTAGCCTATCAACAGATGCGCTACGACCAATCGCTTCATCTCTTGCAGAAGATCTACGGTTTCAGTCGAAACCAGTTGGAATTGCTTTGTGCAGATGTGCTTACTATGAAAGTCATGCAGCGTATCGGCCATGGCAAGTCTTTCTTCGATGCCCGCCTTCGTGCCGAGAAACGATTGAGCCGTCTTCTTTCGGAAGAGAATAATCTTACTGCCCGACAAAGACATCGTTTAGACTACGCCCTGACAGAATATCACATCGTAGCCTCCACGTATTACTATTATCTTGGGCAGGACAGTGCCGCCCGTCGCGAGATAGCAGATGCTTCGAGGTATATCAGTCTTAATGCCGACACTACACAATGGCTTTACTATCAATATATGTTGGGCAGTGGAGGTCTTGTCGAGGGCACACCGGAAGAGGTAACACTCACGGAGTTCAATCACTTGTTCCGTGTATATACTATGGCAAAAGCCAATGGCTTCACATATTTTGAGGCAAATGCCTTGCAATCGCTTTCTGCCATGATAGCCGACTCATTACGTGCCGAGCAACTCAAGCAACAACGTACAGAAGCCTACATCTATCTTTATAGCGAGCATTTGCGCTGGCAAAAAGACAGCACACTTTCTCCACGACTTCAGTTTGCAGCAGCATTGTCGCACCATTCTGTGTCGCTCTTCCAACAGTATTGCGACCTTTTCCAGACGGCTTGTGCTTTGCGAACATTGGGAGAGGTGTATTTCTCTTCCGGACATTATGACGAGGCTCTTCGTTGTTTCAATAAAGCATTACATCTGGCATCCGGTCATAATAGGCGTTCACCCTATTCGGTGAAACCCTGGTTGGCAGGCATACACGAGAATCTCAGCCTGACATATAGTGCATTAGGCAACAAACCTTTAGCCGATAACCATCGCAACACCTATCTTGATCTTCTGGATGATTCACGTCAGAATCTCGAACTTGGAGGTCGCAAGGCATTGCTTAAACAGGAAGCGCACAGCGAACACATACGTTTCGTGTTGCTTCTTGTTCTTGTTGTCATAGTTGCCATTCTTGCCTATTTCTATTATCGTCAGTTAACAACTCGTTCGCGTTCTTTCGAGAAGCAAGTGTGTGAGATTGCTTCCAGCGAGGCGAGCAAGACGGCTCAACAAAGGCTTGGAAATCTGTTGGAAAAGATAGTAGAACAGATGGAGACAGGAAATGAAGAATGCGAGGTAACCTTGCAAAACCTTCAAAGACAACAGGAGTATCACGTCCTCCAGCGAACGAAGTTGTCTGTCGTTTATGCCATTATTCCCTATCTTGACCGCGTTATTGCCGAAGTAAAAAGGCTCGACAATACGGATGAGAATCTTGTTGGTCGTCTCTTGTATATCCAAGAACTCTGTTTAGGCATGATGAATGTCAACGATTGCCTGACGTCGTGGATACAGATGCAGCAAGGCAGTCTCAGTTTGCACGTAAAACGCTTTCCGCTGAACGATGTGTTGCGTGTCATTTCCATGCAGCAATATGCTTTTTCCCAGCAAAAACTCACTCTCGAAGTGCCGGAAACAGAGTTGACAGTAAGGGCAGATAAGGCTTTGACACTCTTTATGGTGAACACTTTGGTCGACAATGCCCGCAAGTTCACACCATCGGGAGGACAAGTATCTGTTCAATTAGACCCGACAGACGATTATGTAGAGATCAGTGTGTGCGATACCGGTATTGGACTTTCCTCAAAGGATGTGCAAGCACTTTGCGACAGTAAGGTCTATGATCCAAACAGTATCGGTGTCACAGATGTAGGCAAAGGCTTTGGCTTTGGCATTATGAACTGCAAGGGCATCATAGGCAGTTATCGTAAACTCTCTTCACTTTTCAGTGTTTGCGATTTTGGCGTTGAGAGTGAACAAGGGAGGGGAAGCCGTTTCTGGTTCCGTTTGCCGAGAGTGTTGCCCTTGTTGTTTCTCCTATTGTCGCATCTCGCTTCTCAGGCAATGCCACAACGTTGCTACGAACTTTATGACTCTGCTTTCGCTGCAAATGTAGAAGGACGTTATGCTGATGCATATCTTCTCTGTGAGAAAGCATTACAGCAGACAGAAGCCCCTGTCGATACGCCATTGTTGGTATCATTATATAATGAACAAGCCATTGCTGCCCAGACTTTGGGAGATTGGGAGGCATATCGTTGGAGCAATGCAGAGTGTGTTCGCTTGCATCGTCTTTACAGTACCGACGGAACGCTTGCTTCAGACTGTGAGCGACTGGAAAAGATGAATTCCAATTCTCAGGTCCTCTATGTTTTGATGGTCCTTCTGCTCATAACTTCTTTGGCTTTGTTTTATCGGGTTGTACTCCGACATCGTCTGCGCCACCATGCTTCTCTCGATGTTCTCTATCAGAAACTGGTATCAGCACTCCAGACTTTCCCCGAGAATGCTAATTTAATTGAGGACGAATTGCGAGAAGTGGCACATAGTCTGGAGCAGCCGCAACAGAAGAAATCCGTGCAGGAACTATTGCAGATATTTACTGAAGGCTTGGAGAGGTTTAAAGAGGCAGAAACTGTTATTCGAGAAACAGAAGAGAAGGAACAGCGTTGGCGTTTTGAACATGACCGCTTGTATGTCATGAACCAGATACTCGACAATTCGTTGAGCACTATCAAGCACGAGACGATGTACTTCCCTTCGCGCATCAAAC
This sequence comes from Bacteroidaceae bacterium, assembly GCA_017461345.1. GTDB lineage: Bacteria > Bacteroidota > Bacteroidia > Bacteroidales > Bacteroidaceae > Physcousia. The sequence goes on along the minus strand of JAFTYP010000012.1, from coordinate 35,331 downwards.
AAATGGCAGACGATATGCAGCAGAAGGGTTTTGATGTTGATACACAGAGAAATCTGCTCGACTTGGTGACATATTATCGTCACATTTATATGCTTCTCTACGAGCAGGCACAACGTCAGACCGACCAGTCGCCTCTTCGCATTCAAGACATTGCTCTGGATGATGTTATTACGGAGGTACGTAAGAACAGCGTAGCATACAACGACACCGGCCTTTACATAAAGGGCGATAAGACACTTCTGCGTTTTTTCTTTGAGCAGTTGATGTCCATTGCACCGTCAGGAGTGTCGATTGAGGCGGAACACCGTGCTGAAATGGTCTATGTGATTTGCAACATAGAGGGCGAACATTTATCGTCGGAACAACTTTCGGGACTGTTCTCTCCCCAGATGGGCAAGATAGAATGTCTTGTTATGCGTCAGATTGTACACGAACTGGATGCCGCTTGTTCTCATCCCGGTCTTCGTCTGGTGGCGGAAGATACGGAGAAGGGTTACAGCATTTCTTTTTCTCTTTTGGCATCGGGGGAGCCAAAACACTAAACAAAAACAATACAAGATATGGACAAATTCAAAGTAATCATCGTCGAGGACGATAAGTTGGAACTCAAAGGCACAGAGCAGATTTTGCAGACCGAAGTTCCCGAGGCAGAGATTATCGGTACGGCATCGGGCGAGAACGAGTTTTGGCGTTTGTTGCGCGATGGTGTTCCTGACCTTATTTTGCTCGACCTCGGTCTTGGCGGCAGCACAACTGTTGGTGTTGATATTTGCCGTCAGTTGCGTTCGCGCTATGCCGATTTGAAGATACTGGTCTTTACGGGCGAGATACTCAATGAGCGTCTATGGATAGATGTACTTGGTGCCGGAGCCGATGGCATTATCTTGAAGACGGGCAATCTTCTTCAACGCGACGATGTGATGCAGGTGATGCATGGTCGTCATTTGGTTTTCAACGAGCCTTTCCTGGAGAAGGTGATGGCACGCTTCCGTAAGGTGGTATGCCGCGAGCAGGCTTCTGTCGATGCTTTTGTGGAGTACGAGATAGACGAGTACGACGAACGTTTCCTGCGCCACTTGGCTTTGGGCTATACAAAGGATATGATAGCGGGCCTTCGCCAGATGCCTTTCAGCACCAAAAGTCTTGAGAAGCGACAAGCGGATCTTGTAAATCGTCTTTTCCCTGAGCGCGAACGTAGTGGTGTCAATGCCGTACGTTTGGTGGTTCGTGCCATACAGTTGCATATCCTTGACCCTGAAAACCTGGTAGCCGATGAATAGACACGAACGTAATTTTGTCTGTGTGCTGATTGTGGCTGCTCTGCTGCCTTTCCTTTCTTGGGTTCTTTCGGCATTAGGCGTACCTTGTCGCAGTCTGCTCGACGATGAGGGATTGCGTTGGCTTTACAGTCATGCGAGCGATTCCTTACGCGGTTTCCTTGTGACCTTTGCCTTGTGCTGTGTCATTATGCAGGGTGTCATCAACAGAAGTGGAATGCTACCTCTCTCGCGTACCTTTCGCGACCCGCGTTTCTATCGCTTGGCTCTTGTTTATGCCGTAGTTCTCATTGGCTTCCTTCTTGCTGCAGTTTTGACTCCCAACAGCCCGTTGCTCAGCATTACGGGTGGTGTTACCGACAGCCCTCTGTTGCGCGGCTTGCCTTTCTTGGGCTGGTTCTCGTTCATTGTGTTTTGCCTTTGCTACGGCTATCCTCGTTGCAAGCGCTGGACACGGATGCTTACCTATGGCCTTCGCCGCAATCCGTTGGCCTTGCCTTTTGCTGTTGCGGTGTCTTTCTGCTGGCAGTGTATTAAATATATGATAGGATGAACTTAGACGACCTTAACCCCAGTCAGCGCGAGGCGGTGCTTTGTTCGGATGCTCCGTCTTTGGTCATTGCCGGAGCAGGCAGTGGCAAGACGCGTGTCCTCACCTATAAGATTGCTTATCTTTTGGAGCAGGGCATGCAACCCTGGAACATCCTTGCTCTGACTTTTACTAATAAGGCAGCCCGTGAGATGCGTGAGCGCATAGCAACACTTGTTTCTTCGGAGAAGGCATCTTCGCTCTGGATGGGTACTTTCCACAGCATCTTTGCCCGCATACTTCGCACGGAAGGCCATCGTTTGGGTTATGATACGAACTATACCATCTATGATACCGACGACAGCAAGAGCCTTATCCGCCTTATTTTGCGCGAGATGTGTCTCGACGAAAAGATATATAAACCCACTGCGGTGCAGAATCGTATCTCTGCAGCCAAGAACCGTCTGGTGCTGCCTTCTGCCTATAGCAGTGTGCGAGAGTTTCGCGAGAGCGACGATATGGCCAAGCGTACTCTGATGCCGGAGATATACCAACGATATCAGAACCGTTGCAAGCAGGCCAACGCAATGGACTTCGACGACTTGCTGCTCAACACATGGCTTCTCTTCGACCGCAATCCCGAGGTGGCGGAGCAGTGGCAAGACCGTTTCCATTTCGTGCTGGTCGATGAGTATCAGGACACGAACTTTGCCCAGCATCAGATAATCCGCCTTCTCACCAACCGCCGACAGCGCGTCTGTGTAGTGGGCGACGATGCCCAGAGCATTTACAGTTTTCGTGGAGCGGACATCGATAATATCCTGCGTTTCCAGGAGACCTATCCGGGAGCGCGACTCTTCAAACTGGAACGCAATTATCGTTCTACACAAACCATCGTCAATGCTGCCGGAAGCCTTATTCGCAACAATCGGGAGCAGATAGCCAAACAGGTCTTCAGCGAAAAGGAGGTGGGCAACCCCATAGCCCTTTTCCCTGCCTATAGTGATATCGACGAGGCAAACATCATCCTGCGAGAAGTGCAGAAGGCACATCGATCGGGTATTCCATATAAAGACATGACGGTGCTCTATCGCACCAATGCCCAAAGCCGTAAGATAGAGGACGCCTTTCTTCATGGTCGTGTGCCTTATCACATCTATGCGGGCATGTCGTTCTATCAGCGCGAGGAAATCAAGGACTTGCTTTGCTACCTGCGTCTTTCTGTCAATCCCTACGACGAGGAGTCGCTGCGTCGCATCATCAACAAACCTACCCGAGGCATTGGCGACACCACAGTGCGCAAACTCTTTCTCGAAGCAAGAAAGACGGACAAGCCGGTATGGGATGTCTTGGGCTCAGGCAGTTGTCCCGACGTCAATGCCGGTACGCTTACCCGCCTGAAAACATTCTACGACATGATGGCCGGCTTCCACGAGAGTGCCACTGCCGACGATGCCCACACTCTGGCAATGCGCATTGCCAAGGAAAGTGGTTTGATGCAACACGTTTTCAGCGGTCACGACCCCGACGACATCTCCAAGCAGGAGAACATGCAGGAGATGCTCGACGGCATTGCTAACTTTGTGCAGGACAGTCGTGAGCAGGGACTCGGCACTTCGCTTGGCGATTTTCTTCAGGAAGCCAGTCTTGCCACCGATTTCGACCGCAACGACATCGACAAGGACGACGACAGTGTCAACATGATGACCATCCATTCTGCCAAAGGCCTTGAGTTCCCCATCGTCTTTATTACAGGTTTGGAGGAAGGCCTTTTCCCCAGCGAAATGACTTCCGATTCGCCTCGTGCTCTCGAAGAAGAACGTCGCCTCTTTTATGTTGCCATCACCAGAGCCGAGCGGCAAGTGGTGCTGACCTATGCCAAGTCGCGCTTCCGCAACGGAAAGATGGAGTATTCGCGTCCCAGCCGTTTCATCAGAGAGATACCGCAGCAATACTACAGCCCCCTCCGACTTCCTCAAGGCGGAGAGACTGTACAACGGCAAACTCCTCGTGTAGAACAGCGCCTCAAACCCATTCGCCCTCAAAGTGCAGGCAGTTTTGTCCCACCGTCCCGCCCATCATTCACGCCGCCCTCTGCACATAGTGCCGGTGGCATCACACCTTCTCCTTCACGGGGAAGAGAAGAAGTAGGGGCTGTCCTTTCCGTAGGCACTCCCGTTGTTCACGAACGTTTTGGCAGAGGCATTGTTCAGGCATTGGAGGGCACAGGCATCGATGCCAAGGCAACTGTCCAGTTCGAAAACGCAGGCACGAAAGTCCTCATGCTCCGCTTCGCCAAGTTGACAGTTTTATAAGGAAAAGACATCCTCGAAAACGTCTCCAGAGTAATTGCCCAACTTCTGCAGAGAAGTTGGGCAACTTCACTGCAGAAGTCGGCGAAGTTCTCTTGAGTGTTTAGAGGACCCATTCGCAGGGTTTAGTCCACTTGTTCAAGCGGACGCATCCATTTGCCCCGAAGGACGCGTCCCTCAAGGCAACTTCACGTGCGAGGCTTAGCAACTACTCGTGCAGTGAATTTGCAACATTACTCGCATTTCTTCCGAAATCTTATAGGATTTCCAAATTAAGTTTTGTAAATTTGCGGAAAAGAAGAACATATATATGGCTCGTTATTTTTATTATTCAGACATCCATTCTTTTCTGTTTGAAAGTGTGGAAGGGATATTCGGCAAGTTGTCGATGAATGACGAATATGATACGGCTGCCACTCAGAAGTTCGCTTGGGAAGAGGAAATCAACACGATGAAGGATGTGTTGATGGCGTATCAGAATGAGCAAGGTTGGATTCTCTTTGAATACACGATTCCACGTATAGGTAAGCGTATAGATGTCGTTTTATTGCTTCGTGAACGCATTTTTGCTATTGAATTCAAGGCTGGTCAGGAGGACATCTTGCATGCTGATGTTGACCAAGTTTTGGACTATGCTTTAGACCTTAAGAATTTTCATCAGGGAAGTGCCGAGCGAATGATAGCCCCCATTCTTGTGCCAACAGTAAACGATAAGGTCTCTACGACTTGCTCCCTTTCGCATTATGATGATGGCATATATGAGCCCATGATAGCCAATAAAGTGGCCTTGGGAGACATCATAGGACGAGTCTTAGAGCAGGATATCCCATACAAGGAATATAAGGTCGCTTTGAAGGATTGGGTGCGTAGTCGTTACGAGCCTACTCCAACGATTGTAGAGGCAGCAAGCGCTCTTTATAATCAACATAGTGTAGAAGAAATCACTCGTCACGAGGCAGAAGGAGAACAACTGGAAAGGACGACCAAATATGTGTTGCAGGTCATCCACGAAACAAAACAATGTAAAGGCAAAAGTATTTGCTTTGTGACAGGCGTCCCTGGAGCAGGAAAGACGCTTGTAGGACTGAATGTTGCTATTCAACAGTCGGAACAAGAAACAGTTGGAAAACGAGACCTTGCAGTATATCTGTCGGGAAACGGTCCTTTGGTGGCTGTATTGACAGAAGCACTTGCAAGAGACAAACAAAGGCAAGAAAAGGAAAAGGGCAACAAATACAATATTACAACGGCGCGTCGAGAGGTTTCTCAATTTATCCAAATTATTCATCGATATCGCGATCAAATGTTGGGTAAGTTAAAGACCCCTATTCGTAATGGTGTCATAGAAATCGATCCAGAGAAAGAACTTCGAGATAAACATGCGGGATATGCAGAAGTAGAGAACATCGCAATTTTTGACGAGGCTCAACGTTCTTGGGATCAAGAGCATCTGGCTTCTTGGCTAAAACGCAAGAAAGGCGTGAATGATTTCCCAATGTCGGAGGGTGAGTTCCTGATTTGGTCGCTCGACCAACGGCAAGACTGGGCTGTTATCGTGTGTCTTGTAGGTGGCGGTCAGGAAATTAACACAGGCGAGGCAGGTATTGGCGAATGGGTGCGTGCCATGAACGAGACATTCCCCGATTGGAAAGTTTACATCTCGAACCAACTGACTGAAAAGGAATATGCAGAAGGGCATGTGGAAGAGATGTTGAAGGAGCACAAGAATGTCGTATTCTCAGACGATCTGCATTTGGCTGTTTCCATGCGTTCTTTCCGTGCTGAGAGCCTTTCAAGGATGGTACACTATTTGCTCGATTGTGACGCCAAGAAAGTACGAGAAACGTACCAAGAGATAAAGGACAGATATCCGATTGTCCTGACTCGTGACTTGGAGAAAGCAAAGGACTGGTTGCGAGAAAGGGCTCGAGGTAGTGAACGATATGGCATGTTGGTATCGTCAAAAGGTTATCGTCTGAAACCTCTTGCCATTGATGTCCGCTGCAAGCCTGATACCGTCCATTGGTTTCTTGACGATATAGATGATGTCCGTTCGTCTCTGTTCTTGGAAGATGCAGCAAGCGAATTTGATGTTCAAGGACTGGAACTCGATTGGACTTGCTTGGTTTGGGATGCAGATTTCCGTTACAATAAAGGCGCATGGGACTTCTACGAGTTTAGTGGTGGCAGTCGATGGAATAAGATTAAGAAAGAAGAAAGACAGGCATACCAATTGAACGCATATCGAGTCTTGCTGACTCGTGCCCGACAGGGAATGATAATCTGTGTGCCAGAAGGAAAACTAGAAGACCATACACGCCAACCAGAGTTCTACGACGAGACATATAAGTACCTTTGTCAACTGGGGTTTGATACTCTATGAAGCAGATTGAAGTTGTTGCAGCCGTTATCAGGAAGGATGGTCGTGTCTTTGCCACGCAGCGAGGATATGGCGATTGGAAGGGCTGGTGGGAGTTTCCCGGTGGAAAGATAGAGCAGGGAGAGACGCCCGAAGAGGCACTTCGACGCGAGATTCGTGAGGAACTGCATGCGGATGTGTCGGTGGATGAGTTCCTTTGTACAGTAGAATATGATTATCCAGCCTTTCATCTGACGATGCATTGCTACTTCTGTTCGCTGCTTTCAGAAACGTTTCATCTCAACGAACACGAGGCAGCGCAATGGCTAAAGGCAGACGAACTGGACAACGTACGATGGTTGCCAGCCGATGTGATGACGGTTGAGGAACTGAAACGGAGTCTTTAGCCGTTGTTCACGACGAGTGCACCATTAATGTAATTGACACGATAGCGATAAAGGTTACGACCTGAAGGACCGTCGGCAATGCTGCCGCAGTCATTCAGATTGTAGGTGCGCTGGCAACTATGGCACTTTGCATAGCCTCCCGTCTGCAAGGTTAGGGGTTTCGTGATGTTGTAGTTCTGATAGCAGTTGCTGCAGGCGAGGTCAAAGCAGACAACGCGGGCAATGTCTTCGCCAATCTCAGGAATGGTGAGTCTGCCTATAATCAGCCCGCTTAATCCCAGATAGTAGCCGCCATAACCACTGATAGCAAGGATGTTGATGGGTGACTGTTGGCCGGCAGCGTTGGTGAATAGGAAACGCTGACCTGTGTTGTCTATCTTGGCGGTGCAGTATTCTCCCCAACTCTCGCAAGCAGTAAAAAGAACGGGTGCTTGGCGGACGTTCTCTACATTCAGGCGTGCCCGCAGGTTGCAGTATTTGTTGTTGACATCACCATCGCTGCAGGAGGCCAACATTAACGCTAACGATAACGCTAACGATAACTTTGACGACAACATAGAATTCGACATTGGTTAAGGTTAATTGTTAAAGTTAGGGTTGGCTAATTGTTCTTCTGCTTCTTCTGCCCGTTCGAAATGGAATCCGTCCCATATTTGGCCAAAAAGGTCTGCTATCTCTTTCGTGCATAGATTGCTGATGCTGCCTTCGTGGGTATGGTGAACTTCTTTCTTCGGAACAAAGTTTCCTGCTTCAATATCGAGTCCAACTTTCTTGTATGCGTCGCGGAATGGCATGCCTTCGCTTGCCAGACGGTTGACTTCTTCTACGGAGAACATCAAGTCGTAACGGTCGTCGTTGAGAATGTTCTCGTTCACTTCGAGTCGCGAAATGATGTAGGCCGCCATTTGCAGACACTCTCTCAGTTCCTGGAAGGCAGGCAGGAAGACTTCCTTGATGATTTGCAGGTCGCGGAAATAGCCACTTGGCAGGTTGTTCATGATGAGCGTAACCTGTTGGGGAAGTGCCTGGAGTTTGTTGCATTTGGCGCGTGTCAGTTCGAAGACGTCAGGATTCTTCTTGTGTGGCATTATGCTTGAACCTGTAGTACACTCTTTGGGTAATTTGATGAAACCAAAGTTCTGGCTGTTGTACAGGCAAGCATCGAAGGCCAGTTTGCTGACGGTTCCTGCTATGCCAGCCAAAGCAAAGGCGACATTCCTTTCGGTTTTGCCTCGTCCCATTTGGGCATAAACAACATTATAGTCGAGAGAATCGAAACCCAACAACTCTGTTGTCATTGTCCTGTTTAAGGGGAACGACGAACCATAACCTGCGGCAGAGCCTAAGGGGTTGCGATTGGTGATGCGATAGGCGGCTTGCAGAAAGACAAGGTCGTCTGCAAGGCTTTCGGCATAGGCTCCCAGCCATAAGCCGAAACTGCTGGGCATCGCTACCTGCAAATGAGTGTAGCCAGGCAGAAGGATGTCTTTATAGCGCTCACTCCCCTTTTGTAATTCATCGAAAAGCGCACGCACATCTTCCGCCACAAGGCGCAACTGTCTTCGAATGAAGAGTTTCAAATCAACCAGCACTTGGTCGTTTCGGCTGCGACCGGAATGTATCTTCTTGCCTACGTCGCCAAGCCGACGGGTGAGCATCAGTTCTACTTGCGAGTGGACGTCTTCGATGCCGTCTTCGATAGTGAACGCACCAGAGCGTATCTCGCCTAAGATGTTGCGTAGTTCAGAAAGCAATAGTTGCAGTTCGTCTTTTTCGAGCAGCCCGATGCTTTCGAGCATGGTAATATGAGCCATCGAGCCAAGCACGTCGGCTTCTGCCAAATACATGTCCATCTCACGGTCACGACCAACGGTGAAGCGTTCAATTTCCGCTGTCACCTCATATCCTTTGTCCCAAAGCTTCTTCATTTACCATTTTATCATTTAACCATTTACCATTTATAGGGTCTTTAATAAGGCAGACTTGCCAGCATTTGTGCCAGACCATCGACACCTTGTTCAAGTTTTTTGCCCACCATTTGACGGATGAAGAAATTGAGGTCAGCCTTGAGCGTCAGACGCATGGCACACTCGTTCTCGCCGTTAGGCAGCAGTTGTATCCACATGTTTGCAGCCACAGGCATACCCTCGGCTGCAAACTTAATAGTCTTTTCCGGCTCTCGTTCTATGATGCGCAGCGTTGCTGTGCCAAGAGGTGTTTCTCCAGAAACGGAGTCGGTGTCGAACTGCAGCGAACGCAGTTTCTCGACAATCTGTTCAAGTTGTTCGGGCTTTACCTTGTCTCCCGCCTGCTCTTGTATGCGTCGCATCGCTTCGGGATTGTCGAGCCCTTGCTGAATGACAGCCAGATTGTTGAGGTCGGCAAGACGCTCATAGACACGTCCGACGGGAGCATATATCTTTTTTACTTCGCTTTTGTATTCGGTCATTTCTTGTATTTACGATTTACTGTTTGTTCCAGTTTGCAGGATCTTTGCGCCACTCGTTGAGTGTTGCTATATCCTCTTCCTTGATGTAGCCTGTCTTGGCGGCTTCTGCAACAACGGCTTCGTAGTTGGTCAGAGTAACGAGTTTTACATTTGCAGCACCGAAGGCTTCTTCTGCAACAGGGAAACCATAGGTGTACGATGCAACCATGCCAACCACTTCGCAGCCTGCTGCCCTGAGTGCTTCGACTGCCTTAAGGCTGCTGCCGCCAGTGCTGATGAGGTCTTCTACGACAACCACCTTCATGCCTGGTTTCAGTTCACCTTCGATGAGGTTCGTAAGGCCGTGGTCCTTTGGCTTGCTGCGGACATAGGCAAAGGGAAGATTCAGTGCGTCTGCCACCAATGCACCCTGTGCAATAGCACCGGTAGCAACACCTGCAACACCTTCTGCTTCGGGGAATTGCTCCATGATGAGGCGAGTGAGTTCTACCTTGACGAAAGTACGGAGATCGGGGAAGGAGAGTGTTTTGCGGTTGTCGCAATAGAAGGGACTCTTCCATCCGCTTGCCCATGTGAAGGGGTCGTTGGGTTGTAACTTAATGGCTTTTACATTCAGCAATTTTGCTGCAAAGATTGATTCAACTGTACTCATGTTGTGTTATATTTATTGTTTATGTGTTAATCAGAAATTTCTTGCCGTCCTTGATGTAGAGTCCCGGCTCTTGAATACTGGCAGTGCGAGTTCCATCAAGCCGATAGATGATGCCTTTTCCTTTTATTCCCGTTGGAGCAGAAACTGCATCGTCATCACTGGCGACGGTAAGGAGAAGTGGTTGTGAGACGGGTGTGCCGTCGATACAAATGCAGTATTCGTATTCTCCTGCTGCAAGTCCGGTGAGTGTGATGTTGCCTTCTTCTGTTCCAAGGGGCATTACATCCTGCCATGCCTCGTTTTGCTTAATGCAGAGTTTGGCAGGCAGGGCAGAGTGGAGACCGCTGTAGTGCATAGTGATCTCTTCGCTTGAGTTGTATGCCAACTTGTCTGCACGAAGTCGTGCCGGCTTGCCGATGGCAAAGTATTGACGTTCAAAAGGCTCGGAGTAGCCGTCTGCCATGAAGTAACCTACGAAATAGATGCCTTCGGGGAGTGGCTCGGTCCAATTGTTCGTGCCACTTACGTTGAGGGTAAGCGAACCGTTAATTCTGGTGTTGTAGAGCCATGTGGGGCATTTTGAATCCTTTGGTACGATGCCTGCTGCATAGATGCCCACCCAGTCTTTGCTTATCATGGGGGTGTTTGTGAGCCTTACCACAACGGCATTACCAACGGCATAGGCACGTTTGCTGGGTTGCATGCTGAAAGTTGTGGGGTCGAAGGAACGCGATGTTACGAAGAAGGGAATACGCTGCGAGCACTCGGTGTAGCCACTGTCGGCAAAGAGTACGGCAAAGTATTCGCCTGCGGTCGAGACACTTAGGCTGACAGTGCCTGCGGCTACATCGGTGTATTTATAGACGGTAGCCTTGTCGTTTGTGCCCGGGTTCTTTCCTTTGGCGTAGATGCCAATCCATGCTTCTTTGCCGACCGGAACGTCGCTGAAGGTGGCTTGTATGCTTTCGTTCACCCGATAGAATTGTTTGTCGAGGGTGAGAGAAGAAGTGTACATTGTTGTTGCGCCGTCAATCCAATCGGTATAGATGGGGTTACCCTTGCTGCCGAAACAGTTGCAGGGACGAATGGCAAAGCGATAGGAAAAGTCTTTCGGCAATTCGCTTGCACCATAGACACAGTGTACAATGCCTTCTTCTTTATTCTCTCCGAGATAACATTTGGGTGAGAATACTCGTTTTGTGGCAGTGATGTGGCGAACATCGAGCCAGTCGTATTCTACTTGCACCTCATAGTCGAAGGCACGAACGCCGGCATTCTTTTTCAGGACGGTAGGGAAGTGCACTGTGACCTGGCGTTGCGTTGTGCCATATCTGTCTGTTCCGTTGTCGGCAGTAACTGTTGCTTTTGTGTCGGCAGGGAATTGTGGGATGGCAGCCACTTTGGCACGATTCTCATAGGAAAGCGGTTGTGTGGCAGAAATGGGCCATGGCAGGAACCAGGCATCACCGATGGGTTCGTCGTAGACAAACTCACGTTTCTCAAAGGTAATGGCGTCGTCGTAAACGCGCATTATCATGCCTTGCCGACCATCGGATGGGTTCATCTTCTGCATTTGCGATGGTGGTTTGGCCGACCAGTCGTCTTGGTAGGTGTTCTCTCTTGCTGGCATCGGGTAGAGATACTTGAGCGAGGAGGCGCCGATGCTGGTGAAACTGCCTTGCCAAAGGTTGCGGTCGTCGTCGAGCGGCGAATGAGAATGACCGGAGAAAGCAATGGCATTGGGGTATTTGCTCAGCAGTTTTGTGACTGTACCGTCGTCTCTGCCCCAAGCCCAGGCGCAGTTACAAGTGTCTTTGGGGTGTGGATGTTGTATGTAGAAGAAGGGTTTCCCATCGGCAGTCAGTTCCGAATCGTGTTCCTGCAGGAAGTCGGCAAGACCGCTGATGTGGTTTTGGTTCTCCCAATGAGCGCCTATGAAGTGATAACCTTTGATGGTCTTCATCCAGATGGGCTGGTATGGTTCCTTGAAGCATTGTTCCCAAGCCTCCGCCCGACGTTTGCCGATGCCTTGTGCTTGTGCTGTTTCAGAACCGACACTGCTGATGGTGCTGCCCCAGGTGTAGCCGTCGGTGTCGTGATTGCCGTAGATGAAGAGTTGTGCTGTATCTTTGCCATTCAAGCCTTTGTTGTTTGGAAAGACTTGGAACCAAGCGTCTGCAACGACTTGCAGTTGCGGAATGAGTCCCTGGTCGGCCATGTCGCCGGCAACGATTACGCCGTCCACATTCTGTTCACGAAAGTATTCGAGCGTATGGATAAAGGTCTCTGCGGTGTTGGCTTCCGTCAAATGAATGTCACTGACAATGCCAATAATAAGATTAGGCTCACCCAGGGTGGCAATCTTTTCTGCAAGGGCCGGAGCACCTATATATGCGGCTCCCGCAAGAGCAGTAGAGCGTTGGAGGAATTCTCTGCGGTTCATGGTCTGTTATGTATACAAGTCTAATAACCTATATATTGTAGGCGCAAAGATACGAAAAAAAAGGAAAAGGGAAAAGAGAAAAGTAAAATGAATTCGAGAGGCACAACAAATTGTTCGATTCTCTGTTTGACAAAATGTCGGGTTGAAAGTTGTTTTACTTTCTTTTTGCTATTTTTGCACACTTCGCAAAGTGGCAAAAAACAGGTCGAAGAACGTTGAAATTTCGATTTTCTCGAGGAATGTTTGCGAATGACTCCAGTAACGATTGCAAACTATACACGTTAAGTTTGACTTTTATCCACGTGTCGTTTGTCATTTACTCACGTTACGTCTGCCCAAGCATCAGGCCAAAATGTGTGCAAAAAGTGGAGAAATCGTTCGTTTTTGCTAACAATGGTTGCCAATCAGACACTTTTGAATTTTACGATAGTCTTGTAACTTCTTGATTCTCTGTGTTGACTTGATTTGAGCGATTTTCTTTGAAAAAATGAACCTAACACTATCCGAAGTCATTTTAAGCGATTCTGGAGCGTTTGCCAAAAATGCGAGTGTAAGTAAAATGCCGATTTTACTTACATTTTGTCAAGTGTGTAAGATGGGGTTGCGACAAGGCGTACTAACTGGATTATTTAGTTTCGATGCCTTGCAACTTACAATGTTCTGGTATTAGCCAAACGCCTCGACCTCGGCAGAGTAGTGTCCGTAGATGTACTCCACCACCATTCGGCCGATGCGGCCTTGCTCTGCAACCAAACAAGAGACGAGCCCCATCGTCCAACGCCAGTTGACTTCTATGCACGGGCAAATGCCTTCCTGGGCCAACATCATGTCGATACCGACCGGACCGGAGTAGTCGTATTGGCTCAGACGCTGTTCCCACCAGGCACGAATCTCCTGAATGTATGCCAAAGGAATGTATTGTGCCAGCCATGCAAGTTTCTGTTCTTCGGGTGCCACAAGGTTTCCCAGATAGGCTCCTCGCTCGTTGGTATAAAAGAGTGAAAGTCCCCGATACTCGACTCCGCCTTTTCCGTCGAGCCAGAATTCAAGGGCAAAGTCGGTCATTTTGTGCAGGAACTGTTCTACAACGACGCTGCCCTGGGCTTTGAGAATCCGTTTTGCCCATGCCTGCCACTGTGTATTGTTGCTCTGCATCAAACCCTTGCCACTGCTGCTCCAGGGGGATTTCAATAAGGCATTGCCGTATTTTGCAACGGCCTCCTCTGCCTCTTCCATGCTCTGGCAAAGCACAGATTCGCCCGCAAGGTGTCCGCCGAGAGGCAATTCCTGCCGAATTTCCAGCAAAAGGCCGACGGCTGTACGCCGATGGGAGAGTTGTCTCAACCGTTCAATCTCTTCGGAAGAAGGCAGAAGCGACTCTTGAACGCCAGCCTGCTTCAACTGATGGCAGAGTGCGGCACTCCATCCCCAAGGCACAATGCGGCAGTCATCCGGCAGCGAGAGCCTGTCTTCGCCATTCCAAACGACGTCGCCTTCCTTTGCCCACCACTGCGGAAGCCACCACAATTCGCGGCGCATCTGCTGTATCTGTGCCGGCGGTGTATATCCGGGATGCCCGTCGGCGAGGGCCATGTCATTCTCGGGGTTGAAGATGTAGAGTGTCATGGTTCAGGAGAGACGCTTGATTTGAATGTCGGTATAGTAGTGTTTCAGTATCTGCTTGTAGCCGTAACCTTGCTCGCCCATCACGGCAGCACCGATTTGGCAAAGTCCTACGCCATGTCCCCAACCGCGTCCGTGAAGAACAAAACGACCGGGTATGCCGTCCTCGACATCTTTGACCTCAATGGTGAAGGCACTGCTCTTCAGGGTCGATGTGCTGAGCATGCGCCGTATCTCAAGTTCCTTGCCAACAATGAATTCTTTGTCTTTGCCCACAATTCGCAGTTTACTGATGTGTCCGCCAGGACCTTTCTCGACAGGTTCCATGTCAAGTATTGCTCCCAGATCCGTCTTCAGGTGTGCCGTAATGCGATTGTGAATCTCTTCTTGCGTCAGTTCCTCTGTCCATTCGAAGAAGTCGTGAGTCTCGAGGTCGTAGTCGTTGAGCACCTGTTTCAGTATCTGCTTGTTGTCTGTATTGCAGAAGGGGTCTTTGACCGAACGCAGATAGGAGACGCTTATATTTTCCCAACAATACTGGTATTCATTGGTCTGTCCGCCACAACACTTGCCAAAGCGTGTGTCGCAAATCTTCCCGTCGCACATCAGAACCTGTCCGCGAGTGGCATCGACAGCCTTTGCCACCTGGGGATTGTTTGCTCGGGTAATGCCCTGATAGCGTTGGCAATGGTCGTCGGCACACACATCGAAGATGGTATGGTCTTCACGGTCGTACCAGCGGATGCTTTCTCCTTCACCTTTGACGAAGGAGAAGAACGGTGCCGGACCGTTTGCCCTTTCCTGACGACGTTGCATTTGGGCATACAGCCAACTGCGGGAAATGACGGCAGCAGCCTTCAGGTATTCCAACGAACAACTGCTCTTCATCTCACTGCTGATAACACTCTTCAGATAATCTTCTACGGGCAGGACGTTGATGGCAACAATCTTGTCTTCTTCCACAACAAGTTTCAAGACACCCTGGAAGGTTTGCGACTCCTTCCGCTCCCAGTGGAAACCTTGTCCGATGGTGACATCGTGCAGTGTGAACGAACCTTCTCCTCGGAAGGTCAGTTCTTGATAGACATTGTCGCACCAGCGAATGCCTCCTTCAGTGTATTCTGCTATTTGCTCACCAACAACTTCGTTGCCTTTGGCATGATAGGGCGTGTTCATGCAGAACCGAAGGACAGTATCCTTCATGATACCGACAGAAACCTCTTGGCTAAGGATGAGAGTATCTTCTTTTGTATCTTTATTCTTGAACTCTTCCGGTTTGTCTGTCAGTTGTGCAATGATGGGCTTCAAGGCTTCCGGGCTTAGTGTGACTTCTTGTAAAATGGCTTGCGCCTTTTCGGAGGTCAGTGCGTTGAAGTCCTGTTCCCTTGGTGTAATGAACAAACCACACATGTCCAGTGCTCCCGGACTTATCATCAACTGCTCTTTGCCTTCGGCATAATAACAATCCGGACGATGTTTGCTACGGGGGAAGATGAGTGTAACGAGTTCGTCTGGACGGCTTGCTGTCCCTTCTTGTCTCCAGCAGACGATATTCAGTCTGGGTTCGGTTTCATTGCCTTCTACGGGAAGAGCATTATATGTTCTTTGGCAAAGTATGCTGTCGCTTTCTGCCGGCATGCTGCGAATGACAAATACAGGGCAGGCATATCCTTCCAGAATATAGAGTCCACAACGGTTCCCGACATTGCCTGCCTCTTCCATCGTGGCGGTTTGTTCTCCTGTCAGAGGATAAAGTTTCCGCAGTTTGTTCTCATACATTGCCCAGTCGCGTTCGAGTGGGACAATGCCTCTGCTGCCTGCCTGAAGATGCATGTGGTCTGGGCAAGAAGCACCACAAAGAGGGCCATTGTAGAAGACCAGATGTTTAGGCATGTTCCAAGCCATACGGCGTAGTGTACCGAAACTGCTATAAATGCTTTGTGGCGTATGGCGACGCATCGGAATGGTGAAATGTTGAGGCAGGATGGGGAAGGGGTTGACAAGAATCTGATAATGTTTTTCCGTCATCAGTTTGTTTTGCTCTTGCGGGCGGTTTATGTCGCAAAGGAAACAAGGACGCTCACTGATGCTCTTCTTGTCAATGCTTGCACCTGTCGAAACGATGCGGGCAGGATTCCATTGCGCAGCGAGAGACATTTCGCCAAGTGGCAGTTCTTTTGTCTGCACACTTTCCTCTAAAGCCTTGTAGCGTTCGGCTGCTTCGTGCCATTCGGAGAGTTCTTTTTGGAAGAAATCTTCTACTTCTTCGGCAGTCACTTTGTGTTGCCAAAGCAAGTTGAGTTGTTGTCGTGCCTTAATCTCAAGGCTGCGCAAGTGATCTTTGTATGTGTTGTTTTTGTTGATCTTGTCTTGACTGAGGGCTGCATCGCTGTTTCCTTCCCAGCGTCGGCAGAGATAGACCTCATCGTAGATGCGTCCAATGCGATACCTTCGGCTTATCATCAAGCCGAGGGCATAGTCTTCTCCATAACTTGTGTTAGGTATCTGCAACTCTTGCAGTACTGGTGTAAAGAAAGCGCGTGGAGCACCCAGACCATTGATGCGCAGAGCATTGTTCCGACCGTTGTGCTCTGTCCATTCACGATGGTCGATAAGTCCTGGTGGAAGCGTGTTCAGTTGGAAGTCACACATGCGATACGAACCAATCACCATTGCTGCTCCTTCGGCATAGAAGGTATCTACCATTCGCTGCAAGGTTTGTGGCGAAGAGTACAAGTCGTCGCTGTCAAGTTGCACCACAAAGCGTCCCACCTTCGGGTGATGCACCGCCATATTCCAGCAACCACCGATGCCGAGGTCGTTACGTTCGGGAATGATGTGTATGACACATTCGTCGTTCCTGAATTCGTCGATGGCTTCCGTTGTGCCATCGGTGCTTCCATTATCTACGATGATGAGGTTGAAAGGGAATGATGTTTCTTGTTCCAGTACACTACGAATGGCATCACGAATGGTGCGCTCACGGTTGCGAACAGGAATGATGACCGATGCCTCGACAGCATACTCACCTTCACACAACTTCACTTCGTCGTATTCGTCTCCGTGGAGATATGCATTCAGCGCACGCAAGTGTCGAGTACAAGCCCGTTCCATTTCCACTTGTCGGTTACGGTTGCGTGGGTCGACATAGTCGAACTGCTTTTGTCCGCTCAGTCGTGTGTCGTGTTCTACTTCAGTATAGAGGAACTCGTCGATGTGCAGTGGTAATTGCTGGCGACTAATGAAGAGCCTTAGGTCGTAGAGAGCGGCATACTGGTAGTTATGCAGGTTCTCTTGGAGAGCATATTCCTTCAGGGCAGAAGTGCGGAAGAGGAGCACACTGCCCATTTGGAAGTCATCTCGCACTGCGCCGAGTTGGCAATCGATGAGAGGCATTGCGTGGCGTTCTCCATTAGGAGTGAGTGTATAGTGGTCGGCATAGAGCATCAATGCCTTGCTGTCTTCGGCAATGGTGAGCCATCGTGTGAGAGCATGATAGCCCAGTTGCAGCGTGTCGTACTTTGTATATATAAGAGTATATGGTGCACAAGCAGTTTCGGCAATATGTTTTATGGTCTTAGTGTTGCCAATGCTTTCTTCTTGCAGGAAATGTATCTCGTTTATGTTTGGTTCTGCCTTCAGGCATTCCAATGTCCCTTTGGCTTGCTCGTCGCTTTGCCAAGGAATGAAGCAATCGATAGATTTCATCTTTTAGTTTTTCTTTTCGCCTACAAATTTATGAAAAAAAAATAAGACAACAAAGAAAGAGATGCTTCGTTTGCAATACGAGGCATCTCCGAATGTTTATAGCCCTAAAATGTTTTGAAGCTTACTCTTGTGGCTACTTATTTTGCTATCACCTTTTTGCCGTCTTTGATGTAAATACCTTTTCGTGGGTTTGTGATTTGGTGGCCTTGAAGGTCGTAGATATTTCTCTCCCTTGTGGAAAGAGAAGAAGTTGGCGTAGGTATGTCTGTTACAATCTCTCCGGAGACATAAAAGTCTTGATCATCAAATACTACTTGACCATTTATTGAGCATGAAATCATAGACCAGTAGCCGCCGGTAAGCCATGTTGCATATCCATCTATGAAGGTTGTTAGATTGCCCGCAGTGGTAATGCCTACACCTTCTATCCAACTATGAGTCTCTGATCCATCTTCAAGCGGAGAATAATATACAACCCTCAAATACTCATTTCGATATTTCACCAGCTCCTTTTTCTTGATTTTTATTTCGTATGCACCCAACTTGATAATTGTTCCCTGTTCACTTGAGAAGTCATACATAAGTACAAACATTGTAGTACCTGGAGCAATGAAATAGACATTCCCCTCTTTTTCATACATCGCTCCTTTGTATTGACGATAATTATTTCCGTCTATGTCTTCGTCTGTGATGTAAAGTTTCTGGCATTGATGAAAACCAACCAGTGTATCACCCTCTAGGCTGAAAATTACTCTGCTCGGTGGCGTAAAATCATTGCCTGTTTCATATACCCAAACTTTACCTTCTTGTACCATCGGACAAACCGTTTGAGCAAAGACATTATGGCAAGCATAAAAAATCAAGGTAAGGAATAAGAATAAGGTTTTCATGATAACTCAAAATACATTATTAATATTATTCTATTGTACCATCTTCTATGACAAATTCCACTCCTATAGGTGTGGAAAATGGTTTTTTAATTTTTGCTCCATTTCTCAAAATAATTTTGCAGCCGGGATAAGGATGTAAGAAATCTAAATTTGCGGTAAACCCATTGATTATTAATGTTGTACCTCTGTCTAACAAAATCTTTGTTCCATTTTCAAAACTTGGTTGTACTTGTAATGTAAGCGTTGCACCACGCAGCACACCTATATAATTGGAACTACTTTCGAAATTAATAAGAGTTGAATCATTATAAATATATTCATAGGTCGGATGATTAGCTGGCAACTGCTCACAATAGCCATATTCGTTTATTTGCCCAATTGTTGGGTCAGAATCATCACCATCGGTTTGAGCCCAAACAGGAATATCAAAGGCATTCGTTTCTATCCCGCAATTAAAAAAACCGTCTCCATCCATATCCTCGCATAAAAATGAACGTTTTTCTTTACTCCATGGAATCCCTTTTGGGAAAAATAAAAGTTGGAGCAAATATATAAATTTAGGCAACACAAACAAACTTTTCTAAAAGAAATTTTAATTTATTGAAAACGAAATCACTTTTTTCTGTTTTGCAGACAAGATACGAGACAAAAACAACCTCTTTACGAGGGATTAAGAAAACACACGAGAGAACTTCGCCGACTTCTGCAGTGAAGTTGCCCGACTTCTCTGCAGAACTTTGGCAATTACTCTGGAGTAGTTTGGGAGCCTGCCGAGTGGCTGGTTTCTACGCCTGCAGTCCATTTGGCAAAACGGACGCGTGGTGTTAAATGTCGTCTTTGGGGTTTATGTGGCGATGTGGCCATCAGGATGGCATCACTACGGCTTCTTTCTTGCTGCCATCGACTTTAATGGTTAGCGGTGTCTCCAGACGGACATGGCGAACATGTTCCGTTTCCTGTACGGCAGGCAACTGATTGAGGATTTCCTGACGGTAGATGCCGTCGCCTCGGAATGCATTGATGGTGAGATAGCATACACCGAGCGAGGTGAGGTTCTGGAAGAAGTGGGTGCCTTGAGACGGGTCGACCTGGAAACTGTCTATGCCGGCTTCTACAATGACATGCGCAGCACTGATATGACTCCACCTGACGGGGATGCCCAGCCAAGGGTCGCTGCTTCCCCATCTGCCGGGGCCGATGAGAAGATAACTGCCTCCCTCCGTTTCTTCTGTTCTGGGGTGTTCTATGGCCAATCCTTGGTTGCTTTGGGCGGAATTTAAGAATGTTCTGTTGATTTTTTCTATCTCTTCGGCAATGGCAGGGTTGCTGGAAGGGGTATATCCGTCGGTCTTAACATAGACGATATCGCGAATGTTATTGGAGATGCCGTGTCCGATGGCACTGTGTGAGCGCAGAAGGCATTTCTCGTCGGCAATGGCCGTGAGGTCTTCGTCGAGTTCCATGCGGTTATCTACCATTGGCCTTATTTGCAAAAGACAGAATTCGCCTGTGCGGTCGGCATGCAGATTAACAGCAAACTCTATCTCTACTGGCCGCTTCATTTCCTCCTGGCCATATTGCAAAGCCTTTTGCATGAGTTCCGGCAGAGGGAAGATTCCGTTTTGTAATACTCCGGCAAAGGAGATGATTTTGCGGTTACGACCTTCGTAGAACCCATCGTAGATGCATTGGTCGATGGGGTCGAATGTGGAGCAAATCCATTGCAATGTGCCGTCGTTTTCTGCATCGCGGACAGGGACCTTGATGAGGTTGAAGCCATCGTTGACGCTTATCTCTCCTGCTTCTTTTGAACTTTGAGCCCGAAGTGCCAGGAAGTGCGTCTGTGTGTCGCGTAAGGCAATCTCCATCTCGCTCATCTGCAAGACTTGGTTTGGATGGGCGGGGCAGACACGAAGGCTTGTTCCTCCATCTACGATGTATTTGCCCAAGCCCATAGCCAGCGAGACGGTCCCTTCTTCGGCCTTTTCGTCGCCGATGGGATAGTAGTTGATGCTTCGGGCAACTCCGCTGATAAGAGGGTAGAAGCGGCCGTTGTGCTCTTCGCCTACCACTTCTTGCAGGATGACTGCCATCTTCTCTCGGTCTATGACATTGCTGGTGGCGGTCATGTAGTCCTTGCTGCTCTGATAGAACACGCTGGCATAGACGCCGTTGATTGCTTCGGAAAGCATGGACAGACGCTCGTATCGGTCGTTCGTGGCGGGAATCATGTAGGTGCTGTAAACACCGGCGAAGGGTTGATAGTGTGAGTCTTCGAGCAGGCTGCTTGAGCGGACGGCAATGGGGCCGGCCACGACGTCGAGGAATGCTTCCATGTCGCCAACCAGTCTTATGGGAAGGCGTGCGCGAAGGAAGTGTTTAAGTATTTCTTCGTCGGGTATGTTGCTGAGCGCGATTTGGTAGAGGTCGTTTGCATCCATAAACTCGTCGAAGATGTCGGTGCAGAGTACGACGGTCTTAGGGATGCAGACGGTGACGCCTTCTTTATTATTGAGGTCGGGGTGCCGTCCCAGCAGGTGGTCGATGAAGGCAAGGCCACGGCCTTTGCCTCCAAGACTGCCTTCGCCAATGCGTGCGAAGTTGCTGTACTTGTCGAAACGTTCTCGTTGGAAGACTGCCACGACGCCTTGATTCTTCATGCGCCGGTAGGCAACGATGGCATCGAAGATGATGGTTCGGTGTGCGTCGATGTCCTGCAGGCTTTCCCATGTGATGCCCTTGAGGAATTCTGAGATGGGGAATAGGGCTCGGCTGGCGAGCCAACGGCTTACGTTATTGTGTGAGATATGATAGAGTAGGCTTCGTGCGGGCAAGGTCATGATGTTGTCCTGCAGGTCTTTCAGGTTGTGAAGTCGTGCGACTTCCTCCATCGTGTCGGGGTTGCGCAAGATGAAATCGCCGAAGCCGAAGTGGTCGCGCAGATGGTCGCGCAAGTCGACATCCATCTTTTTGGAGTTTTTGTCGATGAAACTTGCATGACATTCTTTGGCAAGTTGTGCTTTGTCTGCCTCGCTTGAATTGAGGACGAGGGGGACGTATGGGTCTCGTGCGCGTATTGCGCTGAATAGTTTGTAGCCGGCTGTCTCGTCCTTTTCGCCGCCTCCTGTTATGGGGAATCGGCAGTCGCTGATAACGCCCAGTGTGTTGTCGGCAAAGCGGTTGTAGAGCAGCCATGCTTCTTCGTAGTTGCGGGCAAGTACAATCTTTGGTCGGCCACGCATTCGCAGCATTTCGAGACTTGTGTTAAGTGCTTCGGTGGCGAACTCAAGGCTTTGCTGAAGTACGAACTTATAGAGTGTGGGCAGTATGCTTGAATAGAATCGGATGTTGTCTTCTACGACCAGAAGCATTTGCACACCTGCCGAGCGGATATCGTGTTCCAGGTTCATGCGGTCTTCCATCAGTTTGATGATGGAGAGCAGGAGTTCGGTATTTCCCAGCCAACAGAAGACGTACTCGAAGGCACTGAGGTCTTCGTTTTGCATGCGACGGGTAATGCCGTGGCTGAAGGGTGTCAGCACGACGATGGGTGTGGTGGGATAGTTTTGCTTGATGTCTCGGGCGATGTCGAACACCGAGTTGTCTTCGGCGGCAGGCATGACGATGACGAGGTCTATTTGTCCGCCTGCCATTTGCGCTTCGGCTTCTTCTTTGCTATGCACTTGCAGGAAGCGTGGTGGGAAGCGAAGTCCGAGTTTTGCGTACTCCGAGAAGATTTTCTCGTCCACTCGTCCGTCGTCTTCAAGCATGAAGGCGTCGTAGGGATTGGCAATGAGAAGCACATTGCACACGCGGTTGAGCATGAGGTCAACGAAGGAAGTATCTTTCAGCGTCATAATCGTTCGGGACATATATTCGTGCCAAAGTTACGAATTATTCCTGAGATAGCCAAACATTTCAACAGCAGAAGAATAACGGATGGCGGGAGATGGCTGGAAACATGGAGTGGGAAGTTGGCCAATTAGGCAGAAGATGTTTCCGAGAACCCCGCAGGGGTGTTATTGATGGGGTGCGGCGGGACGGTTCCGATGGCGTTCGGGCAGGTCGTTCATGATGGTTTCGTAACTCTGTTCGAGTGTGCGTTGGACGTTTTCGGGGCCTTGCCCTTCGGGAGCAATCGGTGCATGAACGATGAGACGAAGCGGGTGCCAGGAAACAAAATTGATACCTCGCTGGCGAGGAAGAACATCGAAGCATCCGTCGATTGTAACAGGCACTACGGGCAGCCCTAACTCGTCGGCCAACTGGAAAGCACCGCGGCGGAACTGGGTCATCCGCCCATCGAAGGTGCGTGCTCCCTCGGGGAAAACGACCAGCGACACGCCATTCTTCAGTACGGCCCTGGCCTGCTCGTATGTCTTTCGTATGGCTTTCGGCCCGCTTTTGTCAACGAAGATCTGGCCTGTGCTTTCGCAGGTTTTGCCTATCAGTGGCGTTTTGCGGAGCGATTTCTTCATCATCCAACGGAAACTGCGTCCCAGAAAACCATAGACAAGGAAGATGTCATAAGCCCCCTGATGGTTGGCCACAAAGACATACGATTGCTTCTCGTCGAGAAGTTCTCGCCCTTCCACCTTTACAGGTAGAAACATTATCCAACAGAGAAATCGCCCCCATATCATCGTAGGATAATAACTGCATACGTTTGCTTTGCCGATGGCACAACCGATAATGATAGTGATGCAGGTTATAATTGTGGAAAGAATGACGAGCGGCGCTGCAACGAAGAGTTGATACAAACGGTATAGTATTACCATAAAACAAGAATTAAAAACTAAAGGTGGCGTTTAGTCTCTGTCCTCTTTCAGTTCCTTTGCTTTTTGAATGTAGTCTTTTACATAAGGGTGTCCCAGAAAGTAAGGAGGAGCATTGGTGATGATTTCCTCTAACTGAGGATTGAGAATGGGATAGGGCAGACTGCTGGTCAGAATCATGAAGATTCCCGGCCCTAATACATTATTATAATTCGCGCGTATGAAACGGGTGATGAGTTCCTCGTTCTCGGCAGCAATCTCCTTCGACTGCCTTCCAAGTTCGTACGCAATCTCATCATAGTCTGCACCGTCCATTATCATTCGTGATTCCAAACGTGGAAGTTCGGCCATCCGAGCGTCGAGTTGTGTCTTTCTCTGTATGAAGCCAGACAGCGTGTCGTTGAGCGGAGTGCCTGTGGCCGACTGCTGCGTCTCGCCAATGTCCAGCATTACTTCCCCTTCTTCCAATACAATGGGCATCACACTTATTTCGTTAAAGAAAATATTGGCAAGCATGATGGAGTCCATGCCTCCGCCAAAATTGAAACGCCCATGCACCACCCTTGTAGAGTCGATGCTACGCATTTCTCCGTCAACATAAACTTTCAGCGTCAGCATCTTGCCCTCCAAGTCATCCACATTAGAAGACCCCTTTACCATATATTGGCTCTTGCAGGAAATCAACGCCAACAGTACCACCAGAATCAGATAGTATTGTTTCATCATTATGTATTTCAAATCAAATGGATAGACAAAGGTAAACAATCTTCCCCAAACAGCAAAATCAATTAAGACTAATTAACTAAATAAAAAGCCTTCCTTTGGAGAGGAAGGCTTTAAGAGAAGGAGATTACATTTTAGCCATTGCCTGTTCAAGGTCGGCTATAATGTCGTCTATGTTTTCGATGCCGACACTGAGCCGGACAAGGTCGGGGGCAATGCCGGCTTCGCGAAGTTGTTCGTCGGAAAGTTGACGGTGTGTGTGGCTTGCAGGGTGCAAAACACAAGTGCGAGCATCGGCAACATGCGTCACAATGCTGATGAAATCAATGTTGTCCATAAAGCGGATTGCCTCTTCCTTTGTGCCTTTCAGCCCGAAAGCAATCACGCCACAAGTGCCGTTCGGCAAATACTTTTGTGCCAAAGCATGGTACTTATTTGAAGGCAGCCCAGCGAAATTCACCCATCCTACCTTAGGATTCCTCTCCAACCATTCTGCCACCTTCTGCGCATTCTCGCAGTGGCGAGGCATGCGGAGATGCAGAGTCTCAAGTCCGAGGTTAAGCAAGAATGCGTTTTGGGGAGAAGGAATACTGCCCAAGTCACGCATCAGTTGAGCAACAAGTTTTGTAGTGTAAGCCATGTTGCCAAATGATTTAGTATAAGTCAAACCATGATAAGATTCGTCAGGAGTGCAAAGGCAGGGGAACTTCTCGGCGTAATCCTCCCAAGGGAAGTTGCCGCTGTCAACGACAACGCCGCCAACTTGTGTTGCATGGCCGTCCATATATTTTGTTGTTGAATGCGTTACGATGTCGCAACCCCATTCGAACGGACGGCAATTGATAGGTGTGGCAAAGGTGTTGTCCACGATAAGCGGAACACCATGCTTGTGGGCAATCTTTGCAAAACGCTCGATGTCGAACACATTACAGCCAGGGTTTGAGATGGTTTCGCCAAAGAAACATTTTGTGTTAGGACGGAATGCGGCTTCGATACGCTCGTCATCCCAGTCGGGATCGATAAAGGTACATTCGATGCCCAACTTCTTCAATGTTACACCAAACAAGTTGAATGTGCCTCCGTAGATGGTGTTTGCGGTGATGAAGTGGTCTCCGGCTTGGCAAATATTGAAGATAGCGTAGAAGTTTGCCGCTTGCCCACTGCTCGTCAGCACCGCACCGACACCGCCTTCGAGTGCTGCAATTTTTTGCGCAACGGCATCGTTTGTGGGGTTGGCAAGGCGGGTATAGAAGTAACCATTGTCTTTTAAGTCGAAAAGGCGAGCCATTTGGTCGCTTGTCTCATAACGAAAGGTTGTACTTTGGAAAATAGGCAACTGCTGTGATTCGCCTTTCTTAGGCTTCCATCCGCCATGAATACATATGGTCTCGAGGTTCTTTTTTTTCATAATTATGATGATGCTTTGTTTTCAACTTTGAGGTGCAAAGTTACATAATTCTATGACAATGACAAGAACTTGAATTAAGTTTTCTGTTAAAAATGTTTGATGTGTGAGGTCTTGTGCAATGATATATGTCAATTAAAGTGAAATATTGACAGAAAGAAGGGGTGATAATCGTCGGACTTTGGATTATTTTTTGTACCTTTGCACGCAAATCAATAAAACCGATATATACATGAAATTGACGAATCACCTAAACCAGTACAAGGGTTTAATCTGGAGACGTGAGATAAATGTCCGCGACTTCATTCAGAACAACTACACGCCATA
The DNA here is from genome assembly GCA_017461345.1 of Bacteroidaceae bacterium. Lineage (GTDB taxonomy): Bacteria > Bacteroidota > Bacteroidia > Bacteroidales > Bacteroidaceae > Physcousia. Next base: position 9,452 of record JAFTYP010000012.1, on the reverse strand, counting down.
CACCGGCGACGAATCTTTTCTTGTTGGTCCTACTGCACGTACTTTGAAACTTTGGGACATTCTTTCCGAGATGTTCAAAGTAGAACGTGAGAAGGGTGTCTATGATGCAGAAACAAAGAAGCCACAGACTTTGTGCACATACGGCCCTGGATATATCAGCAAGGATGACGAGGTTATCGTTGGTTTGCAGACCGATGCTCCTCTCAAGCGTGGCATCTTCCCCAAGGGAGGTATTCGTATGGTGGAGGCTGCGTTGCAGTCTTATGGTTATGAACTTGATGGCGATACGAAGGAAGTATATACCAAACACCGCAAGACCCACAATGCTGGTGTGTTCTCTGCTTATACACAGGATATCCGTAAGGCTCGCCATTCTCATATCATCACCGGTCTTCCCGATGCTTATGGCCGTGGCCGTATCATTGGCGACTATCGCCGTATTGCTCTTTATGGTGTAGATAACCTCATAGAGGAAAAGAAGCGTTTCTTGGACAGACTTGATGTTCAGGAGATGACAGAAGATGTAATCCGTCAGCGTGAAGAGATTTCAGAACAAATTCAGGCGTTGAAGGACTTCGTTAAGATGTGTGCAGGTTATGGCTTTGATGTAACGAAGCCTGCACAGAATGCTCGCGAAGCAGTGCAGTTCGTTTACTTCGGCTATCTTGGCGCAGTGAAGGACCAGGATGGTGCTGCTATGTCTATTGGCCGTATTTCAACCTTCCTTGATATCTTCATTGAGCATGATTTGCAGAATGGAACTCTGACAGAGGAGGAGGCACAGGAACTTATCGACCAAATGGTTATCAAACTCCGCATTATCCGTTTCCTTCGTACTCCCGAATACAACGACCTTTTCTCTGGCGACCCTGTTTGGGTAACTGCAAGCGAAGGCGGTATGGGTATCGATGGTCGTACCCTCGTTACCAAGACCTGCTTCCGTATGCTCCATACATTGGATAATCTCGGTCCTGCTCCCGAGCCCAACTTGACTGTACTTTGGAGCGAACGTTTGCCGGAAGGCTGGAAGCGTTATTGTGCAAAGATGTCTATTAAGACCAGCGCAATACAGTATGAGAACGATGATCTGATGCGTGTTGACTTCGGTGACGACTATGGTATTGCTTGCTGCGTGAGCCCAATGAAGATTGGTAAGCAGATGCAGTTCTTTGGTGCCCGTGCCAACTTGGCAAAGTGTCTGCTCTATGCCATCAATGGTGGTAGAGATGAACGCAGCGGCGAACAGGTTACTCCTGTGTTTACCCCGATTACTTCCGACGTACTTGAGTATGATGATGTGATGGAGAAGTTCGAGCAGATGATGCAGTGGCTTGCAAAGGTCTATGCAGATGCTTTGAAGATTATTCACTACATGCACGACAAGTATGACTATGAGGCATTCGAGATGTCTTTGCACGATGGAGATGTAGAGCGCATCAGTGCTTCTGGTATTGCCGGTCTCTCTATCGTTACCGACTCATTGGCTGCCATCAAGTACGGCACAGTGAAGGTGATTCGCGACGAGAGAGGTTTGGCTGTCGGTTTCGAGAACAGTGGCTATGTGCCCTTTGGCAATAACGACGACAAGACTGATGCATTGGCTATGATGATAACGGAGAAGTTCATGGAGTTCATGCGTCAGCACCAGACATACCGTGATGCTGTTCCTACTCAGTCGGTATTGACTATTACTTCGAATGTTGTTTATGGTAAATATACAGGTGCTACTCCCGACGGACGTCCTGAGGGTGTGCCTTTTGCTCCCGGTGCCAACCCGATGAATGGTCGCGACACACGTGGTGCTGTTGCAGCCCTTGCTTCGGTTGCAAAACTTCCCTTCCAACATTCACACGACGGCATTTCCTACACCTTCGCTATTTCGCCGGCTACATTGGGTAAGAATAACGAGATGCAGGTGGACAACCTTGTCAATCTGATGGATGGTTACTTTACTCCTGATGGTGGTCACCACCTCAATGTGAATGTGTTCGACCGCGAACTCCTCGTTGATGCCATGGAGCATCCGGAGAAGTATCCGCAGTTGACAATCCGTGTATCGGGCTATGCTGTGAATTTCGTTAAGTTGACCCGCGAACAGCAACTTGACGTTCTCAGCCGTACCATTAACCACGCTCTTTAATAAGTTAATCGGAGTTCATAAATTCAATATTCTGTTTCCTCTGTCGGGACGTTGACATCTTCGCCGGTTGCCACGGAATGGCGCTTGTAGCGGAAGGGTGCAGCCCGCAGGATTGAATGTTGAATTTATGGACTCCGTTTTTTAATATGACTGCTCGTATTCATTCCATAGAGACGTTGGGTGCTGTTGATGGGCCGGGCATCCGTTTTGTGGCTTTTATGCAAGGCTGCCCTTTGCGTTGTGCCTTTTGTCATAATCCGGATACTTGGGAAACCTTTCCTTTGGATGTGCCAACGGCAACGGAGCCTTCGCCTATGCTGCAATCTTCCCACACCGTAGAGGGTGGGGGATATTGGACGGCAGAGGAACTTATGGCCGAAGTGTTGCGCTACAAGAATTTCATTCGCAAGGGAGGTGTGACGCTCAGTGGCGGTGAGCCGCTTTTGCAGGCTCGTTTTGCCAAAGAGTTCTTCGCTCTCTGTCGTAAGAACGGCATTCATACGGCCCTCGACACCAGTGGCGCCGTCTTTACTCCAGACGCACGGGCTGTCATGGACTACACAGATCTTGTACTTCTTGATATAAAAACGGCCGACGACAGTTTGCATCCTTCGTATGTGGGCGCGGAGAGGACCAACAACCGCCGATGGTTCGACTATCTGCTCGAAATAGGGAAACCCATATGGGTGCGTCATGTGGTCGTTCCGGGTTATACAGACGACGATGCCCAGTTGAAGGGCGTAGCCGATTTTCTCCAGCCTTATCTGCCGATTATTCAGCGCGTAGAGTTGCTCCCGTATCATAGTTTGGGTAAGTACAAGTACGAGAAACTTGGACTCTCTTATCGTTTGGCCGGTGTCCCGGACCTTACACAGGAGGAAATAAATCGTGTGCGGGCGCAGTTCCGACAGTGGTTGCCGAATGTAACCATATCTTAGCGAAATCCATCGCACAACGGTCGGCTAAAATACCTTAACCATTATTGCCAAAAAGGTTTAACCTTTCTCTGTAAATAGGTTAACCTGTATTTGAGGGATGCTCAAGGGTGGGGAGACAAAAAAGAAAATCCCGCAGCGTTTGTAAACGTTGCGGGATTCGTTGTTTTCGGGGAGGTGCCTGGCGGATTCGAACCGCCGTGCACGGTTTTGCAGACCGGTGACTAAGCCACTCATCCAAGGCACCATTTCCTTTTTGCGGTGCAAAGGTACGACGATTATTTCACATTGCCAAACAAACTGGCAACTTTTTTTGTCGAATGGCTGTTTTTGTTCAATTTGCGCAGGCAGTTATCTTCAGCGCAGATATACTTTGCGACCACCGACTACGTATATTCCGGCAGGCAATTTGCCGTTTTCCCATTTGCTGTTCTCTACTTTGCGACCCTGCAGGTCGTACACATTTTTGTCAAGAACGAATGGTGAGTTGTAAATCTCTTCAATGCCGGTCGCATGTTCGAGAGCCTTCTGGTATGCAGCCTTCAGCGCCTCTATGGCCTCGATGTATTCGTAGATCATATATTCGCCCGGCTCGTCGAGGATTGCTTTTGCAGTAGCCATCGCACTGAGGAACTCGGCAAATTCCGCATCCTCCTCGTGGCCAGGCTCAATAGTGAGAGTGCTACACTCCTTGTAGAGTGTGCCCAACTCGCAGCGATTGGTGACGACTCTGTACATTCTTGCTGTATTCTCCACGAGCGATGCACCGCTGCATGCCGCTCCCATTGATGCGTCAGCATCCTCGCCTGTCCATTTCGAACCCCAATAAAAGTTCATGAAGATGATGGGGTATCGCGACGTGTCAAGATTCCTCCACAAGGTTTGTGTATTCTTTTGGATAAGTTTCGAGAGAGCGATGCGGTTCTGGGTGGGCATGTCCTCGTCGAGAACAAAGTTGACAGCATAGGGAATGAGTATGGCTTTGAAGATGCTCTGGTCGCCACTCGAACCCTCATCACGAAGGATTCCGTTGTGTGTACACCATCCATTGCTGAAGGCATAGTTAAGACAATTGTATGCATAAGTCCGATACATGTTCCTTAATGTAGTCGACTCGTCGGAGATATGATACATCATACGGCATGCTTCGGCAAAGGTGCCTTGTGTATAACTCAATGGAGGCTCCTCGATGTGGTCTTTGTTCTTCAGCATCTTTTTGACGGCATATGCATAAAGTTTCTTTGCATAATCCAGATACTGTGTGTTTGTTTCAGAACCGAATTTCTTATGAAGTTTGGCTGCAACCAATGTTGCAGGCGATTGTGTGCAGGCATTTGGGCCACTGCCTTCATCGGTGTTCCAGGGGAGCCATAGCCCGCCGGTTTCCTCATCCTCGTTAGCACGCTTGATGATGTAGTTGTCAAAGACTTGGCGGGCAACCGTGGCATATGCTTTTATGTTTGTTGCTTCGCTAATGTGTAGCAATGTAAGAGTAATCCAACACATATCGTCGGTGTAGGGGTTTTCAAACATCTTGTAGTCCCTTGTTGTGTTGGGCGTAGTCGTTGTACTTGCTGCTGCGCCGGCGTAGTTGTTGGCCTTATTCTTGTACCAGAGTTTGATGTAGTTCAAATATCTGTTTGCAAGAGTGCGGTTGATGTTCTTGTAACGTTCGTAGGCATAGACAACAACATCGATGGCATGTGCCTGTGTCCAATAGGCATTGAAGGCATAGTGCTTATAACTGACATTGAAATAGCCTTTGTCCTTTATCATGAATGATTCGATAAAGGCATGGGTTGTAGTGTCAGCCTTCGTTTCGTAGGTCTCTCCTCTAATGGTGGAGTAAATGCTTTTAGTGGCAGTAGATTGTGCAAATATCTCTGTGGCCGACAAGGTTATCAACAGAAGCGTAGCAAGTTTTCTGAACATCTTTTCACCTTTCTTTAAATGGTCTATAATTGTGTGTATTAAAACAGCAGAGCCATATATAAGTATTTGGCTCTGCTGCCAAATATGTTGCATTGCTTTTTATTGCTTTTTCAGCAAGTCACGAATTTCAGTCAGCAGTTTCTCCTCAGCGCTTGGTTCGGGAGCGGGTGCAGGAGCAGCTGGTGCTTCAACTTCCTTCTTCTTACGCAATTCTGTAAGTTTTGTTACACCCTTAATCATAAAGAAAATAGTTAGAGCTATAATCAAGAAATCAACAACATTCTGTATGAATGAACCATAATTAAGAGTAACTTCAGCAACAGCTGCTTGAACAACATTTCCTGCCTCATCCAACTGTTCAGGAACTGCATCCTTAAGCACCAACTTGAGGTCTTTAAAATCAACGCCGCCAATAAGAACTCCAATAGGAGGCATTATAACATCATTTACAACTGATGATATAATCTTGTTGAATGCACCGCCGATGATGACACCGATAGCCATATCTATCACGTTGCCTTTGAGGGCGAATGCCTTGAAATCTTGAATAAATGACATAATTATAGAATTTTTTATTGGTTAACGAGTGCGAAATTAAAAAGAATTTTGTAATTTTGCAGCGGAAAAGAAGGAAAAGTGAAGAAAAAACTCATTTTTGTATCAATATGCCTGCTTTTAGCAGTTATTGTAGTGGCGTGTAAGTCATCGCACTACTGCAATTGCGGATAATATTTTAACCACCAATCAGTAATTTATATTTCAGAATTATTATAAACCCTTTTAATTAACTAAAGAAATGGCAAACGTAAAAGTCGCTATTAACGGTTTCGGCCGTATCGGTCGCCTCGCTTTCCGTCAGATGTTCGAGGCTGAAGGTTATGAAGTAGTAGCAATCAACGACTTGACCAGCCCCAAGATGCTGGCTCACCTCTTGAAGTACGACACCGCTCAGGGTGGTTTCGCTGGCAAGTTTGGCGAAGGCAAGCACACTGTAGAGGCTACAGATAACTCTATCATCGTTGATGGTAAGGAGATCATCATCTATGCTATGCCCAACGCTGCTGAACTCCCCTGGGGTCAGATTGGTGTTGACGTAGTTCTCGAGTGCACAGGTTTCTACACAAGCAAGGCTAAGGCTGAGGCTCACATCCAGGCTGGTGCTAAGAAGGTAGTTATCTCTGCTCCCGCAGGCAACGACCTCCCCACTATCGTTTACAACGTAAACCACGAGACTTTGAAGAAGGAAGACACAGTTATCTCTGCTGCTTCTTGCACAACAAACTGCTTGGCTCCTATGGCTGCTGCTCTGAACGCATACGCTCCCATCCAGAGCGGTATCATGAGCACTATCCACGCTTACACTGGCGACCAGATGATTCTCGACGGTCCTCAGCGCAAGGGTGACCTCCGTCGCAGCCGTGCAGGTGCTTGCAACATCGTTCCCAACAGCACTGGTGCTGCTAAGGCTATCGGTCTCGTTATTCCCGAACTGAACGGCAAGCTCATCGGCTCTGCTCAGCGTATCCCCACTCCCACAGGTTCTACCACCATCTTGGTTGCCGTTGTTAAGGGTAAGGATGTTACCGTTGAGGGCATCAACGCTGCCATGAAGGCTGCTCAGACAGAGAGCTATGGTTACACAGAAGATGAAATCGTAAGCAGCGACATCATCGGCATGAAGTTCGGTAGCCTCTTCGACGCTACTCAGACTATGGTTAGCAAGGTTGACGAGGATACATTCCAGGTACAGGTTGTTAGCTGGTACGACAACGAGAACAGCTACACCAGCCAGATGGTTCGCACCATCAAGTACTTCGCTGAACTCTAATCAGCCCATAAGACGATAAATCGTTTTATATAAGTCAAGGGGTATCACTCAACGAGCGATACCCCTTTTTGCATCTGGTAAGTGATACTCTCTTTAAGAGGCTACAGTTTCAACAACCAGTCGTTTGCTTCTGCACTTGTGGAGCATTTCTTTCCATGTGCTTTCTGAAAGAGTCGTGTGCATATATTTGTGACTGCTGCCTGGCTGCGTGCTGTCAGTAGACTAATTTCTGTTTTAGTCATTCCAAACCGCAACATCAGGAAAACACGCAATTCCATTTCGGAGTGCTTGGGCAGTATAAAGTGAAATCGTTGTAATAAGTCGGGATCTTTGTCCCGCAGGAAATTTTCTATAAGTTCATAGTCCTGCTCCGAGGCAATGGTGTATGTTTTTACCTTATGTTTCAAAGACAGAAACAATGGTGTCTGACAATATTGTTGTCGCAAGGATTTCGAAGTACTTTTTATTCGCTGTCGCAAATTGTCCAGTTCTTCCTGATTTAATATCACAACTTTTCTTTGTTTGTTTGCTTCCTTTTCTGCTTGTTCCACTTCTTCCGTTAATCGCACCTTTTCTTTGTTGTCAGACACGTTTGCCAATTCGTTTTGCAGTGTTGCGATGTTACTTTCTTGTTCATCCAGAGCGGCATTCGCTCGTTCCAGTGTTAGTTCTGCAGTTGCTATTTTCTGTTTGTACCACGAACGTAGATAGACGAAAAGGAAGACAAAGAAAATAATAATAACTATCAAAACATACCACGTGTATTGAGTCATTCTTCTGCTCTCTTGAAGATATTGTTCTTTTTGAATGTTTTCTTTTTGCAAGCGATTGTAATCATATAATTCGTGTAAGGTTTGGAGGTTTTGCATCAACATTTCCTGATAAGCGCTGTCAACAGCGTCGCATTGCAGGGCAGCATATTTGCACAGAGAATCTGTCTCCCCCTTTTTGTCAAATGCCATACGTAATCCGCGATATGCTGCTTGGCGGTTATTCCAGTCAGGAGCACAGAGTTCTTTCCGAAAGAAATATACTGCAGAGTCTAACTGCCCCATTGCAGTCAAAACCTTACCTTTTGCATAATAATATATAGGAAAGGAACATTCGTAATTCGTTAAATCAACACAGTTGCTATGTTGCTCGTATATGGAAAGCAGTTTTTGCGCATCTTCTATTCGCCCCAATTCTGTATTTGCCAAAACTGCAGTACACAAATGTTTGGTGCTATAGGAGTATGCGCCAAGGTTTTTGCTGTTTTCCAAGACTTCCCAACATTTGTCTGCAATCGTTTGATAATCTTCCAAAGCAAAAAGTTTTCCCAGTATTCCCCATTGTGCAGCCACCATATAGATGCTATCTTTTGCCAGAACAGCATACCGATAAACCATTTTTTCTGCTTCTAAAGCCAGTTTGTTCAAACTCTGTTTGCGTAACAGGTCGCTTTTCTGACCGTACAGCCGGGCAAGGATGTCGTATCGGCAATCTGTGCTTGTGGTGTCTGCTGCATTTATTCCATCCAAGAACGCTTCCATTGATTTGGGAGCATCATGAAGGTCACGATACACACTGCCTAATAAATAGTATGCTTCTGTTTTGTCGTTGCTTGTACCATATTTATTATAGTACTCAACCACATGTTGCATCATTGCCTCGTCCTGTTCTGTCAGTGTTTCGTATGCAAGATTTCTGCGCGATATATCATCCATGATGATACGTGCTTTCTGTTTGTCGATGCGGAAATTTTTGGCAGAGTCCTTACATCCGAATACACAGATGCTTGATAGAAGTATAAATAAAAGTTTCTTCATAACTTGGGTGGTAAATTTTGTTAGAAGTATTGGCAAAGGTAAGTGTTTTGCAGCAGATTACAAAATGATTCATGCTGATGGAATGGGGAGAAACGAATTTGTGAAGTTTTTGTGAAGTTTTTTCTTTGGGGAGTAATAAAATAATGGCTTATTTTGCATCAGAGTTTAATTTATCAATACAACAAAAGTTATGCGAGTAAATAAATTAGTTAGAAAATTAATACTGGTATTAGTATTGTTTCGAATGTCTACCTTATTGTATGCATGGGAGCATTTAGAAGTGAACATTACGAATTTACACTTTACTTTGGTAGAGGTTAATCCGGAGTTAATACATCCTCGCACTCCCATAGAATTTCCGCAAGTTGGGCAAGCTGGTCATATGCTTTATTTATTCAATGAAGATGTCTTGTCATTGAATCTCTATTCGTTAAATGATAATACGGAAACATTAGAATTTTCTACTGATGTATCAGCCTCTCATAGCGAGGTAGAGCTCCCAAAGAATCTCTCAGGTACCTATATTTTAGAATTGAATTTTGATGGGATGTGTTTTCGTGCTGAAATAGAATTATAATAATGTAATAAAAGAAAACATTATGCGCATTGTGCAAACTTTTTGGTCGGCAGGATATGACCCTTTGGAGAATAGCTTCGGTTGGTTGCGTCCTGAGTATAACCTAATGTCGTGGACATTGAGTTGTTTAAGCCTTCGTAAGTATTACGATGAAGTTGCGCTATATACGGATATACAGGGCAAACGTGTACTTATCGACATGTTACATTTACCCTATACGGAGGTTCATGTT
>JAFTYP010000011.1 GCA_017461345.1 Bacteroidaceae bacterium | reverse complement strand
TTTTCCGGGAATACAATCTTACGTAGTGATATACATTTATTGAAAGCACCGGTTTCAATTTCTGTTAGATTGTCTGGGAGATGTATGCTCTCCAATTTACTACAACCCGCAAAACTTCCTGGATAAATAATGGAAATGTTGTCCGGAAGAATAATCCTTTCCAATTTACTGCACCCAGAAAAACCACGATTAAATATCTGGGTTACTGTATTGGGAATGGAAACCGATATCAAGTTAACACATCCCATGAATGCTTCTGTACCGATGTATTGGACACCTTCCGGGATTGTGTAGTGTGTCCTCTTTGCACCGCTTGGATAATTATAGAGTTTCGTTTTGTCATAATTGTAGAGAACACCATCTGCAGCAGACAACCACCTGTTGCCCTCTGCCACCTCGATAGACTCCAATTGAGTGCAACCGACAAAGGGCGATTTTATTACATCTCTTTCACATAAATAATCTGAATAACTTGTAATTATGTCTTGAACCGTTTCGGGTATAAGAATACCTGTCAGTGTCTGGCAGTCCTTAAAAGCAATCCAAGACAGAAAAATTAAAGGATAGTCTTTCCCATCCCAATTTATTACCGACGGAAGTTCCAACCTGCCATTCCAACTATTAAAATCATCCACCACAACTCCTCCTTTCTCTTCATAAAGGAGATAATTTATACCATCGACATTTTTTGACGGTAACAGCCATGCTCCTACCATATCTTCTGCCCATCCGCATTGGAACATAAGAAGCGTTACAATGATCAAAACCAAGCGTTTCATAATAAAACAATTTATACATTAAACAAAAGTTGGAGCAAATATATAAATTTAGATAACACAAACAAACTTTTCTAAAAGAAATTTTAATTTATTGAAAACGAAATTATTCTTTTCTGTTTTTCAGACAAGATACGAGACAAAAACAACCTCTTTACGAGGGATTAAGAAAACACACGAGAGAACTTCGCCAACTTCTGCAGAGAAGTCGGGCAACTTCTCTGCAGAACTTTGGCAATTACTCGCGAGAAGTTTTAGAAGCCGACGAGGGGCAGTTTTTTGCGCCTGCAGTCCACTTGGCGAAATGGACGAGTGGTGTTGAGACTCCTACCCTTTTGTATGCAGAACAGGCACATCTTTTGTTGGGCTGTATGTTGAGCGATAGGCTACAACAAGAGGTTAAACACACTGACTCTTCCTGATACAAAGAGTGCCCCGGCGAGACAGAAGTTTCGTCGGGGCACTCTTATTCTTTCGGCTTATGTTATCTCCAGCCCGGCATTCCCGTGCCACTCTTGTGGACGCGTTCCACTCTGATGCGGAAGAGTAGTGTGCTGTATGCCGGTATGGCATCGGATGCTTTTTCGCCGTATGCAAGTTCGCTCGGGATATACACAGACCAGTCATCGCCCTTGACCATGTATTGGATGGCTGTGGTAAATCCTTCTACAAGTGCCGACGCTGCCATTGCAACCGGTGCTGCCGTTGCCGGATTGAAGTCGCCATAATACGTCTGGCTGAAGACGGTCATGTTGTCCTTGCTGGCAGGATAGTTGTCGTCCATAATCCAACCACGATAGTAGAGGCGGACGCTATCGGTATAGGCAGGGCTCCAGTCGCCATCGCCGCGTTCGTTTATCTTGCAGACAATGTAGTCCGTCGGGGGACCTTGCACGTCCTGACTCTTCAGCAGCGTCTTATAGACACGCCAGTCGCAGTGCTCCTCCCAATCGTTGCCATACTGTGCCTTTGCAGTTTCTATTTCTGCACAGGCGGCATCGTAAACCTCGGCAAACCATTGGACATTGCGTTCCGGCCAATTATGGCGGACATTGCTTTCTGCCTCGCTGTCCTTGCAAGAGGCAAGAAGCAGTAACGGGACTATAAGGAGAAGGACTTTTTTCATTGTTTCTTAAAGGAGATTCTTGAGAAGAGAGGTGATGCTCACCTTGTCCTCGATGATGCTGCGCAGTTCGCTGATGTGTACACGCTTCTGTTCCATGGTGTCGCGGTCGCGCAGCGTTACGGTGTTGTCCTCGAGTGTTTGGGGGTCAACAGTAACGCAGTAGGGGCAACCGATGGCGTCCATGCGACGATAGCGTTTGCCTATCTGGTCTTTCTCCTCGTACTTGCAGTTGAAGTGGAAGCGCAGGTCGTTGATGATTTCCTGTGCCTTCTCCGGCATGCCGTCTTTCTTGGTAAGGGGGAAGACGGCGAGTTTGACGGGAGCAAGTGCTGCAGGCAGATGCAGAACGGTACGTGTCTGGCCGTCGGGCAACTGCTGCTCTTCGTAACTGTGGCACATGATGGAAAGGAACATGCGGTCCACACCGATAGAGGTCTCGATGACATACGGTGTGTAACTCTCGTTACGCTCGGGGTCGAAGTATTCGATCTTCTTGCCACTGTATTTGGCGTGCTGCGAGAGGTCGAAGTTAGTGCGGCTGTGTATGCCTTCCACTTCCTTGAAGCCGAATGGCATGCGGAACTCGATGTCTGTAGCAGCATTGGCGTAGTGTGCCAGTTTGTCGTGGTCGTGGAAACGATAGTTCTCCGCACCGAAGCCGAGGTTCTGGTGCCACTTCATGCGGGTCTCCTTCCACTTGGCAAACCAGTCGAGTTCTGTTCCGGGCTGAATAAAGAACTGCATCTCCATCTGCTCGAACTCACGCATACGGAAGATGAACTGACGTGCTACGATTTCGTTGCGGAAAGCCTTACCAATCTGTGCAATGCCGAAAGGCAGTTTCATGCGACCGGTCTTCTGCACATTGAGGTAGTTTACAAAGATGCCCTGTGCCGTTTCGGGGCGAAGATATATGGTGCTTGCGCCGTCGGCAGTGCTGCCCATCTCTGTCTTGAACATGAGGTTGAACTGACGCACGTCGGTCCAGTTGCGTGTACCGCTGATGGGGCATACGATTTCCTCGTCGAGGATAATCTGCTTGAGAGCCTCAAGGTCGATGCCACCCTCTGCATTCATGGCATCCTGGAAACGCTGATGCAAAGCATCGCGCTTCTGCTGGTTCTCCAGAACACGCTCGTTTGTAGCGCAGAACTGTGCCTCGTCGAACTTGTCGCCGAAACGCTTCTTTGCCTTGTCTATCTCCTTCTGTATCTTATCTTCGTACTTTGCCATCTGGTCCTCGATGAGGACATCGGCACGGTAACGCTTCTTCGAGTCGCGATTGTCGATGAGAGGGTCGTTGAAGGCATCAACGTGTCCGCTGGCCTTCCAGGTGGTGGGATGCATGAAGATGCCGGCATCGATGCCGACAATGTTCTCGTGCAGAAGCACCATGCTCTGCCACCAGTACTGTTTGATGTTGTTCTTGAGTTCTACGCCATTCTGTCCGTAATCATAGACAGCGCCCAGACCATCGTAAATATCGCTTGAGGGGAAGACGAAGCCGTACTCTTTACAGTGCGACACGATCTTCTTGAAAACTTCATCTTGTTGTGCCATTTCTTGTACTTTATTAACTATATATAGATTTTCCGCCTGCAAAGATAGTCAATTTTGACGAAAGTCGGTGCAGTTCCTCCACTTTTTCTTCGATAAATAGAGTCGTCGGCTATATCGTGTACGCATTTCGAGCAAAAGCACAACCCGTTTCGGCAACCAAACCTCCGCCCCCGGCAAACCGGCATACACAATGCCCGCACACCACTCTAAAAGCAAAAAACACCCATTCCACTTGGCTGAACGCAAGAAAAATTGTACTTTTGCACAAAATTATACTCAAGGCCATACAATAAAACGGCCATTCACATCGTTATATAACACAGGATGAAAAGACTGCTCTGGATAGGTATGCTCCTCGTGACCCTTACGACAAGGGCACAATTCGACGCTGCGTTTACCAACACATGGGCGTTGCAATCCTACTACAACCCCGCAGCGGCGGGACTGGACAGCAAACTCAACGTCCAGGGAGCCTATAGTCTGCAAATGGTAGGTTTCGACGGAGCACCAAAGACAATGGTCATCAATGCCGACATGCCATTGTTCTTCATCGGACCAAAGCACGGCGTGGGTGCAGCCTTCCTCAACGACGCCATTGGAGCCTTCACCAACAAGAAGATACAACTCCAATACGCCTTTCACCAGAAACTCTTCGGCGGACGAGTAAGTGCCGGCATCAGACCTGCACTCCTTATGGTAGGATTCAATGGCTCCGACCTTGACCTCAACGACAGCGGCGACCCTGCCTTCGCCCAAAACGACATCAAAGGCAACGCCTTCGACCTCGACATCGGTCTGCGCTACACATACAAGAAACTCTGGTACGTCGGCGTCAGCGCAACACATCTGCTCGGCCCCACCGTAACACTCGGCGACGAAAAGACACATGAAGTCACCATAGACCCAACCATCATGGTGCAAGGCGGATACACATACACCTTCCGCCAGCCACGATACAAACTGGCAACAGATGCCATGGTAAGGTCCGACCTCACAAACTGGCGAGGCGACATCAACGCCCGACTCATGTACGACGGCAACAAACACAAACTCTACGGAGGCCTCATGTACAGCCCCACCATCAGCGTCGGCCTGCTGCTCGGTTTCGACTTTCACGGCATCAACATCGGATACTCCTACGAAGTCTATACCGGAGGCATCGGAGCACTCAACGGAACACACGAAATACTCATCGGATACCAGCACGACATCGACATAACAAAAAAAGGAAAAAACCTACACAAAACCGTCCGTCTGCTATAGTAACAACTCGGGAATGCCTAGTAAAAACTAGGACTGCCTATTAAAAATAAAATATGAACAAGAAAATTCTGCTATTAGTAGGTGCAGCCCTCGGCTGCATGGCCTTGGCCTCCTGCTTCGGCTCCAACTCTTCGGCAAATGCCGTCGGAGGAGAACTGACAGGCGTCAAAGGCACATCTTTCTCGGAGCCCACGCCCTTCGGCATGGTTCCCGTACACAAAGGCTCACTCCGCATTGGCCTCGAGAAAAACGACACCCTCTGGGGCACAGAATTCCCCCTGCGCGACATCAGTGTGGACGGATTCTGGATGGACCAGCACGAGATAAGTAACGCCAAGTATCGCCAGTTCGTCAATTGGGTGCGCGACAGCATCATCCGCGAACGTCTGGCGGATCCGGCATACGGAGGCGACGAAACATACAAAATAGAAGAGGACGAAGAAGGCAATCCCGTCACTCCACATCTCGACTGGAGCAAGAGCATTCCCTGGCGTAAAGCCAACGAGGACGAAGACCGCGCCATTCAAAGCGTTTACGTCATACACCCCATCGACGGCACAAAGATGCTCGACGCCAGCCAGATGAACTACCGTTACGAAGTCTATGACTACGTGGCAGCAGCACAACGCAAATACCGCCTCAATCCAGAAGAACGCAACCTCAATACAGACCACGCCGTAAGCAACGAGCAAGTCATCATCAGCAAGGACACCGCATGGATTGACGACGACGGACGCATCGTGCGACAGACCATCACACGCCCGCTCTCCGGCCCATGGGACTTCCTCAACACATACATCGTCAACATCTATCCCGACACAACATGTTGGGTTAATGACTTCCAAAACGCCAACAATGAGCGCTACATGAAACTGTACTTCTCTAACCCTGCCTACGATGACTACCCCGTAGTTGGCGTTACATGGGAGCAGGCAAATGCCTTCTGCGCATGGCGTACCAACTTCCTTATGAAAGGCTTGGGCGGATATGCCAAACAGATACAGCGCTATCGTCTGCCAAGCGAAGTGGAATGGGAATATGCTGCTCGTGGCAAAGAAGGCAACCCCTTCCCCTGGGAAAGCACAGAAGTCAAGAGCGACAAAGGCTGCTTCTATGCCAACTTCAAACCCGACCGAGGCAACTACACACAAGACGGCTCGCTCATCACAAGTAAATGCGGCATCTTCAGTGCCAACAGCAACGGCCTCTACGACATGGCTGGCAACGTGGCAGAGTGGACAAGCACCGTTTACACCGAAGCCGGCGTAGAAAGCATGGCCGACATCAATCCCGAACTTTCATACAACGCAGCCAAAGAAGACCCCTATCGACTGAAGAAAAAATCCGTGCGCGGCGGCTCATGGAAAGACCCTGAAAGCATGATACGCAGTGCATGGCGCTCTTACGAATACCAAAACCAACCACGAAGTTTTATAGGATTCCGATGCGTACGCACAATGGTCAGCGATAAAACCGGCAGCAACAAGGTAAGCGGCAGTTCGGCAAAATCCAGTAAGAAGAGCAGTAAATCCACCTCATTCGGACAGACACTCAGCGCTCGCAAAACACGACGCTAATAAAACATTCCAGCATAAACATTCACAGATAAAGTAAAAACAGATATGAATCCTATAATAAAACTACAGAAATGGATGGACTCTCCGTCCGGGCAATTGTTCATGAACTATGCCTATAGTTGGGGTGCTGCAATCGTTATCCTTGGCACACTCTTCAAATTGACACACATTCCTGGAGCCAATGCCATGCTCTTCATCGGCATGGGAACCGAGGTGTTCGTCTTCTTCCTCTCTGGTTTCGAAAAGACATATGAAAAAACTCCACATATAGACAACGAGGCCGTAGCCACCGGAGGACAGCCCGTCATTATAGCCGGCGGCACACCATGTTCGGAAAGCGTTGAGGCACAGGGTCCCATCATCATTGGTGGTGGCAGCCCGGCAGTTGGCGGTGGCTGTATTGACCCAGAAGCCCTTAAAGCCGGAACAGGATTGAGCGCTGCTGCAGCCAACCTTGCTGCTGCAGGACAGGCAGCAGCACAAGCACAACTTGCACTCGAACAACTCCAAAACGGTACTCCGCTCATCGACCCCAACCAGGTGAAGGCTACAGATCCCGCTACCGTGGAGGAAGCAATCAAGAACTATACCGAAGAACTTGCCGAACTGACCGAAGTTTTCTCTCGTGTCAAGAAACAAGCAGAACGCATGACTACAGACAGCGAAGAGATGGAAAACCTCAACCGTTCCATCACCGGCATTGCCACTGTCTACGAACTTCAGTTGCGTAACATCAGCAAGCAGGTTAGCACAATCGAGCAAATCGACGAGCAGACACGTCGTATGGCGCAACAGATTGAAGAACTCAATAATGTCTATGCACGCATGATAAATGCCCTCACCATCAACATGAACGGTGTAGCCGGCACTCCTGCAAACGAGAAATAAACAACGGATTCTTCGAAAAGAGTCAAAGTGTTCTGAATAATCAGAAAGCAATAAAACAATGCCTATAAAGAAAAAAAGGATATCACCTCGCCAGAAGATGATCAATCTGATGTACGTTGTCCTTATGGCAATGCTTGCACTGAATGTGTCGAGCGACGTACTCAATGGTTTCTCTCTTGTGGCTGACGGATTGAAGAAAAGTGCCGAGAATGCCAGCAAATCTAATTTAGGCATCTACAATACTCTCGAACAGCAGATGAAAAATAATCCTGCTAAGGTGAAAGTATGGTACGAGAAGGCAAAATATGTTCGCGGCATGAGTGATTCGCTTTATAATCTTGCAGAAGAACTCAAGGAAGCAATCGTAAGGAAGAGCGATGGCAAGGATGCCGATGTCAACAACATACGTAATCGTGAAGACCTGGAAGCCAGCACTCAAATAATGCTTGCTCCCGGCACAGGACGTGGCGAAGAACTTTACACTGCCATCAATCGCTATCGTGAGCGTATTGTCCACATGGTGACAGACAAGGAGAAGAAAGACATCATTACCAGTAATCTTGACACCGAAGTTCCAGATAAGAACCTTGGCAAGAACTGGCAAGAATATACTTTCGAGAATATGCCTACAGCCGCTGCCGTAACCTTGCTCACAAAGTTGCAAAACGATGTACGCTACGCAGAAGGCGAGGTGCTCCATAACCTTATAAGTAATGTAGACGTTAAGGACATCCGCGTTAACGAAATCAGTGCATTTGTCATCCCCAACGCACAAACAATAGTGCAAGGCGGACGTTTCAGCGCACAGATTATCATGGCTGCTGTGGACACTACTCGCAGACCTACCATCTACATTGGTGGCAAAGAGATACAAAGCGACAATGGATACTATGAAACGGTATGCAGTAAAACCGGCGACTTCACCTTCAGCGGTCATATAGAAATGCTGAATGGCTCCGGCGAAAAGGTACGTCGCGACTTCTCACAGAAATACAGCGTTGTGGCTCCCAGCGCAACGGTTAGTGCAGACATCATGAATGTTCTTTATGCCGGCTATGACAACCCCATGAGTATCTCTGTTCCCGGCGTGCCCAGCAGCAAGTTGCGTGTCAGCATGACCGGCGGCACCTTCGAGCAGAAAGGTGAAGGAAAATACAATGCACGTCCTACAACACCAGGCACAGAGGCAGTCATTACAGTTGCTGCAGAGAGCGAAGGACGCATGCAGGAGATGGGGAAATTTACATTCCGAGTGCGTAAATTGCCCGACCCAACTGCCTATATTGCCTATGCTGCCGAGGGTGGTGGCGAAGAACACTTTACGGGTGGTTCACTTTCGAAACAAATTCTCATGGGCACCGAAGGCATCGGTGCTGCCATCGACGATGGCCTGCTCAACATTGCCTTCCGAGTGAACAGTTTTGAAATTGTCTTCTTCGATGCAATGGGTAATGCTGTTCCCTACCAAAGCAACGGTGCAAAGTTCTCCGACCAACAGAAGTCACAGATGCGTGGCTTGGCTCGCAACAAACGATTCTACATCAGAGAAATACATGCCACTGGCCCTGATGGCGTAGAACGCACGCTCAATGGGGTTATGGAGGTCATAATTAAATAACAAACAGAACTAAAGATTAAGATATGAAGCGCATACTTTCTCTCATAACGGTCACACTCCTCGTGGCAAGTGTTGCAACGGCACAGCCGCAAAAGCGTCGCCCAACAACACAATCTGCAACAGAAAAAGCAGCAAAAGCCGCAGCGACTGACCGTGCATCACTCATGTTCCCTACAATAGTATCTATGCCAGAAGATGTTGTTTGGAAAAGAGACATCTATCGCCAACTTGACCTGACGAAAGACAAGAATGCACCGATGTACTATCCTGTAGAGCCTATTGGCCGGCAAGTGAACCTCTTCACCTACCTTTTCCGCCTTATTCTTACGGGACGTGTCACTGCCTACACATACAAATTGGACGGCAACGAGTCGTTCGAGGAAAAGGATAAACTTGCCGTAAAGGATATGCTGGAACGTTATGGCATTTACTATGAAGAAAAGGATGGCAAGTTGACTGTTGCCGACAGCGATGTTCCAAGTGCAGAAGCCACACGCTACTACATCAAGGAAAGCATTTATATGGACCAGCGTACGGGCACTTTCTCAACCAAAGTGACTGCCCTTTGCCCAATCCTTATGCGTGGTGCAGACGAATTTACCACAGACGCTACACCCTACCCGCTCTTCTGGGTGAAATATGACGACGTGGCATCATGGCTTGCAAAATTGCCCATGATGGCAAGCAATCTGAACAATGTCACCCATATGACTGCGGACGACTTCTTTGCAATGAACCGCTACGAGGGTAAAATCTACAAGACCAACAACATGCAGGGCAAAGTTCTGGCCAATTACTGTCCTACCGATAGCGACATGGTGGCAGAGCAGACACGCATCGAGAAAGAAATAAGCAACTTCGAAAAGAATGTCTGGGGCAGTGGTTTCATGCCGGACACGACGAAGAAGGACAGCGTGGATGCCGAGATGACGGTCAAGGCAGAGAAGACAAAGAGAGGTTTTCTTTTCGGCCGAAGCAAGAGCAAGGACACAACAAGCAAGAACAGTAGCGCGAACGAGAACAGGGCAACAGCCAAGGAAGAAAAGAATGACGCTCCGGCAAACACTTCCCCTCGCGTCAGCGCACGCCGTCAAAGAAGATAATGTGACACTGCTTTAAGCGGAATACACATTATATATATAATAAGAGCCCCCTGAGGAATTCCTCGGAGGGCTCTTCTGATTTGTATCTTCTTGGCAGGATTACATCATGCCGCCCATGCCGGGAGCACCGCCCATAGACATTTCGGGCTTGTCTTCCTTAGCCTCGCAGATGACACATTCTGTGGTGAGGAACATACCGGCAATGCTGGCTGCGTTCTCGAGGGCCACGCGTGTCACCTTTGCAGGGTCGATAATGCCGGAAGCCTTCATGTTTTCGTACTTGTCCACGCGTGCGTTGTAGCCATAGTCACCCTTGCCGTTACGCACTTCGTTGACTACTACGCTGCCTTCGAGGCCTGCGTTTTCGACGATCTGACGAAGTGGTTCTTCAATGGCACGGCGTACGATTTGGATGCCTGTGTCTTCGTCGGCATTGTCACCCTTGAGGGCAACGATTGCCTCTTGAGCGCGGATGTATGCCACGCCACCGCCGGGAATGATGCCTTCTTCGATGGCTGCACGGGTTGCACAAAGGGCATCGTCCACACGATCCTTCTTTTCTTTCATTTCTACCTCGCTGGGTGCGCCGACGTAGAGCACTGCAACGCCGCCACTCAGTTTAGCCAGACGCTCCTGAAGTTTCTCCTTGTCGTAGTCGCTTGTTGAGTTGCTGATTTCGTTCTTGATTTGGTTGATGCGGTCCTGGATGAGTTCTTTCTGGCCGTGACCATTGACGATAGTGGTGTTGTCCTTGCTTACGGTTACCTTGTCGCAAGTGCCGAGCATCTCGATTGTTGCTTGTTCGAGTTTGAGACCAGTGTCTTCGCTGATGACAAGGCCGCCTGTCAGGATGGCAATATCCTGAAGCATTGCCTTGCGGCGGTCGCCGAAGCCGGGAGCCTTCACTGCGCATATCTTGAGTTGAGTGCGGAGGCGGTTCACTACGAGTGTGGTGAGTGCTTCGCTATCGACGTCTTCTGCGATGACGAGAAGTGGGCGTCCGCTCTGCACTGCGGGTTCGAGGATGGGCAGGAAGTCCTTCAGATTGCTGATCTTCTTGTCGTAGATGAGGATGTATGGGTTTTCCATGACGCACTCCATCTTCTCGGTGTCGGTCACGAAATATGAACTGAGATAGCCACGGTCGAACTGCATGCCTTCTACTACGCCGATGGTTGTGTCGCGGCCTTTGGCTTCTTCGATGGTGATGACGCCGTCCTTGCTTACTTTCTGCATGGCGTCGGCCAGGAGTTTGCCGATTTCGGGGTCGTTGTTTGCGCTGACGGTTGCCACCTGCTCTATCTTCTGATAGTCGGCAGCAACGGGCTCTGCCTGTGCCTTAATGTTTTCCACTACGGCGCTGACTGCTTTGTCGATACCGCGCTTGAGGTCCATTGGGTTGGCTCCTGCTGCTACGTTCTTGAGTCCTTCGCGCACGATGGCCTGTGCCAACACGGTGGCTGTGGTTGTACCATCGCCTGCATCGTCGCCGGTCTTGCTGGCTACGCTCTTCACCAGTTGTGCGCCTGCGTTCTGGAAGGGATCGGCGAGTTCTATTTCTTTTGCCACGGTCACACCATCCTTGGTGATGTGGGGTGCGCCGAATTTCTTTTCGATGATGACGTTACGGCCTTTGGGGCCGAGTGTTACCTTTACTGCATTTGCCAACTGGTCAACGCCCTGCTTCATGAGGTCGCGGGCTTCGAGGTTGAATTTGATATCTTTTGCCATAACCTTATTTACTATTTAATCATTTACCATCTACTTTTTATCACGCAAGTACTGCCACCACGTCGCTCTGGCGCATGATGAGATACTTCTTGCCTTCAATTTCGAGTTCTGTGCCGGCATACTTGCCATAGAGCACTACGTCGCCCTGTTTGAGGACCATATCTTCGTCCTTTGTGCCGTTACCTACGGCTACGACTGTGCCCTTCAAGGGCTTTTCCTTAGCGGTATCGGGGATGATGATGCCGCCTACTGTCTTTGTCTCTGCAGGAGCGGGCTCGATGAGCACGCGGTCTGCCAATGGTTTTACGTTCATTGTCTTATTTAGGTTAATTAGTTAAACATTCTGCTTACTTACATACAAAGTGTGTGCCAAACGCACTCTCCGCGTCAGTTTCCCTGTCACAACTGACATTTTTTCATAGCCTCGTCAGCCTCTGAGTCAGATTGGTTGAGGGAGGCTGACAAAACAGGTTAACCATTATGGGCAGAATGGTTAAGCATTATTGCAAGAAAGGTTAACCATTTTGGCAATAATGGTTAACCTTTCCGAAGGGATATCTGCGGCATGAGCAATTTCATGCTGCTGCTCATGGCGAAAAGAGCCGTCAGGAGCGTGTCTTTCTGTACAGGCTGACGCCCACAAGAAGCACAAGCATCAGGGCCAGCAGCACAAGGGCACCATAAGCAATGGCCTCGGTGACGTGAACAGTCTGCGGGTCGAAACTGAAAACCAATTCATGTTCTCCGGCAGGGACGCGTACGGCACGCAGCACATAGTCGGCACGGGCAATGTCGGTCGGCTCACCATCTATGGTGCAAGTCCAGCCCGGATAGTATATCTCGCTCAACACAACAACACCACCATTACGGCTCTTCACCTTATAGGAAAGACGGTTGGCCTCGTAGCCCGTGAGTTCCACCGACGCCGTCGAATCGCTCTGCAAAGCATCGGAACCAAGGATGTCGGCAAACTTGCCATCCACCACTGCCACACGGGCAAGGTCCGTACTGCCCAAAGCCGCC
Organism: Bacteroidaceae bacterium; assembly: GCA_017461345.1. Lineage (GTDB taxonomy): Bacteria > Bacteroidota > Bacteroidia > Bacteroidales > Bacteroidaceae > Physcousia. Next base: position 221,012 of record JAFTYP010000011.1, on the reverse strand, counting down.
AGTTCGGCATCAGCATCGGCCACATAAGCCACCTCATCCACGAACCATCCGTTGCCCAAAGCCCAAGGATTCAACACCGGCAACTTGCCGTTGTCCTTCAAACCGACAATGGCATACTTCGTGTTCAGCATATTCAATACAGGGAACAGACTGTCGCCACTGCAAGAATCCAAACGGCCTTCACCCTCGAAGACAGCCTTGTGAAACGCCTGCATCTCAGGCTGAATATGCGCCTCGATAAGTTCCTGATAACGGCGCAACTTGGCAGGATGGTAACCACCAATGCTCTTGTGGTAGTAAGACGTAGAGTTGTCGTTGAAAGTACTTACACTGAGATTCAGCACACGATAGTAAGTCGTATCCTGACAAATAATCCTGTCGGCATCACTCATCGGGAAAGCCTGCTCATTCGTCTGAGGCTTGCGGAACATACCATCGTTGAGATAACGCTTGTTCACACCCCACATGTCGACCAGACAAAGCACAATGATGCAAGCCACCATAGGCGTCGCCTTCAGCTTCCCAGCACGGAAAGCCAACAGCAGAACCGTACCAATGGCAACAATCACAAAACTGCGCAAAGCATCGGCAGTAAACATCGCACAACGCATCTCACTCATGTTGGCAAAAATCCGTGCCACCATCTCCTGAGGAATGTAGCCCGCACTCACATACTGCTGCATGTAAGCCTGATCCGCCGAGGAAATATAATTGCCAAAGAATACGTCGGGCATAAGCCAGAAAAGCAAAGCCATACCACCCGTCAAGGCAAAAGAAACAGTTATGTAATGCACACGAGGCAAACGGTCCTCCCTGCCACGCAAACAATCAGGGTCCTCAACCACCTTCTTCAATGCCAACATGGCAAGCATGGGGATAGTAAACTCCGCAATAACCAGTATGCTCGCCACCGTACGGAACTTGTCGTACATCGGAATGTAGTCCAAAAAGAAGTCAGTCAGCCCCATAAAATTCTTGCCCCACGAAAGCATAATACTCAACGCCGTAGCAGCCAGCAGGCACCACTTCATAGGACCCTTCACCACAAAGAAGCCCAACCAGAAGAGCATCAACACGAAAGCACCGACATAAACAGGGCCGCTCGTGCCGGGTTGCTCGCCCCAATACTGCGTAAAGGCACGGTAAAGAGGCGCAAAGGTTGAGTCTGCGTGCTTCATTGCCGTTTCATTGTCGGCCAGAAGTTGGCTTGCTCCACCCTTTATGTTAGGCACAAGCAACGTCCAGGTCTCGCCAATGCCATAACTCCACATGGTGATATAACTTCTTTCCAGTCCGCTGTCGGTCTGGTCGGCAGGGTCTTTCGTCTTTTGGGTTAACTCGCTTTTGCTTCGCATGCTTTCTTTGCTGTATTCCCATGTGTGGTATAGGTTGCTGAGGTTAATGCAAACGCCCAGAATGCCACCGATGGCGAAGCAACAGGATGCTTTGAGCCACTTGGCAAATGCTTTCTTGCGAATGGCATCGACAAGGAATGCGAGGGCCATAAGGCCAATGACGAAGAGGAAATAGTATGTCATCTGGACGTGATTGCTGAGCACTTGCATGGCCGTGAAGAAGCCTGTGACGACGATACCCAGTAGGTATTTGCCTCTGTAGCACAGCAACATTCCGCCTATTGTTGGGGGAATGAAACTGAGGGTCAGCAGTTTCCAGATGTGTCCGGCTTGTATGATGATGAAATAGTAACTACTGAAGGCCCACAGCACTGCGCCGAGTGCTGCCATCCAGACGCGGAAGTCGAAGGCTCGGAGCATGATGTAGAAGCCCAGAAGCATCATGAAGACGTAGGCTACGTAGGCCGAGAGTTCGGGCAGGCCGAGTTGATAGACGCGTTCCAGTGCACTGAGTGTTTCGGTGCTGCGGTAACTGGGGCTCATCTGATAGGTGGGCATTCCGGAGAAGAGTGTGTTGGTCCAGCGGGTTCGTTCGCCGTTGTGTGTTGCTCTGTACTGCTCCATTTCCACGCCACTGCCTACGGCGCCTGTGTGGTCGTGCCCTGTCAGGACGAGTCCGTCGCGCATGGGTACGAAGAAATATGCCATGCTGACGGCCACGAAGAAGAGGACTGCCAGCACATCGGGAAGGATACGTTTGTAGTTCATAGTTCTTATTTATAAAATGAGAAAGGCTGCATGCCCGCTGAGGGAATGCAGCCTGTTGTTCTTTTCCAGCGGTGCTGCGCAGATTACTTACGCAGGCCGAGAGCCTTGATGATGGCACGATAGCGGCTGATGTCGCGGCGCTTGAGGTAGTTGAGCAGGGCGCGACGCTTACCTACGAGACCTGTCAGGGCACGTTCGGTGCTGTGGTCCTTACGGTTTTGCTTCATGTGCTCGGTCAGGTGCTTAATGCGATAGGTGAACAGGGCGATTTGGCTTTCTGCGCTACCTGTGTCGGTCTTGCTCTGACCGTACTGACCAAAGATCTCTTCTTTCTTGGCTGAATCTAAGTACATAATGATAAATGTTATGTGTTGAACTTGTTTGTCGAACAGCACCTCACGCCGGCACTGTTTCGCAAATGCGGGTGCAAAGGTACGAAGAAAAGTGAAAAGCGAAAAGCAAATGAAGAAAAATTATTTGTTTATCAGCACTTTTTCGGCTTTTTGCCCTTCCGCCGGGTGGTTTTTCCTTGTGTTTTACGGGACGGACGGGTGCCTTTTCGCACAATGCCCCATGTGGGTCTGTGGAGGCCTCCGCGGGGGTGTCTGCCAACAAGGTGTGCCTTGTTGGCAATAATGGTTAAGCATTATGGGCAGAATGGTTAACCTTTCCGACCGACTTGGCAGTAGATGTTTTTTGGCGAGGCAAGGGGGCGTCGGGGAGATGGCTTGGCGGGGCGGTCAATGCTCTGTGGCGGACATGATTTCGCGCAAGGGTATCATCACGAAATCCCGCTCCTGCATACGGGGATGAGGCAAGGTGAGTATGGGGGTGGAAAGGTGCAGGTCGCCATACATGAGCAGGTCTATGTCGATGGGGCGATCGTGGTATATGCCGTCTTGCGACTTCGTCTTTCGCCCCAACTCACGCTCTATCTGCTGTGTCCGCTCGAGGCATTGCTCGGGCGCGAGTGCGGTGCGGACCAGGCAGGCGGCGTTGAGAAACGGGTTTTCGCTATGAAAACCCCAGGGGTCGGTCTCGATGAACGACGAGACACGCTGCACCGTGCCGATGCGCTCCTCTATCAACGCAATGGCACGGTGCAACATCTCCTCCCTGTCGCCCAGGTTCGAACCCAGAGAAAGGTATAGATTTTCCTGCTTCGCAGAGCAGGCGGAAGTGGGCTTGTCAGTCATTCAGAATCAGCATGGCATCGCCATAGGTGCCGAAACGGTAGCGACGCTCGGGGTCGTTCTCGTTGAAACGAAGTGCCTCCTTGTAAGCCTTCATGATAAGATCGTAGCCACCGAAAGCACATGTCAGCATGAGCAACGTGCTGTAAGGCAGGTAGAAATTGGCAACCATAGCGTCGGCCAGGTGGAAATCGTAGGGCGGGAAGATGAAACGGTTCGTCCAGCCGTGATACTCCTTGAGTTGTCCGTCGGTGGAAACCGCAGTTTCCAGTACGCGCTGCACAGTGGTGCCGACTGCCACAATCTTATGTCCCTCCTTGCGGGCACGGTTGATGATGTCGCAAGCCTGCTGCTCGACGTGCATCTCCTCGCTGTCCATCTTGTGCTTCGTCAGGTCCTCCACATCGATGTCGCGGAAGTTGCTCAAGCCACAGTGCAAGGTGACAAAAGCAAAGTCCACACCCTTAATCTCCATCATCTTCATGAGTTGGGGCGAGAAGTGCAAGCCCGCCGTAGGAGCCGTAACAGCACCCTCCTTCTCGGCAAAGATGGTCTGGAAGTTCTCCACGTCCTCGGGCAAAGCGTCACGCCTGAGAATATGCTTGGGAATGGGCGGCTCGCCCAGCGCAAAGAGCGAACGCTTGAACTCCTCATGCGTGCCATCGTAAAGGAAACGCAACGTGCGTCCGCGGCTCGTAGTATTGTCAATCACCTCGGCCACCATCGATTCGTCCTCGCCGAAATAGAGTTTGTTACCAATACGAATCTTGCGAGCAGGATCGACCAGCACATCCCACAAACGCATCTCCTTGTTCAACTCACGCAAAAGGAAAACCTCAATCTTCGCACCCGTCTTTTCCTTATTACCATACAGGCGCGCCGGAAAAACCTTCGTGTCGTTGAACACAAAGACATCCTTCTCGTCGAAATAGTTGAGCACGTCGCGGAAAGAATCATGATGCTCGATAATTCCACGCTTGGCATGAATGACCATCAGACGACAATCGTCGCGGAAAGGCGTCGGTTCCTGCGCAATGCGATCCTCTGTAAGTTTGTACTTGAATTGCTGAAGTTTCATATCTTGTTGGCGTTATGACATTAAATATCTTACAACTTAATACAATTATTCGGTTACTGTCTCTGCAATCTCCTGCCTGTCCAGCCAGGCAGAAAAGTCCTCCACCTGCATGCAGTCCTCCACCCGCACATTGCCCACACGAGTACGGCGCAGGCTGACAAGATGGGCACCACTGCCGAGAGCCAAGCCAATGTCACGGGCCAAAGCACGGATATACGTACCCTTGCTGCACACAACACGTATGGTGGCCTGCATCGTCGCAGAGTTAAAATCCTGAAGTTCTATCTCATCAATGACCAAAACCTTCGGCTTGAGTTCCACCTCCTCACCCTTTCGGGCAAGATCGTAAGCACGTTTCCCATCGACCTTACAAGCCGAATATGCCGGCGGCACCTGCTCAATACGGCCAAGAAAACGAGCCAATGCCTCGCGAACCAACTCCACGGTGATATGCTCCGTAGGATACGTACGGTCAACAGGCTTTTCCAAATCAAAACAAGGCGTAGTGGCACCCAGTTGAAGCGTAGCAACATATTCCTTCACCTCTGCTTGAAGTTCATCAATACGCTTCGTCGCCCTACCCGTACAGACAACCATTACACCGGTAGCCAAAGGGTCGAGCGTACCGGCATGGCCCACCTTGAGACGCTTCACGCCCAACCGACGGCTCAGTTGCCACCGTATCTTGCTCACGACATCGAAACTCGTCCACCTCAAAGGCTTGTCGAAAAAAAGTATTTCTCCTTCTTGAAAATTCATCAGTCAACCATTACAAGTGAATGACCCGACCATAGAAAGCCGAGAATAACAAGGCCCACAATAATGCGATAGATACCGAAAGCCTTGAAACCATACTTGGCAAGGAAATCCACAAACCACTTCATTGCCAGCAATGCCACAACGAAAGCCACCACACAACCCAGTGCAAGCATCGTCAGATTGTTGCGCGTTGCCCAGCTCGCATCAGCCTCATCGCCAAAAAACAACTGCAGAAAGTCCAACGCAGTGGCTGCCGCCATGGTAGGAACGGCAAGGAAAAACGAGAACTCTGCAGCAGCACGACGCGTCAGTTTCTGTGCCATGCCGCCAACAATGGTTGCCATCGAACGCGACACACCCGGTATCATGGCGATACATTGGAACAGGCCTATGCGGAAAGCACGACTCTCTGTCAGTTGGTTCTGCTCGCTGCCTTTGTTGAAAAGGCGGTCGCAAAAAGGCATAAAGATGCCGCCCACGACCAGCATTACTGCTACAACTTCCACACTTTCGAGAAAGCGATCTATCAATCCCGTCATCTTTCCGACGAAACCTATCACTACTGCCGGCACGAAAGCCACAAGCAATTTCCAATAGAAGTCCCACTTATGGAGGAAAGCCCGAAGAGGTGTGCTGCCGGCAGGGGCTGGTGTTCGGTCCAAACGGAAGAACCTGTTCCAGTAGAGGCACACGACGGAAAGGATGGCACCGAACTGGATGATGATGGTAAAGGCCTTTACAAAAGGCGTACTCTCCACTCCAAGCAGGTTCTGTGCGATAATCATGTGGCCCGTCGAGGACACCGGCAAGAACTCGGTAAGGCCTTCGACTATGGCAATAATGATTGTCTCGATTGCTGTCATGCCAGTTCCTTTTATTCGTTATCCTTGTCTTGTTTTCCTGCTTTGGGCTTGTACATGATGGCGAACATAATGAATATGAAGCCAAAGAGGCTTACCACCGGTGCCACTTTGATGCGGCGAACGCTGAAGATATCCGGATTGAATACGCCTTCTGCGCTGCCTTCGCCCGACATAAGCACGAGGCCGATGATGACGATGGCCATGCCGATAGCGAGCAGGATGTAGTTCTTTTTACTGAATGCCATATTGTTTTTTTGTTTTTCTTTTACTGTTTATTGTGTTTATTCCCTCTCTTTTGCTGGCGAGAGGACGGGTGATCTTGCTCTTAATAGAGTTTCGATCTGCGCATTTTCAAGCAGTGGGTTACGGAGAAGAATGTGCAAACGATGGTCAGCACGAGTCCGACTACGAGTATTGCTATTGCGGTGTATGCCATATTCTGTTGGGTGACATAGCGGAACACGTCTTCGTCGTGGGATGCTGCCCAATAGATTCCGGCGAAGAGTGCTGTGTTGGCTATGAGTGCGGAGGCTATGCCCATCCAGAATGCCTTTATGAGGAACGGGCGTCTTATGAAACTCCATCTTGCTCCTACCAGTTTCATTGTGTAGAGCAGGAAACGGTGATTATATATACTCAGCCTTACTGTGTTGTTGATGAGGCTCAGTGAGATGACGATTAGGAGCATTGCTATGGCGAGCAGGAAGAAGGATGCGCGCTGCAGGTTGCGGTTGAGGCTGTCGACGAGGTCTTTCTGGTAAATGACTTCGGCTATGCTTTTTGTGCTGCGCAGTTCGGTGCTTATCCATTGCAGGCTGTCGGTGACGGAATATTCGGGCTTGACTTTTATTTCCATTGATATGGAGAATGGGTTGGCTCCGAGGAATTCTGTGGGGTCGATGCCCATGCTTTCTATCTGTTCCTGCATGGCTTGTTCGCGACTGATGTAGTCGATGTTGCCTACGTAGCGCAGGGTGCAGAGTGAGTCTTGCAGTTGTTTGGCCTGGTTTGTCTGTACGTCGTCGTTGAGGACGATGGTGACGGTAAGGTTTTCCTTGACGCTATCGGCCACGACGCGTGCGGTTAGCGACATCAGTATCACGAGGCCGATGAGGATGAGCACGAGGCTTGTGCTGATGGTACTGGTGATGGCCTGCACGTTCCAGTGCATCTTGTTTTTCTTTCTCCTTTTGTGCGCCATTGTTTTTGTTTATTGTTCTATGACGTTTCCTTTGAGGGTTGCGCTGCTGCTTTCTGTTATGATGACGGGTGCTGTCTGCCCGATGCGGAGTTCTTTGCGTGGAACGATGACGACTTTGTTCTGCCCTGTGCGTCCGAAGAGTTCGTCTTTGCTGCGTTTGCTGACGCCTTCGACGAGGATTTCGTACTGTTTGCCTATGCTGCGTCGGTTGGCTTCGGCGGAGAGTTCGTTCTGGAGTGCGATGATTTCGTTGAGGCGTTGTATCTTCACTTCTTCGGGAACGTTGTCGGGGAGGTGCTTGCTGGCGTATGTGCCGGGGCGTTCGCTGTACTTGAACATAAAGGCGCTGTCGTAGCCTACCTTGCGCATGAGGTCGAGGCTCTGCTGGTGGTCTTCTTCTGTTTCGCTGCTGTAGCCGACGAAGATGTCGGTGGTGATGGCGCAATCGGGTATGATGCGGTGTATGGCTTCCACGCGTTCGAGGTACCACTGGCGTGTGTACTTGCGGTTCATGAGTTTGAGTATGCGGTCGCTTCCGCTTTGTACGGGCAGGTGTATGTGGTGGCAGATGTTGGGTTCCTCTGCAATGACGTGCAGGGTTTCGTCGCTCATGTCTTTGGGATGTGAGGTGGTGAAGCGTACTCTCATTTGCGGCACTTCGCGGGCCACGAGGCGAAGCAGTTGTGGGAAGGCGGTGTCGCCGCAGAGGTAGGAGTTGACGTTCTGCCCGAGCAGTGTGACTTCTTTATAGCCTCGCTCCTGGAGGTCGCGACATTCGCGCAGGATGCTTTCCACGTCGCGGCTGCGTTCTCGTCCGCGTGTGTAGGGGACGATGCAGTAATGGCAGAAGTTGTTGCAGCCTCGCATGATGCTGACGAAGCCGGAGATGTGTGGTCCGCAGATGCGGCTGGGCACGACATCGCGATAGGTTTCTGTGGTGGAGAGTTCGATGTTGATGGCTTTGTGGCCACATTCGACCTGGGATATGAGGTCGGGCAGCGACATGTAGGCGTCGGGGCCTGCTACGATGTCGACGTGATGTTTCTCGATGAGTTCTTCTTTCACTCGCTGTGCCATGCAGCCCAGCACGCCGACGATGAGCCGGCGGCCTTTCTTTTGCAGGCTGTAGAAGTATTCAAGGCGCGATATTATCTTCTGTTCGGCATTGTCGCGTACGGAACATGTGTTCAGGAAGACGGCATCTGCCTCGTCCATGTTTGTGGTTACTTCATAGCCGGCCATGCCCATCACGCTGGCCACCACTTCGCTGTCTGCCACATTCATTTGGCACCCGTATGTCTCAATAAGCAGTTTTTTCATCTTCCTTTCAGTGCAGACTTCTCCATTTTCGATGCAAAGATACATCTTTTTTGTGAGAATAGCGATTTTTTGCTTGCAAAATGTACCATACAAAGAACGCGTGGGGCGAAATCGTGTTGCATCGTGTTGAAAAGGGCATACTTTGGGGACAAAAATAATGGTTAACCTTTCCAGCGATAATGGTTAAGCATTCTGCCCATAATGGTTAAGCATTATTACGATAAAGGCGTGCCTTTCTCGCAGGGAAGGCACGCCTTGTATTCTGAGTTCCTCCGCCAGGAGGCGTAACAGGCTCTATACCAGGTGGGAAATAATCTGTTCGCGGTCGCCGGGCAGGTAGTCGATGACGGGGATTTCTATCATGGTGTAGGCACCGGGCTGTTGCCTCATCGTGGCACGGGCTGCATTGACGAGCACCTGAGCCGTAAGGGCCGGGTTGTTGATTTTCATGTTGAACTCGAAGAGTTGGTTGTGCGTCTGTCCGCTCACGCCCTTGCGGACGAGGTTCACGCCATGGCCTACATCGTTCAGTGCATCCACGCTCTCCACCTGGAAGACGTGTGTCTCGTCGTGAGAGAAATAAGGGTCTGCCTTGATGGCCTTCGTCACTTCCTCCAGGCTGGCTCCCTCTTCCAACTCCACATATACCATGCGACGGTGGATTCCCTCGCCCACGGGAATGGTCATCGAGAGGGCATCCTTCACGCCTGCCTTGCTGCGGACGCAGACGCTGTGGCCCATGCTGCGGCCGGGCCCGAAGTTGGTGTAGGTGAGTCCCTTGGGAGCGAGGCTCTCCATGAGTGTGCGGACAATGCTGTCGCTGCCCGGATCCCAGCCGGCAGACACGATGCTCACGGCACCATGCTGCTTGGCGGCTGCCGACAGCGAGCGGCGCAAATCGAGAATAGACGAATGGATGTCGTAACTGTCCACCGTATTGATACCCAGCGCCAGGCACTTCAGCGCATACTCCTCCACGGAGCGCGTAGGCGTAGCCAGTATGGCAACATCCACCTTGCCCAACTCTGCAATATCCTTCACTACGGCATAGCCGGCCAACTCGGCAGGCGCATCGGCTGCACCGGCTCGGCGAACAATGCCGGCAATCTCCATGTCCGGAGCAGCCTGCAACGCCTGAACGGCATACTTACCTATGTTTCCGTATCCAACAACTGCAATTCTCAACTTGTCCATGTCTTGTGTTATTTTGTTATATGTTACCCTGTTTTTGGCGACAAAGGTACGGTTTTTTGCACGAACCGGCAACAAAAAGTCAACTTTTATCTGCCTGCCACGAACTTTTTGCCATTCCGGATATACAGAGAACCGGGAGTGGTTTCCGAAACCATACGGCCCATCAGGTCGTAGGTTGCAGTCGGCCCGACATAACTGCTCTCCGTTTCTGCCGGCACAGCCTCGATGGCATCGACAAAATCGTCGTCCAGGTCGCCCACAATGGTACCGTAGTTCGCCCAATCAGACGCCTTGTACTTCTCCACAGCACTGGCATAGACATGGATGACAGGATTGCTGGAGAACAGATAATTGCCGACACTGGGCGGAGTAAGTGCCTTGACATAGGCATGCTTCACCGGCGAATTGTAGAAAACACCCTGAGCCATCGACCTCACTGCCTTGCCCACAACAACCGTCGTCAACTGGTCGCAATAAGCAAACGCATCGCCCAAAACACTGACCACCTTATCGGGAATCTCCACAAACTGAAGACCGGAACTCGAAAAGGCATTAGAACCAATCTTCGTCAAGCCTTGAGGCAACTGGATGGCCGACAACTTCTTGAATCCATGGAAAGCAAAATCGCCCAGATTATTAGTTGAAGTGACATAGGAAGTACCGTTCGAAGTGTAGTACGACGTACCGCCGCCCGTAACAGTTGCCTGCGTAAGGTCTATCGACTGGAGGTTGCCGTCGGTAAGAAGAGTACGCAAATACTTCACGTCAGTGCCATTGATTCTGCCACCGATAATCGCCTTGATGGCAAACTCCGTCAGGTTCTTGTTCAACCTTCCGGCAGAATTGTTCTCCACTCGCTCAATGCCGTTGCCGCCCTTCTTAACCTCATGCAGCGAACCATCTGCATCGTAAGAATAGATTTTGAAGTCGCGACCTACACTCGAGGGGATACAGAAGTTCTTGGCATTGGCAGCATACTTGAGATTGTCGTCTGCGTCGAGCATCAGGAAGCCCAAGCCGCCATCGCCCTCCAGAGCATAGAGAGAGTCGGCATACATATAGACATAGTCCGACGGAGCACAGGCACCCGGCCAATAGTCCGTGAACTGACCCAAATCGCCACACTGGCCCACAACCTCCGAGCCACGACGCTTCTTGCCAGCCGTCGTAAGGAAACCATTGGTAAGCACATAGTCCGCACGGTCCTCCACAAAGAGAATCTCACGGTTCTTCACAGGATATTTGCTGATATTGTACTTCGTAGAATTGATGTTGGACTTGGTCACGGTCATAGTATACGTACCATAGTCTTCAATCGTCTGGCGGTTCATCGGCTCGAAGAAACCCCAAACAGTAAAGAAGTCAGTAAGGTCTTCCTGCGCAACCTCGCAGACCTTACGCACAAACTTCAAGCCACTATTGTTGTTATTGCTGGCATTCCACAATGTCATGGGGTCCTCACGCAAAGCCTTGAAGAGGTTCGGATAGAAAGAAGTATTCTTCTGTCCCAAATGATAGTACAGATAGAGGTTCCAATACATACGCAGTTTGCTGTCAACATTTCTTGTGTAGAAAGGCTCACGACGTGCAAACTCGCCCATCACGGTAGAGAGTGGCGAGCCATTCGACGTAACAAGCCCGTCGAGATAACGCACATAGTTAGAGAAAAGATTGTTGGAACTCTCGCCACAACCCTCCAGATTGATGGTTCTCTGGTTGTTGTGTCCACACTCATGGCCTGCACACCAGTCGTCCATCTCCGGGTTGGTAGCATCCAGACAGTTGCGGATACAAGTCAAACTGTTGTATGACGTACGGTAAGTAGAAGAGTTGGCATAGCCAGCATCGGACTCCTCACCTTCGATGGCAAAGTTGGGATTGTTGTAATACAAAGGATAGATGGCCTCGCCGCCCGTCAGGAACCAAGGCGCACCCGCCTTCTTGCCCGATGCAACAGACTCGCACATACCCATCAACTCCTTCTGCCATACAGCCACACTGTCGAACCAACTAATGCTCTTATCAATACTCCTTGGGAAAACACTCCTGTAGGAAGAAGTCTTCAGGTGATAGAGCGAATGGCCTCCTCTAACGGTAAAGCGTGGCAAAGTGGCAGCCTTCAAGATTGCCTGGTAGTCGGCATCGCTGTGACGAGACACATCATAATAACCATTTACCTTGCCGCCTGCAACATGAATCTTCATCTCGGGCCACTCGCTAAGTGTTTTGGTCTGCGATTTTGTATCGGCTGTATATACAACATAGTAAATGGCATCCTTCGTTCCGTCTATGACATTAAGGCCCTTTGTCAGTTTCTGTCCGGTCTTTGCGCTCGTGATTAGGTCGTTCTCAACACAGCCGGCAAAGTAAAGTGTTGCATCGGCAGGGACATCGCTGTCAACGAAAACATAGATTTCGTCACCATCGTTCTGTGCATAAATACCAGTGGGATTGCCCATATAAGAGCCGCCGCTGCTCATCATCTTCTCGTTCCAATAGTTGGCATCACTGTATGCCTTGTAACTATGGATGCGGAAATCCTTCTCATAGGCTGCCCAATCCTGGTTCTTTATCTTGATGGCTGTGGCAATAAGGAGTTCCGACATACCGGCCTCTGTCAAGGCTGTCGTCAATTGTTCATCGCTCATTGCCTGATATTCTGCCTTCAGTTGCGTGCAAGCAGCGTCCTCAAAGTAGTTGCCACAAAGAGCCTTCATGGCATCATAGGGGTCTGGTTCCATGGGATAGGTGTTCTCCAATCCGCCTCTGATAGTACCATAATCCGCCCAGCCCGAGCCCTTGTAGTCGGCCAAGACATCGGTATAGACAAATATCGACGGGCTTGAAGAGAAAAGATAGGCTGGTGTGGCGGGAGGCGTAACAGGCTTAACATACGCATATCTTACGGCCGAAGAGAAGAATACGCCTTGCCCTAACTGGGCTACCTTCTTGCCTATAATCACTTTTTGCAGTGAATTACAATAAGCAAAGGCATCGTTTCCTATACGAATCACACTGTTCGGAATGTCTATTTGCTTGAGTCTTGTCCTGGAAAAGGCATTGCCTAAGATTGATGTCAGCGTGGTAGGCAGCACCATTGACTGCAGGTTGGCACAATCGGAGAACATCTTTTCGCCGATGACATTGTCTTGTGTTTTGAAACTTTCAAAGTATGCTTCGCCACCGGCCACAATCTTTACTCCCGACCAGTCGAGTTGTGTTACCGTTCCATCCGTAACGAGTTGGCGAATGAACTTGATGTCGGAGCCGTTGATGACACCCGTCACCTTGAGTTCTGCATCGGTGGAAGTCAAGAGAGAGGACAGTGTTCCTGCCGTCGTAACATTGATTTCGGTTACTGCCCATGCATTTATTTGGGCGAGACATAAGACGACTGACAATATCAGCCTTAGAGTTTTTTTCATGTTTTTCATATTATTATCATTTTTATTTGTTAGTATTTACTTTACTATATACTTTCTTCCATTGCGTACATATATGTTGCCCGGGCTAAACTCGGTTACTTTTCTTCCCATAAGATCGTAAGTCTCGATGTTGGAATCACTGAGATTCTTTGGGGCTTCAAGTTCCTCTATGCCGTCGACGATGTCGTCTGTGAGGTCACCTACTATGGTGCCGTAGTCTGCCCAGGCTGTTGCCTGATACTTTTCCAAAGCACTTGCATAGACGTGAATTGTTGGTTTGCTGCTGAAGGCATAACTTGAGAGGCTTGGAGGGGTGAGCGGAAGGACATATACATCCTTTACGCCTGACTCATAGAAGGCGCCCTTTGCCAAAGACGAGACTCTCTTTCCGATGAGAACTGTTGAGAGTTGTTGGCAATAAGCGAAGGCATCTTCGCCTATCGTAGTTACCTTGTCGGGGACGACTACGGTGCGAAGTCCTGTCTTGGAGAAGGCGTTTGTGCCGATTTTGGTAAGGGTTTGTGGCAGGTTTATGTTGACCAGTTTTCTGAAACCCTGGAAGCAATAGTCGCCCATATTATTGAGGGCAGTGCCATAACTCTTGTAATAATAACCGCCACCTGATGCCACTTTTGCTCCTGTAAGGTCAAGACTCTGGAGGTTGCCTTCGTTGATGAGTTGCCTCATGTACTTGATGTCCTTTGCATTCATTCTGCCTGTGAGGACAAGTTTTATGACCTGTGGGCTGAGATTGCTCTGGAGTGTGCCGGCAGCAGAAAGTGTGACGTACTCTACTCCGCCTGGCTTTTTTTCTAAGGGATGGAGTGTTCCGTCGGCATCACATGCCCAGATTGTGAAGTCGCGGCCTATGCTGTTCGGGACGCAGACGCTTCTGCTGTTTGATGCATATTTGATGTTGTTGTCGGCGTCGAGCATGAGAAAACCTACGCCGCCGGTGCCTACCATTGCATAGAGTGAATCGGCTTGATAGTAGACGTATTGGGCCGGCTGGCTTCCCTCTGGCAGATAACTGGTGAACTGACCGACGTCTCCGAATTGTCCTATTGCTTCTCCTATGCGATAGGTGCCGTCCAACGGGATGAGGCTTGTGGTGGGAAGGTGTTCTACGCGGTCTTCGATGAAGATTATCTCGCGGTTTTTCTTTTCGTATTGTGCTATTGTGCGTTTGGTGCTGTTGATGTCGAGTTTTCTGTTGGTGACGTAATGGTCGCCATAACATTCAAGGTATTTGCTGGTGGTTGGTTCGAAGAAGCCATAGACGGTGAAGAAGTCGGTGAGGTCTTCCTGTGCCACCTCGCACACTTTGCGCACGAATTTCAGTCCGGAGGTGTTGGTGTTTGTGCCATACATTGTCAGTTTGTCCTTGCGCAGGGCTTTGAAGAGTTCGGGATAGAACGAGGTGTTTTTCTGTGCCTGATGGTAATAGAGGTAGAGAGACCAGAACATGCGGATGATGCCGTAGTTGGGGCCTCGCCAATAGAATGGCACTCCTTCGGCATATTTCTGCATCATTACGCTCAGCGGCTCGCCCACGGATGTGCGATGCCCCATGAAGAAGCGGGCATAGCACGAGAAGAGGTCGTTGCTTCCCTCGGTGCATCCTTCCAGATTGATTGGGTCTTGGAGTTGGTGTCCGAACTCGTGTGCGGTACCGTTTTCGTCGTAATTTGAGATGTATGGGTTGAGGAATGTCTTGGTTGCATCGTAGGAGAGGTGTATGCCGTATGTGGTGGCATGGGCCAGGGAGCCGTGGGAGTCGTTGTCCACGTAGCAGAGGTTGTTGAAGTAGCCCGGGTAGAAGGCGTCTCCGCCCGTAAGGTAATAGGGGGCGCCGGCTCTTTCTCCGTTGGCTACGGCTTCGGTGATGCCGATGAGTTCCTTTTCCCAGAGGGCGATGCTGTCGAGGCATGCCACGGCTTTGGCTATCTGGTTCGGATATGTTTCCTTGAAGATGAAGGTTCTGATGTTCATGACGGCATGCTTCCCCTTTGCCACGAAGGTGGTATTGCTTGCTGCGTTGAGGAGTTTCTTGTAGTCGGCATCGGTGTGACGGGTTGCGTCGAAGTAGCCATCCACTTTGCCTCCTTCGATGTGTATCTTGATGTCGGGCCACTCTTCGATTCTCTTCGTCATGGATTTCGTATCGACGGTGTAGAGGATGTAGTAGAGTTTGTCTGCATCTCCGTCTATGACATTGAGGCCTTTCTTGAGTTTTTGTCCGGACTTTCGGGCTGTTATCATTTGGTCGACGCCTGCGGCTGCGATGTAGAGGGTAGCATCTGTCGGCACGTCTTCATTGACGAAGACGTAGAGTCGGTCTGTGTATGTCTGGACATAGATGCCGGTAGGGTTGTTCATGTAGGTGCCGCATCGTGCCATGAGTTTCTCGCTCCAGTAGTCGGCATCGCTGTATGGTTTGTAGGACTGGATGCGGAATTCTTTCTCGTAGGCTGCCCATGTGTCGTTTTTTATCTTGAGGGCAATGTCCGCCATGTAGTCGGGCATGCCTGCCGTGGCGAAGGCTGCCGTCAGGTTTTCGTCGCTCATTGCCTGATATTCTGCTTTGAGAGTGGTGCAGGCGGCGTCCTCGAAGAAGGTTTCGCACAGGCTGCCTACGATGTCGCCCTCGCCGGGTTCCTGCGGATAGAAGTTGGCCAGGGTGCCGTAGAGCGTGCCATACTGCCCCCACTTCATTTCCTTGTAGTCGGCCAGGGCCTCGGAATAGACGTATATCGTCGGCTTGGACGAGAAGAGATACGACTCGGGAGCGGGAGGAGTGATGGGCTTGGAGTAGACTTTCTTGACAGCAGAACTGTAGAAAGTGCCTTTGCTCAACTTGCTCACCTTTGCGCCTATTACGACCGTCGCCAGCGAATTGCAATATGCAAAGGCGTCCTCGCCTACCGTCCTGACGCTGTTGGGGATGTCGATGGACGTAAGTCCCGTCTTGGAGAAGGCGTTCGACTGGATGGCTGCCACGGTGACAGGCAACACCATCTTCTGCAGTTTAGAACATTCGGTGAACATCTTCTCGCCGACGACGTCGGCCGATGTCGTGAAACTCTCGTAATAGGCTTCGCCGCCGGCCACAATGCTGACGCCCGACCAGTCGAGCGACGTCACCTTTCCGGCCGCAACAAACTGGCGGATATACTTGATGTCGGAGCCATTGATGACACCCGTCACCTTGAGTTCTGCATCGGGAGAAGTCAAAAGAGAAGACAGCGTACCGGCCTTCTCCACATGGACTTCCGTCAAAGCCAAAAGGTCTGCAGAACAGAAACACATACAGATTGCCAACAGCAACCCGTACAATCTTGCACAAAAAATCCTGGTCATTCGGTTGTTAGTTTCGTATATTTGCTCGCAAATATACTCCTTTTCCGGGAAACATGCAAGAGAACAAGCAGAAAACAAAAGGAAGATGGCAAAAGTGAAACATAAGGGTGTCAAAAAACAAGGCACACCTAATCGGGCAGAAAGGTTAACCATTATGCCCGGAAAGGTTAACCATTATTGCCAAAAAGGTTAACCTATTTCGCACACAAGCCAAGCGATGTTCCCGAAAACGAAACACCACAAAAGCAAACCTCTCGCAGTCAGCGAGATAAAAAACACTGAAAACAGATCGGGAAACAACCTCCGGGCAAGTCCTAATCCAGACTGTAACCGTAGGATTTCATGGCACGGGAACTCTGACGCCAATCCTTATCGACCTTCACAAACACTTCGAGGAAAATACTCTTGCCGAAGAACTTCTCCAGACTCTTACGCGCCTCCGTAGAAACACGCTTCAGAGCAACACCCTGATGGCCGATAATGATACCCTTCTGCGAGTCGCGCTCCACAAAAATGACAGCACCAATGCGGATGTTGCGCTCCGTCTCCTTGAACTGTTCCACAACAACTTCCACCGAATAAGGTATCTCCTTGTCGTAGTACAGCAGAATCTTCTCGCGGATAATCTCCGTAACAAAGAAACGGGCAGGCTTGTCCGTCCACTGGTCCTTGTCAAAGTATGCAGGCGACTCGGGCAAAAGTTCCTGAATACGCTTCAGCAGATTGTCCACATTGAAACGGTGCAAAGCACTGATAGGAACAATCTCCGCCTCAGGCAAAGCCTCGTGCCAAAGTTCCACCTTCTCGGTCAAAGCCTTCTGGTCGCTAAGGTCAATCTTGTTGATAAGCACAAGGATGGGAGCACTCTGGCGGCGCACCTTATCCAGAAAATCACTGTTCTTGTCGGGAGTTTCCACCATGTCGGTGACATAAAGCAACACATCGGCATCCTGCAAAGCACTCTCGCTGAACTGCAACATCTGCTCCTGCAACTTATAATTGGGCTTCAACACACCCGGCGTGTCACTGAAACAAATCTGCATCTCCGGCGTATTCAGAATACCCATGATGCGGTGACGAGTAGTCTGAGCCTTGAAAGTGGCAATGGAAATACGTTCCCCCACCAAAAGATT
Source organism: Bacteroidaceae bacterium (assembly GCA_017461345.1). GTDB lineage: Bacteria > Bacteroidota > Bacteroidia > Bacteroidales > Bacteroidaceae > Physcousia. Next base: position 203,363 of record JAFTYP010000011.1, on the reverse strand, counting down.
CATCAGCGTCGACTTGCCCACATTCGGGTTGCCGACAATATTCACAAAGCCCGACTTATGCATCACGACGGAGTTTGTACCACTCTTCACGAGTCATCAAGCCCTCCTTGTAGAACTGAGCGGGCTCCTTAGCCGCCTCCTTCGCACCATCGTAGCCCCAGACCATGTAACTCGCGCCCCACGTAAATCCGGCTCCGAAAGCAGTAAAGACAAGTTTGTCGCCCTTCTTCAGCCTCGGCTCATACTCCCACAAACACAAAGGCAACGTGCCACCACTGGTGTTCGCCATGTGGTCGATGTTAATCATCACATGATCCTCATCAATGCCAATACGCTGTGCCACAGACACCTCGATGTTGATGTTCGCCTGATGAGGCACAACCCAATCGATGTTGTCCTTGTTCAAATCATTGCGCTTGATAATCGTCTTAACCGCAGAAGTCATGTCGAGAACAGCATGTTTGTAAACCGAACGACCCTCCTGATAAACAAAATGCTCGCGGGCATCCACAGTCTCATGGCTCGGCATCTTGGCCGAACCACCGGCCGCCATGTGCAGATTCTGGAAACCCTGACCGTCAACACGATAATAACCGTCAAGGAGTCCCACCTCCTCCGTCGTCGCCTCCATCATAACACAAGCAGCACCATCGCCGAAGATGGGGCAGGAGTTGCGGTCCTCATAATTAGTCATCGAACTCATATGGTCGCCACCACAAACAATAATGCGTTTGTATCGGCCCGAACGGATAAAACTCGCACCCGTTTCCATCGCATAAAGAAAACCGGCACACGCAGCCTCCATGTCAAAACCGAAAGCAGCCGTCAACCCACATTTGCCAATGACAAGCGATGCCGTAGATGGGAAATGATAGTCGGGTGTCGTAGTTGCACAAATCACAAGTTCCACCGATTCGGGCGCAACCTGCGTCTTCCTGAGCAACTGACTTACTGCACGCGACATCATATAAGATGTTCCGCTGCCCTGTTCGGGCTTGAGAATGTGGCGAGTCTTAACGCCAATGCGCTCCATTATCCATTCGTCGCTGGTATCAACAATCTGCGACATCTCCTCGTTGTCCAGGATATAATCGGGCACATATCCTCCCACACCGGTTATGACAGCATTAATCTTCTCCATCTTAGGTCTATTTATGATTAGAGATTAAGGAATGCTGTTCCTTAATCTCTAACCTCTTTTCGTTTTTAAGCTTCCTTCTCAATTGCAACCTTGCCGCGATAGTATCCGCAAGCAGGGCATACAGTGTGATAGATGTGGAATTCGCCGCAGTTAGGGCAAACTGCCAATGCAGGAGCAACTGCTTTGTCGTGTGTTCTTCTTTTGAGAGTCCTGGTCTTGGACTGTCTTCTTTTTGGATGTGCCATAATATTTACTATTTATTGTTTATTGTTTACCAATTTCTTTAAATCCGCCCATCGCGGATCTATTCTTTCCTCCTCTGAGGAATCGGAAAGGACTTCGCAATCAGGATGAACGTGACGCAAAGGAATCTGAAGAGCAGCAAACTCATAGATGTTCCATGCTACGTTGATGGCGCCTTCCCTCTCGGGAACAACCACCACATCACCGTCGTCGACGAAGTCTTCGCCCATCACAACACGCAATGTGCAAAAGGCATCGATGGGTTGGCCCATGCTCTCAAGGCAACGGTCGCACGTCACTTCCACCTCGCCCTGCAACTGAAATTCCAGTTCATAAGCGCCAGATGTACGTTTCACCCGCAGTGTAACATCGAGCATACCCTGCTTGATTTCCGAACCCTGAACGGCGGAGAAGAAGTCGTTATCTGCCTTCCAACAATACGACACAGTATCGGTGGTCATGTCTTTCAAATCGACTTTATATCCGTCCAGTTTTCCCATCGGGCTGCAAAATTACAAAAAAAATCAATTACTTGTGCAATATTTTGCCCGAAAAAATGCCCTATTAGCGTTTTTTGAGTTCTACACGGAACGTTGTGCCCTTCCCAAGTTCGGAATTTTTAACATAAATACGCCCGTCGTGATACTCCTCAACAATGCGTTTGGCAAGCGAAAGTCCCAACCCCCACCCACGTTCTTTGGTCGTATAACCAGGGGTAAAGACCGAACGGAAACGGTTTTTGGGCAATCCCTTCCCTGTATCTGCGACCTCAACGCTGATGCAAGCAGGTTCTTCCCTTGCCGTCAAGGTAATGTTTCCACTTCCTTCCATCGCGTCGATGGCGTTCTTGCAGAGATTTTCTATCACCCATTCGAAGAGAGGAGCACAGACCGGAGCGATGAGAGGGTCTGGCGGAAGTTGCAGATTTATTGTAATTCTGTTGCTGGTTCGACGGCCTATGTATTGAATGACACTTGCAAGTACATCGTTAATGTTCTCCGGTTTTGGTTCCGGCTGCGAGCCTATCTTGCTGAAACGTTCGGCAATGCGCTGCAATCGCTGTACGTCTTTCCCCATCTCGGGCAGCAACTCGTCATCGGGATATGTTTCTTTCAGCACCTCCTGCCAAGCCATTAGACTGCTGATGGGTGTTCCTAATTGATGGGCTGTCTCTTTGCTTAAGCCCACCCACACTTTGTTCTGTTCTGCTTTCTTACTGCTGAGCAAGGCAAAAATAGCAACAACTACGAATATCAATACTATTCCAAGTTGCACATAAGGCCACCATGCAAGCCGTCGAAGTATCAGGCTGTCGGCATAACAGATCTCCATGTAATCCGATTTGCCAAGGTTAATCCGGATAACTCGTCCGGCTTTACGCATGGAAAAGGCACGCTGGCGGACAAGTGTGTCGAGCGATGCTCCAGACAAAGAACTGTCTTCTATGTTGCGATAGTCTTGCACTCGGCCTTCTTTGTCGAGCACAATGACAGGAATAGTATTGTTACTATTGAGCACTGTCCACACCAATGTGAGGTCTGTTGTCTCGTCGGCATTATTCAGCGAGCGCATGGCTTCGGCCCAAATCTCCATCTTTCTTTGCTCCTCCACTTTGAGATCGCGCACCAGAAAGTTTGAGACGACGAGCGAAGCGATGCTCAACACGACTGCCAGCACCACCAGAACTATCTTCACTCTGCGAATCCTATTTATCCATTGCATACGCTATAATAACGTAAAAGACAGCCTGCTTATTGCCTCAACCAAGATTTATAAAGGAGTAAGGCAAAAAATCTTCGAAAGGCGACGTGTGGCTTTTAACTTTTTCGTACCTTTGCATCCATGAAACGTTTCGCACTATACATTATTATATTATATAGTATACTCTCGCTGACAGCCTGTCGCGACAGATTAGTTCCAACGGAAGAAGGCCCTACGCCTTCAGGAGAAGTCCTTCAACCCAAAGCCGTAGCCGAGCGGACTGTCATTATTTATATGGCTGCCGACAACAATCTTACGGATGTTGTCCGCGGGGATACGGCAGAGATGATTAAGGGGAAGGGGTTGATTCCCGAGAACGTGAACTTTGTTATCTACATGGATGACAATACGCACAAGCCTGCTTTCTACGAATTGTCGGCTAAGAATGGCATGAAAAAGTTGAAGGAGTCCAAAGAAGAACATTGCAGTACCGACGGAGAGACCATGCTCAAGGTTCTTCGGGAGATACAGCATTATTTTCCTGCACGCCATTATGGCATCACGTTTTGGTCGCATGCCTCGGGCTGGGTGCCGCGCCGCAACACTTTCGGGGTGGACGAAACGCCCGGACCTACTGCTAAAGAGCAGGAGATGGAGATACCTGTTCTGCGCGACGTGCTTGCCCAACTGCCCAAGTTCGATTATATTTTCTTCGACGCTTGCTTCATGCAAAGTATTGAGGTGGCATACGAACTGCGCCAACGAGCCGATTGGATGATAGGTTCTCCGGCAGAGATTCCGGGGCCAGGTGCTCCTTATGACAAGATAATGGAGGCTCTTTGCTCGGGCGACGCCAAGGGTATTGTGGAAGGTTACGACAGCGGTTATCCCGGCCGTTACGATGAGTTCTACTATCGTGGCACATTGCTTTCCTGCATTTATCTGCCGGAGATTGAGCCTCTGGCACAAGCCACGGGACGCCTTCTGCTGCCTTTGTATCAAGACCGGGCGCAGCCTTCTGCCGATGGTTTCCAGACCTATTGCACAAGAGTGAGCATGTTTACGCGTTGTTATGACATGCGAACAACGATGTGCCGCCTGCTTTCGGAGGAGGATTATGCTGCCTGGATGGAACTTTTCGACAAGGCCGTTCCGCTGCGCACCTTGTCCTCCACCCGAGCCTGGAATGCTGTATATTGCCAACCCGCCTACGTCAACGACCCGGCATGTTATGGCGGCGTATCGATGTTTGTGCCTTTGAAGGAGTATGAGCCTTACGGCTGGAACAAAGATTTCCAGAAGACCTCCTGGTATGCTGCTACGGGTTGGCAGCAGACGGGCTGGTAAGGCTTACGGGCAAGGCAATGTAATGCGGACCAGTCCGGCTGCGTATGGGGCTATCTCATACTGGTTGAAGAGGAACTGGATGCTGTCGCCTTTGAAGCGGAAGTTATTGGTGAGGTAGAGGTCGCCCAGTGCGGTGATGCCGGTTTTGCTCTGCAGGTCGGGCAAATCGGTTGCGCCGAAGTCCTTGCATAATTGTTCCTCCATTGCTTTCAGCACTTGCTGTTCTTTGTCGGCAGGCACGATATCTTTGATGTCGAGCCGTTTGCCTGTGTTTTTGTCGAAGTTATAATACCCCACCACATAACTGCCGTGTGCTCCGCCGAGGTAGCAGTCGGTGGCTATCTCGTAGGAAAGGATGTCGTCGCGTCCGCTGTCCAGGGGCTTTCCGCTGACGGCGTAATGGTACTGGAACATGTCGTTGAACTCCGATTCCGGGTCGTACATGTCGGCAATTATCTCTTTCCATTCTGTTTCGAGGCTGTCGCTCAGGGCCATCATTGCTGTTGCCACCGAAGTTTCGTTGCGTTCGGGCAAGAGATTCTCGCAGATGGCCGCGGAGAGGTTTCTTGCCAGATCGTTCTCTGCGGAGAGGGTGTCGAGTTCGATTTTAATCTGGTAACAGAGTGTGTCGCCCGGGGCAATCGGGTTTTCCACGTTGAGCGATGCCGTTGCCCACGAAGATTTGGTTTCGCTCTCGGCACCGCCTTGTCCGCCTGTGCAGCATGACACCATGGGCATCAAGGCGAGGAGCATTAGATGTTTTGCTTTCATAAGTCATGTGTTTTTCCGTTGGGAGCAAAAATACAAAAAAGTTCGTTACGCATAATTTGTTGTAGATGTTTTTTTCGTACTTTTGCAGACAAATGGTAAAAGACTGACTGTTTATGGATAAAAAAGCATGTTTTCTTGTTGTTCTTCTCTCTTGTATGGGAAGCCTGAGTATGATGTCGCAGACTACAGACGAACATCTTGTTGCCGACAAGGCCATATTCGAACTGCGTAAGGGCATGCCCAACAAGACTGTGGCGATGAACCCTGTGACGGATTTCGACTGTCCGGACCCGTCGGTAGTGAAGGTGGGCGAATGGTTCTACTGCTTTAAGACGGGCTACCCCATCAAGATATATCGCAGCCGCGACCTATGCAACTGGACCTACTACCGCGATATGTTCCCCGGCCCATCGCCGCACGATCCGTATGGCGACGGCAAACTCGACCCCATGAAGACCGGTGCAGGCAAGCAGAACATCAACTACTGGGCACCGAGCCCAGCACTCATCCAGGGCAAACTCGTCGTCTATCTCACCCTATTTGTCTCAATGGAGAACGACCGTCAGGTGGTCTGTGTGGCAGACGACATCGACAGTCCCTTCCGCTATGTCAACACCCTGAATGTAGGCACACCCGAGCATCCCACTCCGCAGGACGGACAATACTTCCTCGACGACGACGGCAAACATTATCTCGTCTATGGCGACGTGAACAGCAAAGGCAATTTCATACGCGAACTGGCGAAGGACGGAATCCACTACGCCAAAGGCAGCAAGCCCCACTACATCACTACGGCCTACGAAGGCGGCTACATCTATAAATACAACGGGCTGTACTACTTCTTCTGCTCCAAAAACCATTTCAACAACTACGAGTACACCCTTTGCCTGAGCACCTCGAGCCACCTCCTGTCCGGATGGACAGAACCCCAACCCATCCTCACCTCCAAAAGCCCCGACGCCATACTGAACGGCGCCGGCCACAACGGCGAAATCATCACCGACAAGGCTGGCCGAATGTTCATGATAATGCACGCCCACTGCGAAGGACTCATACCCCGCCGTGGCGACTACCGCCCCCGGCCAATGATTCTCATGGAACTGAAAGACATCAACGGCAGGCTCACCTTCGTCGACCACAAAGGCAACCCAACCGCCCACCCCACCTGGTTCGTCAACCGCCCACAATTCTGACGTCCGGAAAGGTTAAGCATTATCGCCAATTAGGTTAACCATTATGGCAAGAAAGGTTAACCATTATTGCCAACGAGGCACACCATGTTTGACAAACAGACTGCACACGCATCAACTCATTACACTATTTTCCGCTCCGGATTAAACCTTTTACGTTTCCACAAATCATATATAATACAATGAGTACGATTGTCAAATACATTGCCTCGCTTTTGCTCCTGCTTGCTACCACCCAGATGTCGGCCCAGCAAAAGCAGGCAATGTTGCTTAACATACGCGGCACAGTCTTCGAAAACGAAACACTTCACGGCATGGAAGGCGCAGCCGTGAAACTCTACAACGAACGCGACTCAATGATTGCCGGCACCACAACCAAACAAAACGGCCAATACCTCCTGCCCGGCATCCCCTCCGCCACATACACCCTCCAAGTATCGTTCATGGGCTTCAAGACACAGAAGTTCAAACTCAACCTGCCACAACGCTCCGGCAACTTCAAAGTAGCCGACGTCATGATGCGCGAAGACGCAACCATCATGGCAGAAGCCGTAGTCGAAGGCAAACTGCCAGAAATGACCGTCGTCGACGACACCGTCGCCTACAACGCCGACGCCTTCAAACTGCCAGAAGGCTCCATGGTGGAAGAACTCATCAAGAAACTGCCCGGCATCGTCGTAGACGAAAACGGAGGCTTCACATTCAACGGCAAAAGCATCAGCCAGATACTCGTGGACGGAAAAGAGTTCTTCGGCAACAACCGAAACCTCGTACTGCAAAACATACCCGCCGAAATCGTCGACAAAATAAAAGCCTACGACAAAAAAAGCGACATGGCACGCATCACAGGCATCGACGACGGCAACGAAAGCACCGTACTCGACATCGCAGTCAAAAAAGACAAAAAGAAAGGATTCTTCGGCAATGCCAACGCCGCCTACGGCACACACGACCGCTACAACGGCAGCATGAACATCAACTCCTTCAAGGGAGACCAGAAATTCAGTTTCGTAGGCAACGCAAACAACACCAACGGAAACGGTCTGACCGACCACCAGTCGCTCGGAACAACCATGAACTGGGAGAACGAAAAACTGGAACTCAACGGCAGCATAAACGGCAACTTTAACCAAAGCAGCAGCGCCTCACAATCCAACTCACAGAACTTCGAACTCCAAAACTCAGCCTACTCGGCAAGCAGAAACCACAGCAACAGCCGCTCGGGCAACTTCGGATTCCAATACAAAATAGAGTGGGAACCCGACACAACATGGAACATCCTCTTCCGACCCCAATTCAGTCTGGGCAAAAACAGTGGCGCAAGTGGCAGCGAGTCAGCCACATGGAACGACGACCCCTTCCTCCTCTCCCCCACACCACTGGACGACTACCTCGAACTCTCAAAGACCATCGGCGTAAACCACCGCCTGAGCGACAACTGGAACCGCTCGAAAAACATCAACGCATCAGCCTCCCTCCAGATAAACAAACGACTGAAGAAACCCGGACGCAACATCACATTCAACTTCGGAGGCGGCTACGGCGACTCGGAAAACCAAAGCAACAACTACTCGCAGACAGACTATTACCTCCTCCAAGCCATCAACGGTGGCGACTCCGTCTATCATAAAGTGCAATACAACCGCGGCGCAAACTACAACTACAACCTCAACGCACGCTTCAGTTACAGCGAACCCATCGCATACCAAACCACCCTTCAGTTCTCATACAACTACCAATACAACTTCCGCGACAACGATCGCGACGTCCGCTCCATCTTCGATCCCTACAACGACATGCTGGGCGTGAACGCAGAAAACTACGATGATTTCTACAACTCCGAGTACGTGGTGCAAGACAAGCAACAGTGCAGTTACACACGCAACATAGGCCAGAACCACGACCTCCGTCTGCAAGTCCGCATGAACCGCACCAAATACCGCCTGACCATCGGAGCAAACGTGCAGCCACAAGTCAGCAAAGTCAATTACCGGAAAGGCAGAATCGACACATTGCTTCGCCGTACCGTCGTCAATGCCTCGCCCGTTGTGAACTTCCGATACAAGTTCAGCCGGCAAGAGCAACTCGACTTCCGCTACAATGCCGACACAGGATGGCCCAACATCACCGACATGATTCCCGACACGCTCTCCGATGCCAACCCACTCAACATACGAATCGGCAACGCAGGACTCAAGCCAAGTTTCACCCAACGCCTCAACTTCGACTATCGTCGCACGGTGGTCGAATACCAACGCACCTCGTCTGTCAACCTACAGTTCCGCACAACACGCAACGCAACCGCTAACCGAACGGAATACAACGAGGTGACGGGCGGTCGCGTCTCAATGCCTGTCAATGTGAACGGCAACTGGAATGCGTCGGGTTCCTTCAACTTCAACACCGCACTCGACAAGAACAAGTATTGGCGCATCAATACAAACACACGAATAAACACCTCGAAAAGCGTGGGCTACCTCTACCGAAGCCGGGACAAAGCCACTGTGGAGAACCACACCCGAAGTGCAAACTTCAACGAATGGATGCGTCTCACCTATCGGAGAGACTGGGAAAGCGAATGGCAAGTGGAGTTCAATGCCCACGGCTACTTCAGTTATAACCTCCACCGCAGCAACAATGCCACTGCCTCGAACCTCGACAACAAGTACTTCTCCTATGGCGGAAGTTTCGTCATCACCACACCCTGGGGCATGACCATCAGCAGCGACATAGAGCAGCAAAGCCGCCGAGGCTATTCCGATGCATCGATGAACACCAACCGTCTCATCTGGAACGGCAGCATCAGCCAACGCTTCCTGCCTCACAAACAACTTACCATCAGCCTTCGTGCCATCGACATCCTGAACGAACGCGACGACATAAACCGCAGCGTCAGTGCTGTAAGCCGAACGGACACACAGAGTGAAATGGTGCGCAGTTACGTCCTGCTCTCCGCATATTGGCGTTTCGGTCGCTTCGGTGGCAAAGGCATGGGTGGCGGCAAAGGCAAGAACAAGAACAAAGGAGGTGACGGTCCTCACGGCGAAAGGGATTTCGGCGGCGGAAGATTCTAAGCAGAAATCCCAAGATTCAGCACTATTCCTTTGGCTCCAGGCCATTTTTCCAAACGTCCATAGTGAGCACTTTCTGAAACACCACGCGTCCTCTTGCCCCGAAGGACGCATGGACTTGCCCCGAAAGACGCGTCCGTTTTGCCAAGTGGACTGCAGGGGTGAAAACCTGCCACTCGTCGGGCTCCGAAACTTCTGCAGAGAAAATGCCCGACTTCTGCAGAGAAGTTGGCAAAGTTCTCTGCAGAAGTCGGGCAACTACTCTGGAAGGGTGGGAATTCCATTCTCGTCTGGTCGGGCAATATGGCTGCACGTAAAAGCAAGAGGCGGCAGGGAACATTGTCCTTGCCGCCTCTTGTGGTTATGTGTCTTTGTGTTTACTTCACCTCCCAGATGTCGTTCGTCTCGAGCAACTCGGCGAAGTTGTGATACTTCTTCGCTGCTTTCACTTCCTCGATTTGCTGCCATACGCAGTCGTCGTATGTGGGTGCCTCAACGTCGCGTATCACACCGAGGGCAACGGGCCACTCCATCTCGGCAAGTTTCAGTTGCAGTGTGTTGTCTTCGCACTTGGCGTCGTGAACCAGAACATCGGCTTCTGTGTAGCCGTCCTCACCCAACTGTACGGCCTTCACGCCAAAGCCTTCCTGCACGATACCCCATTCGTTGTTCTCGCCGAAAAGCATCTTCTCGCCATGCTTCAGGTAGATGGCGTTCCTGGTACGGCCTTCTTTCGAATAGACTGCATCGTGTGTGCCATTGTTGAAGATGACACAGTTTTGCAGGATTTCGCAGACGCTGGCTCCCTGGTGATTGTATGCCGCCTTAAGCACCTCGACGGTTCCGGGGGCATCGGTGGCAACGGCACGGGCAAAGAAATGACCTCTTGCGCCAAAGCAAAGTTCGGCAGGACGGAAGGGATCCTCAACCGTTCCGTAGGGCGATGACTTGCTGACGAAGCCACGAGGACTTGTAGGGCTGTATTGTCCCTTGGTCAGGCCATAGATGCGATTGTTGAGCAGAATCATGTTCAGGTTGATGTTGCGGCGGTTGGCATGTATGAAGTGGTTGCCGCCGATGGCCAGTCCGTCGCCATCGCCGCTGACCTGCCAGACGGCGAGATTGGGGTTGGCAACCTTGCAGCCGGTAGCAATCGCCGCTGCACGGCCGTGGATGGTGTTCATGCCATAGGTGGCCATATAGTGAGGCAAACGGCTGGAGCAACCGATACCGCTGATGACGGCAGTCTCGTGAGGCGCCACGCCTATCTCTGCCATTGCCTTGTGGAGGCTGGCAAGGAAGAAGTGGTCACCACATCCGGGGCACCAACGCGGCTGTCCCTGTTTATAATCTTGTGCGCTATACATCTTGTGTTAAGTGTTAAGAGTTAAGTGTTAAGAAAATCACCTTTAGCGTTATCATACCTTTCTGTGTTTTCCTTTGTTGATTTCACGATGGATGCTAAAATTGCAGTTATTGCATCTGCTTCAGCATGTATTGAGTTAAATGTTTTATCGTCTATGTATTCACTGTCGTGTAAGAGTTCTAACCAATAAAGAGTTTCGTTTGCTTCCTTCAATGCTATTGATGCCTTGCTGATAAAGTCAGCGCGACTTTGGGCAAACTTGGCTTCCCGCATCATAGCACCTATAGCGGTTCCGCTTCGAAGCATCTGCTTTGAGAGAACATATTCATTCTGCTGCTTAGTCAAATACTTATAAGCCTTCACTATTCGGAGTGCAAACAAATAAGAGCGTTTGTCTATGAGCATGTCTTGAGACATTCTTCCTTAACTCTTAATTCTTAACTCTTAACTAAATTGCTGAACGCTTCCACCAATTCGCCGACCTTGAAGGGCTGGCCCTTTACCTCATTGTATTGCATGGGCACAAAGCCGTCTATCTTCATGCGGAGCCAGCCTGCGAGTTGTCCCATGTTCTGTTCTGCCACCACAACCTTCGGGTACTTGCGGAGCACCTCTGCTGTATTCTTGGGCAGGGGATTGATGTAACGGAAGTGTGCAAGAGCAACCTTCTTGCCCTGGGCACGCAGTTCGTCCATCGCCGCATGCAGATGACCATAGGTGCCACCAAAGCCAACGATGAGGAGTTCTGCATCGTCCTTGTCGCCCAAGACCTCAAGGTCGGGCACAGGAATGGCATCTATCTTTGCCTGACGCTTGCGTGTCATCAGGTCGTGGTTCTCGGGGTTTGTGCTGATGGCACCCGTCTTGTCGTCCTTCTCCAGACCACCCAAGATGTGTTCGAAGCCTTCACGGCCGGGCACAGCCCAATAGCGGACACCGCTTTCGTTGCGCATATATGGTGTCCACGAGCCCTTGAGTTCCTCGGGAACATAAGGCGGATTGATGGCAGGGTACTGCTTCAGATCGGGAAGTTTGAAGGCTCCCGAACCGTTAGCCACAAAGGCATCGGTCATAAGGATGACGGGTGTCATGTGCTCCAACGCCATCTTCGAGGCAGCATAAGCCATCTCGAAGCAATCGGTGGGACTGGCTGCTGCAACAACCGGCATGGGGCTCTCGCCGTTACGACCAAAGAGAGCCTGCAAGAGGTCGGTCTGTTCGCTCTTCGTTGGCAAGCCGGTAGCAGGTCCGCCACGTTGCACGTCGAGCACCACGAGCGGCAGTTCCATGATGACAGCAAGGTTCATTGCCTCACTCTTCAGGCAGACGCCAGGGCCACTTGTGCTGGTAACAGCCAAGGCACCGCCATAGGAAGCACCCACCGCACTGGCACAGCCAGCAATCTCGTCCTCACACTGAACCGTTATCACACCAAGACTCTTATGCTTGGACAGTTCGTGAAGAACATCCGTTGCCGGCGTGATGGGATAAGAGCCAAGATAGAGTTTCAGTCCTGCCTTCTCGGCAGCAGCGATGAAACCATAAGCCGTAGCCTTGTTGCCCGTAATGTCCATGTAACGGCCAGGCACCTTGTTCTTGGTCTCTACACGATATACATTTGCCACGCTGCTGTGCGTGTTGTGTCCGTAATCATAGCCAGCCTGAATGACCTTGATGTTTGCCTCTGCCACTTCTGGCTTCTTGCCAAACTTCTCACGCAAGAAGTTGAAGGCGATGTCGAGGTCGCGGTCGAAGAGCCAACACACCAGACCAAGGGCAAACATATTTCGACACTTGCTGATGCTCTTGACGTCCATGCCACTGTCCTTCAGACAATCCTTCACCATCGACGTGAGAGGGCAGGCAATCACTCTGTCGGGGTCGATGCCCATCTCGCCAAGATAGTCCTCTGTCTGGAACTGTGCCTTCTCCAAATCCTTTGGTCCGAAACTGTCGGTATCAATAATGATGGCAGCATCGGGCTTGGCAAAACGATACTGTGTCTTTAGAGCAGCAGCATTCATTGCCACAAGCACATCGCACTGGTCACCGGGTGTATAGACCTGTCCGGCACCGATGTGTACCTGGAATCCACTGACACCGGTGAGCGAACCTTGCGGAGCACGGATGTCGGCAGGATAGTCGGGGAACGTACTAATACTGTTGCCTACAGTAGCAGACACAGTAGAAAAAATATTTCCGGCGAGCTGCATGCCGTCGCCGGAATCACCAGAGAATCTAACTACTACAGATTCTTTTTCCTTTATTTCCATATCTTTTTATAGTTGACAAGTTAACAAGCCGGCGAGTTGTCACCTCCGTTCGGAAAACCTCGCTCTTAACTCTTCACCTTACATGTAGTACTCCCGAGGGGAATCGAACCCCTATCTAAAGTTTAGGAAACTTCTATTCTATCCGTTGAACTACAGGAGCCCACTTAATTATTCGCGTGCAAAGGTATAACAAATAATTGAATTTCACTGTACGTACAGTAAAAAAATAAGTTAAAAGTACCGAAGAAAGAGGAAAGACACCTGAAGCAAAGTTCGGAAGGAGAGGCTTTAATGCCCGAAAGAACTTCCTCCGGCAAACTCACGCAACAGACTGGCAGGCGGAACCTGTTCGCCAGGAATACCTCTGAAATACGTCAGGAACTTACGCAGACGCGATGCTTCGGCATACTCGGGAGCACGCTCCGGAACTTGCTCCAGGATAGGCATCACCTGTTCGCGTATGACACCCAATTCGTAGAGCAATACACTGTTGAAAGTGGCATCGGCAAGACCTTGGAACGGAAAAATCCACTTCTCCTCACCTGCCTTGACCCTTGGGGCGCGCTGAATGGTCTCTACAGCAGAGTAGCCACGATGCTTGTAGTCGCGCAAGACACGACGCAGCAAACGAATATCTGTTGTCGGGATATGATTGTGGTCATCGAGTTGGACAGTGGTCAGCGTGGAAACATAAATGCGATACTTCTTCTCGTCCGGTATCTGCTGAGTGAGCATCGGATTGAGTGCATGGTTGCCCTCGAGAATGATAACATCATCAGGACCGATGCACAGTTTTCTACCTTCGAAGACACGCTCGCCACGTGGGAAATCATAACGTGGCAGTTCCACTTCTTCGCCTCGCAACAAGGCATTCATCTGTTCGTTGAAGAAAGGAATGTCCACAGCATCAACACGCTCGAAATCATAAATGCCGTTCTCGTCGCGAGGCGTATCGACTCTGTTGACAAAATAATCGTCGGTGCTGATAGTGTAAGGGCGCAAGCCACAAGCCATCAAAAGGACTGCCAGACGTTTTGCAGTAGTTGTCTTGCCACTACTGCTGGGGCCTGCCAGAAGAACCATTCGGGCTTGTCTTGCTGCTATCTCGTCGGCAATGTTGCTTAGTTTCTTCTGTTGCAATGCTTCGCTGACATTGATGAGGTCGGTAGCATGACCAGCCTCGATGGCACGATTCAACTCGCCCACTGTCTGCACACCCAGAATCTCCTGCCAACGGTGGTGCTCACGAATAACATCCAGCATCTTCTCCTCCACCGTCACTTCTTCCAATCGCCAGGGCTCCGAGCGGGAAGGGATGCAGAGAAGGAAGCCATCGCAAAACCTGACAAGGTCGAACAGATGAATCTGGCCGGTGTGAGTGAGCAGGCAACTATAGAAATAGTCAATCGTTTCGCCTAATCTATAATAATAAGTGTAGAGACTTTCCTGGCTCTCCAGCAACTGAACCTTACTCTTCATGCCACGCTCCGCAAACAGTTCTACTGCCTCCTCAACAGGACACTGCACACGATGGATAGGCATGTCTGCATCGATAATCTCCTGCATGCGTTCTTTTATTCGGATCACGTCCTCGTCCTCCAAAGGACGACCCAGACGAAGATCGCAATAATAGCCTCGGCAATGAGAGCCACCAATGAGCAAATTCGCATCGGGAAAAACATCCTCCACCGCTTTGGCCAACACAAGAAACAACGAACGCGTGTAGGTTCTCATTCCGCTCGACGAGGCCAGCGAAAGGAACTCCACATCTTTATTGTTATAGAAGCGGTAGTTCATACCCTGCTCCTTGTTGTTGACAAAGGCCGACACCGGTCCATAGTCCATCGTGAAGCCTGCAAGAGCATATACATCGGAGAGTGTACTGCCCAAAGGCACACTTATCTGTTTGCCGTTATTGCGGCAGCGTATTCTTAATTCACTTTCCATCGTCATAAACTTATATTAAGTATAGAAAACAGTTCCTTCATGCCTTCGCTGGCACCCTTCACGATGTGATGCACCTTCTCGTTGCTGTTCCATGTTACAGGATTGGGGTCGATGAGATAGATGGGTGTGCCCGGAGCGACACATCGGGTAAGTCCTGCGGCAGGATAGACGTTGAGACTTGTGCCAATGACGATAAGCATATCGGCTTTAGTACACTCCTCGGCAGCCTTTTCGATTTCGGGCACAGACTCGCCAAACCATACAATAAAGGGGCGAAGTTGGCTCCCGTCGTCTGCAAGGTCGCCGATTTCCACATCAAGATGTTCTTCGTCGAGTGTCTTGACGTATCGGGGGTCGTTGGGCGAGATGCTGCTTGTGACCTTCATCAGTTCGCCATGCAGATGAATTATGTAACTGCTGCCGGCACGTTCGTGCAGGTTGTCGACGTTTTGTGTGATGACTGTCACGGCATGTTTGTCTTCCAGTTTTGCCACGAGTTCGTGCCCAAGACAAGGCTTCACCTCGAGAAGTTGCTTCCGACGGACATTGTAGAACTCCGTCACAAGTTGCGGATTGCGCATCCATCCTTCCGGTGTAGCCACGTCTTCTACATTGTACTGGTCCCACAAACCGCCATTGTCGCGAAAAGTGCTAATGCCACTTTCTGCACTCATACCTGCGCCGCTCAGCACCACAATTCTCATAATTTCCCTTTTTTATGTTAAAGACATGCAAATATACTAAATTTTTTAAAGCATATATGTGGGGTGTGGAGAAAAAGTTTTAACTTTGCGCGGCATTTAACAATAATAATATATTATAGAATGGACAAAATAAGTTACGCTCTGGGGCTTGGCATCGGCCAACAGATAAAGAGCATGAATATCGAAAACTTCAGTATTGAGGACTTTGCGAAAAGCATCAGCGATGTCATGGAAGGCAAGGAAACCGCATTCACAAGCCGTGAAGCGCAGGTAATGTTGCAGGAGTTCTTCCAGAAGAAGCAGAAAGAAGAGGCAGAGAAATTCATTGCTGAAGGCAAGGCCTACCTCGACGAAAACGCGAAGAAGGAAGGTGTAACCGTAACGAAGAGCGGTTTGCAGTATGAAGTCCTCCAAGAAGGAACGGGCAAGAGCCCCAAGGCAACCGACACTGTTCGCTGCCATTACGAAGGACGTTTGCTCGACGGCACAGTCTTCGACAGCAGTTACAAGCGTGGAGAGCCCGCTGACTTCGGTCTGAACCAGGTCATCCCCGGCTGGACAGAGGGCGTACAACTGATGAAGGAAGGTGCAAAGTATCGTTTCACCATCCCCTACTTGTTGGCATACGGAGAACAGGGTGCCGGCGCAAGCATTCCTCCATTCAGCACACTTGTCTTCGACGTGGAACTCATCAAGGTTCTTTAATTCAGCATAAAGAAAACATCAAATAAACTAAAAACACAAACGAAATGAAGAAATTTTCAATTCTGGCGGCTGTTGTTTTGGCTGCCATTATGGGAAGTTGCACGAACAGTGCTCCCAAAGCAGACATGAAGAACGACGTTGATACGTTGAGTTATTCTATCGGCATGGCACAGAGCCGTGGCCTGAAAGAGTATCTGACACAGCGCATGGGCGTTGACACAACTTACATCGACGAGTTCATCAAGGGTATCGTTGAAGGCGCAAATGCCGGCGAGAACAAGAAGAAGGCTGCTTACTATGCTGGTCTGCAGATGGGTCAGCAAATTAGCACTCAGTGGATTCCCGGCATCAGTTACGAGATGTTCGGCGACGACAGCGTGCAGACTGCAAGCCTGCAGAACCTTCTGGCCGGTTTCATCGACGGCAGCACAGGCAACAGCAACATCATGAATGTTGAGGCGGCTGTTTCAACTGCCGAGACCTTGATGCCTATCGTGAAGAAGAAAGCCATGGAAGCCAAGTTTGGCGACTGGAAGAAACAGTGTGAGGAGTACATGGCTGGCGTAGCCAAGAAGGAAGGCATCAAAGAGTTGGGCGATGGTGTTTACTATGAGGTTCTCACCGAAGGCACTGGCGCCGTTCCTGCTGACACCAACCGTGTAAGCGTGAACTACGAGGGCAAGTTGCTCAACGACACTATCTTCGACAGCAGCTACAAGCGTGGCGAGCCTGCCAAGTTCCGTTGCAACCAGGTTATTCCCGGCTGGACAAAGGCTCTGACCAACATGCCTGTTGGTTCTTCTTGGATGGTTTATATTCCTCAGGAGCAGGCATATGGTAGCGAGAACAGAGGCGAGAAGTTGCCTCCCTTCTCTTGCCTCATCTTCAAGATCGACCTTCTGGGCATTGAATAATCAAAGCCTTAAGATATAGAGGTTGGCAGTTAGACAAGAGTGATTGGCCGGCAGTTTCGGTTCCGAAGCCAAAGGTTTCCCTCAACTTCTAACTGCCAACCTCTAATTTTTTATAACCTACAAACCACAGACAGCATTATGAAAAAGTATATTCTGTTTGCCCTTTGCGCCGTTCTCTCGTTGGGCGTAAGTGCAGCAAAAAAGACAAGTAAGAAGAAAAAGAAGTCGAAGCAGCCCGTAGAGGTTGTGGACACCGTCAGCATCGACACGTTCAGTTACCACTTCGGCCGTGCCAACAGCAACGGACTGAAGATGTATCTGGCTCAACGCATGGGCATCGACACCACTTATATTGCAGACTTCATGAAGGGCTTCGAGCAGAAAGTTCTCACCGAGGCCGACAAGAAGGAGAAAGCCCGCCTGGCAGGCATTGAGATTCGCCAGCAGATGGAGGAGCAAGTCTATCCCGGAGCATGCAAACAAGTAAACGACAGTGCAGACATACTGAACAAGGCTCTGTTCATCAAGGGCTTCTGCGACGGCGTTTCAGGTGCAAAGGTTTCAGTTTCCATGGACAGCACCCAGAAACTCGTGAAGAAGCAGATGGAGTACTACCACAGGACAAAAATGGAGAAGAAGTACGGCAAGAACCGCATCGAGGGCGAAGAGTTCCTCAAGGCTAACGCCAAGAAGGACAGCGTGAAGGTAACCCCCAGCGGCCTCCAGTACAAGATTCTCACTGCAGGCACCGGCGAAATTCCCACAAAAGAGGCTAAGGTGAAGGTCAACTACGAAGGCCACCTCATCAACGACACCGAGTTCGACAGCTCATACAAGCGCGGCAAGCCCGTCACCTTCCCCGTAGGGCAGGTAATTCCCGGCTGGACAGAAGCCCTCTGCATGATGCCCGTAGGCAGCAAATGGATGCTCTACGTGCCGCAGGAACTGGCATACAAGGACCGCGATCAGGCAAAGATTCCTCCCTTCTCCTGCCTCATCTTCACCGTAGAACTCCTGGAGATAGAGAAGTAACGACAGGGGCGCAGTCAGCCCCCCCCACACCCATCCAAAAAACATCTACTGCCTTTCCGGTCAAATAGGTTAACCATTCCAGCCAATTAGGTTAACCATTCCGGCCGACTTGGCAGTAGATGTTTTTTTGCAAGGCAAACGGAGTAGGCAACAAGGAGACGCCAAACCAAGAAACGAGAAGCCGTTTGGCACCCTTTTCCCATGCGATTGGAACATATTTTAGCACAAAATTGCCAAAATGTTTGGCAGGTACAAAAAAAAACTCTACCTTTGCACTCGCTTTAAGCCCAGATGGCGGAATCGGTAGACGCGCTGGTCTCAAACACCAGTGGGGCAACCCGTGCCGGTTCGACCCCGGCTCTGGGTACAGAAAAGAGCTGATAAATCATTGATTTACAGCTCTTTTTATTTTGTTAAGTGTAACATAGGTGTAACTTTGCAACAATATCCTAAAAAAGGCGGTTAGTCCTCACGGACTTGCCGCCTCGCTGTTTATTTAGAAAATAAGGTTGGATTTTTACTATAATATTTTCTCGCCTTCTCTAGTTCCCATAAAAACGATACAAGATTTTCAAAGAACGGGCGATTCTCTACTATGTCATATATCAGCTTATTAACCGTTTTAAGATTATCTATAAAATCCTGCAATTCGTTTTTTATCGTCAGGTCTTCGCAGGTGTTTATTTGATTTATCAACACCTCTAACGCCTTTGGCTGAAGTTCAAAAAACTTTCTAAATGAAATTCCAACAAAATCTTCAAAATAATCTCCGCAAGTAATAAGTCCGTCACATTCTAATTTAGCCATCGATACGGCTATACTCTTGTATTCCTCGCAAGATAACGTAGGCGCATTGTTTTTGTGCTCCTGCCGAGCTGTTTCCAATGCGGTTATACGCTTTTC
This sequence comes from Bacteroidaceae bacterium, assembly GCA_017461345.1. GTDB lineage: Bacteria > Bacteroidota > Bacteroidia > Bacteroidales > Bacteroidaceae > Physcousia. The sequence continues at coordinate 184,055 of JAFTYP010000011.1, read as the reverse complement.
GTATTCTTGCATTTTCTCTTCAAAGTTGTTTGAATTATCCATAATCATTAATATTAAATGTTTTGTTATTGCATAACGGTGCAAAGTTATACCAAAAATAAACACTATGCAATATATTGATATTCAATGTGTTTATATTGCAATCACTTTTGAAAAATATTTTTTCATACTGATTATATTGTAATCACAAACTAAGATAATTTAACACAAAAGAGCGGCGCATTTTAGTGCTCCGCCCTTTCTCTAATTCAACAAAGGCGATATTTTCTTTAGAAACCGCCGATTATTTTTTTATTATCTTCAATGAAATACGGGAGTGATTTTGCCCGCTTTACCTTTTCTTCATTCTTACGATACCATTTATCGAAATTCCCGGGTAATTTTGTAACCTCTCCCGAAAATTTGTAGGCTGATACATCTTTACCCTCTAACTTCATATCCTCGAGTTTTATAAACTCTGCTAAATCAGCCAATTTAGGGACAGCAAAACATTTGCAGGAAGGATGCCAGCCAACCCATTTGAATTGTTTCGGATATTCACCAGTCAACTCGTCGCAAATATCGGGTACAATATGATTTGTTGGGCTTACATTCACAATCGTTCCTATCACATAATCTAAAGTCTGCCAACGCTCATAATCTGCTGTACGATAGGCAATATTTATTTCTGTAGCGGCAAGGCGCAAAGCGTTCTTGTATGATGAGCGGTACACGCCTTGTCCGGGGTGGTATGCCTTCGCAGCCTTCGACAATCTCAATACACCGTGCTTATCCCTAACCCTACGGAAGAGCCTTTCGGGTTCGTTGAGATAGCGACGCACATCGCGGCTCAAATCTGCCGCGCTTTTCCCTTCTCCAAGACCAATATCGAGAGCCAATTCAAGTTCCTGCCTAAATTGGTCTGTTATGTTCCATACTCTTTTCGACAAATTACGTCCATTTATAGTACGCGCTATTTGATTAGATAGCCCCGCAGCATTTGCAATTCCTTCTTGTGATAAAACGCTAACTGGTATGCCATATTGTTTAAATATGGAAATAGACACATTTTTGCAGTTTTTACACAACCCGAAATTTTTCAAATATGCCCTAATCTCACTATCCCAATCCTTTATAACAGATTTGGGCACATTGTATTTTTGCATTAGCGTAGTAACTAAAAATATATTTTTGCTTGCAGACAATGCCCACGCTTCGCGCTCTCCTGCCTCTATCTCCGCACCAATCCTCTTGTTTAGTTTGTTTATTATTTCATCAACTATTGCAGACAATGCCGATGAATTTGCAAACATAAAAGGTTCTTTATTTCTGTACCTTTCCGAAACTCTGCATATTTCTTTCAGGGCTTCATTCATCATAGAACAGATCCCAAGCGCCTTTTTGAATGCGTCTTGTAATTGCCTTTTATTGTATTTTTCCTGCGTCATACTGCTTCAACATTTAGCCCCTTCAATATTTTCGGTAACATTTTCTTCGCCATTACCTCTGCTGAATCCAGCACATCGAGACTCATAGCCTCCACATACTGCGCATACGACATTCCAGCAACCATTATAAACACTATGCCTTCTTGGTTTTGTGATATAAGTTTCCGTAAAAGATTCTTGCCTTCACGCGCTCCCTGCCGACCGTCCTTTACGACCTCAAAACTACTTTGTTGATAAACCCTCCCGTTTACGACTATCGCGTATCCAATGGAGCTTGTAAGGTTTCCCGTTTGGTCTTTATAGCGGTGCCCCTCACGGGCTTGCTTCAATGCACTTTCCCCAACAAAAGATAATTTGCGAAGGATTGAATCAACCCAGCGGTTAAGCTCATTATTTAAAAACGTCTTCGCGCTGCTCTTTGGTGTTATTCTTTTTATTCCCATATTTATTATTTATGCGCGGGGACTAATAAGCCCCCGCAATTTCACATTACAAACCTCTTATCGCTTCGTTAACATCTCGCTCATTTTCTTCAATGCGCTCTAATAGTGCGCTTGTCTTCAATTGCTCTTCAAGTGTTTTATTACCGTTTTGTGATTGACACAATACAAGTTTGCATATAGGTTCATTAAGCCTAAATTCTTCATTTGTATAATCAAATGAGATAATGCCGGAAATGCCAGGAATACGCTTAAGGTCTGCCCCAACTTCTTTAGCGACTAATGCCGCCTTGTTAAGATATTCAACGGCTTTTTCAAGTCCGTTTTTAATTTCCGCTGCTTTTGAAATAGTTAGTTTACTCATAATTCATATTTTTAGTTATTTGTAATAATCAAAATTTATCAGTTGGCTTGGGAATACCTTGCCGTCTTTTACCGGGAATTGCGTACCTATAAATACTCCGTCTTGTGCTTTGCCCCTATAAAAGTCATTAAGGGCTTCTATAGCCTTCATATAGCGGTCATAGGCTTCGCGCTGATCTTCTCGCAAGTAGATAGTACAAAATTCCCTTACAGCCTCAGCATTAACACAAATGCGTTCTTTGCTTAACATAAGCAAGTCCGGATAGCGAGGCTCAAAATCATCATAAGGGTATCTATCGAAAGCCTCATCAAATTGAGCAGCTGCATTGCGCTCTACAATCTGCAATAAATACGCGTTATCTACTTTGGATTTCGCTTTTTCTGCATCTAAATAGTCCGCGTTCAACTCATCAGAGTTTCCGGCATATTTTACCACGCTTTCGAGTGTTATTTTTACACACAATTCCTTCATAAGTGGTACAACCACATTATTAGCCTTTTCGCAAAAATCCGATAGGCTTTTTGTAACCATATCAGACTTTAACAAATCAAAGTTTAATTTTATTCTTTCGCTCATAATCCCTTTATTGCTTTTAGGTTTTCAATCTGTATAATTATTTCGCCCATATCGGCTGCATTTAACACGTCGGAATAGTTCGGCGCGCTTAATATGCCCCCAATAATCGACACGCAAAAACTCAATATTTGAGATACCTCAACATCAGTAGCACCCACATTTGTGCAAAATTGCTGCATTTTTTGCGGTGCAATCGGTGTATATGGCGTTCTTTCTTGGGGATTTGCAATTATTAGTTCTTGTTCGTGATATTCTATAACACTCTGAAAAACACCGCATATCACATCTTTTGTCATTTCTCTTTTATCCATTTTCTGTTTACATTATAAGTGTTTACATATAGGCGTTTGCCTCTTAATCAGTCCAGATATCAGTTATTGCAGACGTTGCAGCATCGCTGTAATTTCCCTCAATAACTTTTATTAGGTTGTCAACCTTCATAACCCAGTCAAAAGTAGCCTTCCAGCCGCGTTCGTTGTCACCTTTAAGAAATCCTGATTCTTGCACCTTCTCAAAAGCTGTTTTCAACATAGTAAATGCATCTTCTTTTGTGGCATTATCAGTTGTTCCCATAAGCATTTTTAGGCACGCGGAAATTGCTCCTTTTCTGTTACATCTGCTGGGGCGTCTTGAGGTCAATTTTGTAACTTTACGATAACCTGGACAACACGAGTTCCACAATCTTTGTACTCTTACAAAATCAGAATTATCCAGTTTTACTGGCTCATTGGGCGAAAACGCCGAAGGCTTTTTGCTCTCTAATCTCTGATTAGAGTTAATTATATCATCTGTATATGTATATGTATCTGTATATGTATCTGTGTTGTACTTTGGGTTGTACTTTGGTTGTTGCTCGGTTGTACTTTGGGTTGTAGAATAACGGTTGTTTTTGTTACCTTTTGGTGCACCACCTTTCTTTCCATTTAGATAATTAGCCCTGCTTTTTCTTAAAGTTGGTTCTAATAAATCCCAAGCCAATTGCGCAAACCCCGTCAAATTATTGGGAACCTCTCCAAATAGGCTATATCTTGCAATAGCTCGATATATCGTTAGTTGGTCGCCGTCTTCAAGTTTACTGATTGCCTTCTCAAATGATAGGTAAAATGTAAAACTTTGCCGTTGTACTGCATTATCCTCTATACCTGCCATTTTGTATATTTTTATCAATCCAATAAAGTTTATAGCGGCTTCCTTCTTTGCCTTCTACCCAAACATCAGAAACGACAACCCCCATTTTGCGCAAATCTCTTATTACGCTTCTTGGATCGCCAATGTGTAAGCGTACCGCAATATCAATAACACTATAACGGCTCCCACTTGATAACAAGTTATATAATTGTGCCTGCTTCTTATTCATACCGATGCAATTTAATTGTTAATACAATACGCTTGCGCCTTTTGGTTAATCTCTGTATCTGTTGAGGCTCTATTTGTCTGCAGCCAGGCTTCTAACTCCTTGCGATTAAAATAAACTACCTTGCCGGAAGGCTTGTAATGCGGTATTTCTTTCCTCATTGTTAATTTATAAAGATAACTTTTTGAGATACCCATATATCTTGCAGCCTCATCGCTTGTTAGCACCTCTTTTGTGCAAGAAATGATATTTGCCGTTATAGTGTCGGCTAATTTCCTTTGTTCATTTTCGTTCATTGCTCTACCTTTATTCGTTAATAGATATGGGAGCGCGTCCGCTTTCCCTATTTATCTCGTTATCGATAACAAGTGCAAAGGTATCAGATAAGAACAAGTAAGAATAGTGTATATTAGTGGCAAGATAGTGGCACTAAAAAAGCCCCATTGAGGGGCTTAATCAAAGAATATTTTTGTATCTATTTCTTCTTTCCAACGCTTTACACACTCGGATTTCCCGGTATCGGCATTTTGCGAAATGGCTCTATCAAGCCGCACAACATCAAATAGTATTTCAAGTTGCCTAATTACTTCGCTACTAAATTTGTCAGTAGGGCTGGGACAATATAGCCTCTCTAAAAAGTATGCTAAACGCGCCTTTGCGCCTTTTGTGCCGCCCCAGTTCCATTTATAGCCGTCCCCCCTTACTTGCATATATCCAATGTTTATGGCGCGTTCAAAATACTTTTCAGCTCGTGGAGTTATGGCACTATAAACATTGGAAGCAATTTTCAGAAGCTCTTTTTCTTCAAGTTCTTTTGCAAACTCCACAAGTTCACAAACTCGCTTCAATCCTATAAATGAATCTTTATGGCTCTTAACCAGGTCTGTTAGTGTAATATCTGCAATATATGGAGCTGCATATTTTCCTTTATGGGTCATTAAATAACCTTCGAGATATTCACATATGTTGCAAATCTGCATATCTTCAAACCGCCAATTATCGGACGGGCAATGCAGGTTCTCCGCATCGGCATCTTTAAGAAACCTTGATATACGCGCAAACATTCTGCCGCTCGCTACATCAAAGCCCAAAACTTCCCCTACCGGGTCGGTTCTATATGCTTTGAGTGTTTTTGTAAAAATACCCATAGTTCTACAATTTTAGTTCGGGAAGGCTATTTATTGCATCTTCTTTTAATTTGTCAACAGCGCGGGTGTATTTCTCCGTATGTTTTAACCCACTATGCCCCAATAGGCTTGCAACGGTTTTTATATTGGCTCCATTGTTTAGTATATTAACGGCGAAACTATGACGCGCACAATGCCAGCTTATATGCTTGTTAATCCCCGCTCGTTTTACCCACCTTTTAAGAGCCTTTAAGCACATTTCATAACTTGGCAAAGGAAATACAAGGCTATTCCCTTCGTTGTCCTGTGGCGGTTCTCCAATCAGCGATATAAGCCCGTCATTAAGTGGAATAACAACACCACTACTATTTGAATGTCCGCGTGTCTTGTTTTGCTCAAACCTCAACAGCTTATTTGAATAGTCCACATTCTTAAATGTAAGGTCTTTAACATCGCAGAACCTCAACCCGCAGTACAAGCATAATATAAATGCACGCTGTATAATAGGATTTTCGTTTTCGTAGTGGGTTGCTATAAGGGTTTCTATTTCTTCTAACGAAAGTATATCTTTTCTCAATATTTGTTCATCAGCTTTTATTACCACTCCGGCACAAGGGTTCTTTGCTATAACATCGTGTTCAATAGCATAGTTTATGACTTTCTTAAAGCGTTGGTAAATACTCTTTGCTCCTTCGCCTACGCTTCTGCTTTGAAGATACTCCGTAAAGGCCTCTATCATATCCCTTGTTATTTGTTCGGGCTTAATCCTATATGAGTATTTATTGTATTCGGGAGTTTCATTTAGAAAATCGATAAAGCGATTTAATGCTATCTGCATCATTCGTATATCTTTCTTTGTATAATTGTCGATATACGCCCTAAAATAGTCAACAAAGTTTATATCACGGTCTTTTTTCAATCTGTACCCGTGCATACTTTCTTTTAATTCTTGCTCTCGCTCAAATCGTATCTTTTGCGCCAACGCCAATGTTTCTTTATTTTGTTGGCGTTCTATTGGTGTCCTTGGAGCTGCCAATATTGTTAGATGCAAAAACTCTCGTTTCCGCTGTACTTTACTTTTAATTTCTCCAGTAGCCTCATCTTTTACATTGATACGCCCTAAATAATAATCAAGATAAAGGGACAAATTACCGTCCGAGAGTTCTTTTTGCTTTAACTTCGGGTTGTCTGTTACCTTTGTATCATTCTTTGCCATATTTTTGCACTTTGTTTCTTTTGTCTGCAAATATACTACATTTCTTTTTGTTGGGTGTAACAGAGGTGTAACTTTTTGATAAAACAAACGCTTTTTTATGAAATTAAGGGCAATTATCAAGATTATAACATATTGATATGCATTCCCTTACTTTCTTTTCGGTTATCTTTTCGGTTCGGTACTATACCGGCTCTGGGTACAGAAAAAGGTTGGTAACTTACCAACCTTTTTTCTTTGTTATATGTCAAATATCATATCAGTGGAGGCACAATCCCGAACAATGCGGACGGGAACGCCATGGCCACCGCCTCCTTAACGAGGCAGATTGAAGGCGACAGACATCTCCTTCATCTGGGCATCGCTCATGCCTTCCGGTTCAAAACCCATTGCCTTCGCACTCTGATATATCTTCGCACTCTTGGAAAGGACGTCTATCTGGTCGAACGCATCCATGGCATCCATGCCTTTGGCAAAGACACCATGCTTCTCCCACATCACCACATCGTAGTCTTCCAACTCGCGAAGTGTGGCTTCTGCCAATCCGTTGGAACCGGGCAGGGCGTAGCGCACTATGCCCAAGCCAAGCGGGCAGAAGGCCTTCGTCTCCGGTATCATCGACCAAAGAAGCCGCGTCAGTACATCCTTGCCAAGGAAAGACGGATTGTGACTCATGGCAACCAGTTCGATGGGGTGTGTATGGACCGTAGCCTTGTAAGGAGAACCCTTCTCTATCAGACGGGCATGCACAGCAAGATGCGATGGCAACTCGCTGGTCGGCATTACGGCTTGGTCGGCAATAATCACGTAAGAAGCACAGTCGTCGAGTATGCGGATAATCGACCCATTCTGCATAGGTTGGCGTGCAAGGTCGCGCATCCGTTTGCCCGTCCCCTTGCAATAGAAATAACAACCTCTTAAGGAAGGCAGAGTAATGCCTATCGGTTTCACATCGCTGATAGGGGGAAGCCGACGCACCTCCTCGTCAACAAGGTCCGTAACATTCACCGTAATGTTGCCACCGTTGCGTTCCGCCCATCCGTTCTGCCAAAGGTAGCCCGCAACCTCAGCCGTTTTTTCCACCTCACACTGCAAGGGCGGACGGCCGTCTAAAATGCTTTTCATCATGAATATACTTATATATAATATAGACTACACTATCCATTGCGGAACAAAACTGGAGGCAATCAGCACAATGATACCGACCACCAGAACCGCAATCGTTGCCCTGGAACAACCCTTCCACTCGCCAAGAAGAATTCCCCACACGTTGGAGAAAACTACATTGAGTGCCATGAGGATGCAGAAGGAAAGCGTATCCAACGCACCACCCGCTTCGAAAAACGAACGGCCCAACGACAATCCGAAGAACTGGCTGTACCACAAAGCACCGGCCAACAGGCAAAAGAACAGATTGTTCCTCCAGACGGCCACCTTTCCGTAGTCGCTCCAAGTCCCATTCCGCTGGTTCTGCCAGAAACAATATGCAGCATTCGTAAAGAAACCGCCAACAGTAACAAGCAACGTAGCAGGCAAAGTTCGGAACATCGGGTCGGTGAGAGAACCGAAGTTTATATCCTTTCCAAACTCCAGACCCACATTGAAACAGCCGCTCATAAAGCCGGCAAGCAAAGCAATGGCCAGCCCCTTGGGGAAATTAAAGTCCCTTACTGCAATCTTCTTCTCTTCCTCGGACAAGGTTGACGCCTTCATCGAACCCGCCACACCAATGACGGCAATGCCCACAAGGGTGACGACAACACCAAGGACAACAGCAAAAGTAAGCGACGCCAATGCGCCGAGTTCGGGGAAAAACACATTCATCAGCACCGGACCCAAGATGGTTCCGAGAGCAGCACAAGTGCCAAGAGCAATCGACTGGCCAAGGGCAACACCAAGATAACGCATGGAAAGACCGAAAGTCAGACCACCGATTCCCCACAATACGCCAAAGAAAACCGTCATCCACAAGTTGAACGATGGCACATCAGCAAACAGTCCCAACAACGATTCACCTGCCGGAACGGCAAGCATCGCACCCAAAAACGGCAGCAAAAGCCAGGCAAACACACCTTGCACCACCCAGTAAGATTCCCACGACCAGTCCTTAATCCTATTGATAGGAACATAACTGCTCGATTGGCACAAGGCCCCGACTGCAATAATGACAAGCCCAATAATGGTTCCCATAAGACATCTCTCCTATCGTTTGCCGGTTATGTCCCTCTCATACTGCTGGACAATCTGAATGAACTCTTCGCCGATTGGCACATTATTCTTCATGTTGAAGTAATCATAGACAGCCCCAAATAGCATCGATTTCGCTTCCTCCATCAGAGCGAGGCGTTCGAAGAGTTGGTCGTTGTCCTCATATTGTCGCAACATCTGCTTTGGTTCGAGCAAGGCTTGAAGTATGCATTTCTGCGTAGAACGCACCCCAATTATGTAAGCACCTATGCGATTGATGCTGGCATCGAAGTAGTCGAGTCCGACATGGGCACGGTCGAGAGCATCGGAACGTACGAGTTCCTTGAAGAGATCGAGCGTCTGGTCGTTCATAATGGTTACGTGGTCGCTGTCCCAACGAACGGGACGACTGACATGGAGCATCAGTTCGGGGACATACATGAGCAGCGTCGAGACAAAGTCCGACACGTTTTCTGTGGGTTCGTAGTGACCGGTGTCGAGTGTATACATCTGCTTTCTTGTGGCACAATATGCAGTGTAGAAGTCGTGAGAGCCAACCGTATAACTTTCCAAGCCGATGCCAAACAGTTTGGCTTCAAAGCAGTTTTTCACGCCATCGAGTTTCTCTTCCATAATTTCGTCGAGCGATGCGGCAAGCAATTCACGATATTTCTTGCGCTGCACGGGAACGTCTTTCGAGCCATCGTGCACCCAAATGTTCATGATGCATGGGTCGTTTTGTGCCTTTCCCATGGCGTCGGCAATGCGACGGCAACGCTTGGTGTGCTCTATCCAAAAGTCGCGGATGCTTTTATCGGGATTGGAAAGTGTGAGATTGCCGCTCTTGGGATGGGAGAATGATGTGGAGTTGAAGTCGAGTTTCATGTTGTTTTCTCTTGCCCACTCTATCCAACTTTGGAAATGTTCTACGCCACATTCGTTGCGATCCACGAACTTTCCGCCAAAATCGCCGTATATTTCGTGGAGATTCAGGCGATGGTTTCCGGCGAGAAGGGTTTTGACGAACTTGATGTCTTGCCTTACTTCGTCGATGTTTCGGGCACGGCCGGGGTAGTTTCCGGTTGTCTGTATGCCGCCGGAGAGTGCTTCGTTGCGTTCGAAACCCATGACGTCATCGGTCTGCCAGCAGTGGAGAGAGATTTGTTGGTTCTGTAGTAGTCTCAGGGCTTCGTCTGTGTCGACGCCGATGGTTGCATAGCGTTCTTTGGCTATGGCGTATGCCTTTTCGATGTGTTCTTGTTTCATAATATTATTTTTGTTGTGTTGTTTTAGGTTTTATGCTTTGTCTTGTACTATTTTGCAGTAGTGTTTGTAGGCTTCGTCCCAGTTGGTTTCGTCTTGGGGAAGATAGGTTTCCTGCTTGATACTGTTGCGTATGATGTGTCGCATCTGCCAGATGTCGGCAACGACGCCAGCGGCTTTTGCCTGCAGCATGATGTTGCCGATGGCCGTACACTCTTGTGGTCCTGCCTGGACTTCGATGTGGAGTGCGTTTGCTGTGAACTGGTTGAGGTGGGGGTTTTGCGAGCCTCCGCCGATGATGTGCAGGACATTGATGGGGAATGGTGCAAAGGTTTTGAGGAGTTCGAATACTTGTCTGTAGCGGAGAGCCAGTGAGTCGAAGATGCATCGGCATATCTCTGCGCGTGTCTGTGGCACGGGTTGTGATGTTTGCCGGCAGTAGTTTTGGATGGCTTCCACCATGGAGTCGGGGTTGGCGAAGGCGGCATCGTCTGGATTGATGATGCTGCGGAAGGCTTCGGCCTGCATGGCGGCTTGCTGGAGGGTGTGGTGTGCGAGGTCGGTTGCGGAGTTGGGGTTGTTTGCGTCTGCTTCTTTCCATTCCTTGCGGCAGCGTTCGTAGAGCCACATTCCGCAGATGTTTTTCAGGAATCGGGTTGTGCCTTCGATGCCGCCTTCGTTGGTGAAGTTGCAAGCGAGGCTTTGTGTGTTGATGATGGGCTGCGGGCTTTCTATGCCCATAAGGCTCCATGTTCCGCTGGAGAGGTAGGCGAAGAGTTCGTTGGCGGCTGGCACTGCGGCTACGGCACTGCCGGTGTCGTGACCGGCTACGGCTACGACGGGCAGGGGTCCCAAGCCCGTCAGTCGCTGCAGTTCTTGGCTGAGCGGGGCGACTATGGTGCCGGGGGCGACCATTGGGCCGAACTGATTGCGGTGCAGGCCTACGCTTTGCAGGAGTTCGTCGTCGAGGTCTCCGGTTCGGGGATTGAGCAGTGCGGAGGTGGAGGCTATGGTGTATTCGCAGACTTCGTGCCCTGTGAGCATCCAGATGAGTGCGTCGGGCATGAAGAGTACCTTGCCGGCGTGGCGCAGTGCGCTGTTGTCGGCACGTTGCATGGCGTAGAGTTGGAAGAGGGAATTAAAGTTGAGGAACTGTATTCCGGTCTTCTCGTAAACCATTTCGCGTGTGTTCACCTGGCCGAGATATTCGTCCATTGCAGGAATGGTGTGCGGGTCGCGGTATGCAAGAGGGTTGCGCAGAATCTGTTTGTCTTCGCCTATGCAGACGAAGTCTACGCCCCAGGTGTCGATGCCGATGCTCCGGATGGGCAGTTGCCGTTGTGCACAGAGTTTCAGTCCGCGCACGATTTCGCTGTAGAGGGCATAGATGTCCCAGTAGAAGTGTCCGCCGGTCTCGACGAGGTTGTTGTCGAAGCGTGTCAGTTCCTCCAGTTCCAACTCTCCGTTGCGCAGTGTTCCTATGATGGTGCGGCCGCTTGTTGCACCCAAATCAACCGCAAAAAAGGCGTTTTCCATAGTATGTGTTTCGTTTGCTTTCCTGTTACAAAGTTAGCATTTATTTTGATACGATGTATCGTCTGGTGCTGTAAAACATTCTTTTCCGTTCCGCTTTGGCAAACATTTCCACTGATGTGCGGGGAAGGCAGGCAATATTATTCTATGGAAATTCACGTCGAAGAGCAAATCGATGCGGCGACATTCTGCCTGCCGCCCTGTTCGCAGGAACATGGTTTTCTGCAGGAAAGATATTTACAAAACACGGCTTCCGCAGGGACACAAAATAGTGTAAAGATTTTTCCTTTTTGCCAAAATCGGGTGCCTCGAAAGACGTATTACGCCAACAAGCCACGCCTTCCCGTCCGACAAGCCACAGCCTTCCTCCGAACAAGGCACGCCTATTCTGCGCTTTTGCCAAGGCTTCCGGAGCCACAAAGCAGGGCTTTTGGGGGCTTTTGGCACAGATATTTTACAGACTCCGAAAGGCAGTCTGCTGATAATCAAAGCAATGCCATCGAAGAAAAGAACGGCATTTCTTCCGGCAAGCCGCACTTCGGCAGAAAACAAGCCATTCTCCGACACCAGAAACAGCGAAAAAGAACGACACCGACAACCCTGGGGCCTCTCACACACGGCATGGCTCACTTTTCACCTCACAATCAAAATAATCGTTAAAACATTTGGCTCTATTCGAAAATCTGCTAACTTTGTAGGCGTAACACTACTAACAACTGCTTGAAAATCTAACACGGTACCTCAAATGACACACATTGCTCTTCCCACAGACGAAACACGTCGCCTATCCTTCTATCTGGCGATGGAAGAGTATGTGGCCTCCCAAAAATGAGATTTAGAGGAGGCTTTCTTCCTCTGGCAAGTGGAGCCCACCGTCATCTTCGGCAGGCATCAGGTCATAGAAAACGAAGTGAACATCCCATACTGCCGCGAGCACGGCATACAATTCTACCGCCGCAAAAGCGGAGGAGGCTGCGTCTATGCCGACAAGAGCAACGTCATGATGAGTTACATCACACACTCCGACCAGGTGCAAGCCACATTCCGGGAATACATGCAAATGGTCTGCTCCATGCTCCGCGAACTCGGACTGGAAGCAACATCCACAGAAAACAACGACATACTCATCGGCGGACGCAAAGTCTCGGGCAACGCCTTCTACCACCTTCCCGGACGAAGCATCGTACACGGCACAATGCTCTTCGACACCGACATGCAACACATGCTCCAAGCCATCACACCACCCACACAGAAACTCAACAAGCACGGCGTCGAAAGCGTACGCCAACGCATCACACTCCTCAAAGAACACACCAACTTCAGCATCGAACAATTCAAGCAGTTCGCAGTCCGAAAACTCTGCAACAAAGAACTGCAACTCAACGCAGACGACATCAAAAACATCGAAACCATCGAAAAAAAATACCTAAACACTGAATTCATCTATGGAAAAGAAAACCTGTCTCTATGACCGCCACGTGGCACTCGGCGCACTCATGTCACCCTTTGGCGGCTTCATCATGCCAATTCAGTACACCAACATCACAGACGAACACCACGCCGTACGCAAAGATTGCGGTGTATTTGACGTAAGCCACATGGGCGAAGTGCGCATCACAGGACCCGACGCCGAACGCTACGTCCAACACATCTTCACAAATGACATCGCCGGAGCCCCCGTCGGACAAATCTACTACGGCATGATGCTCTACCCAAACGGCGGCACCGTCGACGACCTCCTCGTCTATAAAATGGGCGAAAACGACTTCTTCCTCGTCATCAATGCCGCTAACATCGACAAAGATGTCGAATGGATGAAACAACACACCACAGGCTTCGACATCAAACTCGACCACCAAAGCGACCAATACGGACAACTCGCCGTGCAAGGACCACAAGCAGAAACCGTCGTAGAAGAAGTGCTCGGCATACCATGCAGCGAACTCAAATTCTACACAACCAAAGTTGTGGGCGACCTCATCGTCAGCCGCACAGGCTATACAGGCGAAGACGGATTCGAAATCTACGGCTCACACCAGTACACACAACAAGCCTGGGACAAACTCATCCAGAGCGGCCGATGCAAACCCTGCGGCTTAGGCTGCCGAGACACCCTGCGCTTCGAAGTCGGACTCCCACTCTACGGCGACGAACTCAGCGCAGACATCTCACCCGTCATGGCAGGCCTCTCCATGTTCTGCAAACTCGACAAACCCGAATTCATCGGCAAAGAAGCCCTCGCAGAACAGAAAGCAAACGGCGTAGCACAGAAACTCGTCGGCATAGAACTCACAGACAAAGCCATCCCACGCCACGGATATCCCGTCCTCAACGCAGAAGGCGAACAAGTGGGCGAAGTAACAACCGGATACCACTGCCTTAGCGTCGACAAAAGCGTCTGCATGGCACTCGTCAAAACAGACTATGCAAAACTCGACACACCCCTCTCCATACAAATACGAAAGAAAGTCTTCGAGGGCAAAGTAGTAAAGAAAAAATTCTATGATAAACATTATAAAAAATAAGTAAACTATGGCAAAATTTGAAGAAGGACTCCGCTACAGCGAGTCACACGAGTACATTCGCGTTGAAGGTGAATACGGTTATATTGGCATCTCCGACTATGCCCAGCACGCACTCGGCAATGTAGTTTATGTCGATATGCCCGAAGTGGACGACGAAGTAACAGCAGGCGAAGAATTCGGAGCCGTGGAAAGCGTCAAGGCAGCCAGCGACCTTATCTCCCCCGTAAGCGGCACAGTTGTCGAAATCAACGAAGCACTCGAAGACACTCCCGAACTCTTGAACGAAGACGCCTTTGCAAACTGGATTATTAAAGTACAACTTTCCGACCCATCAGAACTCGACAAACTGATGGACGCGGAAGCATATAAAGCAATCTGCAACTAACCCAAACCACCATGTTCAAGTACTTCCCACACACAGAGGAAGACCTGCAGGAGATGCTTAAGGCAACCGGAGTGGAGAACATACACAACCTCTTCGACGACATCCCCGAGGCTGCAAGGTTCAAGAGGGACTACGAATTGCCGGAAGCCCTCTCAGAAACCGACCTGCGACTCTTCTTCAATCAACTGACAGCACCGCACAACACCCGTCAACTCGTCTGTTTTGCCGGTGCAGGATGCTACGACCATTATGCTCCAAGCGTAGTGCAAAACATTATCCAACGCTCAGAGTTCCTCACATCATATACACCCTATCAGGCCGAGATATCACAGGGAACACTCCACTACATCTTTGAATATCAGTCAATGATTGCAGAGTTGACAGGCATGGACATTGCCAATGCCTCCATGTACGACGGCGCAACCGCAACGGCAGAGGCTGCCATTATGGCATGGAACAATGCCAAAAAAGCAACTCGTGTATTGGTAAGCGAGACGTTGGACCCAAAGATTCGGCGTGTTGTGGAGACCTACGCACACTTCAATGGCTTTCCCATCAAACTCGTGCCTGCTGTCAATGGTGCCATCGACCGCAATGCTCTCGACCAAGAACTTGCAGAGGGCGGCGTGGCAGGACTCATCGTTCAGCAGCCCAACTACTTCGGCATCGTCGAAGACTACACAGGTATTGCCGACAAAATCCACGAACAGAAAGGTATTTTCGTTGTGAATGCCAACCCCAGCGACCTGGCAATCCTGAAGACACCTGCCGAGTGGAGAGCCGACGTGGCAGTAGGCGAAGGCCAAAGCCTCGGTATTCCAATGACCTTCGGAGGCCCCGGAGTTGGCTATATGGCTTGTACTGAGAAGTTGATGCGAAAGATTCCTGGACGCATTGTGGGACAGACTATCGACAATCGCGGCCAGCGGGCTTTCGTCTTGACCTTGCAGGCCAGAGAGCAACACATACGCCGCCAGAAGGCAACCTCCAATATCTGTTCTAACCAGAGCCTCATGGCGTTGTACGTTACGATATACCTCAGTCTCATGGGTAAAGAGGGTCTTCGCGAGGTAGCCGAGATGAGTTATGCCGGAGCACACTGCCTTCGCGACAAACTTGTTGCTACAGGCAAGTTCGAAGACACTTTCCCGGGACAGCCTTTCTTCAACGAATTTTGTGTCGATTACGAGGGAGATCTCGATGCGCTCCTCGACGAATGTACTGCAAACGGCTACCTTGCCGGCATAACGGTTGGTGAAAAGACGCTCATGTTGGCTGTCACGGAACAACGTTCGCCGGAGGAGATTGACGAACTTGTCGATATTATTCAACAATTTAAGACAGAGGAGGCAAAGGTATGAACAGGACATTATATGGAAACCTCATCTTCGAGTTGTCGAAGAAAGGACGCAAGGGTTACTCTTTGCCACAAGATTATGACCGCGCTCACACTACGGCGGAACTGCCCGAGGCTTTGCGCCGCAAGGAAGCGGCAAGGTTGCCCGAGTGTGATGAGTTGACGGTTGTGCGTCACTACACGAACCTCAGCCATAACAATTTCGGTGTGAACGACGGATTTTATCCGCTTGGTTCGTGCACAATGAAGTACAATCCCATTATAAACGAAGAGATTGCCGGCATGAAGGCTTTCGCCGGATTGCATCCGTTGCAACCGGCTGTGACCTGTCAAGGTGCGTTGGAGGTTTATTATAACTTGCAGCAATCGCTTGCCGAACTTGCCGGATTGAAGGAATTCACTCTGAATCCTTGTGCCGGAGCGCATGGCGAATTGACTGGTTTGATGGTGATTCGTGCCTATCATGAAAGCCGAAAGGACACCGGGCGCACCAAGGTTCTCATCCCCGACTCTGCCCACGGAACCAATCCTGCTTCGGCGGCTGTCTGCGGTTTGGAGGTTGTGGAGGTTAAAAGCCTTGCCGACGGCACTGTAGATGTAGAGCATCTGCGCCAACTTCTGAATGAGATGGGTGGCGAGGTGGCCGGCATGATGATGACCAATCCCAATACATTGGGTATCTTCGAGCCACAGGTTCTGGAGATTACGGCGATGGTTCACGAGGCGGGTGGCTTGATGTATTATGACGGTGCGAACCTCAATGCGTTGCTTGGCGAATGTCGTCCTGGCGACATGGGCTTCGACGTGATGCACATCAACCTGCACAAGACGTTCTCCACGCCTCATGGTGGCGGTGGCCCGGGCAGTGGTCCTGTCGGTGTACGCGAGGGTCTGGAACAGTTCCTGCCTACACCTCGTGTCAACAAGATTGTCGTGAACTGCGATGGCGAGAATGAGCCTTACGAATGGGAAGGCTATGTCATTGACCGGGAAGCCGACTCGGCACTCGGCAGCGTGGGCAGTTTCTTCGGCAACTTTGCTGTGATGCTGAAGGCATACGTCTACATCCTGTCGCTCGGAAGCGAGAACATCAAGCAGGTTGGCCCACTGGCAACGCTCAACGCGAACTACATCAAGGAGTGCCTGAAGGGCGACTATCTGTTGCCCATCGGCGGGCTTTGTAAGCACGAAGTGGTCTTCGACGGACTCGTAGACAAGAGTTCCGGCGTCACTACAATGGATGTTGCCAAGCGTCTTTTGGACTATGGATACCATGCTCCGACCATCTATTTCCCGTTGCTTTTCCATGAAAGTCTGATGATTGAGCCAACGGAGAACGAGAGCAAGGAGACCATCGACGCCTTCATCGACGTGATGCACAAGATTGCGGGGGAGGCCAAGACAGATCCTGAACTGGTGAAGACGGCACCGCACAACACGCCAATCGGCCGTGTGGACGATGTGCTGGCTGCCAAACAGCCTGTGACAACCTACTGGAAATCCATTGCGGAATCCTAATGTTCAATGGTCAATGTTCAACAGTCAATGAATAACACAGACCTTATCATCATAGGAGCCGGACCGGGTGGCTATAAGGCGGCGGTCCATGCGGCAAAGAAAGGGCTCAAAGTCACAGTGTTTGAAGACGCCAACGTAGGTGGAACCTGCCTGAATGTGGGTTGTATTCCAACGAAGACCTACGTACATTCTTCCACCTTCGGCGAGGCCACAGAGCGACAGGAGCAAGTGGTGAGCGCATTGCGAGGCGGTGTGGAGACATTGCTTTCGCACCCAAACATCACCCTGATTCGTGAGAAAGGTGTCTTTTCCGATGCGCAAACCGTGAATGGCATTACGGCAAAGCACATCATCATCGCCACGGGCAGCAGTGCAAAGGTGCTGCCTATTCCCGGAGCAGACAGCCCGAAGGTGGTGACCTCCACCGAATTGCTCGCCCTCAAGGAACTGCCCAAGAGGCTCTGCATCATTGGTGCCGGCGTCGTAGGCATGGAGTTTGCGAGCGTGTTCCAGAGGTTCGGTTCGGAAGTGACCGTGGTGGAATACCTGAAGGAGTGCCTGCCGATGCTGGACAGCGACATAGCCAAGCGTCTGCGCAAACTGATGGAGAAGCGTGGCATCACCTTCTACATGGGAGCAGGCGTGAAGAGCATCGACGGCTCTTCCGTCCTCTTTGAGCAGAAAGGCAAGGAGGTGAGCGTAGAGGCCGACTGCGTGCTGATGGCAACAGGCCGCAAACCGAACACCGAAGGGCTGAACCTCGAGGCCGCAGGCATCAGCCTTGCGCCCAACGGCACCATTCCTGTCGACGAACACTTCAAGACCCTTAATGGCCAATGTTACGCCATCGGCGACGTCAACGGACGGCAGATGCTGGCACATGCGGCAGAGATGCAAGGCATCCACGTAGTGAACAGGATTCTCGGCATCGAGGATAACATACGCTTCGACATCATGCCTGCCGCCATCTTCACCAACCCCGAAGCCGCCCTCGTAGGACCTCCGGAAGACCAACTGAAGGAGGCAGGCATACCCTTCGAGTGCCACAAAGCCTTCTACCGTGCCAATGGCAAGGCACTTGCCATGAACGAGACGGAAGGAATGGTCAAACTCTGCTGCGAACCCGGAGAAGGAAAACTGCTCAGCGCACACATCTTTGGCGCACACGCCGCCGACCTCGTGCAGGAAACAACAGCGTACATCACACTCGGAGCCACACTCCGACAACTCCGCGAAACAGTACACATCCACCCCACCCTCTCGGAGGTACTCATCGAAGTGAACTGACAAGGCAGCCAGACACCACTGCCTATATGAAAATAATGGTTAACCATTCTGCCCGGAAAGGTTAACCATTATAGCAAAAAAGGTTAACCTTTCCGAACGAAATGGTTAACCTTTTTTTGTATGTACCCTAATTGTCTTATTTCAAAAGTTTTACAGAGAGTTTCTCCAGCATGTCCTTCGTCATCTCGTCAAGACCGAACTTCGGCGCCCAATCCCACTCCTCATTTGCAAAAGGTTTTAATCCTTTCTCTCGTCTCTATACTGGACTGAAGTAATACTCTTGAACACTCATTCCTTATAAATAGCATCTTTTATTTGCATGTTCGGTAAAAATATAATACTTTTGCATTATCGTTGGCTGATGCTAACTATTTATAAATAGAACAAGATAAACACGCATGAGACAAGTCATCCTTTGTATTTCGTTGCTTCTACTTTTCTTCGTTTCACCTCTGATTGCGCAGGACATTATCGTAAAGAAAGACAAGTCTACAATATACTGCCACGTCAATGAGGTAACAGACTCTGTGATATACTATGCTGTGTGGGGCGACCAAAGCGAAACATGCTATTTGTTGAACAAATCACTCGTTTCGTCCATTATCTATGCAAATGGTAAAAGAGAAATCATTGACAAACAGTTTAGCACCAACAATCCATACAAAAAAGTAAAGAGGCTCAAAACTATAGGCTGGATAGGAGGTGGTGTACTAGCAGGTGTCGGCACCATCTTTCTCGCAACAAGCATAGGTCTGGCTGCCAACTCATCGTCCGATGGTACCGGACTCTTCAGTTACTTCTCCGTAGGATCGCTCTACTATGGATTATCCTGCGTAGCCTTGGGGGCTGGTTTTACTACCATATTCCATGTAGCAGCCAACAAACAGAAGAAAAAGATAGATGCCACTCTACAGACGAGCACTATATACAAGTACGACATAACCTTCCCTGGTGGCTCATCCTTTTCCCTCGGCGCAGACCTTTTGAATGACCGAATCCTGGGTAACCAAACCATCGGTCTTGGCATGCGTTATAGTTTCTAAAGCAATCCCCTCTCCTTTCTCTTCCCCCTTCTCTGTTTTACAAACATGTCAACAACAACATGCAGCATGTAGGGAAACAGGAAACTATAGGAAAAGAAGGCAAGGTACTCATCGAAGTGAACTGACAAGGCTGCAAACACCACAGCCTATATGAAAATAATGGTTAACCATTCTGCCCGGAAAGGTTAACCATTATTGCAAAAAGGGTTAACCTTTCCAGACGAAATGGTTAACCCTTTTTTGCGTATTTCCTAACTGTCTTATTTCAGAAGCTTTACAGAGAGTTTCTCCAGCATGTCCTTCGTCATCTCGTCAAGACCGAACTTCGGCGCCCAATCCCACTCCTGACGAGCACAACTGTCGTCCATCATGTTGGGCCAAGACTCGGCAATCGACTGCTTCAAGGGGTCCACATCGTAAACCATCTCGAACTCCGGCTTGTACTTTCTGATGTTCTCCAAAATCATTTCGGGGTCGAAACTCATGGCAGCAATGTTGAAACCATTGCGATGTTTCAGGCGAGAAGGATCGGCCTCCATAAGCATCTGTGCCGCCTGAAGCGCATCGGGCATGTACATCATGTCCATGTGTGTGCCGGCCTTGATGGGGCAAGTAAAACGCTCACCACGGACAGCATAGTAATAAATGTCAACAGCATAGTCCGTAGTGCCACCGCCCGGAGGCGTAACATAAGAAATGATGCCCGGGAAACGTACGCTGCGCGTATCCACACCATACTTGTGGAAATACCAGTCGCTCAACAATTCCGTCGTCACCTTCGATACACCATAGATGGTTCGGGGGCGCTGCACAGTGTCCTGGGGCGTCATGTCGTGCGGAGTTTCATGGCCGAACGAACCGATGGAACTGGGCGTAAACACCGCACACTTGTTCTCACGCGCAATCTCAAGAGTGTTCCAAAGACCATCGATGCCAATCTGCCAGGCCAGACGGGGCTTCGACTCGGCAACCACCGACAGCAGAGCCGCCAGATTATAGATAGTGTCGATGTTGTACTTCTTCACCGCATCGGCAATACTCTGCGCATTGATAACGTCGGTAACGGCACACGGACCGCTCTCCAGCAATTCGCCTTTCGGCTCGGCACCTGGAATGTAACCAGCCACAACATGTTCGTTTCCGTAAATTCCCCTGAGGTGCATGGCCAGTTCAGAACCTATCTGACCTGTAGAACCAATAATAAGAATGTTTTTCATTCGGTTACTGAAAGTTTAGATTTTACGGCTGCAAAATTACATAAATTCTGCGAGATACAAAACGAACACAGCCAAGAAAATAAACAATCAACAGAAGAAAAATCAAACACACAGCAGACTTCACAATTTTACCCGAAACTTTTCGCACATTTTTAATGCATAATCCACCAACTATTTCACAACTATTTCGTACCTTTGCACAAGCATTACAACAAACCTTAAACCCTATATACTATGTACGGAAAGATGAAACAGCATCTCAGCCAGACGCTTGCTGAGATTCGCGAAGCAGGACTCTACAAAGAAGAGCGTCTCATAGAAAGCCCACAGCAGGCAGCCATCCAGGTAAAAGGTCAGGAAGTACTGAACTTCTGCGCCAACAACTACCTCGGCCTCTCCAACCATCCCCGCCTCATCGAAGGCGCTACCAAGATGATGCAGCAACGAGGATTCGGCATGTCCAGCGTACGATTTATCTGCGGAACGCAGGACATTCACAAGCAACTCGAAGCAGCCATCAGCGAATACTTCCAGACAGAAGACACCATTCTCTATGCCGCATGCTTCGATGCCAACGGCGGTGTGTTCGAACCCCTCCTTACGGAAGAGGACGCCATCATCAGCGACGCACTCAACCACGCATCCATCATCGACGGCGTACGCCTTTGCAAAGCCAAACGCTACCGCTATGCCAACGCCAACATGGAAGAACTGGAGAAGTGTCTGCAAGAAGCACAGGCACAACGCTTCCGCATCATCGTCACCGACGGCGTGTTCTCCATGGACGGAAATGTAGCACCCATGACACAGATATGCGACCTTGCAGAGAAGTACGACGCACTCGTTATGGTGGACGAAAGCCATTCGGCCGGCGTCGTAGGCAAGACCGGTCACGGCGTAAGCGAACTCTGCGACACCTACGGACGCGTGGACATCTACACCGGCACACTGGGCAAAGCCTTCGGCGGCGCACTGGGCGGCTTCACCACAGGCCGTAAGGAAATCATCGACCTCCTGCGCCAACGCTCACGCCCCTACCTCTTCTCCAACTCACTTGCACCATGCATCATCGGTGCATCGCTCGAGGTCTTCAAGATGCTCAAGGAGTCAAACGAACTGCACGACCGCCTGGTGGAGAACGTAAACTACTTCCGCGACAAGATGATGGCAGCCGGATTCGACATCAAACCAACACAGAGTGCCATTTGCGCCGTGATGCTCTACGACGCCAAACTCTCGCAAGTCTTCGCCGCAAAGATGCAGGAAGAAGGCATCTACGTGACAGGTTTCTACTATCCCGTCGTTCCGAAGGGCGAAGCACGCATCCGCGTACAACTCTCCGCCGGTCATGAACGCGAACACCTCGACAAGTGCATAGCCGCCTTCATCAAGGTCGGAAAAGAACTTGGCGTACTGAAGTAATATACCCATCATACACCACATCCCCAACAATGGTGTGGCTAATGAACAAAAAAGGTTAACCTTTATCGACATAATGGTTAAGCATTCCGGACAGAATGGTTAACCATTATTTTATTGTCTCTGCAAAGGGGGATGTTCTAATGTCCGTTTTCGGCGAGGAATTTGATGCGGACGAGTTTTATTTCCTCTTCGGTGTATTCGTCTTCGTCGTCGGCAAACTCGTCGAGAGCCTCGTCGATGTCGTTGTTTTCTGCCTCGCGGAAGTAGTCGTAGATGTCCTGCATGTGGTAGTCGTCCATTACCTCGTTTATGTAATAGTCCAGGTTGAGTTTTGTGCCGCTGTCCACGATGCTGTATATTTCGTCGAGGAGTTCGCTCAGGGAGAGTCCTTTGGTCTTGGCTATTTCGTCGAGGTCCACCTGGCGGTCCACTGCGAGGATGATGCTGACTTTTTCGGCACTCTTGTTGACGAGGGTGCGGACGCGGAAGTCTTCGAAGCGGTCTATTTCGTTTTCTTCGCAGTAGCGTGCTATGAGTTGGCAGAACTCTGCGCCATAGCGTTGTGCCTTGCCGGCGCCGACGCCCTTGATGTTCTTCAGTTCCTCGATGTTTGTGGGGTACGAAGTGGCCATGTCTTCGAGCGACGGGTCCTGGAAAATGACGTAGGGAGGGAGGTTTTTGCGGCGGGCAACGTCGCGGCGCAGGTCCTTGAGCATGGCGAAGAGTGTTTCGTCGAGCACGGAGGTTCCTTCGCCGACCATGTCGTTGTATTCGTCGAACTCACGGTCTTCTGTGATGCAAAACTCTTGGGGCGATTTCATGAAACTGCGGCCTTCGGGCGTAATGCTGAGCAGGCCATAGTTTTCTATGCCTTTGGAGATGTAGCCGGAAATCATGGCTTGGCGGATGACGGCGTTCCAGAATGGTGCCTCATGGCGGTCGCCGCTGCCGAAGCAGTTGAGGAGTTCGTGCCTGTGGGCAATGACGTCGTCCGTCTCATTGCCTACGAGTATGTCTATGATGTGGTTCGTCTTGAAGCCTTCCTTTACGGCATTGATGGCACGCAGCACGAGTTGCAACTCGCTTGTTGCTTCCACCAACTGACGCGGGTGCAGGCAGTTGTCGCACTTGCAGCAGTTCTCCGGCTCATATACCTCGCCGAAGTAGTGAAGCAAGAACTTGCGGCGGCACACGGAAGTCTCGGCATACGATGCCGTCTCCTGCAGCAACTGTCGGCCAATGTCTTGTTCTGCCACCGGTTTGCCTTGCATGAACTTCTCGAGTTTCCGCAGGTCGTTGGGCGAGAAGAATGTGATGCAAAGCCCTTCGCCACCATCGCGACCGGCTCTGCCCGTCTCCTGATAGTAACCCTCAAGGCTCTTGGGAATGTCGTAATGTATGACGTAGCGCACATCGGGCTTGTCGATACCCATGCCGAATGCTATGGTGGCCACAATCACATCAATGCGCTCCATCAGGAAATCGTCCTGCGTGGCAGCCCTCTCCGCCGACTCCATGCCGGCATGATAGGCACGGGCACTGATGGAATTGGTGCGCAACATCTCCGCCAACTCCTCAACACGACGTCGGCTCAGGCAATAAATGATACCGCTCTTGCCTCGGTTCTGAAGCACAAAGCGCGTGATGTCCTTGTCCACATCCTTCGTCTTGGGACGGATTTCGTAGTAAAGATTCGGGCGATTGAACGAACTCTTGAACTCCGTGGCATCGGGAATTCCCAGGCTCTTCTTGATGTCGGCACGTACCTTGTCTGTTGCCGTTGCCGTCAATGCTATGATAGGCGCATTGCCAATCTTGTCCACAAGCGGACGGATGTTGCGGTACTCCGGACGGAAATCATGGCCCCACTCCGAAATACAGTGCGCCTCGTCAATCGCATAGAACGAAATCTTCGTCTTGGAAAGGAAACGCATGTTCTCCTCCTTGGTCAGCGACTCGGGAGCCACGTAAAGCAATTTCGTCCGGCCATCAACAATATCCTGCTTCACCATGTCGATCTGCGTCTTGGAAAGCGAGGAGTTGAGATAGTGGGCAATACCGTCGTCGTCAGTCACCTGACGTATGGCATCAACCTGATTCTTCATAAGCGCAATGAGGGGAGACACCACAATGGCCGTACCCTCGCTTATCAGCGCAGGCAACTGGTAACAGAGCGATTTGCCACCACCAGTGGGCATTAGCACAAAAGTATCCTTCCCTTCGAGCAAATTGTGGATTATCGCCTCCTGATCGCCCTTGAAGGAGTCAAAGCCAAAAAAGCGCTTTAGTTGGTCTGTCAGGTTAATCTCATTATTCATTTAGGTGGTTTTTGCCGTTATAGGTAAAGTCAAAATTACAACTATTTGACCAATCCACCAAATAAATACTGCAAAAAAATAATCAGAAACAATAAAAAAGATAGCACAAAAGTCATAAAAAAATAAAATAAAGGCAGAGAACAACTCCTCATATCAAATGAGACAAAATTGTTCCCTGCCCTTCTTTTTTCGTGCTTCGATGTATGTTCAGCCTATATTCGAAAGTTTTTCCTTCTGCTTTTCCAACTGCTCCTCGGCATACTTCCGAGTGATGACAAGCGTATCCTTCGCTTCGGAAGGAGCACTGTACTGTGCCTCTATCATGATAGACTCCATGATGCTGCGCAAACCACGTGCGCCAAGTTTATACTCCACCGCCTTGTCGACGATATAGTCCAAAGCCTCCTCTTCGAAAGAAAGTTTGATGCCATCCATGGCAAAGAGTTTTATCTGCTGCTTTACGAGCGAGTTCTTCGGCTCCGTCAATATACGACGCAAGGCATCGCGACCAAGAGGATCGAGATAAGTCAGCACCGGCAGACGGCCAATGATTTCGGGAATAAGTCCGAAACTCTTGAGGTCCTGCGGCACAATGTACTTCATGAGGTCCTTCGTGTCAACACGCTGCTGGTTCTGCACACTGTCATATCCCACAACATGGGTGTTCAGTCGCTGCGCAATCTTACGCTCTATGCCGTCGAAAGCACCACCGCAAATAAAGAGAATGTTGCGTGTATCGACATGAATGTAGTCCTGATCGGGATGCTTTCGGCCACCCTTAGGCGGAACATTCACTATCGAACCCTCCAGCAACTTGAGCAAGCCCTGCTGAACACCTTCACCACTCACATCGCGAGTAATGCTGGGATTGTCCTGCTTGCGTGCTATCTTGTCCATCTCGTCAATGAAGACAATGCCACGCTCCGTAGCCTTCACATCGAAGTCTGCCACCTGCAACAATCGCGACAGAATGCTTTCCACATCCTCTCCCACATAACCGGCCTCGGTAAAGATGGTGGCATCGACAATCGTAAAAGGTACCTTGAGCAATTTTGCAATAGTGCGTGCCAGGAGAGTCTTGCCTGTTCCGGTAGAGCCGACCATGATGATGTTGCTCTTCTCTATTTCCACACCGTCATCGTCCACCTTCTGCGACAGACGCTTATAGTGGTTATAGACGGCAACCGACAAATAACGTTTGGCACTATCCTGTCCGATGACATATTCATCGAGGAATGCCTTTATCTCGCGAGGTTTAGGCAACTCGCCAAAGTCGGGTGCCGCATCGGCAGTACCCTCCTTCTTTGAATGTGCCACATCACCCATGCTTTCACGCACTATCTTGTCTGCCTGACGAACACAGTCGGAGCAAATGAAGCCTTCCGCACCAGTCAGAAGCAGTGCGACCTCATCTTCGCTTCGTCCGCAGAAAGAGCAATGGTTCTTACGTTTTCCTGCCATTGGTTTTTATCCTTTACGGATCATGACACGATCAATCATGCCATACTCCTGAGCCTCTTGTGCCGTCATCCAGTAATCGCGGTCGCTGTCGGCCCAAACCTTGTCGAAGTCTGTGTGTGAATGTTCGGCAATGATGGTATAAAGTTCTTTCTTGAGTTTCTGTATCTCTCGGGCTGTGATTTCGATATCGCTGGCCTGTCCCTGCGCGCCACCCATTGGTTGGTGTATCATGACGCGGCTATGCTTCAAGGCACTGCGTTTGCCTTCCTTGCCTGCCACGAGCAAAACAGCAGCCATGCTTGCAGCCATTCCTGTGCAAATGGTGGCTACGTCGCTGGAGATGAACTGCATAGTGTCGTAGATACCAAGTCCTGCATGTACGCTTCCGCCCGGGCTGTTGATGTAGATGCTGATGTCTTTGCCGGGATCTGTACTATCAAGATAGAGCAACTGTGCCTGCAATGTGTTGGCAGTATAGTCGTCGATTTGTGTACCGAGGAAGATGATGCGGTCCATCATGAGACGGCTGAAGACGTCCATCTGTGTAACGTTGAGTTGACGTTCTTCCAGAATGTATGGATTGAGGTACTGGTTCTGTGCGCTGATTACATCGTCGAGCACCATGCTGTTTATGCCCAAGTGTCGGGTGGCATACTTATGGAATTCGTTCTTCATACTATACATTATATAAATAGCGCGTACGCGCATGGTGTGCGCGCACGCGCTATAGGTTTGAGATCTGTATTTAGTTCTTTTCGACGAGTTTGCGGAACTCGTCCATAGAAACTTCCTTAACCTTGAGAGTTACGGTTTCCTTTACCTTAGCAGCGAGTTTGTTTTCTACGGTACGCTCTACGAGGCCTTGTGCCTGCTGCTCGTTCTTGAGCATTTCGGCAGCATAACTGGTGATGTTTTCCTCGGGGAGGTTGATCATGCCGTACTGTGCAAACTGGATGCGTGCAAAGGTCTTGGCTGTCTCGAGCACGTCTTCGTGCTGTACTTTGACTTCGAGTTGGTCGCAGAGTTGCTCCTTAACGAGGTGCCAGAGCAGTTCGGGCAGGCTCTTCTTGAAGTTGTCTTCGACGTAAGCGTCGTCCTTATCCTGGTTGCGAAGTTTCATGAAACGCTTGAGGATGTCTTCTGCGAACTCAACTTCGCCGATGCGATTGAGCAGATAACTGCGGAGATCTTGTGTGAACTGGTACTCTGCCTCGCTGTCGAAGTTCTTCTTGATGTCGTTGGCGATGAACTGACGGAACTCTTCTTCGCTCTTCACGACGTCCTTGCCGAGCATCTGGTCGTAGAGTTCCTGGCTAAGTTTAGCAGGTTCGTAGCGCATGATTTCAGAGATTTGGAGGCTGAAGTCTGCCTTCATCTCAGCAGCCTCTTCCTTGCTGATGCGCAGAAGGCTGGCCAGTTCTGTCTGACTTTCGTTGTATGCTTTCGAGGGGTTAAAGGTCATGATGTCGCCCACCTTAGCACCTTCGAACTTACCTTTCTCCTCGTCGCTCTTCATGTATTCGGGGAGCATTACTGCCTCTTCTACGCTGATGCCGCCTTCGAGCGCGTTGCCTTCAGCGTCGAGTTGTGTGAGCAAGCCTTTGACCATGTCGCCGGCCTTATAGTTGTCTGCCTTGACGTGCTGACCGCCGCGCTGGCAATAACTCTGCACCTGCTGATCGACCAGAGCGTCGTCCACCTTGATATCGTAGCAAGTGAGTTTGTCTTTCTTGGAGATTTTGGCGTCGAACTCAGGAGCGAGTGCGATGTCGAAGGCGAAAGTGAAGTCGTCTTGTGTGCTGAAATCCAGAGCGGGTGTCTTTTCTTCGTTGGGCAGAGGCTCTGCCAACATGTTCACCTTGTTCTCGCGAATGTATTTGTTTACCTCTTCACCAAGAATCTTATTGATTTCCTCGGCCTTGATTTCGGTGCCGAAACGTTTCTCGATGAGTGATGCAGGCACCTTGCCGGCACGGAAGCCGGGGATGCTTGCCTTCTTGCTGAAGTCCTTCAGGGCTTTCTTAACTCTGTCCGCATAGTCAGCCTTTTCGATGGTGAGGGTAAGCAGAGCGCTCACCTTGCTGACGTTTTCGAATGAAATGTTCATGGGTTTTATACGTGTTAAATTATTGTCTTTGTTTACAAAAGCGGGTGCAAAGATACGAAAAGGACGGCGAAAAACAAAATATTACCTCTTATTTTTAGCGCTCCCTTGTCTGTATGGCAGAATGTTATGCCACTTGGCGAGATCCTACCTGCTGCTACTCCTTCGAACCTTCTTCATATGCCGACGGCAGTATGCCCTGCACACAGTATAAAACTCACCTGCGATTGACAATCTTGCGCGAGAAGGTCGTGCCATCGGTATAGATGATATACTGAATGACGACAGGTTCGGTTTTGGTGTTCAAGACTTGCTGTCCGCCGAGGTTGTAGTATCTGATGGATGCTATCTGGCGTGTTGTCCTCTCATTGACACTGTTGCCGATGTCGCCAGACGTTTCGAGAACAGTGGTTGTGCATAGGCGATTCGGATTGCCTATGGTGGGTCGTTCGAATTGTGCCATGCTGTGACCGCCATCGGGGAAACGCCCGTAAGTGTACCACCGGGATTGTTTCTTGTAGCGAATGGAATCGCCCCAAGCGTCATCTGCACCAGTGATGGAGATGTAGGCATCGTTGTCGTTTTTCAGTTTGAAGGAGGCGTGCAACTGTGTGGAAGACTCCTTTCCGTCGCACCAAACGACTTTGTAGCCGCGAGCAGGAATGACAGTGTTCACGCCGTCCGGTGGTGTAAGCCGGAACTTATAGGCATTGTCCGGATCGTCGGACAGGTATGTGCCGGCCAAATCGATGTCGTGATCGGTAGTGTTGTATAGTTCTATCCAGTCGGCTTTCTTTCCATATTCATTGATGAAGATGTCGTTGCCTGCGCTCACCTCGTTGATGCGGATGGGGGAGTCGTTTGTCTCGGTGTGTTCGAAGACGGCTTCTATCTGGAATGTTCCTGCGGAGAATTCTTTGCTGAGATGCAGAATAGAGTCGGAGGACACGGCTCTTCCGTTGACGTGCCACTCCCGAAAGACTGTCCCACCAGGGGCTGATGCCGTAAGTGTAATGGGGGCAAACATATAGCCATTGAATTTGCCTGTCGGAATCTCCTGTCCGTTGAGCAGAAGTGCTTTTGCTTCCGGAAGATTCGTCTTCAATGTGACGTTATACTCGTCTTGCAGATTGAATGCCGTCTTGAGGTTCTTCTTCAAGTCCGGACGGCGCACCTCATAGTCGCCTATGCGTTCTATCAGCAGGTTAGCCTTTTCGTCGGAGGAAAGTCCTTCCAGTTTCAACGCCTGGTTGATGGTATTCTTCATGGCGGTTATAATGGGTTCGCATCGTTCGGGGGCGAACACGCTGCCGTCCATGATGCAGTAAGCATCGACGAACTGCTTTTTGAAGGGTTCGTATTGCAACATGTTTTTGAATCGGACGGGCAGTGAACCGGTGCCTTTGTTCAGCACTTGCAGTATCATGTCTGTGTCGCCGAATCCGCCATCCACGTCATGCAGCACGATGTGAAACTTTCCGTTGACGTCTTTGGCACGGAACCCTTTGAGATTCTTGAAGCCACCTCTGAGCCAATCCAAGTTGCCCATGTATATTTCGGCAGCCATGTAGTTGCAGTATTCGTCGATATCGACGAGCCTGCATATGGCGTTCCAGATGCTGGTGTCTGCGGGGTTGCTGGCAAGATTTTTGCTGAGGTTGTACCATTCGTTCAGTTTCTCCTTGTCGCCTTCTTTTATGACGATATCGCCTTCCCACTGGTCCATCTCGTCTTTGTCGATGCCGTAGTTGCTGAAGGCAAACTGTTTGTTGCTTTCTTCGCGGAGATTCATCATGCCCAGATATTTGCCGTTGAGGAAGACATGGGCAGGCTGCCATGCCTGACAGTCGAGATAGACGCCACTGCTGCGCAGCAGTTCCTGAATGGCAGCATCCCATATTCTGGCTTTCTGGTCCTGTCCGCCGTTTCTCACCAGAAAGTTCTTTATCTTGATGTATGGTTTGCTGTCGAAGATGGGATAGGGAAAATAATTGAGACCTTCGAAGACCTTGTCCGACTTCAGTTTGAAGGGTGTCCGGTATTCGAAGTCTTTATTGCCTTCATTGAAACGTGTCCAGCCGCCGAAGATGCTGAACTCCGCCTCCTGGTTGATGGCTTCGCTGTAGTTGCCATGAGCGTCGGGAACGAAGTACTCCACGTTTACGGGACGCTCCCAATCCATGTTCTGGTTGGCTCTCACTTTGGAATTGTTGGCAACGCGCCCGTTGGTGCCCGTCACATAAAGGCCTATGGTGTTGTCGAAGAGATTCTTGGGGGCTGTGCTGACGCTGAGAATGGGCAGTGTGAACTGGCCGTTGGACTTAAGGAATGTGCGTGTGACGACGGGGCTGTTCAGGCAACCTTCGCGGGCAAGCATAAAACGGAAGATGGTGCTCTCGCTGACAGCGAAGCGTCCGTCGGCACTCGATGGCGATTTACCGACCTGTGGTGTGGAGCCGTCTGTCGTGTAATAAAGTGTTGCACCCGGGGTGATGGCGACGGCGAACTGGAGACTGTTCGTGAAGGTTCCGCCGGTCGTGCCGACCAGAGGCGCCTGCAGTCTTTCTTCTGCAGTTCGGCTGGTGTTGTTCGTTGCGTTGGGAGTCGGCGTCGATGTCCACCCGAAGTTGGCATCGCCATCGGTTTCCCTCATCCAGGAGCAGCGTGCAATGCACGGCGGATACTGCACGGCATCGGCAGGCAGTCCGTTGGCGTCCAACAACTCCACTACTCCACCCTCGGCATCCAGTTTGAAGGGGATTTGTTTCCAGGCATTGGGCCCGTAGTTTCCGTCTTTGCTGTTGTGGTCGAACCAAAGGATTGCATGTCCATGGGCCGACACCTTGCCGTGGCTGCTTGTCAGTGTGTAGTGCTCCTGATTCCCATCGGCATCCGTGTGCCGCAGAGTCATGTTGCCCAACGCGATGGCTTCGGTTGTCGGATTGTAGAGTTCCACCCATCCGCCATAATTGTACGAGTGATCGATAAATCTGTCGACATTCGCCACGCATATCTCGTTTACAACGAGATTGTTGCCAGCGGCAGACACATTCAATACCACACAAAGAAACAATGCCACCGGCAGGACTTTCGTTGCGAGTGTGCCTGCCCTTTTCATGCCGGGCTTAGGACTCCCGACGGTGATGCTATGGCTGGTCATAGTTGAACTATTGTCGCCTCCTAACTCCCGGCATCGGCATTCATAATACGTAAAGATGTGAAAATAAAAAAGGCATGGGAGTTTCTACTTCTGCCCATCCCTACTATCAGGCCTTCGCATTGCCCCATGTCAAGGATAAGCAACGCAGCCAGCCCACGCCAAGCGACTATATGACCGGCAATGCCTTATTTAATATATAAGGTATTGCCAGGATACAATCTACCCACGCAGACGTCCCGTTGCACCATCTTCTGCGACATGTTTCAAATTTGCGAAGTTTGATAGTACAGAATGATAACGTCCGTAAACGCCTTTCCCCAGCCTCTACCCGCCTCCCCCAAGGAGGAAGGCTTTCTTCAATCGCTCCGTCGCCGACGGAGAGAGTGGAGGAGAAAGCCGGGATTCCATAAAGTTTTTTATGGCCCGCCCTGCCACAACAGGCTGGCTTGGCCGACACAAAGTTACGAAAAATGTGGAAACAACAAGGCAAAAAGTGAAAAAGACTCTGTTTATCACTGTATTTTGTCCGTCGCATGGCAAACACTGGCAGAACACCACGCGCCCTCTTGCCCCGAAAGACGAGTCCATTTCGCCAAGTGGACTGCAGAATTAATTTTCCGCTTATCTTTGGGAAAAGACAATGCTCAGAGTAACACAAAAACTTCTCTGCAGAAGTTGGCGGAGTTCTCTGCAGAAGTTGGCGGAGTTCTCTGCAGAAGTTGGCGGAGTTCTCTGCAGAAGTTGGCGGAGTTCTCTGCAGAAGTATTACCTACTCTCTGGAGTCGAACTGAATTTGTTTCTGGAGGTTCTGGAACAAGCACCCTTCTTGAGGGCTGCTCAGCCGATAGCAGAGCGTTCCTGTTCCATTTGCTGGAAGTCCTTCAGACGCAGGACGAAACTGCGGGTGAGGTATTTGTCGAGCACAACCGGGTTGACGCTAAGTTCCTGAGGAGTGCCGTGGAAGAGTATTTGTCCCTCGAAAAGCAGATAGGCACGATCGGTGATACAGAGCGTTTCCTCTACGTTGTGGTCGGTGATGAGCACGCCGATGTTGCGCTGTTTAAGTTTCCAGACGATATACTGGATGTCCTCCACGGCAATGGGGTCCACGCCGGCAAAGGGCTCGTCGAGCATGATGAACTTCGGGTCGATGGCAAGGCAGCGGGCAATCTCCGTGCGGCGTCGCTCGCCACCACTGAGGCGGTCGCCAAGATTCCTGCGGACTTTCTCCAGGTGAAACTCGCTGATGAGGCTCTCCAGTTTCTCCCTTTGATACTCGCGCGGCTTGCCCGTCATCTCCAGAACGCTTTTGATGTTGTCCTCAACGGTCATCTTTCGGAACACGCTGGCTTCCTGTGCCAGATAACCTATGCCGCGGCGAGCACGCTGATAGACAGGCAGGTTGGTAATCTCCTCGTCGCCCAAATAGATATGTCCGTCGTTGGGGAGGACGAGACCGGTGGTCATGTAGAACGACGTGGTCTTGCCTGCGCCGTTAGGACCGAGCAGTCCTACGATTTCACCCTGGTGAACATCGAAACTGACCTTGTTCACCACGGTGCGGTTGCCATATATCTTTACCAGTCCTTCGCTGCGAAGTTGCAAACTTTCATTTTCCATTGAAACCCTTTTATTATGTTGTTTTTGGCCGATGGTCGGGGCATTGTCTCATTCGTGCTGCGCTGTCAGCAGGCATTGCCTCATGCCTTCTTCATGTCTTCCTTAACCTTTCGGAGCAAGTCGCTGGCAAAGATGAAGGAATTGAGCTTTTCGTTGGTGGAAGCCATTATTTCGTCCTTCGAGCCTTCCCACTCCTTGTGTCCGTCGCAGATGTAGAGAATGCTCTCGCCAATGCCGAGAACGGAGTTCATGTCGTGTGTGTTGATGATGGTTGTCATGCCGTATTCGTGGGTGATGCCACTGATGAGGTCGTCGATGACGAGGCTCGTCTTGGGGTCGAGACCCGAGTTGGGTTCGTCGCAGAAGAGATATTTGGGGTTGAGGGCGATGGCTCTTGCTATGGCAACACGCTTTTGCATGCCGCCGCTTATCTCGCCCGGCATCTTGCTCTCGGCACCCTTCAGGTTGACTCTTTCTAGGCAGAAACGGGCGCGTTGCACGCGGTCGGTCTGATTCATGTCGGAGAACATGTCGAGCGGAAACATGACATTCTCCAGTACGGACATGGAGTCGAAGAGGGCGGCACTCTGGAAAATCATGCCCATTTCACGGCGAAGCATGACGCGTTCGCGCTTCGACATTGTCACGAAGTCGCGTCCGTCGTAGAGGATTTTGCCTTTGGTGGGTGTGAAAAGGCCTACGATGTTCTTCATCAGGACTGTCTTTCCGGAGCCGGACTGACCAATGATGAGATTGGTTTGCCCGTCGCGGAAGGTCATGTTGATGTCGGAGAGGACGTCTCTGCCATCGAAACTCTTATATAGATGCTGTACCTCTATCATGATTATGACAACAAGGATGTTAGGAATATGTCGGAGAAAAGTATCAGCATGCTGCTCGAAACTACGGCATTGGTGCTGGCTTTGCCCACATCGAAACTGCCGCCTTCGACGTAGTAGCCGTAGTAGGACGCCACGCTGCTGATGATGAAGGCGAAGAAGATGCTCTTGATGATGCTCATCCAGACGTACCATTGGTTGAAACTGTGCAGCAGGCCGACGGTCAGGTCGTCGGGGGTGATGATGCCTGCAATGGCGGTGGCGTATGCTCCGACAAAGCCGGAGACGATGCTGAACACCACGAGGAAGGGGATGATGGACATCATGCCCATCACTTTTGGCAGGATGAGGAAGGAGGCGGAATTGACGCCCATTATCTCCAGGGCGTCGATTTGTTGCGTGACACGCATGGTGCCTATCTCCGAGGCGATGTTGGAGCCGACCTTACCGGCGAGAATAAGACACATGATGCTCGAGGAGAACTCCAGCAACATGATTTCTCTGGTGGTATAACCGGTTGTGAAAGTGGGCATCCAGGGGCTTTGGATGTTCAGTTTTATCTGTATGCAGATCACTGCACCGATGAAGAAACTGATGAGCAACACTATGCCGATGGAGTCCACACCAAGCGAGCCCATCTCGCGCACATACTGCCGCATGAACATTCGCCAACGCTCGGGCATCTTCATCACCCTGCCCATGAGTTGCAGATATCGGCCGAAAGCGGCCAGCCACCTCATAATGAACATCTGTATTGTCTGTTGTTTGTCTGTTTACTATTTACTGTTGCCTTACGGGCAAGGCAAGCCGTTGATTATCAGCACACACGTCGTGTCGTGAAAACAGGTTAACCATTCTGCCCGAAAAGGTTAAGCATTATGGCGAGAAAGGTTAAGCATTATGGCCGACAAGGCACGCCTTGTTTTCCAACGCCCTACACCTTTCTCTTCCGCCTCTGCTATTCCTGCGGTGTCTCCATGCCTACAACGAGGCGATTGTTGCAGCCGAACACTTGCTGAGCCGCCTGCTTGATGTCCTCGATGCTGACGCTGTTCACGCAGTCGGCATAGCCCTCCACGAACTCCTGGTTGTGGCGTGTTTTGAGAACAAGGCTGCTCATCCAGTAGTCGTTGCTCTTGAGTTCCTCCTGATGCGAACGGAGCATGTATTCCTTTATCTTGGCAAGATTCTCCTCCGAAGGACCTTCTGCCATCATCTGCTTGACGCCCTTGTCTATGAGAGCCGTCATTGCCACACGCTTTTCTGGAGCCGTAGGCAACACTACCTGCACCACGGCAATCTCTTCGGGATAGTCGGACAGGTTGGCACTCACAGGCACACCGTAGGCACCGCCACTCTCCTCGCGTACAGTTTCCGTGAAGAGCATGTCCATAGACTGCTCCAACATACTTATAAGAATGGCGTTCTTCAGCGTCCTCTTCATCGGAGCATGATAAACAAAGACGTTCATAGAGTTGGGCGTGTCCTGCTTCTTCGTGAAGTAACACTCGCGGCTGCCCTTCGTCAGACGCTGGTCGATGACCTTATACTTCTCTTTCTTGCCCTTCGCAGGCAACGCGCCGAGGTACTTAGCCAGCAACGGTGCCACTGAATCGGCATTGACATCGCCCACAAGATAGAACTCGAAGTCGCCGGCATTGGCAAAGCGTTCGCGGTAAATCTCCAGCAGACGGTCGTAACTGATGCGGTCGAGGTCCTCTGCTTTCTGACGCTTGGCACGGACAACATTACCATAAAGCACACTCGCCAGGCTGTCGGAAAGAGCCGTCTGAGGATTGAGGTCGGCATTCTTCAGCGCATTGCGTGTACGCTCTATGTGCGATGTGAAAGCATCATCGTCGCGGCGAGGCGATGTAAAACTGAGGTAAACGAGTTGAAGCATCGTTTCGAAGTCCTTCTTCACACAGTTGCCTTCAATGCCCTCCGTGCGGGCGGCAACCGATGCCGAAGCACTGGCCTGGATGCCAGCCAGTTTCTTGTTGAGGTCGATGGCAGAGAAATTGCCCAAGCCTCCCTGGCGCACCAAAGCAACATTGCCGGAGTTGATGTACTCCTCGTCGTCGTAAAGACTGTTGCCACCCCATGATGTGGCGCGGAAACTTATCTTGTTGGGACTGTAATCGGTCTGCAAAACGTGAATCTTCATGCCATTGCTCAACGTGATGAGTTTGGCACCATAGACATCGTCCGTTATCTTCTTAACCTTTACCTTGCTTTTCAGTTCGGGCACCAAAGGCTCCGTGCTGACCTCTTCGGTGAACGCTTCAATCTTCTCGGCATCTACCTCCGCCATTGCAGACAACACCTCCTGCTCCGTCGGGCAAGCCAAACCCTCCTTCTCAGGCATGAAAATGAGGATGGCACGATTGTCCTGAGGAAGCGCCGCAAGCGTCTTGTTGACTACCTCAAGCGGGAAGTTCGGCACAAACTGATGCATCGCACTATGTAACCACTCGATGCCCGGAGCCGGAACATTATCGAGGAAGTTGCGTACACAAGCATCGACGAGCGATGTGTTCGTGCGCTTGTCGCGAGCCTCATATGCCGCATCAATCTGAGAAAGGTACTCCTGCTTGAAGCGTTCGTACTCGCTCACCGTGAAACCACCCCTTGAAGCACGAAGCAACTCACGATATGCAGCCTTAATACCCTCGGTGCTGCGATTCTCCTTCATCATAACATCGAGAGAAAGAGCATCCTTCGTGTTTGCCACAAGGAAAGGACCAAAACTGACACTTGCACCGGAGAAAGGAGCATCTGCCTGACGCGCAATCTCGCTAAGACGCTCGCTCAACATGCCGGAAATAGCGTTCTGCACGAAGTCGAGCGCAATCTGTGCATAGGTTCCCCTCACCTCTCTGGGCAACGGATCTGTCTTGAACATCATAGATGCTATCATGCTCGGGTTTTCCTTGTCCTTGCCAATGAAGACCAAAGGCTCTTTGTTGTCGGGCACAGGATACTCCTCGCGAACGGCAGCATCGGCAGCAGCAGGGGCAATATCTGCAAACATCGCCTGCAACTTCTTCTCTATCTCGTCGGGATTGACATCGCCCACAATAACAAGTGCCTGCAGGTCGGGACGATACCACTTGCGGTAGTAGTTGCGAAGGGTCTCATAGGGGAAGTTCTTCACCACTTCCATCGTGCCGATAGGCATACGGAAGGCATACTTGCTGTCCTTGCAAATGGTGGGAAGGGCTTCTTCGATGAGACGCATCTGTGCGCTGCGACGCATGCGCCACTCCTCCTCGATGACACCACGCTCCTTGTCGATTTCCTTATCTTCGAGCAAGAGGTCGTGACTCCAGTCGTGCAGAATAAGCAGACAAGAGTCGATGGCACCGGCAATCTCCACATTGACGTTGTTGATGTTATAGACAGTCTCGTCGAAAGAAGTATAGGCATTGAGGTTCTCGCCGAACTTCACACCGATGCGCTCCAAGTACTGCTTCAGTGCATCACCCGGGAAGTGCTTTGTGCCATTGAAGCACATGTGCTCGAGGAAGTGAGCCAGTCCGCGCTGGTCATCATCTTCCTGTATGGAACCTACGCGCTGGGCGATATAGAAGTCGCAACGCTTCTCGGGCCACTCGTTATGACGAATGTAATACGTAAGGCCATTCTCCAGTTTACCCATCTTGACGGCTGGGTCGAGAGGGATCGGTGGCATTTGCATTTGTTGTGCTTTGGCTGCAAACACCACAACAAGCATCAGCAGCAAAGAAATCAGTTTCTTCATTTTCTTATTTTTGTGTTTTGAATTTGTTCTTTTGAGTTGATTCCTTCGAGAATCCTACTTCATTCTCCACCCTTCTTCCATCAGAATGAGTGGCAACTCTATCTGTTCGCTCGTGCTGTCGCAGTAGTTCAGTTGTAACATGACGTAAGCAGTACTGTCCTCCAGAAGGCTGTCTTTGGTTGCCACCACTCCGGTGAGGTTACGCATTCTCTCGCCGGCCATAAGTTGTGCCACTGCATCAACAAGTTGACTGCGATAGCCTTCGGGCAACGACTCTGCATTGGCATAGCCATCGACAAAGCCTTGATAATTGCCCTCGATGAGCATCGTATAGTACTCTTCTGCTGCCTTTCTTGCTGCTTTATGCGTATATTGACCGCAAGAGCAAACAAGGAAAACGACGGAGAGCAAACAACTGGCGATGAACTTCTTCATTTACTTCTGTCTGATAAAGATGTTTATTGGGCAACCGCTGAAGTCCCAACGCTCGCGTATCTTATTCTCCAGGAAGCGTTTGTAAGGCTCCTTGATGTATTGCGGCAGGTTTGCATAGAACACAAACGACGGCACACGTGTGTCGGGAATCTGCATGCAGTACTTTATCTTGATGTACTTGCCCTTCATGGATGGTGGCGGATATGCCTCGATGAGTGGCAACATTTCCTCGTTCAACTTATGTGTAGAGACTTTACGACGGCGATTGAGGAAGACATCCTTTGCCGTTTCCAGCACCTTGAAGATACGCTGCTTGGTCAAGGCAGAACCGAAGATGATGGGGAAGTCCGTAAAGGGAGCCATTCTTTCGCGAATAGCATCTTCCATTGTCTTGATGACCTTCGTGTCCTTGTCTGGCACGAGGTCCCATTTGTTGACTACCACCACGATGCTCTTCTGGTTTCTCTGTATGATTTGGAAGATGTTGAGGTCCTGGGTCTCGATGCCTCGTGTGGCATCTATCATGAGGACACACACATCGCTGTTCTCAATGGCACGGATAGAACGCATAACGCTGTAGAACTCCAGGTCCTCGTTTACTTTGTTCTTACGACGAATGCCTGCGGTATCCACCAGATAGAAGTCGAAGCCGAACTTGTCGTAACGAGTGTAGATGCTGTCGCGTGTTGTGCCGGCAATGTCGGTTACGATGTTTCTTTCTTCGCCGATAAAGGCATTGATAAGACTTGACTTGCCGGCATTGGGACGGCCGACAACGGCAAATCTCGGTATTTCCTCGTCGGGCAATGCAACGCTTTCTTTTGGGAAGAGACTGAGCACAAGGTCGAGCAAGTCGCCTGTGCCACTGCCTGTAGCAGCAGAGATGCACTGGGGGTCGCCCAAGCCGAGGGCATAGAACTCGGCAGAGAGGTAAGTTTCGTTGTTGTCCATCTTATTGCAGACAAGCACAACGGGTTTCTTCGAGCGGCGTAAGATGTCGGCAACAGCCTCGTCGAGGTCTGTTATGCCATTCTGAATATCTACCAGAAAGAGGATGACGTCGGCCTCGTCGGTAGCCAACACCACCTGCTTGCGTATCTCTTCTTCGAAGATATCGTCGCTGCCTACGACCCAACCTCCGGTGTCGATGACAGAGAACTCATGGTTTCCCCACTCGCACTTGCCGTACTGACGGTCGCGCGTAGTGCCGGCCTCTTCGCTCACAATAGCATGGCGAGTCTGTGTCAAGCGGTTAAAAAGGGTACTTTTGCCCACATTAGGGCGTCCCACTATTGCTACTATATTCGACATATCTATACAATTTTACGTGCGCAAAGATACGATTTTTTATCCACCTGACAAAATAAAGGGCAAAAAATAGAGCCTACACAAACGTGCAGGCTCTGAATGTCGTGCTTGAACATGCCTTCGTGTTCCTCGGAAAATCTGGGGAAATGACGTTTTTCGGGAACTTTTCGGAGACAGCAAGCGTACTGATTCTGTGCGGCAGTCTTATTCTCCTGCCACCACTTCAATCTCCACCATGGCTGCCTTTGGCAATGCCTTCACGGCAACGGCAGAACGAGCGGGATATGGTTCGGAGAAGAACTCCGAATAGACGGCATTCATGTCGGCAAAGTCGTTCATGTCTGCCAAGAAGACAGTTGTCTTTACCACATTGGCCATCGTCAGGCCTGCTTCCTCGAGGATAGCCTTCACGTTGAGAAGAGACTGGCGTGTCTGTTCCTTTATGCCTCCCTCCGGGAACGTGCCTGTTGCGGGGTCAATGGGTAACTGGCCGGATGTGTAAAGAAGGTTGCCCACCTTGATGGCCTGACTGTAAGGGCCGATGGCTGCAGGAGCCTTTGTAGTGCTGATTGTTTTCATGACTTTATTGTTTTATTATTCATGTGATTCGTAGTATTCTATGTCCAGTTCGTCGCTTACGCAGAAGTCCTCATTGTCATCGTAGAGATACACGATGCGGAGCCCACGAAACGATGCAGGAACCATCAATCTGTCGAGCAAATGCCACCGGGGACGGCCGAAGTCGTACGATGCACGGTCGAGTATGAGGCGATTGCCAACCCAGTCGAACTGATAATAGCCACCACCCAGACACTGCTCACTGCCTACGAGCAAGTCCTTATGCTGACAGACCATTCCCAGACGCAAGTGTCCGTCCGTTGTTATGATAAACTTTGGCTGCTCCATTTAATGTAATCTGATTATATATGAACTCAAGAAAGAAGGACAACCGAGTCTACATACAACCACACCTGCTTAGAGTGACTTTTCTTTTCCTCATTTCATCTTTCTAAAAAGAAGGTTTGCCGTCGCCATTGAACCATAGCCGTCATCCTCTATTATCGTAAGGACAATGTTATTGTCTTTGGGATAGTATTTGGCATTCATGGTTTCCCCATCAGCATCCCTGATGCTCAAATCATTGCCTTTGACAGTATAAGTGGCATACTCTTCTTCTCCCCACAAATATGTGTTGTTAGGACCTTCCTCCCATCCTCTCATCACTGCCCTGTTACCTTCGTAAAAGGTAACTTCAAAATACAAGGCTGCATACTCCCCGTTCATGCTGACATCGACCGTCTCTTTCTCACCATTGTACGAAATAGTAGCCTTATACGTATGCCATTTTCCTACTATCACCTCACTCAAAGGCAGTTCTTCGTCGCTACTGCAAGACCCAAAAACTACCGGCAACGTCATTAAGAGCAACAGAATGCTCAACTTCTTTATTAACTTTTCCATAATTTGATGTTTTACTGATACAAAGATACGACTTTTTCTATTA
This sequence comes from Bacteroidaceae bacterium, assembly GCA_017461345.1. Classification (GTDB taxonomy): domain Bacteria; phylum Bacteroidota; class Bacteroidia; order Bacteroidales; family Bacteroidaceae; genus Physcousia. The sequence goes on along the minus strand of JAFTYP010000011.1, from coordinate 143,305 downwards.
TCTCCAATGTGGCAGATATTTATAGGTCGTTAATTTTGAATCTTCAAACTTCTCGTGAGCACAAAACGATCAACACGTATTTCTTCATTCTTACACAGATATGTAAAAACTTTATCTGGCTTGTTCTCCGTGGATTTAATAATTCCTATCTTGTCACCTTCTTTATATTCTTCATTCTTGGGGTACTGTAATAGGTAATTATCGCACACATAACCACCATTATCTAACTTTCTTACCACTCCCTTATGTTCAAAGTTGTCATTGTCGCGCTCTTCCCATTTCGCAAGACTAAAATCATCATTGGATATCCTAATATCATAAAACCATAAGCACATATCCATAGCGATATACAAGACAGACCTAAAGAGATTTATGTTTTTCGTTTCACGAACATATTTGTTTACGCCCAAAGTAAGTCCATTAGTATCATGAGAACCATCTTGTGTTATATTCAAAAAGAATCTCAAACTATGTGCAAGAGGTTTGGGCATAAGATCTTTGTATTCATCTTTTAATTTATAAGTTTTTTCTTTATCCATCATAAAATAATGAAATGAATTCAAGGACAGGTCATTGGGGATTATCTGTAAGGCCTTGCACTCGCTGAATATCCTCTCCACTATTTTCCTCATTGGGGTAAAATAGTCTTCCGTATTTTTCCATTCATCGGAGTATTTATAAAGTAATGCCTCGAATAAAGTCTTCTCATTCCCATCAAGGATAGAGGCAGCATTAAGTTCTGCAGAATACTTCGTCCTTATTCGATACGACGGAGAATTAATATCTCCAACCTCTTCCTTTATTTGCTCAAACATTTGTTCGAAATCGCCCTTCAAGAAAAAACGTTTATTTAAATCAAAATAATCCAATTCACCATCATCATATTTGTCATTAAGGACATTACTACGACCTGTATACAAATAGAAAGGAATCGTTCTCTTTTGATTATATGCCTTTATACATTCTCTTATCTTTACGAATCCTGATAAATCACGTTCTGTTTTGGGAGATTGCATGTCTGCACTAAAATTGGCATCTGTAATTACAGCATCTACTCTATCATAACAAATATCCATGATTCTCGTAAATTCAGCAAAAGTATGTGCCTTCCCAATAAGTTTCAAACCTGCACGCCGTAGCGCACGCTTACAACTATCATTATATAATGTGTCTATATCATCGTCAACCCAAATGATATTACATACATTCTTTTGCATTTCCATAAGCAACAAATTTTGGTGATTCGTTTTCGTTATAAAACTCTATTGGGAGTAATATTTCAATAACCATACTCCATTCTGGTGTTGAAGTCAGATTCAAAAAGCCTCCATGCCTTTTCACTATACTATAGATATGGTTCCCTCCCAATCCTGTTCTGCCTGTTTCTCCCACGAATTCTCCGCGCGAAATATATCTAGACAAAGAGAATCCCTCTGGCAATGGCTTGCCATTATTGGCGATACTCAAAAGTACATAGTTTCTATTATCCATAGACACATAAGATGAAGAAATACTTACCTGATGTTCACTGGACCAAATTCTTTCGAAACCATGACGATATGCGTTGTCTAAAATGGCATCAAGTAATACCTTCATGAAATCGACATCGATTAAAAACGATGCCTCATCATCTACCGATGTGTGATATTGTAATTCGAATGTGTTCTTTCCGAAGTTCTTCCAGGCCTCGCAATATTTGCCAAAGAAATCATTTACTCCATATTCTTCTTGCTTCATTCGCGCATCTGAAAAGTCCTTTCCAACAGAGTCTATAAGGCGTCTCATATGTTCAATGCTATCTTTTATTTGAGTCATAGCATCCTCTGCTCCCTCTATTCCCCTCAAATCAGACAGGCCTTCTCCAATTCTGCTAAAAGTTGTTCCCAGCATGTGAGATATATCAGAAGAAACTTCTCTATGAGCCGCTCGCGCTTTTTCCGCCCTTTCTTCTTCGTCACGTACGCGTTCATATTCCTCTCTAAGAGTTTGCATCGTGCTTGTCTGGACAGATTTATCCAGATGTATTGCAATCTCGTGGGCTAGTATGTTTTCACATACGGTTTTCTCAAAATCTCTTCCCAAAGATATGGACAAAGCCACCCTCTGCAATATATCATCCCGCAATAAGCAATTTACAACATAATCAAATGGCACCCCCGTTGACTCATCAAATTTGAATGCGAACTGATTAGTGTCCAAACAGAAAATTGCATTTTCCGATGTTTTGCATAATAACAGCTTTTCGCGAAGGTAGGTAATTACCAAATATTGGCCTTTGTAGAGGTCGAGCTCATCCTCTAAAGCGAATTTGTCATACCTGACTGTTTCAAAAAACATCTTAGAGTCATTATGGAAACTTTCGCCGGCAATAAAAAGCCCTTCCCCTTCTTGCATCTCCTCGCTTTTTGCAAGTGAAAAGAATTCACCTAAACGGATTTTTACCTCTCCTGGTTCCTTATCTCTTTCTTTCGAAATGTAGAGCGAAGGCAGAAGACAATAGTCGTTTTCGCTTAACACTTGTGGAGTGACAAAGGAATTGTAGAGAGTTTCTTCACGTTCTAGTGTCACATCCCTCCAACAATCTTTCTCTTTGAATTTTCGATTGTCATTTTCATCAACAAAACTCGTAAAATCAGCAAAGTTGATGGTATGATTTGCCCAATAAGACTCCGGTTTATGTAAATGTACAAGTACTACCTCTATATTGCCGGCAAACACAGACGAAGGTAATTCTATAACTGCATCTACATAACCACAATCCACGAGATCGCGCCTCATATTTGAATATGAACTACTTACACAGAATTCCTTGGGAAATATGAAGAAAGCATCCCTCATGACTTCAGCCTTGATGAATTTGTCTACAAGTTTTCTATACATATCCTCGAGAACCTCATCAGATATGTCCTTTGAACCAATTGGAGGTGTAGAAATAAATGTCCAAGCGCCCCAAAAGTCCTCAATATCATCCTTTATAGAATCGTCAGCATGAATGTACATCTTCTCCAGATTGGCAGGGTTGTGCACCAGCAACCTAACACTACCAATCAATCGGTTTATCTGATTTGATTCTACTCCATGATACCATGAACATTCGGAATATGGGTCTTCCTCTTTCTGAATTTCCTCTGGAGAAGTTTTTCCTTCAAGTTCGTTTTGCAGTTGATAATTTAACCCTTCTGCATGCTCAATACCATAAGAACACAAACCTGCAAAAGGATTATAAATGGCACAATATGCTGCCCACTGTTCAATACCCGTTGCATACCAATAAATAAAATTAGCCAATTCTTTAGGTAGAATATATTCTCCACCCTCCTCGGCATTCAGTTCTGCATATTTTTGAACAAAGAAATCCACTATGTCGCACAATGTTTTCCCATCTGCCGACTCAAATTCATCAAGTTTAGACTCGAATTCATGCAAAAGATCCTTGTTTACGGCAGCACATGTGGACTGGACGTTTTCTAACTCGTCTAATGTTTCCTGCCATTTCTTAGGCAATTCGAATTCATACATTTCCTTTTTCTCCATATACTTCTTTACAAGTAGATGGAATATCATCAGTGGCTCCTTCTTGAAGGAATACACATAAGAGTTGTTTACTACATTCCAAAGACTCTCGGTAATCTGTGTCAACATAAGCAAAATAGAAAAAATAAATATAAGTGAAACTCTGTTCCCTGGTTTTCTAGTGCAAAGGTATTCACTAACTGTGCAAGTTTTCTTCACTGTTTGTAAAAATCGTACATTTGCAATACGATTTTCTTCATTTTCTCTTTCAATATGCTTGGTTCTATTACTTCTATGTCGTCCCCAAAAGAAAGCAACAGAGAAATCAATTCGTTATTAATCCCTATATTCAATGATACATATTTATGAGTATCAGTACATAAATTCCTTAATTCCGTTTGCGACCAATGAATAGGTTTGGAAAGGATATAGGGATATCGTTCTTTTTTAACACGCAAAAGTACTTTATGGGGTTCTTCCCTATAAGATACTCCTACTATATTATCAAAGAATTCCTCAATATCAACGGGGACATCCTCAAATGGGATAAATAATGGATGAATCGTTGTAATCCTATCAATTGGATATACGCCCAGTTTCTCCATATCCTTTTGCCGCGCCACGAGAAACCATCTGTCGTTAAATTGTTTTAGGTGATAAGGGAATATCTTTATGACTGTTTCATCGCGCTCAACATATTCTTCTTCAAGGCGCTTGGGATATGGCTTATAGGTTATTCTTAAAGGTTGCTTGTCTGCTATGGCTTTCAGTAAAGGCTTAAAATGCTCTATGCCGTAGAGGTCTGGATTATTTTGAAAAGATATTGGCGAACTTTTTCCCTCCATAAAAGTATCGCTTACTATTTGCTTCAAACAAAAACTTATCCAGTCATATTGCGGGATGCCATTCATTCCTTCCAAAATCCTTATGGCACTTTCTAATCGGTTTCGTTCCTCATCCGACAAACTAAATAGTTTAAGCGAAAAAGTGGTGTTCGCGTATCTATAAATCCTTTTATGACCAATTCTTAAATTTTCATCCAAACATATACAATAAGGTGGCATCTCTAATTCTCGGATGTCATTTTGAATAGTCCTTCGGCTTACCCCCTGCATATCATACCTATCACATAATATCTTATTACATACGTTCTTGAGGTCGTCAAGGGTGTATTCCCTATGACGATTCCTGAAACATTCGTTCAAGATTTGGAAACGAAGCAGTTTTTGTTTATCTACGGGCATTTATGACTTGTCTGTGTAATGTACTATATATGTAAGTTGATAACAACTGTCGTCTTTTATAAAGTTGCTTTGTTTTATACTCTTCAACTTTTTATACGCGACTCTACAAAGATACAACTTTTCTCCGAGAACTGCATAGTGCCGCCTGTCGTTTAAGTCGAAAAATGACAACTTCAGATTGCAAAACGGCACTTTTGCGAAAGAAATTTAGGGGGTGGGGTTGACAAAACGGGGGTGTGCCGGTATATACAGACGTGAGGGTGCTGCAAAAGACAGACCGAAACACCGGTGAAGTTTTAATCCGACTGCAGTCAAAATGGCCTGCTTCGCCGGTGTGGGTTTCCAACGACTCCAAAGAACATTAGAAACTTCTGCAGAGAACTTTGACAACTTCTGCAGAGAACTTTGCGAACTTCTGCAGAGAACTTTTCTGCCCTCTCACAAAACCTCTTATACATCTATTTATTAACCATTTAATTCTAAAAAACCATGATTAAGTACAGTATCGCAATCAAAGGCACCAAACCTGGCACGAAGAAAGCAGAAATCACCGAAACAAAAGCCTACGGCGAGGCACAAACCGACGAAATTCTCGACCTCGACACCTTCTGCAAACACATTGCAGAGCATCACTCACCTTTCTCGAAAGGCACCATCAAGGGCGTTCTCTCCGACGCAGTAGGCTGTCTGCGCGAGCAACTACTCGCCGGCAACAAGGTGAAACTGGGCGATCTGGGCGACTTCCATGTAGAACTCGCCACCAAGGGTGCAAAGACCACCGAGGAGTTCAACACCAGTCACATTGAAAACGTCAACGTGCGCTGGACGCCCGGAAAAGACTTCAAGAACCTCCGCAGCGAAGCGGAGTTCCAACTCGTGCCCAACCGCAAGGCGCAAAGCGACGCCATAGAGACCATCAAAAACACAGACACCATCCAGGGGCTTGAATAAAAGCCACTTGGTTCAACGTTGACGATAACCTTGACGATAACGATGACGATGACTTCAGTTAAGGTTAAGGTTAGCGTCAACGTCAGCGTTAAGATTAAGGTTAGCGTTAAGGTTAAGGTCAGCGTTAGCGTTAACGTTAGCGTTAAGGTTAGCGTTAACGTTGAAAGCGGGCTGTTACGCCGTGCCCAATGTGCCGTCCATTGGTATGGGAGCAGCAGTGTTCTGCTGGGGAACGCGCTTGAAGGCGATGTTGTTGCGAAGCATCTGACCGGGATTGACAAGGGGCAGTATTTGCTTGGGGATGCCTGCTTCCTCGCTACGAACAGCCAGGATGCCACGGGCACTGCCAATGGTGATGTCTGCCAGGTGCTGAACAAGGCCGGCAGGCAACACCCACTGGTCGCCATCGAGTTGGTAGAGCGAACTCCAACTCTCGCGAGTAAACTCGAAGATGGTCTGCCCACCAAGTATGAGTTGGGTGATGTCGTTCTTCTTATACTCGAAATTGGCATTGCAACGCACGGCACGCTTCTCGGTGTCGCAGTTGAACTGGAGTTGGTTGTTAATCTGAAGTTCGCCTTCGGGCCACTCGTTTGCAAGGTTTACAAACTGCAACTCTTTGACATCTACAAGGCGGAACTGAATCTGAATTTGGTTTTGCTGTGACATGACTATTTCTTTTAGGGAAGTAACCGGAGGGAAGTCTGCAGGAGAGGAAACAGGGCATAGCACCCGGCCTCCTGCTGCTTCCCTCTTTACTTTCTTGTTCTTATTGTTACTGCATTAAGGTAGTAGAAACGGTTGGCTGTGTTGTTCTGCAAGCCAGGCATGACGGAAAGCGTAAGACGTCCGTCGGCTGTGGGGCGAACCTTCTTCAGGACAACCGTCTCGTCCGTATTGTCGGCTGCCTGCAAGGTCTCTGCCCATACGCCATCGCCCTGCACGAGAAAACTCGTCTGACGCGAGTCGCTGCTCTGCTGGCGCGAAGAGAAGATGGAGATGTCGTACTCCAGGTTGGGGTTGAGATGGCTGAACAGCACGGTGGCACTCTGTCGGGCGCCTGCACCTTCCATCTTTCCTGCAGCATAACCCCATAGGGCAGACTGCGAGACGATGGCAGGCATCTGCATCTTGGTCTTCGTTGCCGTCGCTCCGTTGAGGTTCGAACCGGCAAAGTCGCCTGCAAAGGTCACAAGGATGCCCGTTGCATTTCCGTTGCAGTCCACAATGTGCGTATGTGTTCTCCTGTCGGGAGTGATGTCGTTCCACGCCGGGTCGGTGCAATGCGCTGTGCCGAAGTTGAACTTCACCAGGCCCGTCGGCACAATGTCGTTGACGGCAGAAAAGCCTTCACCATCGAGGACAGTAGGACTGAAGGGACGCATCACCGCCTCGTGAGCCGCCACCTGACACGTGTGGGCAGCCACGAAGTCGAGCCCGTCGGGACAATAACTGAACCCCACCGGCGAGATGCCCGTAATGGTCTCAAACCACACACAAGCAGCAGTGTAACGTCCCATCTTGAGGTCGAGATGATAACCGTCGCGGTCCATCGTGTCGCCCAGATAAGTGGTACGTGCATTCTGTATGGCCGTGCCTGAAGGCACCACGAACGTCAGTTCAGGATGCATCTGCATGGCATACCGTACTGCCCTGCAAATGCTGTCGTACATCACCTCCTGACGATTGCCATAGTTGGCAAAACCGCCATGAGTGCTTTCGCGCGAATAGGCCCACGTCTGGTGGAAACCATAAGAGGCATTGGGATTGGTCTGCAAGCCCCGAGCATACTGTATAAGGTGGGAAAGGTATGGCTCGAAAGTGCCGGTCAGACCCGACTCCTGACTCACTTGCTGGAATGTGATATACTGCCAGGGCTCGTCCTTTATGATGTCGGCAAGAGCCGTCCGAGGTTTATTGCTACGACGACCATCCTGCACCTTACGGTACTCGAAGGTATTGTTGGCCTCCGTTACGTCCACCCAATGCGAATGAAAACCCTGTCCGCCACGATAGGCATTGCCGATAATCATCTCAATGCCTGCCTCACGACCTAACTCATAGAGATACTGCTCCACAGCGTCCTGCGAAAAACTGTTGCCTATGGCTAAGATGCGGACCACTCCATCGTTCTGCAATAAAGAATCGGATGGTGTCTGGGCTTGAGCCGTAACACACAAGAGGAGAAACACAAGCATCCAACTTGCCCTGTGCCTTCTCAAAGAGAGAGTTCTCGCTTCGTTCATTTCTTCTTCTTCTTGGATTTCTTCTTATCTACAGACGGCTTCGCAGCAGGCGTCAGAATCTTCTTATACTCGTCGGGCGAAGAAAGCACCTGCAAGGCACGCTCCACACACGGATCGCCAACAAGTTGCTGCTGCACTCCTCCCTTCTGGAAGTAATAGCGATGGGCCAACTCGTCGCAGAGGAACGGTTCTATCTCCTTACGGAAACGCATCAAGTCGGCACGAATGTCGTAGGCCAACTTCGCTTCCAAAGCATCGAGTTCTGCGCTCGTGGCTTCCTGATAGCCTTCGCGTTTGATGACATCACGCAACACCTGAAGCACTTGTTTGGCAGGCTTGCCCGCCTCGAAACCGCTGCTCTGAATACTATCGACAAAGGCCGCGTAATCCTCGTCGCTGAAACGAAACTCGCCAACAGGCGCAATGGTGGGATGGGTGCGACAGAAGTGTGTGACGTAGTCGAAGAACTCATCGCTCTGCACCAACTCGTATATCATCGTCGGCAAACTGTCGGGCTTGACCTCAACATCGGGCTTTATGCCACCGCCATCACGCACCTCACGACCTGCTGCCGTATGGAAGACATTTGTCAGACTGTCGGGAATCGTTCCCACCGAACCGTCAGGGTTCAACCGGCGATAGTCGTAAGCCTGAATACAACGTCCGCTGGGAATGTAGTAACGACTGGTTGTCACCTTGAGGCTGCCACGATAGGGCACCTCACGCACCATCTGGATAAGTCCCTTTCCATAGGTCTTCGCACCCATAACGACGGCCCGGTCGAAGTCTTGCAATGCACCTGCCACAATCTCGGAAGACGAGGCAGAACCGCCATCGACAAGCACCACAAGCGGCATCAGGCTATCCACCGGCTCGGTAGCCGTGTAGTATTCACGGTCCGTACGTTTCATCTTCCCTCGCGTATAAACCACCTTCTTGCCTTTCGGCAGAAAGAGATTGGCAATGTCAACAGCCTCGTTGACTGCACCGCCAGGATTGCCACGCAAGTCGAGCACGAGGCGTTTGGCTCCCTGTTGGCGGACATCGTCCAAAGCATTGCGCACCTCTCGGCAAGCACCATCGGTGAAGCCCGTCAGGTAGATGTATCCCGTCTGCCCGTCGGAAAGCATTCCAAAGTATGGCACTTGCGGAAGTTGTATCGTCTGACGTGTGATGAGAAACGATTTCTCCTCTTCGCCTCGACGCACCTTCAGTTCGAACGTCGTGCCAGCCTCGCCACGAAGCATGCTGCTCACTTTGGGCGTAAGCATACCCTTCACGTCCTTCCCGTCGATGGAGAGAATCACGTCGCCTGCCTTCACTCCTGCCAACTGACTGGGTGTTCCTTCGTATGGCTCGCTAATGACGGCTCTTTGCTCCTTACGGTGATAACGAATCACACTGCCTATGCCGGCATACTTGCCCGTTGCCATCTGACGAAGATCTTCGTCATCCTCCGGATAATAGTCGGTAAAAGGGTCTATCTGCTGCAACATCAAACGTATGCCCCTCCCAATAACAGAGTCTGCATTGAGAGAATCGACATAGAAAAGATCCAGTTGCTTGTAGATGTCGTTGAAGAGTTCCAGATTCCGGCTGATGGCAGAATTGGAATTCTCCTTCTTCTGTGCTGCCAAAGCGAGCGGCAGCAGACACATTATTATATATATATATACTTTCTTCATATCCATTCTGTTTAGCACTTCTTTCTTATCTCCTGCCACACCTCGTCGGGCAACTGTGTTCCTGCCACACCGACGATGTGTTCGGCAAGACATATGCCAAGAGAAAGACAGTCCTTCAGCGACGCTCCTCTGTCCAAAGCATAAAGGAAACCGGCATCGAAGAAAATTCCTGCTGCTGTTGTATCCACAACGGAAACGTCTTGAGCCTTCAGCATCACTTCTTCTGCTCCAAGTCTTGCACAAGCGCCTTTGCTGCCAAGTTTCACAACAGCCAGACACTTATAGGCAGCAATGGCACGCAAAGCATCGAGAGCATCTGCCATGCCGGTAAAGGCCATCGCCTCTTCTTCGTTTGCGATAACCACATCGACACAATCTTGAACCAGATGTTGGAAGAACGGAAGGTCGGCTGCAACGATATTCCTGTCGGCAAGGTCGAGACTGATTTGTACGCTCTGCTCCATTGCCACCTGACAAATAGCCTCCGCCAAATCGTGATTCCTTGCCAGAGAACCTTCTATATGAACCATCGCCACATCTTCGAAAAGTGCAGGCGTGATGTCGCTTATCTGTAATTTTGAAATATCAGTCAAGGTCTTTTGCCCTTTTGGAAGTTGCATCTGTCTGGGCATCTTATTCCCCTCCATGCGGACAAGAATATCAACTATAGCATTACCTATTCCGATTATTTTCTCCATATTTTGTATTTTTTTCTGCAAAGGTATTGCATATTTTCGAAAAAACCTATACCTTTGCAACGCAATTGCGAGAAAACGCTAAAAAAGCCTGCTTCAGTAGCTCAGTTGGTTAGAGCACATGACTGTTAATCATGGGGTCGTTGGTTCAAGCCCATCCTGAAGCGCAAGTTTTCGAGCAGTTGCAAAATGCTTCAGTAGCTCAGTTGGTTAGAGCACATGACTGTTAATCATGGGGTCGTTGGTTCAAGCCCATCCTGAAGCGCAAGCCCAGCAAAACGCTGGGCTTTTCTTTTTGGATTACAGAAGTCTTTCTTTTTACTTTGTCCAAAGCAGGGTTCCGTCGGCAGCCTGACCTTCTGCCTCGATGCTTAGGATGGTTGAGCGAGAGTTGTTGTAGAACGTTACGTTTGCCTCTCCTCTCTTGTCCAACTGCAAATTCGGATTCCAATATAGCGTCCTGCGGTAGTCAGTCGGCTCTGGTGGCGTCTGCTGCGAATAGTCAGGATGATAGAACTCGGCAGGCACAGAGAAGCCTGGCAAGAGGTAATAGCGGTCGCGATAGACCGTGCGACGACTTCCATCGTAAAAAGGATAAACGGCTATTCTCGTCTCTGGTCTGTTAGAACCCCTGTAGCGGTTACTTCCTTCAAGGCGAGGCTGGTAGTCGGTATAGACGACATATTTGTCTAACCGCGAGCGAGGATCTTCATATATACTCTCGTCGCCGAGAAATTCTTTACGTTCACCTGGCGAGATGCTATCGGTGTTTGTAGCAAACAAGGTCAAGTATTTGGGATGATAAATCGAGTCTGTCGGGATGCTGGCATACTGTGGCAGAGAGCGTCTGGTAGGAGTTAAGCCAGGATATACCCGAATGCGCGTGTCGAGACTTTTTCCATCTTCTCCTCTCACACCTTCTTCATTTGCCCCGTACTCATTCATATAGACACGAACCAAAGGCTTGCCGATACTTCCGAAGGCAAAGAAAGGAATTCCGGCGTCTTCTATCGTGTTCCAAGCCTCGTAGGCATCCAACATAAAGGCAGGATAAGTACTGTCGAAGCCTTTGAGTCGGCTCCTGCGACGGGCTTTGACACGTACCTCGCGAAGCACTTTAGCAGAATCTGCGAGGAGTTCGGACGGCACATCATAGTCAGAGATTGCAGGCTTTGGTGGCAGGTGTGTTTGATAGAAGTTATAGGGCATGACGAAACGTGGATAGGGCCATGAGATATAAGCCCTGAAGTCGGCTTCTCCCACATAGAGTTTCTTCTGGATTCGCAAAGGGAAATCTTCGCCATAACCTGCCGACTGAATCCACGGGTATCGCTTCTTCGTTTTCTTCGACCATTTTGTCGTGTCGGCCACAGAGAGGAAGAACATGCTGTTCCCGTAGAACTTGGGGCATCTTATCGTGAATTTGTCGCCATTGAAAGGTGATTCGCTCGTTCCCCACTCCAGACTGTCGAGAGAGACTATTTCCGCATGAAGGCGCAAGCCAGGTGTCAATTTCTTCCTCGCCAGCTCTAAGATATGTTTGTAGTCGCGACTCCTTTCGAGCGAGAGTTCGAGATAGCCAGGAGGAGCAGATATGCGATTGGGGTTGAACGATACGTTTCCAATCAGGATGGGAGTCTTCTCGTTGGGTTGCGTCAGGTCCCACTCTCCCCTTACCGCCATGTCTCGCCAGACGAAACGCCGCCAGCCTTGTGTCATCATCAGGAGGTCGAGGGCTTGGCGATGCTCTTCATCATCCTTCTCGAAATACCAATCTGGATTGGGAATGAAACCTTTTATCTCTGAGGAGAGCAGCATCTCCGTCATGATGTTTCCGCTGTCGAAGAGCGGATCGGACTGATAGCTGTCGTGAATGGAAAGAGAAACAGGAACGTTCCTCCTTTTGCCTTTCACCTTCAACTCTACTTTCTCGTAAGGGCTGTACTCATCTTTCATCCCTGATACTGCAAGTGTCGGCTCTTCCTTTTCTGCTTTCCTCACGAAAAAGAGGCGGTCGGCAAAGACTCTTCCATGAACATCGAAAACCGTTGCCTGATGAATGCCTACCTTTAATTGCGAATGATGAATTGTTATCCGTGAACTGAACTCACGGAACTCCTCGACCTTTCCTTCGTGCATGATGGTGAGCGCCAAACTGTCAACATTGAGACCTGCAAGGCTTGTCTCGATGATGATGCTGTCACCTTCTTGCTGAACCTTTATGGCAACTCCCTTCTCTTCTGGTTCTGGCAACTTGGCAGAGGCCTTTTCACCGTTTGATGCGACAAAGGTCACCTTTCTCTCCATGCCTTTTTGTGGGATGACAGAGAACACGCCTCGCCCTCGATGGATGACCTTTGCACTGTCGTTTCCTATCGTCAAGACGCCATCGACCTGCTCTCCGTCGGACATTGCAGCCTCGAAGGCCACGCGATTCTCCAAGCCTGCCACGAGGTTGCCTCCTTCTGGGAAGAGCGAAAGCTTGAGCGAGCGTTTGTCAGGGTCGTTCTTGAATTCGCGTCGCAGGACCCGCAAGGTCATGTCGCGCGTGTAGTCGCCTGGAGCGAGAGGCTTGTCATAGACGGGGAAGACGCGGCTGTAGAGTTTGTCATAGTCGCGGAAGAATTCCCGCTCGCTTGCTTTATCCCTATACATGAAACCAAAGTAACGGGGATGCTCACGTTCATGCTCTCCCCAGTTCAGTTGCCAACGCGTATAAGCCCTAAGCTCGTAGAAGCCACTGTACTGTATCATCTTGTTCAGGGCGAAGAATCCCGTGCCTCGTCCCTCCTTCATCTCGATTAGCTTTCGCTCCACCAAATAGCCGTCGTTGTTGAGGAGTTCCACATAAAGCACGCCGCTGACATTCGATGGTTTGTCCGTGTTTGTCTGCCTTGTGTAGGCCGCGAACCAAATGGTGTCGCCCTGGAAGTAGCAAGTGTTGTCCATATGAACATAGACCTTTTCCTGTGGAATTGACTTGCCAAAGGCTATGAGGCGTTCCATGAGAGGAGTGAAAGGTGCAGTGAAATGAATATCTTTCTCAGTCTCTTCCTCTTCCTCCTGTATTTCCTCTCCACCTTCCTCCTCTTCCTCTGCCACATCCAGAGGAGGCTGTGTCGTTTCGCCGAAGGCAATAAGTTCTTCTTCTCTGGTTCGCCTTACGATATCGTATTTTTCCCAAAGCGTCGAGTCATACTTGGCATAAGTAAGATTATCGATGATATTGTCTCCAACGAATCCACCTGATGCGGCAGCAAGGTCGTCGGCATGGGCATCGAACAGAAGGTACCTGTACATCATCGCATCGTTTCCTCCCTGCACGGCAATGTTATTCACCGCCGCATAGCCCTTGGTGTAGTCAAAGTTCATGTGAAACTTGATGGATGAGGGCATGCGTCTGCCGTTGACCCTCTGAAAGGCGTTCCCCACCTCGCCTTCGAAGCGGAGCAGACGCATCGTCCTGGCATCCACGAAGGCCTCACCTGTCATGTGACGCCTACCCTCCAGAATCTTTTTCTTCAACCCTTTCCAGCGGAATGAGAAGCGATAGAGTTTTTCGCCCTCATCGCCCACTAATGTCTCCACCGATATGTTGTAGTATTTCTTTGCCATCGACAGGCTATAGAGAGGCTTGATCATTTTCTGCCAATAGGCACTTTGGAAGGCACTGGGACTTATCTCAGACATTCGGGAGATGTTTGTTGTGGTGAGCCCCATACGACTTGTTGCTCCTTGTGCATTGATGCCGTAGATGCCGCTGAATGTCTCGTCGTCGCGAAGATTTACTGCTGAACTCCAGCCCATGAGGCTTTCTATGAGGTAACTGTCTCTGTTGTTCTTCATCAGGGCTCGCATGAAGTAGCACTGCCTGTCCTTTTTGTGCTTCGAGAAATCCCGCTTCAGGTTCCTGATGACCCTGGCCAGGACGTCCAACATATCCACAGGTCTCACCTCGACCTCCTTGAGAGCCTGTTCGTAGGGTTTTAGCCTGATTCTCGACGGCACCTCCCAAGCCTGCATGCTCATCTTCTTGAAACCGACGAAACTGAAGGTCAAGATGTCCTGCGGCGAAGCAGTCAGACGGAAGTCACCCTCGATGTTGGACAGCGTTCCCATTCCGTTCTGCTTGTAAACAGCAGCATAAGGTAGCGGTTCGCCCGTGGCTGCATCGACCACACGACCTGTTACGGTCAGTATCGCATCCTGGCCGAAAGCCCGAACTGTCCAGAGCAAAAGCAGAAAAAGGAACAGTCGCCTCATAACGCAGATTTATCCTGTTTGTCTATGTTCCATATGGCGTGTCGCTACTCTTTCGTAATCTCTATGATATGGCTGTCGAGTTTGTTGTACGATGTTACCTTGATGCCGACCTTCATGAGGTAGTCGCCAGTATAGACTTTGTCGTTGCATGACAACCAACTTTGTCTGCCCGGCATAAGGCAAATCTCTTTCACTCGGTACTTTGCTTCTGCATCGAGTCCCTTCAGTCGGGCGGGGAGTAGCATTTCGCTGTAACGCGGATTTATGTCGTATGCAAAGACAAGGCTGTGCGACTTGTCTGGTGTGACACGCTGAACGACGCAGTGCTGTCCTTCGTAAGGCGAAACGAGTCGGTAGAACTCGGGCGACCATACGACATCCTTCAGGCGGTTGTACTCCTTGATGGCTTGGCGGCAATACTGTCGGTCTTCGTCGGAGAGGTTGCGCAAGCCTATGTCGAAGCCTAACTTTCCTTGGAAGGCGACATCGACGCGGAACTTGATGCTTGTCTGTCTGTTCCACTCTGTGACGTGTGCGCACATGGCTTTGGCGGGCATGAAGTGTGAGTAGCCCCATTGGATGAAGATGCGTTCGATGGGGTCTGTATTGTCGCTGCACCAGAATTCGGTGAAGTAGTTCAGGCCTCTGACGTCGGAGCGGCCGCCGCCACCTGAGCACATCATCATGTAGAGGTCGGGGTATTTTTCCTTTACTCTATCGAGTACGTTGTAGAGTCCGCGCACGTAATCGACATAGAGGTTGCCTTGATTTTCTTTGAGATATGGCGAATAGATGTTTGTGATGGGCGAGTTGCAGTCCCACTTCATGAAGCGTATTTCGGGATTTTCCTGCATGAGATTGTCCACGACGCCGAAGACGAAGTCCTGCACTTCGGGGTTGCAGAGGTCGAGCACCATTTGGTGTCGGAAGTAGTAGGTGTCTCTCGATGGCAGTTGTATGAGCCATTCGGGGTGTTTTTCTGCAAGTTCGCTTTTGGGGTTGACCATTTCGGGTTCTATCCATATGCCGAAGGCGACGCCGTTTTCTTTGGCTTTCCGGACGAGATATGGTATGCCGTTGGGGAGTTTGCTTTGTGTTACTTGCCAGTCTCCGAGGCCTGCGCGGTCGTCTTTGCGCGGGTATTTGTTGCCGAACCATCCGTCGTCGAGCAGGAAGAGGTCCACGCCGAGGTCTTTTGCTTCGCCGAAGAGTGCCACGAGTTTTTCTTCGTCGAAGTCGAAGTAGGTGTTCTCCCAGTTGTTGAGGAGTGTCATGCGGTCGTCTTTTGCCTTGTGGAGTTGGTGATTCATCATCCAGCGTTGGAAGCGTCGGCTGCCTTCGCCTACGCCTTTGTTGGAGAGGGTGAAGTAGAAGTCGGCTGTGCGGAAGGTGTCGTCTTTCTTGAGGAGGTAGGTTGAGGCATCGTGGTTGATGCCGCTGATGACGCGCAGGACGCGCTGGTTGTCCACTTCGAAGGTGAAGCGGAAGTTGCCTGTCCAGCCCAGTGTGCCCATCAGGACGGTGCCTTCGTCTTCGCTGACCGGGCTTCCGATGCCTACTTCGAAGAAGGGTTGTGCCATGAAGTTGGCACGTGCTCCCAGGCGGCTGTCGAGCACTTTCTTGCCGAATTTGAGTTCCTGCGACTGTATTTGCATCTCCTTTGCCCAGTCGCTTGTGAACTCTGTGAGGTAGTAGTTGGTGGCTTCGAGGTAGAGCATGGAGGAGGCGTAGCGGCCGAGATAGACTTTTCCCTTTTCGTGGTGTGTTATTTCGGTCCACTGTTGTATGATGTCTTCTTCGGGGAAGACTTTATAGTAGAGTGTGACCTCTACGGGATAGACTTCGTCGCGAAGGTGGATGGTGGTGAGGTTTCCGTCGGTGGTGTGGTTGACATACTTCAGGACGCTTGTGGGATTGCCGTCGGCATGGCGTATCTCGAAGGTCGGTTCGTAGTAGTCTTCCGTGCCCATTACGGGGTAAACTTCGAGGCCTTGTATGCACGAACTGCTCAGTCCGACCAGCGGCATGTAGAGTTGCTCGAGGTTTGTCTGCTCGGAGAGGCGTTCGCCGAGGTAGGTCTGGCAGAGCCGTTGCTGCGAGTTCACCTGCAGCACCATCTGCGTGTTGTTGGTTGCGATGCTGATTGTCTGTGCCCAAAGGGCAAGAAACGTTGAGCAGAAAAAGATGCTCAGAAGTGTTCTTTTTGTCATGATAAAGTCGTTTTTTTAAGTTGTCAGTACTGCAAAATTATAAAAAACCGCGGACAACATGCAACAGGAACAGCATTTTTGTTTGCCGTGCGGCACAAAAAATTGTTTTGCCTCCCCAGGAAAGAAAAACCTCCACTCACAGCCGTTTCGCAGACACGCCACAACTGCGCCGGAAACATCTACTGCCTTTCCGGGCAACATCTACTGCCAAGTCGGTCGGAAAGGCAGTGGATGTCGGCCGATTTGGCAGTAGATGTCGGAAGGCAGCCGCAAGGGCGCAGAAACAACGGACAGACAATAATTCGCAAATAGGCCCTTGCAATTCATTTTTTCTTCATAACTTTGCAACATGAAAGGCGAGAAATTAGGCATCCGACGGACCGTGGCACTCGAGGCTTCGAGGCTCCTGAACAAAAGTCTCAGGCAGGAACATCCGCTCCGACAACTGTTCTGGGAAAGCACCGTGCGCTGCAACATCCATTGCCGACACTGCGGAAGCGACTGCCGGCAGGCTGCCCTCACGCCCGATATGCCTCGCGAGGACTTCTTCCGAGTGCTGGACAACATCGCCCAGAAACGCAACCCCGGCGAAGTGTTCGTCATACTCGGCGGCGGAGAACCACTGGTCCGGGAAGACATCGTGGAGTGCGCACAAGGCATCTCCTCGCGCGGATTCCCGTGGGGAATGGTGACAAACGGACTCCTGCTCACACCCGAAATGCTCCGCAAACTCAAGCACGCCGGACTCTGCTCCATAACCATCAGCCTCGATGGACTGGAGGAACAACACACCTGGCTGCGCCGACACCCCGACTGCTTCCGCATGGCAAGCCAGGCAATCGACATGATTGCACACGACCCGTCGCTCGTCTACGACGTCATGACCTGCGTACACCAGCACAACTACAACACCCTGCCACAACTGCGCGACTACCTCATCGGCAAAGGCGTCGCAGACTGGCGGCTCACAACCATCTTCCCCGTCGGCAGAGGCGCACAAGACAAAGACCTGCAACTCACAGCAGAACAACTCCGAGGCCTGCTCGACTTCATCCGACAGACTCGCAAAGAAGGCAACATACACACCTCCTACGGCTGCGAAGGCTTCCTCGGACCATACGAAGGCGACGTGCGCGACTGGATGTTCCGCTGCACAGCCGGCATCACTGTGGCCTCCGTCCTCGTCGACGGGAGCATCAGCGCCTGCACAAGCATCCGCCATAACTACCAACAAGGCAACATCTACAAAGACAACTTCATGCAAGTCTGGGAACAACGCTTCCTGCCACACCGCAACCACAACTGGATGAAAACCGACCTCTGCAAAGATTGCAGATACTGGCGCTACTGCGAAGGCGGAGGCATGCACCTCAGAGACAACAACGGAAAACTGCTGCTCTGCAACCTGAAGAAAATGGAAGAAGCCCACACATCGCTCCCCCCATCAAACGAAACCCCAAACAGTAACCGATAAAATGACAAAGAAAATCCATTCCCTCTGGCGCATCATACTGGGCTCCATCATAACCCTTCTCGGCTTCACTGCCTGCAAAACAACAAAAAAAGTGCAGAAAGAAGACAGCATGATGCTGCTCTACGGACCACCACCGGGAGTGGTGGAAAGAAAACAAGCCACAGAAGAAGCAGTACCCCTCTACGGCGCACCACCAGTAAAAATAGCAGAAGAGCCAAAGGCAAAATAACCTTTGGCTCCTCTGTAAAAGCACAAAAGACCTAATCCGCCCTTCTTATCGCCTCCTCCCGAACACTGTCCCAGTAACCACAATCCAGTTCGAAGAACGTAGAAGTATAAGGAAGCGTCAGCGGAGTCTTGATGACAATAACACGGCAAAGGCTGCTCACCTCATCAAGACGACGGATGAGTTCCTCATGCGGCACAGACTTCACCTCGTCCTTGCCAAGCACCTTCGACACAGAAGCCCTATAGTCATCCCAGCCGGGCACAAGGTCCTCGCTGAGCCTACCCTGCTCACTGTCCTGATAAATATGGGCAAACACATGAGGAGCCTCGTCGATCATCGACTTCACCCGAGCAATCACATCCGCATAAGGAGCATCGGCAAAAAGCGTAGTAATGCCCTGATTCGTCTGCAAAGGATAAGCCATATCCGTAACAACAATCCAATTCCGATGCCCCAAAAGCGGCATCTGTTCGGCAAGGACCTCTTCCCAGCCCGAACCTCCTGCACCCTGCTCCTGTGTCTCCCTCGGCGCAGAACCGCAACAAGCGAGAAGGAACAGCAAAGCCAATAACTTGTAATTCATAGTTCAGAGTTTTACCTTGAATTGATGCGTGCCGGCCGTCAACTCATGTCTCGTGCCATCGGGACTTGTCCACGTAGCAGTGCTGCCCAGAGGAATGCTCACATCGTATGTGACACGGCGGCCCTTACGGCTCCATGCACTGCGGATTTCCCCATAAGGAGAAGTGTGGGAAGCCTCGAAACGCTCCAACCCATCAACAAAATTAGGTCGCAAAATGATGTGGCGGAAGCCAGGCTGCCGCTCATCGGGATAGATGCCACCCAATCCCTTATATGGCCATGCCCCTATCTCACCATACATAATATGGTTGTCCGAGTCGTTGTTGTCAAACGTCCAGTTCTCTCGAAGCGTCGTGGCACCAAGTTGTGCTATCCAAGCACCCCAAGAAGGATAAGTGTCCTGCACCGCCACACGATAAGCAACATCAGCATAGCCGTTCTCGCTCAAGGCACACAGCAAAGCCTTGCATCCATGAACACCAACATCAAGATGATAATCCTTCGATACAACATCTTCTGCAAGATGCTTTGCCACTTCCTGCCTATACTCGTCGGAAACGATTCCCCAGTAGAGAGCCATGCTCAACTCCGTCTGCGAACCACGGGCATAGATGCACTTCTCCTTGTTGAAATACTTGTCGTTCAGCGCCTGACGGATATCATTGGCCAGTTGCTCATACTTCTTAGCATCGTCCAACTTGCCGAACAACTTTGCCGCCTTGCTCAAGATGAGCGCATTGACATGGAAATAAACCGTAGCACAGAAGTCACGGTCGGATTGTGTCTTTACAGGAATCCAGTCGCCCAGTCCCCACGACGTGATATGACCATTGCTCCCGCGCTCCACAAAGTCGACCAAACGCCGGATGGCATTGTAATTGTCACGAAGCGGACGCTCATCGCCATAGAACATATAGAGTTGCCAGGGAATAATGGCAGTCGTCGATACCCAATCAATGCCAATGAGGAAGTCGTAGCCCCAGCCGCTCGTTGGGATGATGTTGGGAAGCATACCATTAGGCTGTTGCTCGTCGCGATGAGCAGTCATCCATTGCTCGTAGGCAGTAATCGCATCGAAATTATAGAGTGCCATCTCTATGGCAAGATGCGCGTCGCCTGTCCAGCCGTTCTTCTCACGATGCGGACAGTCTGTGGGATAACCCACAAAGTTCGAGAGATAGGCTGCACGCGTAGCATCCATAATCTTACCGAGCAGAGGGTTGGACGAACTAATGCTGCCCACAGGCGTCATATCCGTATTAGTGCGCCAAGCAGTAAGGCTTTCGGCAGTGAGATCGATTGGCTTCGATGACTTTACCTCTGCATAGCGGAAACCCTTATAAGAGAATGTCGAAGCATAGCGATCATTACCTCCGCTGAGCCAATAGATGTCTGTACCAAAAGGTTCCTTCACTTTGTCCCCGCCGTAAAACTTGTTGATGTTTCCCATATGAACATGTCCGTCAGGAGCAAGACGTTCGCCGTGAGCAATGCGCACCTCCGTGTCGCGTTCTCCTTGCACAGCAAATTCTGTAATACCCGCCATATTCTGCCCGAAGTCGAAGACATAAGTAGAATCGTTCAATCGCTTGACATTTTCCGCACTTATTTCTTCGATCTTGATTTTCCTGATGGGTGTCATCTGTTGCGAAACAATATGTGCGGCAGGAGCATTTGTGAGAGAAACCTTACGCCAGCCCTTGTCGTCGAACGATGCAACGTCCCATGCCGTTGCCTTGCGGAAGTCATAGTGCTCGCCCACATATATATTATTAAATGTAAGAGCACCTCCTGCCGTAAGCCACGTCTGGTCGGTCGGGATGACTTCCGTCGTGCCGTCGGCATATGTAATGCGCAAGTCCATACAGAACTTCGGACGACTGCGCCAAGGAGCCTGGTCAAAGTCCCACGCTGCCTTTGGCTGATAGTTGTACCAACCGTTCCCAAGTACAACGCCCAACGCATTCCTTCCCGAAACAAGCAGAGAAGTAACATCGAACGTGAGATACATTGTGCGACGGTCATAGCGTGTATAGACAGGCTGAAGGAAGTCTGCGGAGGCTGGTTTACCATTGACGGTCAACTCAAAAAGTCCGCCGCAGGCGATGTACGCTCGTGCTGTTTTCACGGGTTTGCTCAAGGAGAATGTCTTACGAAAATACGGGGCAGACCTAAGTTCACGGTCGCGGCTGTCGCACACCCAAGAACCTTGCCAATGACTTTCGCCCATCATGCCCGTCTCGAATGTAGTCTGCGCCTCGCCAACCTGAACAGTATAAGTCGTGAAAGGCTGCAAAGGTTCACCGTCATAGTTGACAAGCACTGTACCTGCCGCTGTATTATGCTTGAAGACGACTTGTCCCTTGCTGTCCTTGACTATAATGAGAAGAGGAGTTTTATCCTGTGTCAGACTCCAACTGAAACGTGGATTGGGGTCGTCTATGCCAAGAGGTTTTTCCAAGTAATTTACTCTCAAATTTGTCTGTGCCTGAGCGATCATCGACACAAACAAAAGAAGGGAAAGAACGTACTTCATAATTTTATTGTCTTTTTTCCTATGGTTAATGTCTTTATTGGCAATTCGCCGTACAGAACTTCAATGTCGGCTGTACCATCTTCCTTCACCTCACGCAATCCCCAGGCATAACCTGTGCTCCAGAAATAACGGCCAGGTCTGTCGGTAAAGGCCATATTTTCTTTTACAGCAGAATAGTGGAAGCCGCTCATGGCAAGAACACCTGCCCATGCTGCCATGGCACGTGAATAGTGATGACCACACTCGGGCTCGCTGAAAGGATTGCGTTTCGCACCATCGAAGCGGTCGCGAATGGCACGGATGCACTTCAAACCATCTTCTTCCATACCCTCATAAAGCATGCCAACTGCTGCTGTGTACTCAAAACCCGTCATCGCTTCGGCAAAATAAGGGAATGGAACGTTAAGACGTCCCTTTGGCCATGAGCCCATAACTAATCCCGATTCACCTGCATAAACAAACGTACGCATATTGTTGAAGTGCAAGCCAAAGTCATCAAGCCAGTTGTACTTCATGATGCTCCGTAACGTAGTACGGATATGCTCTTTGTTTCCCAAATAACCTAAACCACAGATGTGTGCCATGTATTGTCCGACAAGTTGGTCTACGAGGCAGCCTCGCCCGAGTTGGAAGTCAGGAACCTTTGCGTCGGGATTATCCATATCGAGGAAGGCAAATGTATTTGGATCGGTTATTTTATGTTCGTAATATTCGCCGTTAAAGAGGTTGGCGTCCATCCAGGCACTTCCTTTTTCGAAAAGCGAACGGCATTTCTTGGCAAATGCTTTATCCTTCATTGCCTTTGCCATCTCTTCTGCTGCACGAAGAGCGCCCATATACCAGAAGCCCATCTGAGGGTTGGGGCCAAAATAGTTCACGTCCATCGTGTTGTGCTGTGAGCCTTCCATCACACCATCCTGATTTGCATCCCAACTACCTTTGCCGTCAATGCCGTTGTCTGCAAGCCATGCATACGAGAGGACTTTCTTAACTTGTTCCCAATTATCTGCGAGGAACTTGTTGTCGCCTGACAATTGCCATTCGCGATACATCTTCATGATGCAGCCCATCTGTCCGTCGGCAGCAGGCCAACTGCGTTTGGCGGCTTCGGAGAGTGGCAAATCGGCGCGGAAGTTCATCAGGCCATTGTCTTTTGTTGCATAGTTAAACTCAACGTCACGCATGGTGCAGGCCAAGTCGCCAAAGAGGAAAGGTGTTGACACTTCGTAGTTCCAGACGTGTGTACACGAGCCTTTGCACGAGCCGGAACGGTTCCATACGCCTTCCCATCCCATGAGATGTCCGGAAGGGATGCGGAAGACGGTCTGCGAACGCAAGACAGAGAGATTGAAGAGTGCCGACTCTTTGATTTCTTCTGGATAGGAACTTTCGAGGAAAGAATTGACAAAGAGGCATGTTTCCTTTTCGAGACGAGGCATTTGCGGAATGATTTTCTGTGCTGCATCCCATGCATCGGCATAGAGTGTGCTGTAATAGTTTCCGACGATTGTTTCCGACCATGCTTTTCTGTTGGGGAAGTTCCATGTGAGGAAGAAGACGAATGTTTCGGTTTTTCCTGGGGCGATGTGTTTCTTGACAGCCAAGGATGCCATCGGGTCAACTTCGAGAGGCCAGGCTTTCTCTGTAAGACTGCCGTCTTCGCTGAAGTCGTCCCAGAAGTTCAATATGGCATTTTGCCATTTGTTTGGTTTGGAGCAAGTGCGATAGGTTACTCCTTCGCTGCTTGTTGTAACGAGAGCCATTGTGCCCCATGCGGGGTCGTTGTGTTTCACGCTGTCCGAATAGAAGTATATTCCGGTTAATGCGTCTGTTTTTCTGAAGATGTTTTTGTTGTTTTTGCAACCGGCAAAGGAGTAGTTTCTGCCATCTCGACCGATGAAGTTGCGCATTGTTCCGCATACTGCGACGTCCATTGGGGCTGTTGTGGTATTGGTAACTTCGTATGCCAGGACTGCTATGGGCAAACTGCTGTCGTCGGTTGCGGCGGGGATGAGTGGGTTGAAGCCTTTGATGCGAACCTTTACGGGCAGTCTTTTGTCTGAGAGGTTGACTTGTCCGAAGGGGTAAGCGGCATCGAATGATGCTTCGCTAAAGCGCGGGAAGCCGTGATGGTTGACTGCTTCTCCACCGCCGTCTCTGAGATACTCGTGTGTGTAGAGTGGTCCTTCGAGCAGTGTTGTGACGGCTGCCTGTCCGTCGGGTTTGGCATAGATGGCAAAGAAGGGTGCGTTGCTGCTGCCGGTGTAAACCGTGCTGAAGCCTTTGGCTGGAATGTTCATGATTTCCCAGTCGCGCAATTCTCCGCGTCCTCCAAGGGAGACTTGCCCTGTGCCGATGCCGCCCAAAGGCAGGGCGATTTGGAAGAGGTGGTTTTGGTCGTAGTGTTTCAGCATTGGCCAATGTCCGGGTTTCCATTCGTCAGCATTTGCGCTAAAGGCTGTCAGGAGGAAGATGATTGGGGTCAGAAATGTTTTTTTCATGGGATTACATTATATATATGTATGTTTGGCGAACAGGAGGCTCGCATTTCTTGCTGGGCACAGGGTTTATGTCTTTACTCTGATGAGGGTAAGTCCGTCGCGCAGGGGCAGGATTACTTTCTCCACACGGCTGTCTGAGGCGACAAGGTCGTTGAAGGCTTGCACGCCTCTTGTCTGCAGATCGCTTTCCCTTGCCTCTTCCAGGACTCGGCCATACCACAAAGTATTGTCGGCAATGATATAACCTCCCGGACGCATCATGGGCAGCAGCATTTCGTAGTATGCTACATATTCCCGCTTGTCGGCGTCGACGAAAGCGAGGTCCCACTGCTCTTTCATTTGGGGAAGGAGTTGCAGTGCATCGCCGATGTGGAGATGTATTTTGTCTTTGTAGGCACTTGCTTCGAACCATTCTCGCAAGAAGTCTTCGTTCTCGTCGAACACTTCGAAGGTGTGAATCTCTGCGCCTTCGGGCAATCCCTCTGCCATGGAGAGGGTGGCATAACCGCTGAAAGTGCCCAATTCGAGCACCTTCAGCGGTTTTATCATTTGGACGAGCATCTTCAGGAGGCGTCCCTGGAGGTGTCCGCTGGCCATTTGTCCGTAGGAGAGGCGCAGTTGTGTGTCGCGCCAGAGGTTGTGCAGGTAGTCGCCTTCGGCGTCAATGTGTTGAAGGATGTACTCGTCGAGTGTCATCCTTCGGTTTGTGTTTCTGCCGCTTTGTCTATCAGGGCTTCGATGGCGAGGCGGTAACTGTCGAGTCCAAAGCCACCGATGAAGCCTACGCAACCTGGGCTGATGATGGAGCGACGGCGGAAGTCTTCGCGCTGATAGACGTTGCTGATGTGTACTTCCACCGTTGGTGTGCTGACGCTTTTGAGGGCGTCGAGGATGGCGATGCTGGTGTGTGTGTATGCTCCTGCATTGAGTATGATGCCGTCGCGGTCGAAGCCTACTTCCTGAATTTTATTGATGATTTCGCCTTCGAGATTGCTTTGGTAGTAGTCGATGCGTACTTTTGGGAATCGTTGGCGCAATTCTTTCAGGTAGTCTGTCCATGCTCGCTTGCCGTATATTTCGGGTTCGCGAATGCCCAAGAGGTTCAAATTTGGGCCGTTTATGATTTGGATTCTCATAATTTTGTTGTACTTTTGTTGTGTGAAAGTTATAGTTGTCGCTACAAAGATATAAAATAAATGACGAATGGGGAATGAAGAACTGCGATTTTTTTTAGAGAATTGATGTTTTTCTCCGCTGTTTGTCTTTTCTGCCGTTACCTATGCGCTACGAGTTGAGCAATACCCATATCGTCGGCAATGCCATTCTGCGCCGATACATTCAATACCTGCGGTTGGAGCGTTCCTACACGCCCAACACGCTGGACGCGTACCTGAAGGACCTGCAAAAACTGCTGAATTACTACAGCGACGAAGGCATTGACTTTCGGCAGGTGACACTCAAGCAGTTGGACGGCTTTGCGAAGGCGTTGCAGGGGCTGGGTGTCGGGCCGCGTTCGGTGGCGCGAATCTTGAGTGGAGTGCGGTCGTTCTACCGTTTTCTGACTTTGGAAAAGGAGGTGGAGACCGACCCTACGGAACTCCTTGAGAGTCCGAAACTGGGCAAGCACCTGCCGGAAGTGTTGAGTCTGCCGGAGATAGATGCCATAGAGGCTGCCATAGACCTGAGCAAGCCTGAGGGCGTGCGCGACCTTGCCATCGTGGAAGTGCTGTTCAGTTGTGGCCTTCGCATCAGCGAACTGTGCAGCCTGAGGCTGAGCGAACTCTATCTGGAGGAGGGATACATACGCGTACATGGCAAGGGCAGGAAGGAGCGTCTGGTGCCCATAGGCGACAGTGCCATCGACAGGCTGCGGCAGTGGTTTGTTGTCCGACAAGGCTGCAAGGTAAAGCCCGGCGAGGAAGACTTTGTCTTCGTCTCCCTGCGACGGGGCAAACGGCTGAGCCGCATCTCGCTTTTCGTATATATAAAGGAATATGCCGCCAAGGCCGGCATCCGCAAGAACATCAGCCCACACACCTTCCGCCACAGTTTTGCCACACAACTCCTGGAAGGAGGCGCCAACCTGCGAGCCATCCAGGCCATGCTCGGACACGAGGATATCGGCACAACCGAAATATATATGCACGTCGACAAAACACACCTCCGACGCGAAATCCTGGAGCACCATCCACGCAACATCAAAGACTGACAGACCAGAGGCACAAGGTG
Organism: Bacteroidaceae bacterium; assembly: GCA_017461345.1. Classification (GTDB taxonomy): domain Bacteria; phylum Bacteroidota; class Bacteroidia; order Bacteroidales; family Bacteroidaceae; genus Physcousia. Next base: position 116,947 of record JAFTYP010000011.1, on the reverse strand, counting down.
CCCTCCCGGGAACGTTAACCTTTCCGGGCAGAATGGTTAACCTCTCTGCCCACAATGGTTAACCATTATCGGCATAATGCTTAACCATTATTTCTGCACCGGCACAAGCCCCCCGCACACACCCACAACACAGAAATAACATTTTGTAAGGAAAACTTACATTTTTCCACTTTTTCTGCCCGTTTCCCTTTGCAAAATGAATAAAAAAGGCTACTTTTGCTATCAAAATAACAACAAACCTCAAATAAAACAATGCTTAAAGTAGACGATTTAGACAAAAAGATTCTCGAAATGATTTCATGCAACGCACGCCTGCCCTTCAAAGAAGTAGCAGACGTGTGCGGCGTAAGTCGTGCCGCCGTTCACCAACGCGTACAGCACCTCATCGACGACGGCGTCATCATAGGTTCCGGCTTCCACGTAGACCCCTCATGCTTGGGATACAACACATGCACATACGTCGGCATCACACTCGAAAAAGGCTCCATGTACAAAAGCGTAGTGGACGAATTCGAAAAGATACCCGAAATCGTAGAATGCCACTTCACAACCGGCCCCTACACCATGCTCATCAAACTCTACGCACGCGACAACGCACACCTGATGACACTGCTCAACGACCGACTCCAAGAAATAGAAGGCGTCTTCTCCACAGAAACACTCATCTCACTCAAACAAAGCATCAAGAAAGAAGTACCCATCGGCACACAATGCCACGACATCAAACCCATATCCCTCGAGGAAGCATGAAGCCAAAACAACCACTCGTCGGCATCACAGGCAACTACGGAGACAAAGGATGCGAACTGGCCGAAGGCTACTACCTCTCCGTCCTGCAAGCAGGAGGAACACCAGTAGCCATACCACCATACAGCAACAAAGAAGCACTCCTCACACTGCTCGACAAACTGGACGGCATCATCTTCTCTGGAGGAGGCGACATCAACCCCCTCCTCCTCGGCGAAGAACCACTGCCACAACTCCGTAGCGTCTGCCCACAACGCGACGAAGCAGAACTCACACTCGCACGCGAAGCATACCGCCGGCAAATACCCATGCTCGGCATCTGCCGAGGCATACAAATAATGGCAGCAGCACTCGGAGGCAAAAACTACCAAGACATCTACGTGCAAGGCAAAGGAGCAACCATCAAACACTCCCAGGACATGCCCCGACACAGCGCATCGCACACCGTCAACATCACAGAAGGAAGCCTTCTGCAACACATCTTCGGAGGCAAACAAACACTGGCAGTCAACTCCTTCCACCACCAAGCCGTATGCGAAACCGGACCACATCTTAGCATATCAGCCACAAGTCCCGACGGCATCATCGAAGCCATAGAAAGCAACCAGCACAAAGCACTGCTCGGCGTCCAATGGCATCCCGAATGCTTCACCCTTGCAGCAGACCAAAGCATGATGCCCATCTTCCAATGGCTCACCAGCCAAGCAACCATCTACTCCCAAGCAAAACACATACACCGCACATCCATCATCCTGGACAGCCACTGCGACACACCAATGTTCTTCAAGGACGACAACCAAAAGAACATACAAATGTTTGGCACACGCTCCGACGAAGTACTCGTCAACCTGCCCAAAATGACAGAAGGACGACTCGATGCATCCATCATGGTGGCATACCTCCCACAAGGAGAACGCAACGAAACCGCCTACCAGGAAGCAAGAAAAAAAGCCGACACCCTGCTCACACAAATTGACAACATCGTACAAGCCAACAGCCAATACGCAGGACTCGCACAAAACAGAAACGACATCCTACAACTCAAAGCAGAAGGCAAAAAAGCCATACTAAAAGGTATCGAAAACGGATACGCCATCGGACGAGACATCAGCCTGCTCCAACACTTCAAACAACGCGGCATCGTCTACATGACACTCTGCCACAATGGCGACAACGACATCTGCGACTCCGCCAAAGGCAACGCAGAACACGGAGGCCTCAGCACCCTCGGACGCGAAGTCGTAGCAGAGATGAACCGCCTGGGAATACTCATAGACATGAGCCATTCCGCAGAGACAAGTTTCTACGACGCACTCGAACTCAGCAAAGCCCCCATCGTTTGCAGCCACAGTTCTGCAAGGGCACTCTGCGAACATCCACGCAATCTCACCGACAACCAAATGCGAGCACTCGCAAAGAAAGACGGCGTAGCACAAATAACCCTGTACCCCGGATTCCTGCGCAACAGCGGACAAGCCACCATCATCGACGCCGTGGACCACCTCGTCCATGCCGCAAAGATAATGGGAGTAGAACATGTCGGCCTGGGAACCGACTTCGATGGCGACGGAGGCGTACCCGGATTGGCCGATGCTTCCGAGATAATCAACTTCACACGCCACCTCTTGTTGCGCCATTTCACAGAGCAAGACATCCGCCTCATCATGGGAGAAAACTTCCTGCGGGCAATGACTTTGTGCAACAACACAATAATATAAGCACCCTTTAACATATAAAGTAATATGACAAGAAACACCCCTACACTACTATATCTTCTGGTTGCAGCCGCATCTCTCCTGCTATTCTCCTGCACAGGGCAGACGAAACGCAGAACTCCCGCTGCAGACACCATAGCATTAGCCCCTTGCCCACGCTTTTCTGCCGACAGCGCAATGCACTACATCAACGAGCAATGTCGGTTCGGGCCACGTGTTACGGGCACTGAAGCGGCACGCCAATGTGGTGATTATCTTGCAGGACTTTTCCAAACGTATGGTGCCGAAGTGGAAGAACAGACGTTCGATGTGACCATTTGGGACGGTTCGAAACTGCCGGCACGCAACATCATTGCACGCATCAACCCATCCAATGCCAACCGGGTTCTGCTTTGTGCTCACTGGGATTGCCGTCCGTGGGCAGACAACGACCCGGACGAGGCGAACCATCGCACCCCTATTCTTGGTGCGAATGATGCTGCCAGCGGTGTGGCTGTTATGCTCGAAGTGTGCCGACTCATACAGCAGCAACCGGTGAATATCGGTGTTGACTTTGTTTGTTTCGATGCCGAAGATTTGGGAACTCCTCAATGGGAAGAGGACAGATGGGGTTCGGCAGACACTTGGTGCCTTGGCTCCTTGTTCTGGGCAAAAAGGGCAAGTTCGGATGGCTACAAGGCGCGCTACGGTGTTTTGCTCGACATGGTTGGTGCGCGTGGTGCTACTTTCTCTCGCGAAGGCTTGAGCAATCAGATGGCGGGGCACATTGTGGACCGCACCTGGCAACTGGCGGGGCAACTTGGCTACAGGCAGTTCTTCCCTCTTGCCGACGGTGGTTATATCACCGACGACCATGTAAACGTGAACGAGATTGCAAAGATTCCTTGCATAGACATTATCCCATATTTCCGCGAAGGCCCGAGCAGTTTCGGTCCGACGTGGCACACGGTGGAGGATACGCCGGAGAATATCGACCCGAATGTGCTTGAGGCTGTAGGCCAGACCGTGGTGCAACTTATTTATAACGAACAATAGTTAGCCAATACTGTTTATGACTATCAACGAAATACAAGACGAAATCATTGCCGAATTCAGTGACTTCGACGATTGGATGGACCGCTACCAGATGCTCATCGACATGGGTAGCGAGCAGGAAGCGCTCGAGGAGAAGTATAAGACCGAGCAGAATCTCATTGACGGATGCCAGAGCCGAGTGTGGTTGCAGGCGGATTTAATCGATGGAATGGTGCATTTTCGTGCAGAGAGCGATGCGCTTATCGTGAAGGGAATTGTTGCCTTGCTGGTGCGTGTCCTGTCGGGCCATACGCCTCAGGAAATACTTGATGCCGACCTTTACTTCATCGACCGCATCGGTTTGCACGAGCATCTCTCCCCCACTCGCAGCAACGGTTTGAGTGCGATGCTCAAACAGATGAAATTGTATGCTTTGGCCTTCAACGGCATGCAGGCCACTTCGTAGGTTTTTTACACGTTAGAGAGGATGAAGATAGGTAACATCGACCTTGGCAATCGGCCTGTTCTGCTGGCTCCCATGGAGGACGTCACCGACATTGGTTTCCGTCTGCTTTGCCGGCAGATGGGTGCTGCGATGGTGTATTCGGAGTTCGTCTCGAGCGATGCTCTCATTCGTATGGTGAACAAGAGCCTGCTCAAGTTGGAGATTTGCCCGGAGGAGCGTCCTGTTGCCATACAGATTTATGGCAAGGACCCTGATGCCATGCGCGAGGCGGCACGCATTGTTGTGGACCAGGCTCACCCTGATGTGCTCGACATCAACTTCGGCTGTCCGGTGAAGAAGGTTGCGGGCAAGGGTGCGGGGGCCGGTATGTTGCAGAACGTTCCGGGCATTCTGGAGATTACGAAGGCTGTGGTGGAGGCTGTGCCCGACACGCCTGTGACGGTGAAGACGCGCCTGGCATGGAGCGAGGAGCAACTTGTCTTGCCCGACGGCACGCCATTCATTGTGGACCTGGCCGAGCGGTTGCAGGACTGTGGCATAAAGGCTCTTACCATTCATGGCCGCACGCGTGCGCAGATGTACACCGGTTCTGCCGACTGGACAAACATCGGCAAGGTGAAAGCCAACCCACGAATGTGCATCCCCATCATCGGCAATGGCGACATCACGTCGGCCGAAGAGACGACGCAAGCCTTTGAGCGTTATGGTGTCGATGCGGTGATGATAGGCCGTGCCACCTTCGGCCGCCCCTGGATATTCCATGAAATAGCGCACCCCGAACGGCCCTTGTCGCTCGACGAGAAGGTGGACATCCTGAAACAACAGGTGGTCATCAGCATAGAGAGGGCTGCGGCGAATCTGCAAAACACGCTCCACGGCAAGAATCCCGAGTTGTGTGGCATACGTCATGTGCGTCGTCACCTTGCCGCCACGCCTTTGTTCAAATGCATTCCCAACTATCGCGACACACGAATTGCCATGCTCCGTGCCGAGACCAAAGACGAGGTGTTCGCACTCATCGAGAAGACAAGGGAGATGCTGAAAACGGGTAGCGCAGAAGCCATCTGAAGCAAGAGAAAAAACATCTGCTGCCAAGTTCTGAAAACAGGTGTGCCTTGTCGGCAATAATGGTTAAGCATTATGCCCGGAAAGGTTAACCATTTCGGGCAACTTGGCAGTAGATGTTTTCTGTTGTGGTACGGCAAAGCGTAACACTCTGAACGGCAACCCCATACAATCCATAAGACATTCCTACAAAAAAGCGGGACACTGGCCCGGCAAACGTATGCCCTCGGCCAATGTCCCGTTGTGTTCTGCAGGGGGAATCCCCTCTTATTTCTGGAAACGGCGTGCTTGTTCCTCGATGAGGGCACGGTCGTCGAAGTAGTTGATCTTCATGGCACGACGCACCTCGTCCATCGTTTCGCAGGCAGCAGCGCGTGCCACTTCGCAGCCTTTGCGCAAGATTTCGTAGACGGCAGGAATGTCCTTTTCGTACTCGGCACGGCGCTGGCGGATGGGTTCGAGCGTCTCGTCCAGCACAGCCATCAAGAGTTTCTTGCACTTCATGTCGCCCAGGCCGCCACGTGTGTAGTGGTCCTTCATCTCCTGAAGCGTAGCATAGTCGGTCGTAAGACGAGCCACCTGTTCGTCTGTAGCAAAGGCATCGAGATAGGTAAACACCGTATTGCCCTCGAGATGACCGGGGTCGCTGACCTGCAAGTGCGTGGGGTCGGTGTACATCGTCTTGACCTTACGGTTCACCTCGTCGGCCGAATCGCTCAGATAGATGCAGTTGCCCAGACTCTTACTCATCTTTGCCTTGCCGTCGGTGCCCGGCAAACGAAGGCACGCAGCATTCTCGGGAAGCAAAATGTTCGGTTCTACAAGCGTATCGCCATAGATGTAGTTGAACCGGCGCACTATCTCTCTCGCCTGCTCGAGCATAGGCTCCTGGTCGTCGCCGGCAGGCACTGTGGTCGCCTTGAACATGGCAATGTCCGCAGCCTGACTGATGGGATAGGTGAAGAAGCCCACGGGAATACTCTCTCCGCTGAAGCCACGCATCTGAATCTCCGTCTTTACCGTCGGATTACGCTGCAGGCGAGACACACTCACCATGTCCATAAAATAGAACGACAACTCGCAGAGTTCGGGAATCTGGCTCTGGATGAAAAGCGTCGTGCGCTCGGGGTCGAGGCCGGCAGCCAGGTAATCGAGAGCAACCTCTATGACGTTCTGGCGCACCTTCTCCGGGTTCTCAATGTTGTCGGTAAGAGCCTGCGCATCGGCCTCGAAGACAAAAATCTTGTCGTAAAGACCCGAATTCTGCAACTCCACACGACGGCGAAGCGAACCAACGTAGTGGCCGATGTGCAACTTGCCCGTCGGACGGTCGCCGGTAAGAATGATTTTCTGTTTTAGTTCCATATTTTATTCTGTTTATTATTCCTGAAAACTGAGTTAGTTAAACATCTTGTCCATTGCCTCCTGCCGCAGGATTGTCAGCACAGACTGCCCGTTCGGCGACAGATTGGGATTGTCGCACGAGAAAAGGTCGCCTATGAGCGTCTCCATCTGCACAGGCGTAAGCACCTCGCCCACCTCGATGGCATTGTGCTGAGCCAACACAAGAGCCAGCCTGTGGTGCAAGGCATCGGAGCCGACACTATCCTGCATCTTCACCGTCTCTATCATCTGTTGCACAACAGCCAAAGGATTGATCTGCCCGGACGGAGTGCCCACAACAGAAAAAGTACTGCCTCCGAGCGGCACAATGTCGAAGCCTAAAGAACGCACATCATCGAGCATCGACGAAAGTAAAGCAGCATCAGAAGGCGAAAGTTCCAGAAGTTCGGGGAAAAGAAGACCTTGAGTGGCAGCATCATGCTCCTTCATCTGAGCAAGATAACGCTCGTAAAGAATACGAATATGAGCACGGCGCTGGTCCACAATCATAAGGCCCGACTGAACAGCAGTCAGAATGTATTGCCCCTTATACTGGAAGTGTTGCGTGCTACGCTCGTCCGATTCGGGGAACAACATCTCCGAACGAGGCTCACTCTGAACACTCGCCGCCATTGCCTGCTCGTAGAGTTTCTCCCATTGACGGGTGGATTTCTGGCTTTCGCTGTGCGTGCTGAACGGATTGAAACTGGTATTCACCTGCACCCGGGGTGCCTTCACCTCACCGTAGCCACCCGATTGGAAGGCAGGAATATCAGGACGTCCCTCCACATCGAAGTCGATGGTAGGCACAGCATTGAACTTGCCCAACGCATCGCGCACAGCAGCCAGGAGAATACTCCATATCTCCTGCTCGTTCTCGAACTTTATCTCCGTCTTCGTAGGATGTATGTTGACATCTATGCTGGCAGGGCTGACCTCAAAATATATAAAGTAAGGCACCTGATTGCCCTCCGGAATAAGATGGCTGAAAGCCTCCATCACAGCATAGTGAAAACGCGGATGACGCATGAAACGGCCATTGACAAAAAGATACTGCGAAGCACCCTTCTTGCGAGCAGACTCGGGTTTGCCCACATAACCGCTTATCTTCACCAGCGACGTCTCCACCTGAACCGGAAGAAGTTGCTCGCTGAGACGCTTTCCGAAAATGGCCACAATACGCTGCAAGGTACTGCCCGCCGACAACTGCATCAGTCTGTTACCATTGCTCGAAAGCGTGAAAGCAACCCCCGGATTGACCAACGCTATCCGTTCAAACTCTTGGATAATGTTGTTCAACTCCGTCTGGTTTGACTTAAGGAACTTCCTTCGAGCCGGAACATTAAAGAACAAATTGCTGACCTCGAAGTTGGCTCCAACAGGACAAGAGCATACCTCCTGCCCAACAAGTTTAGAACCTTCAAGGCTCAACTGCACCCCTAAATCCTGATTCTCCGTACGAGTTGTAAGCCGAACCTGCGACACAGCAGCAATAGAAGGCAAAGCCTCACCACGAAAACCCATAGTGTAAAGCGTGAAAAGGTCCTCTGCCTTAGCAATCTTGGATGTTGCATGGCGTTCGAAAGCCATGCGGGCATCCGTCTCGCTCATACCCTTCCCGTCGTCGATGACCTGAATCGATGTCCGTCCGGCATCTTGAACCAACACATCAACAGCAGAAGCACCGGCATCAACGGCATTCTCCATCAACTCTTTTATGACGGATGCCGGACGCTGAACGACTTCGCCTGCTGCAATCTGGTTGGCAACAGAATCGGGAAGAAGATGTATAATATCCACGATGCCCTAATAATTATTGTTCTACTGCATTACCTTAACAGGAAACGCCAAAGTATTATCATTCCAAAAATGAGCGTTATCACAATAGGCCAGCCAAGCCTCGAACCGCCCTCCTTATACTTCTGAGCACGAGGCGTGAAGTTAATGAACGTGCCACGAAACTTGTCGGGATTATAACGTTCCTCCGTTTCTACAGCCTCTCCCTGCTCGCGCCTGACATCGTCCGCAAGTTTCTGCAAACGGTCGCGCGACTCGTCTGTATATATACTTACTCTACGGAACTGACGAGGCTTCCTTGCCTTGAATAAACTCATGCTTTGCTAACCTTTTAATCGTTCACCTTCAAATCCTCTTCCAACTTCAGAGAATCAGAGACCTCTTCCTCCTTCGTCTTAGAAGACTCCGGTTGGGAACTGCCGATTCCCCTCTGCTTTCTGATATCACTCAACTTCTGTCTCGGTGCAGAATGTCGCACACTCTCCTTGAGTTCCGTGCCAGACTTCTTGGGACGCCACTCGAAAAGATCGTACTTGTCGCGTGGACGAATATAATCAAACCAAGCGAAATTCTGCAAATAACGCATATTCTCGGGAATAAGCACAATCGGATACATTGTGCCCGTAGCAGCAGGCATCCATATACGCTCAACCTTCTTGTCGCGCAAGAACATCTTGAGCAACGACGTTTCCGTATGATTCATTTCTATCATCACACTATCCTCATCGAAAGGATAGTAATTGACAAAAACATTGCCCACCGATGTAGTAAGGTACAATTCTCCATCCTTGAAATAAGAATGCATCTCATGTCCGGACACCTGGTTATAGTGGATGCTGTCAATCCTTTCTACCGAGAGAGCCTGCCGCAACACTTGCACGCTATCGATATTCCCGTTTCCAAAAAACATCCGTATCTCCTCTCCCAGTTGCTGCTGCCCTGCCTGCCATAATATCGGGTCCTTATACATAATGAGAAGGCTGTCACGACTATCATAAACCATCGAATCGCAAACCGCCTGAACATCATTGTGGAAAACACGCATATGATGATAACCATGCATGATGCGATAGACCGAGTCCGTATCTATATTATATGTAAAAATTTTGAATGTGTCTGCATGAGCAAACATTGTATCTGCCTGGCTATAATCTACAACCAACGCACTGTCCGTCGCCATAATGTAACCCGTACTGTCCTCGTAATAACAATACTCTCCGGTAAACATCTTCTTGTCAATCGCATCAGTATAAAGGATATTGCCAAATGCCTCTGCCGTTGCAACATCATCATTCCATACAACACTGTCACCTACAAGACGCTTGCCATTATTGTTCAAAATACTGCGCTCCAAAAGATAAGAACGCTTGGCTTGCGTATCGTAATAACCAAGTTCTGAATAAATATGGTTCTCGCCATTCTTTATGTTAGATGGGCCGACAATATGAGCAATCGCTGTTCCCGTATTATAATGAAGCGTATCAGAGATGAGAATTGTCTGTGGTCTTGCCGGAGGAGCAGGGTTAACCAAACGTACATTATAGTTGAAAACTGCTTCACGCGTAACAGGACTGTATTCTCCCCAATCACTTGTCAGTTCGTTATCATGGTCAAGGACTCGCCCACCTTCAAAGAAATAACCTAAATTGTAAAGCCTATCATAATCGAGACTATCGGTATAAATCGTCATCGTTCCATGCTTGAGCACAACATCATGGCGTGCTCGTGCCAACCTATCTATGCCATTATAATAGAATACCTCACTGTCAAGCAAGACAGTGTCCCCTTGATTCATATGCACATTGCCATATGCATCAAAAGAATTAGTGGCCTCATAAAATAGCGCACTATCGCAATTCATGAGCATTCCCTCGTGGCTGAGTTGAACATTACCAACCAATATCTGGGCTGTACGATGCACCCGATCATCGTAAAAAAGGCGATCGGCATGCAACAAATGAACCTTGGCAGCAGATGGCGGTCTGCTTTCTGTTGCTTTACGTTCCGGCGTTACGGCCGTAAGCAAGCACAAACAGAAGAACAGAAATACACTAAGGATATATATTCGCTGTCGTATCACTTTATCCAGCCCTCGTATTGGAAATCGCAATCTCTCCAATCCGGATTGATGCGTATGTAGGTACTCTTTTGTTTCTCCTTAATCCATTCTTCGATGACTTCCTCTCCCTTTTTCTCTTCTACCATTGCCTTCAGGATTTGGAAATCTTCTGTAATGCTTGCCCGATGCATGACAGTGCGGTTTTTAAGACGGGCGATAGCGCAAACTGTCTTGCCTTTTGTATTAATCATTGTGAATGGCTTTGACATTTCGCCTACTTCGAGTGTCTCTACTACTCGAGCCAATTCGGTAGAAAAAGTAGAAAGTTCACTCATTTCGAAACGGGTTGTCGTTTCGCCTGTTGGCTTATTATTGGAAAGAATGCCACGATTGTTACGGGTGTCCTTATCGTCCGAAGCATACAGGACAGCATCTTCGAATGATATTTTATTGTTACGGATGTCGCTGGTTATGGAGTCGAGAACGACCAATGCACTGTCAATGTCTGCCTGCGACACTTCCGGACGTCTCAGGATATGGCGGCACTTCAATTTATCGCCACGCTTGTCGATGAGTTGTATGATATGAAAACCAAACTCACTTTGTGCTATCTTGCTTACTTTTTTAGGGTCTGTCATACTGAATGCAACATTGGCAAAGCCTGGATCGAGTTCGCCTTTGCCCATATAAGGCATCTCGCCACCTTGACGAGCAGAGCCCGGGTCTTCGCTATAGAGGCGTGCCAGTGTTGAAAAAGAAGTCGATCCATTATTGACGCGTTCGGCATAATCGCGAAGCAGGCCTTTGACACGATCTATTTCCTCCTGAGGAATACGTGGCTGCAGCACAAGTAATTGAACTTCCACCTGTGTAGGAATAAGGGGCAGGCTGTCTTCCGGGAAATCTTTGAAATAGCGACGAACTTCGGCAGGAGTAACTTTGATGTCTGCTGTCAGTTGGTCTCGCATACGAATTGCTGTGAGACGGTTCTTGTATTGGTCGAAGAGTTCTTCGCGTATCTGCACCATTGACAGTTTCATGTATTCTTCGAGTTTCTCCTTTGAGCCTGCCATGAGGATTCTTTCGTTGATTTCCGATTCGACATACTGGTTCACTTCTGAATCGGTTACGCTGACACTGTCAATCACTGCCTGATGGAGGAAAAGTTTTTGGATTGCTATCTGTTCGGGGATAACACAGTAGGGGTTTCCTTTTGTCTGTGAGCCGAACTCAAGACGTTGCTTTTCTACATCCGAGCGCAGTATGGCTTCGTCACCAACAACCCATACAACTTCGTCTATGACATTCTTCTGTGCTACGGAGAACAAGCAGCAGAGTATTGCGAAGAGTGCGAGTGTGTATCGTTTCATATTTCCTTTTATCGCCACTGTGGTTGTTTTGGCTTCTTAGTGATTGTTGACTGTACCAAGTGCTTCCTTGTCTATTTCGACGGTATATCGTTTGCGGAGTTCTGCCACAAACTCGTCCTCTTTGAGTCGCTGATAGTCGCTGACTACCTGGTTGCTTACGTCTGTCCATTCTGCAGGACCTTTCTTGAGGACCTTGCCGAAGACGCCAATATGCGGAAAGCCTTTGACGGGTTTGAGTTCGGCACTCTTTACTTTTAACGCCATACGATCGACATTGGCGTTGTCGCCTTTCTTGAAGATGCGACGTTCTACGCGCACCATGATGCTGTCCTTATTGAATGTTTCGCGAATGATTTCCATCCATTTGTCTGTGGGCTGCTTTTTGACGAGTTTCTTTACTGCTTTCACATCGGCTGCATCTTTGCAGTAATACACCATGCCTCTGTAGCGTGGTTCGTCCCATGCATATTTCTTCTTGTTTTTCTTGAAGTAGGCGGTCAGCGCCAGTGTGTCCTTTGCTGCCGGTTCCCAAATGCGACTGTTGCATTCTTCGAAAAGGAGCAGTCCGTCGTGATATTCCTGCACGAGATACTTCAACTCGCTATCCTTGGCGCAGAACTCTTCTGTCTTCTCGTCGAGGATTTGTTCGATGGTTTTTTCGCCGTTGCTTTGTGATGCGATGGAGTCGAGAACTTGTTGTGCAAGTTGGTTTTCCAGGCCCTGACCTTCGAGGTACTTCATGATCATGTCATGCAGTTCTTCGTACGATTCGAGGTCCTTTTTGCCCATCAACTTGACGATGTCGTAGCCGAAGGGCATGAGGAAAGGTTCGCTCACTTCGTTCACTTCGAGCGAATAGGCTACGTCTTCGAACTCTTTCACCACTTGGTTGGGGCCGATCCAGGGTAGCATTCCGCCACGAGCAGCCGAGCCTGGGTCTTGCGATACGGTTTGTGCCAGTTCGGCAAAGTCGGCTCCGTCCTTCAACGCCTGATGGATGGAGTCTATTTTTGCTTTGGCTATTGCCTGCTGTTCTTCTGTGGCGTCTTGTGGCAGGCGAATGAGGATATGTGCCGGCTGCAGGAGTTGTTTGCCTTCGAGGCGTGCCAACATGCCGTCGTAGTAGGCTTTGCATTCTTTTTCCTTTGCGCCTTCGGGTACAAGAAGCGGGCGTATCAGTTGGTCGCGATAGGTGCGGAATTCTTTTTGGTAACTGGTGAGGGTGTCCAAGCGGTTGTCGAGTGCGGAAAGGACTTTGAGTTTGTAGTTGACGAAGAGTTCGGCGTATTCCTCAACGTTCTTCTTGTCGATGACACCTTCTGAGTTGTTCTTGTTGTAGTTGTATTCGAATTCGCTGCGGGTGACGGGCACTCCGCCTATGCGCATTACGATGGGATCTTCTTGTGCGGCAGCGGTCAGCGCGACTACGGTTAATGCTATGCCGGCAAATATCTTCTTCATTTTAGGTGAATGATGTTGTTGATGACTTTATTGAGTATTCGGTGTTACCTGATTACTCGTGGTGTTAATGTTCTTTATTGTGGGCGGCTGTAGTTGGGTGCTTCGCTGGTGATGGTGACATCGTGCGGATGGCTTTCCTGTACGCCTGCGTTGGTGATGCGGACGAACTTGGCATTGTGGAGTTCCTGGATGGTTGCTGCGCCACAATAGCCCATGCCGCTGCGCAGGCCGCCGATGAGTTGATAGATGACTTCCTGTACGCCTCCTTTATAGGGGACGCGGCCTGCGATGCCTTCGGGCACGAGTTTCTTGGCGTCTTTGACGTTGCCCTGGAAGTAGCGGTCCTTGCTGCCGCATTCCATTGCTTCGAGTGAGCCCATGCCACGATAACTCTTGAACTTACGTCCGTTGTAGATGATGGTGTCGCCGGGGCTTTCTTCTGTGCCTGCCACCAGTGAACCTATCATGACGCTGTAGCCGCCGGCTGCGAGTGCCTTTACCACATCGCCGCTGTAGCGAAGTCCGCCGTCGGCAATGAGGGGTACGCCTGTTCCTTTGAGGGCGCTGGCTACGTCGTAGACTGCGCTGAGTTGTGGTACGCCTACGCCTGCCACTACGCGGGTGGTGCAGATGCTGCCCGGGCCGATGCCTACTTTCACGCCGTCGGCGCCTGCTTCCACGAGCATGCGTGCGGCTTCGCCTGTTGCTACGTTACCTACTACGATGTCCACTTCGGGGAACATCTGTTTTGCTTCTTTGAGTTTCTCGATTACAGACTTGCTGTGTCCGTGTGCCGTATCGATAACGATGGCATCCACGCCGGCTTCTACGAGTGCTTTGATGCGGTCGATGGTGTCGACTGTCACACCTACGCCGGCTGCCACGCGCAGGCGGCCTTTGCTGTCTTTGCAGGCCATTGGCTTGTCTTTTGCCTTTGTGATGTCTTTGTAGGTGATCAGGCCGATGAGTTTGTTGTCGTCGTCCAGTACGGGGAGTTTCTCTATCTTGTTTTCCTGGAGAATCTTGGCTGCTGCCACGAGGTCTGTCTGGACGTGTGTGGAGACGAGGTTCTTGCTTGTCATCACTTCATCGACGGGGCGGTCGATGTTCTGTTCGAAACGGAGGTCGCGGTTAGTGACTATGCCCACCAGATGGCGTTCGTCGTCGACCACGGGTATGCCGCCGATGTGGTATTCGGCCATGAGTTCGAGTGCATCGCTCACTTTGCTGCCGCGCTTTATGGTGATGGGGTCGTATATCATGCCGTTCTCAGCGCGCTTGACAATAGCCACTTGGCGTGCCTGTTCCTCAATGCTCATGTTCTTATGGATGACGCCGATGCCACCTTCGCGAGCAATGGCAATGGCCATGGGCGCTTCGGTAACGGTGTCCATCGCTGCCGTCACGAAGGGAATCTTCAGTTCGATATTTCGTGAGAACTTCGTCTTGAGTTCAACCATGCGGGGGAGAACCTCTGAATAGGCGGGAACCAACAGGACGTCGTCGTATGTGAGACCGTCCATCACAATCTTGTCTGCAATAAATGATACCATATCCTTAGAATTTATATTATTGTGTGCAAAGGTAAGAAAAAAATGCTTATGTTGTACCGTCTGAAGGGGTATTTTTTTCCTTATGCGTACATTATCAGCACGCAGGGCGGGCGCATCCTGCAAAACAGGTTAACCATTATGGGCAGAATGCTTAACCATTATGGGCAAATACCTCAACCTTTTTGGCAATAATGGTTAACCTTTCCCGACGGACAGCCCCAAGGCATCTGTGCGAACGGATCTGCACACCCGGCCAGCGAGCCGCACAAAATTACATTTTCCGGCAGACAGTGTAATGATTTTTTTTGCAACTTTTTGATAAAAAGAATGTTCGTTTCACATCTTTTTCATATCTTTGTCCGAGAAATTTATATTTATTAAACCCTTTCAATTATGTTAAAGAAAATCCGCTTGACACTGGCCATCGTCTTCTGGGTGCTCATCACATGGCTCCTGGTCGACTTCACCGGAACGGCACATGCCTATCTGGGATGGATGGCGAAAATGCAGTTTGTGCCGGCACTGCTGGCGCTGAACGTAGGAGCACTGCTCTTCGTCGTGACACTCACCCTGCTGATGGGGCGCATCTACTGCTCCGTCATCTGTCCGCTGGGCGTCATGCAGGACGCCATCGCATGGCTGCGCAAGAAAAAGAACAAATACAACTACTCGCCGGCAAAGAACACTCTGCGCTACACAATACTCGTGCTGGCTTGCGCCACCCTTGTCCTCAACATAGCATGGATAGCCGGACTCATCTTCCCCTACAGCGCCTACGGCCGCATCGTCGCAGCCACTGTGGCACCCCTCTACAAACTCGCCAACAACGGCCTTGCAGCCATCGCCGAACACTACGGCAGTTACGCCTTCTACGAGGTTGACGTCTGGCTCAAGAGCATCGCAGCCCTCGCCGTAGCACTCCTCACATGGACCATCATCGCCATACTCGCATGGAAAGGCGGACGCACATGGTGCAACACCATATGCCCCGTCGGCACACTGCTCGGCCTCATCAGCAAACACTCATACCTCAAGATGAACATCGACGCCGACAAGTGCAAAAACTGCCGCAAATGCGAACGCAACTGCAAAGCAGCCTGCATAGACATCAATACACTCACCATCGACTACTCACGATGCGTAGCCTGCGGTAACTGCCAAGAACAATGCACCTTCGACGCCATGCACTTCGGCCCAACACCACAGCAGACAAAACAAAACAACAAGCCCGCCGAAAAAGAAGAAAAAACAACACCTGACACCGGACGACGCGCCGTCTTCACCGGCGTAGCACTACTCGCCGGCACAGCACTCGCCAAAGCACAAAAGAAAATAGAACCCAAAACAACCGACGGCGGACTGGCAGACATTATCAAAAAAGAAAAACCACAACGAGAAAAACCCATCACACCACCGGGCTCACTCTCCATCCGACACATGCGCACACACTGCACAGCCTGCCAACTCTGCATCAACGCATGCCCCAACGACGTACTCCGCCCCAGCAACAGCCTCGACCACTTCATGCAACCCGAAGTAAGTTTCGAACGCGGATACTGCCGCCCCGAATGCACACGATGCTCGGAAGTCTGCCCCACATCCGCCATACAACCCGTCACCGTCGAAGAACGAACAGCCATACAAGTCGGACATGCCGTATGGACACGCAACCTCTGCGTACCCGTCAAAGACGGCAAACCATGCGGACTCTGCGCACGCAAATGTCCCGCAGGAGCCATACAAATGGTACCCCTCCAAGCCGGCGTACACCGAGACGGACGACGCTGGCTCGACGCAGACAACAAAGAAATACCACGCAACAAAGTCCTCCTCATACCCGTCGTCAACGAAGAAAAGTGCATCGGCTGCGGAGCCTGCGAAAACCTCTGTCCCTCAAACCCCATCAGCGCAATACACGTAGAAGGACACGAAGTACACAAAGAAATCTGACCTAACGACAACCAACACAGACACACACTATGAAAGATATCACAAGAAGAGACTTCCTCAAAGCCTCAGGCACAGCAGCAGCCACAACAGCACTGGCATCCTGCGGAATAAAAGGAAGCAAAGAAAACAGCGAAATAGACTATATGGGACACCACACCAGCCCCATACCCACAGACAAAATGACTTATCGCACCAACCCCAAACAAGGCGACAAAGTAAGCCTGCTCGGATACGGATGGATGCGACTGCCAAACAAAAAAGACAACAACGGACAAGACGTCATAGACCAAGAACAAGTCAACCGACTCTGCAAGTTCGCACTCGACCACGGCGTCAACTACTTCGACACATCACCAGCCTACTGCCGCGGAAAAAGCGAAGAAAGCCTCGGCATAGCACTCGAAGCAAGCGGATACAAACGCAGCGACTACTTCATCGCCACTAAACTCTCCAACTTCTCACCCACACAATATAGCCTCGAAGAAGGCAAGGCAATGTTCGAACGCAGCCTGCAATACCTCAAGACAGACTACGTTGATTACCTCCTCCTGCACAGCATCGGAGGCGGAGGCATGGGCCCCGTCCACCAACGCTACCTTGACAACGGACTCCTCGACTGGCTCATGGAGCAGCGCGAAGCAGGCCGAATCCGCAACCTCGGTTTCTCATTCCATGGCAACGTCGCAGTCTTTGACTGGGCATTGGCCAACCAAGACAAGTATCATTGGGATTTTGTTCAGATACAAGCCAACTACGTAGAATGGGAACACGAAGACAACGGCCGCTCAGGAAAATACCTTTACGAAGAACTCGCCAAGCGTAACATCCCCGTAGTCATCATGGAACCACTGCTCGGCGGACGCCTCTCCAAAGTGCCCGACCATGTTGTCTCACTCTTCAAACAGCGCAAACCCGAAAACAGCGTTGCCTCCTGGGCATTCCGCTACATCGGTTCAAAGCCCGAAGTGCTTACCGTTCTCAGCGGAATGACATACATGGAACACCTGGAAGACAATGTTCGCACCTACTCGCCGCTCGAGCCTCTCACCGAAGAGGAACAGCAATGGCTCGAAGGCAAAACTGCAACACTCATCAAGAGCTATCCTACCATCGACTGCAACGACTGCAAATACTGCATGCCTTGCCCTTATGGCCTTGACATTCCCGCCATCTTTGTGCACTATAATAAATGCGTGAACACGGGAAATGTGCCGGAAAGTCAGCAGGCAGAGGACTACCAGAAGGCTCGTCGCGCCTTCCTTGTCGGCTACGACCGCAGTGTTCCAAAACTCCGTCAGGCAAACCATTGCATCCAATGCCGCGAGTGTGTGAGCCATTGTCCGCAACAGATTGACATCCCCCGCGAGTTGCAACGCGTGGACGAGTTTGTAGAAAAACTCAAACAAGGCACGCTATAAACAGCAAAAGAAAAGGCCCCTTCCCATGACGAGAAGGGGCCTTTTCCTTGTTTACTTATTTCTTTGCGCTCATTGTGAAGTCGAGTGTGCCGCCTTCCATCAGTTGTTGATGGGTGAGTTTCCAGTCGGTTATCTTCTTACCATTGAGTTTAACGCTCTTGACATAAATGGCTTTGTCGGACTTTCGGGGTGCGTTGATGACCAAATCCTTACCGTTGGGCATGTGCAATACTGCTTTCTGGAAGAGAGGTGTGCCAATGACGTACTCGGCCGAACCTGCGTTGAAGGGGTAGAAGCCCAGTGAAGAGAAGATGTACCAGGCTGACATCTGGCCGCAGTCGTCGTTGCCTGCGTAGCCGCATGGTGTGGGGTTGTAGAACGAACTGCGCACCTGTTCCACCAATTCCTGCGTGCGCCATGGCTGACCTGCAAAGTTGTAGAGGTAAACAGTGTGGTGGCTGGGTTCGTTTCCGTGGGCATATTGTCCGATGAATGCGCTGGCATTGCCGTTTATTTCGCCGCTGGTTTCGGTCAGTGTGAAGTTCTCGTTGAGTTTCTTTATGAAGGGTTTCACGCCGCCGAAGAGGTCGATAAGTCCTTGAGGGTTATGCGGAACGAACCACATGTACTGCCATGCGTTGCCTTCCACGAAGCAGGGATTCTCGTAACTGAGTGGGTCGAAGGGTTCTATCCAGTTGCCTTTGTCGTCTTTTGGCTGGAAGAATCCTGTTGCCGGATTAAAGAGATTGCGGTAGAATTCGCTGCGTTTGATGAAGCGTTCGTAGTCTTCTGTCTTGCCGAGTTTCTTTGCTACTGCTGCCACGCACCAATCGTCGAAGGCTTGTTCCATGGTGATGGATACGCTGACATTCTGTTTGTTCTGTGGCATGTAGCCGTATTCTTCCCATATTTCGAAGGGGCTGTTGAGGTGTGTGCGTGTGCTGCTTTCCACCATTGCCTTGTATGCGCGTTCCACATCGATGCCGGGCAGTTCGGAGAGGATGGCGTCGGCCAGGACAGGGATGGCGTGGTTGCCTATCATGCAGTAGTTGTCTTGTCCCCAGAGATCCCAGATGGGGAGGTATCCGTAGGTGTCGTGATGGAGTATCATGTCGCGGACGAATTGTGCTGCCACTTCGGGATAGAGGAGTGTGTAGAGGGGGTGTGCTGCGCGGAAGGTGTCCCAGAGGCTGAATGTGCTATGGTATGCCTGTCCTGCGGGCATTTGCTTTATCTCGAAGTTGGTGTCCATGTATCGTCCGTCAACATCGCTCATTGTATTGGGTTGCATGAGGACGTGGTAGAGGCCTGTGTAGAAGATGGTTTTTTGGTCGTCGGTGCCTTCGATGTCGATGGTGGCGAGTTCTTTCTCCCAGGCGTCGTGTGCGGCCTTGGTATAATAGCCAAAGTCCCACGACTGTGCTTCTGCCTTCATGTTTTTGCGTGCGCCGTCGTTGTCGACAGCCGAGATGGCTACTTTGACCATGAGGTCTTTGCCCTGGGCTGCGTCGAAGGAGAGTGCTGCGCGGAGTGTGCGTCCGTTGATGACGTCGCTTTTGCCTACGCTGCGACTGCCGTCCATCATGATGCGGTTTGCTATGGGGCGTGAGAATTCGGCACGGAAATATACTTTGCGAAGTTTTGCCCATCCGGTGAGTACGCGGAAGCCTTCGATGGTCTTTTCGTCAATCACTCTGATTTGGCTCTGTATGATTTGGTATGCCCGGCGTCCGGTGTAGTAGGCATCGCCGCGGTAGGTCATGCGGTCGAGGTCGAGGATGACGGTCTGGTCTTTGCCTTCGGGGAAGGTGTATCGGTGTATGCCTGCATGTACGGTGGCAGAGAGTTCCACCCGGATGTCTTCGCCGCCCAGGAGGTCCACCATGTAGTAGCCGGCTGTTGCGGCTTCTCTGTCGTGGCTGTATGGCAGGGCGAAGATGCCTTTGCTGAGCATCTGTGGAGTGACCTTCTTTGTGGTTGGCATGAGTGAGATGTCGATGAGATCGGTGCAACCTGTGCCGCTGAGGTGTGTGTGTGTGAAGCCGAAGATGGAGTCGCGGTTGTAGTCGTAGCCGCAGCAGGGGTCCCATGTGACGTACTGTTCCGTTTCGGGTGCGAGTTGCACCATGCCTTGTGGCATTGTGGGGCCTGGGAATGTGCTTCCGCTCAGTGCGCCGGTGTCGTCGGTCTGTGTCCCGATGAAGGGGTTGACGTACTTCGTATAATCGGTTGCCTTGCCGCCCAAAACGGCACAGAGAACCAGAAGAAATAGTGTTGTCCTTTTCATTTTGTTTGTTTTATAAATGTATTATTTGGTATTTTTGAGCGCCAAATTTCGGGATTTCTTTTGTCATTCACAAAAAAAAATCTACTTTTGTGGCGAAAAAGACTCTGAAACGCATGACACGTATATTCATATTGTTGTTCTCCGCGCTGTTCTCCTTTGCCTTTTCCGGTTTGGCAACAGCAAACAGGCCTCTGACGATGGCGAACGACACGGTGCTGACGGACACCCTGCGAGAAGTGGAAGTTCGCACCGACACCATGCTGCGTGTCAACGAAGCCATACGGCAGACGATAGAGAATGAACGCAAATCGCGCATCGGCACCAAGTCCGTGAGCGACATCATCGGAGGCAAAGTGACCGACAAAATCATGCACCCCTTTGCCGTGAAGGACCGCAAACGCGACAAAAAGCACGCCCGCGACCGCAAGGTACTGGCTGAATATGAGGAACTTCTGCGCGTAAAGACCTTCGAAGAACTGCTCGACGAAGCCATACGCCGACAAGACCTCGAGGACGCCCAAAAGGCTGCCGAACAGTCCAAGAAGAAATAAAACAAAAGGCTCGCCATTGCCTGCAACCACACCCCCACATACACTCTACAAAAACAGGTTAACCTTTCCGGCAATAATGGTTAAGCATTCCGCCCATAATGGTTAACCTAATTGGCAATAATGGTTAACCTTTCCGACGAGGAAACCACAGCCTTTCTAAAACAAGAAAAAGCGAAAACTCACGATGAATTGGCGCAAAATCACACCTGCACTACTCTCCCTGCTGGTCTTTCTGCTAGCACAAGCACTCATCCCCGCCGTGGCATTCGGCATCGGCACATTCGTCTCCCCCGACTTCGGCACAGCCCTGCAAAAATTCCTCAGCGGCGAGACAGCCGACCTTCCGCTCCTCGAACTGATGCCCGTCCCGATGTTCTCGCTCACCATAATGGCGACAAACATCATTGCCATACTGATATGCTACCGCCCACTGCGATATATCCGCCCCATCAAGGCAAGCGACTTCGGCGCCATACGGTGGCAGACAGGCCTGCTCGCCATAGCCGGAGGCATACTCGGAGGCTTCTGCCTCTCCATCATGACCGAAAACATCGCCCTGCCCGACTCCATGATGCAAATGTCGATGGCCATGTCGAAAAGCATCTGGGGACTGCTCGCGCTCGCCATCGTCGGCCCTATCACCGAAGAACTCCTCTTCCGCGAAGCCATCGAAGGCGAAATGCTGCGACGCAAAGCCCATCCCTGGACAGCAATCACCATCTCCGCACTGGCCTTCAGCATCGTACACCTCAACTTCGCACAAGGGCTCTATGCACTGCCACTCGGCATCATGTTCGGCATCATACGCTACAAAACCGGCAACATCATCCTGCCATCACTGCTCCACATACTCAACAACAGCATCGTGGCACTGCAACTCTGCACCATCGGAGAAGAGATGGCCGACCTCTCCTATGCCGAAATGTTCGGCGGAAACACTGCCACACAAATCGTAATGCTGCTCTCCGGCCTGCTGAGCATACTGCTCATCAAACTTTTCTGGAACTGCCACACACACCACGCAGAATAAAAACATTTGGCCCTAACCAAACCAAAAGAACCACCATTGCGTGTTAATTTTATTAAACACACAGGGCAAAATGTTAAAATTCTTTAACCGCCCACCGCCACAAGGCACTTTTCCACACGCTAAATCGTATCTTTGCAATTAACATTCCCCCAAAAGGGGCGTACTATGCCCACAAAGAAATAACATAATTAATTTTTATATTACAAGTATGAAAAACAAAATCACTAAACTTTTCATGTTGCTGGTTGCTGCAGCAAGCATGGGAGCGTTCGTATCCTGTAAGGACACAAACGAAGACCTGTACAACGAACTCCGTACAGAACTAATCAATGAAAACACAACACTCGCCGAAGCACTCAACAACCGCATTGGCGAACTCGAAGGAAAACTCAGCGAACTCGAAGCCTGGAAGGCCCAGTTGGAACAGTGGAAAGAAAGCATCAACTCATGCAACTGCCCGGGCAACGTCCAGGAACTCATCAACAACCTGAATATCCAGATTCAGGGAATCAACAACTACCTCACAAACGTATACACAAAAGGCGAAGTCGATGAAAAGGTACAGACACTGACAACCATGATTGTCAACATCAACCAAATCATCGGCACATTGGCCACACTCGACCAGTTGACAGACCTGCAGAACCAGACCGCCGACGCACTGGACAAAATCACACAAACCATCGACGACCTGAAAGCAGAACTCGAGAAAGCAAAATGTGAATGCGACCCCGCCAAGTTCCAGGATGTGCTCGACAGACTGGCCAACCTCGAAACACAAATGGCAAAAGCCATCGAAGACATCAAAGTAGCGACAAAGACTGCTCAAGACGCCCTGACCCTTGCAGAAAAGAACAAAGGTGCCATCGAAGAACTGCAAAAACGTGCCGGCGAACTTGAAAACGCAATAAAAGACCTGGACGGCAAGATAGCAGACAACACAAAGGCAATCGCCGAGAATGCAGAAAACATTCTGAAAAACGTGGAAGACATCCAGAAAAATGCCGAAACAATCGAGAAAATCCAAAAGAGCATCGAAGAACTTGAGAACAAAATAACCCTTGCCAGCGCCAATGCAGAACAAGCATTGAAAGATGCTGCTGCCGCACAAGCAAAGGCCGATGAAAACGCACAGAAAATCGAAGACCTCACCAAACGCGTCGAAACAAACGAAACAAACATTGAAAACCTCCAGGAAAGCGTAACAACTCTGCAGGGCACCGTGTCTGAACTCCAAACTCAAGCAGACAGCAACACCGAAAGAATCACTGCTCTCGAGAATGCCCTCAAAGAGACAAACAACAACGTCAGCGAACTGACTGACAAATACAACCAACTCTCTACAGACCTCGAAGAACTGAAAGAGCAGTTCCAAGCCTGTCAGGAAACCTGCAAAAAGAACCTCGAAGATGCAATGACGCAAATCCGAACAGAAATGCAGGAACTCTACAATGCACTCGACGAACGCGTGACTGCCAACGAAACAACAATCGGCGAACTCAAAACAGACGTCGAAGCACTGAAGACAGATGTTACTGATTTGCAGAACCGCATTCAAAAGGCAGAAGAAACACTCGCCGAACTCATCACACAAATAGAACGCCTCGTCGGCGACGTAGAAGCAATTCAAGAATATCTGAGCAAGCAAGTGACCAGCATTCTCATCCAGGGCACATACAATCCTCTGTTTGGCTCTCTCAGCATTCCCGGCACAGACATCATGTCAACAAGCCTCGTTGCATTCTATGGCCTTCCTGCCAGCGACGTAGAATTCCCCACTTCCGACGACGCAAACTACGTTCGCAAATCAGAAGTACTCACAGACAAAGACATGGAAATGCTCGGAGGTCTCGAAGTGTTCGAAGCACCCGCCAATCTCCCCCTCCTGAACGAAGGAGGCAACGCCGGTAAGGTATACGTTACCATCAACCCCAACTCTGCAGACCTCACAGGTTTGAACCTGAGCATCGTTAACACTCTGGACGAAGAATCGCCCATCAAACTTTCTCCCATCAAGAAATGTGAAGAAAAACTGCAAAGCGGATGGACACGTGCAAACAATGGTTTTTACGTGGCACAAGCAAGTGTAACACCCCAAACCGTTATGACAGAGAATGGTGGCCTTAACATCAACAAAGAGAACTTCTCCGAATTGCTCAAAGAAACAAAGGAACAGTTTGGCAACCTGGCTGAAGACTTCGATGCCGGCAAAATCAATCTCAGCGAATTGGCAACAGACGTTTATAGCGTAATCCGCGAACTGAAGGTTGACAAGAGCGGCCTTAAGTGCACCTACACCACAACCGATGCCGACGGAACAGAAACAGAACACTCTGTTTACTCTCAATACAATCTGGCTGCAACATTCCTGAACCCGCTTAACCTGAAATGGGGCAAAGACTTCAACTACGTAACAATGCCCGGCTACGAATTTGCAGACAGCCTGCTGAACCAATTCTCTAACACACTGAAAGAGCAGGTTGACGTTATTCTTAATGAAGTTATCAACGTCGATGGCATGCAAGACTTCATCGGTCATTTCCAGATCGACGAACTGACATATCTTGGCGAAGCCTCAGAACTCATCAGCAAATTCGAGGCAAGAGTATCACACATCGTACTGAACGGCATTGGCTATCAATTGGAAGTTCCCGGTGCAGGTGCCTTCGACGTTAAGTTCAACAAGAACCTAACAGCAGATGGCACCGCCGTATCAATTCCTGCAGAAGTCACCTACGACGAAGATAATGTTACACTCTCAAGAGCCGCAGTCGTAATCGGCGGCGACATTGTGAATGGCATGACAGTTACACTCGTTGTTCCCGCCAGAGGTGTTGAAGACGACGTCGTTGCCGCTTACGCAAGCATCATATTGGCAGAAGAAAGTGTTTCTGTAACAGTTTCCGGCAACCAACTCACCATGACAACAACAGACGGCGATTATACCATTGCCAACGTTAATGGAACATCTATCAACACCAGCGACTGCACCGACAGACTCATCCTTCGCGACGTTGCCGGCAATGGTGGCTCACTCAGGCTCCCCATCGCAGTTGAGATCTCCAACGACCTTCGCGACCTGATTGAACGTCAAGGCGGGACCATCAACGACATCGTTACCGAACTTAACGACATACTGAAGAATATTAATGATTACCAAGGCACAATCACTGATTGGATTGACAATGGCGTTGACAACTACCTTAGAAAATACTTGGATATGCTTAACAAAAATGTTGTTGACTTCTTCAACTCCATCAACCGCCGCTTTGGTCCGTTTATGGTTGCAAGCAACAATAACAAGGGCTTCAAGTATTTGAGCAGCAGCAAGAACTATCCTACAGTACTCTCTGCCGATGGTTTGGCTATCTATCCCACAACAAAGAACATGGAACTCATTGTTCCCTTGGCAAGAAAACACGTTGCTGTAACAAATGTATTCAAGGGTAATGAAAGTGCCCAGAATGGCAATGCTGATTGCAAAGCCCGCCTTCAAGCCATCAATGGTACAGAAAAGTTGAACACTGTAATTGACGGTACTGTACGTAAGATTGATGTAAGCAACATGGTATCTGGCTATACCTACGAGATTGCATACTCTGTTCTTGACTTCGAAGGAAACATTTCCACCAAGAAGTATTATGTTACCATCAAATAGTAACGACCTTTCAAACTAAAGAGATTACAATTATGAAACTCAAGAATATAATAATGTCTGCTGTGCTGCTTGCCGGATGCCTCAATGCATCCGCGCAGCAGTCACAAACTGCAGAAGAGACTCGTGAGGTATTTGTTCCTCATTGGTATGTACAAGGACAAGTCGGCGGACAATACACTCTGGGAGAGGTTGACTTTTGTGACCTTATTTCCGGCAATGCACAAATAGCGGGCGGATACAATTTCACCCCCGTATGGGGCTTACGCCTTGCCGTTAATGCTTGGCAAAGCAAAGGCGGTACAAATCTTGATTACTTAGGTTATGGCGACGAGACATGGAAGTATAATTACATTGCTCCAACTGTTGACGTCACTTGTGATTTGGCTAATTGGATTCTTGGCTATAATGCAAACCGTGTATGCAATTTTGGTTTATTGGCCGGAATAGGTGCTAACATCGGTTGGAACAACGACGAAGCAGCAAGCCTTAAGAGTAAGATTCTCACGAATGCAATGCAGGACCCTGCACATCAGATGGGTGTTTTGTGGAATGATGCAAAGGCACGTTTTGTAGGCAAATTCGGTGCTTACGTTGACTTCAATGTTAGTCGTCGTGTTGCCTTGGGCCTTGAAGTAAACTGCAATGCCACATCCGACCACTACAATTCGAAGAGAGCAGGCAATGCCGACTGGTATTTCAATGCTTTGGCAGGAGTAAAGGTTAAATTAGGCAAGGTAAGCAAAAAGGTTCCTGTTGCTCCCGTAATAAAGGATGTTGTTGTGAAAGCAGACGAAAAGCCTGCAGACAAAGAAACCATAGTTGATGTTGTTACAAACCACAACAAACCTGAGGCACAGCCACGTGAGCCTTTGCGTCGTGACATCTTCTTTGCAATCCGTAGTTCTAAGATTAGCCGGACAGAAATGGTCAAGATAGAAGATGTTGTAGAATATCTCAATAAGTATCCTGATGCAAGAGTTTCTGTCACTGGCTATGCAGACAAAGGAATCGGCAATGCAAAGATCAATGCCGGCTATGCACAGAAGCGTGCAGAGGCTATTGCAAAACTGCTCACCTGCAAATATGGTATCTCTCATCTTCGCATTTGTATGGACAGCAAGGGCGACACTGTTCAGCCTTACGAACAGAACGATCTCAATCGTGTTACGATTTGTATCGCAGAATAATAATTGACATTCTGTAATCAAACGATATCCCCTCCGCCGTATTGTCGCGTGCAATATGGCGGAGGATATATTTAGAATATGAATAGACTCCACAGCATTCTTTTATTTATTTTGTGTTGTTCTGGCATGACATACGCACAGAGCAACGGTACCGGCTATGTAGGTAAGGGATACTATAGAGTCCGCAACCTGACTACGGAACGCTACATCTACGTTACCGACAACAAAGATTACTACGACATCACTCACGACAAGGAAGACTTTCAGGGCATCCAGTTATGGAAGGATGCAGCAAAAGCAGCAAAGTCTCCTGCCAGTGTTATATATATTGAGGAACTCTTTCCTGGAGGTTTTGACCTTAAGTCACAGGGAACCGGTGTCTACGATCTTACCGGTTACTATGTGAATGTAACCAAGAAATCCGATGGGACTTACGAGGTTTCGGCCAGCAGAAGTGGAGTAACCAAATTCCTTTCTGATGACAGATCCAACACCTCGGATCAAGGGAAGTTAGGCACAAGCGGAACAGCCAAGTATCGCAGGTGGGTTGTTGACAAAATTGAAGCGACCCACGCAACCAACTATATTGGCATCAGTCCTACTGTTGCCTTCAACGGCAAGTATTACCAGGCCTTCTATGCCGGTTTCCCTTTCAGGACCGTTTCGGCGGGAATGCGTGTCTATTACATTAGTGATGTGGAGGGAGATTTGGCACTCATGCAGGAGATTGAGGGTGATGTTCCGGCCGCAACCCCTGTCATTATTGAGTGTGCATCTGCCAATGTTGCGGACAATCGTATTGAGCCGCTCCTGACAACGACTGCACAAGTAACGGACAATCTGCTTTGCGGTGTCTATTTCTGTAATGGCAAGCGACCGCAAGAGTCGGTAGATGCATATACGAAGTTCGATGCCGGCACGATGCGAATACTTACCGTTGCCGATGGCAAACTTGTTCTGAGCGACAATGCTCCCGAATGTCTTCAGGAGATTATGGTCAACGATTATACTCTCTACGAACAGGTTCCTGCCATTTGCGTACCGGCCAACACCTGTTATTTCAAAGCCGATGCAAACACGCCGCAGCAAGTATTCCTGACTTCAGACCCGACAGCCATCGGGAGTCTGCCTTCCGAGAAGACCGACGTCGAGCAGCGTTGCGGCGTTTATTCGCTTGACGGCACACGGCTCCGCACAACCAACAACGCAGAAGGGCTGCCTGCCGGTTTATACATCGTTGGCGGAAAGAAAGTCGTAAGGAGATAAAAGTCTCTATTCTGCTTCCATAAAATAGGACGCCGAAGGCAACCTTATACATTATTATATATAATATATCTGTCTGCAGAGATGAAAAGAACGAGCATGTTTCTCTTGGCGATGTTGTTTACTACCGCTATCCTGGCGCAAGACGTGGTCGGCGAGAAGCAGTCATTGTGTTCTTTTCTGAACGAAAGAAACATCCTCAGTCATATGGATGTGGGTGTGAATGTGGGGACTACAGGCTTGGGTATCGACGTTGCTGTGCCTGTAGGCAATTATGTCCGCCTGCGTGCCGGCTACAACTACATGCCGCGTATCAGCCTGAATGCCAACTTCACTGTCGAGACAAGCAAAGGCGGCATCGGCAATCTCATCGATAAAATAGACAGGATAGAGGAGAAGTTTGAGGAGTACGGCATTGACATGAACAGCGAATCTTTTGCCGAATACAAGGCTTTGTTCGACAAGTTCAGCAAGGTGGAGCGGAAGGATTATGTCACCATGGCACTTAAACCCAACCTGCATCAGTTCAAGTTCATGATAGATGTTCTGCCCTTCAGGAACAACAAGCATTGGAGTTTCACTGCCGGTTTCTTTGTCGGTCCGTCCACGGTGGGCTACGCCGAGAATCTGGAGAAAGAGGCTCTCATGCTGGAAGGCGTCAACGCATACAACAACATCTACAGGAACTATCCCGAATATGGCATCAATGGCAGTTATCTTCACCGTGTGGGCAAGGAGAAGGACGACCCGTTCTACAAGCATGGTCTTGCAGGCTTCTGCCTCGGCAGGTTCGCGGATGGCAATATGGCCTTGATGGTCCCCGGCGAGGATGCCTCGGCCAAGGCAGAGATGGTGGTAAACAAGGTGCGCCCCTATGTGGGTTTCGGCTATAACACTTCTCTGTCGGAAGACAAGAGGTGGCGCCTGAATGTCGATGCCGGCGTGATGTTCCTTTGTGGTTCGCCAAGTGTTTATGTGGACAATGTCTATAAGTTCGACGACGGCGACATCTGCTTCGACGAGGACGGCCGTTACCTGAGTGGCATGGGATTCGACATCGACGGCAACTACTATGGCGAGATAGTGCGCTGGTTTGAGGAAGATTTGGAATACAAATACGTAGGCCAACGGCTTGACCATGTTGACGTTGTGCACGACCTTCACGACACACCCGGCAAGGTGGGCAGGACCATAAACACCATCTCCAAGTTCAAGGTCTATCCGAACATCTCGGTGGGCGTCTCCTATCGCCTTTTCTGACAACGGTACAGGCCTGGCGAGGTTGACTCACGGGGTTGTCCTATAAGGGGAAAATGCTCCTTTTAATTGATAATTTTGGACTGGTTCCATTTCTACAACGACAAGGGGCTGCGCCGGTTTGGCGCAGCCCCTTTTTGTATTCGGCAGCAGGTCAGCGCCCCATGCACGAGGTTGTTCCCAGCGCGGTGAGGAAGGCTGTGAGTGCTGCCACTATCATTTTCACTATGAGTTCTGCAATGTTGTTCTTTTTCATGGTTGGTTTTTGTAAAGTTTGAAGCCTTTGTTGATGATCTCTTCGGAAAGGGTTGTGCCTGATTCCTGGCGTGCCATTGCCTGCACGAGTCGTGGCCAGTCGGCCTCTGTGAGGTGTTGGCGGCCGCCGAAGCCTGTCCATGTGCAGACGTTGCGGATGTAGGCGTCGGTGTCGTTCTGGTGTGGCGGTGCCCAGCGTCCTACGATGTCTGCCGGGCTAAGGCATTGGTATCTGCGGGCGTAGGTGCGGAGGATGCAGAAGGCGGCACGTATGCCCCATTCCATCGCATTGAAGCAGACGAACGAGGCGTCGGTCTGCAGTGTCGATTGTCCTTTCCATTTTGTGCCTGCAACCCGCCGTATGTTCAGCGGGTTGCAGTTTCTCAGTCCACGAGCAAGCATACTCATTCGGGTCGGTTTCCGGTGTTATGCCTGGCGGTTACTCGAGCCCCTGGATGGTGTCGGTGTTCTTGACGGTCTCGATGGCCTCGCCCTGTGCCTTGCGGCTGGGCACGAGTTGGAAGGTTGCCTCGCTGCGAAGGTTTCTGAAGGACTTGCCCGGAGTCCACCTGACGTGTACGTCTTTGATGTAGGCAGGGCTGAATTCTTCGGTTGTCTTGGCACCGATGGTCTTGAGTCGGGGCTGGAAGTCGCCCATGTCGCCGAGGCGTACGCGTTTGCCCTCGAGCATGAGTTCGCGCAGACAGCCGAAGGCGATGGTGAGAAGGCCCACGATGTCGCCTTTTCCATATACGCTGCCGTGGGCGGCAATGTGTTCGGCAAACTTGTTGATGTCGAGCACCTCGCTCGCCTGTGCCATGCCATAGGCCTTGGTTTCCTGGATGTCGGCCTTGCGTGTGCCGGGTTTTGAACTCATGATTGCAATACTGTAGTTAATCATTGTCTGTAGATTTTTAAGATTAAGTAATAAGGTTTGTTTCTCGGAAGCGCTTCTGCTATTATATACCGCCAACACCCCTTTTTGTCAACCCCAACACCCGATTTTTTCATCGAAAAAGGCAACTTTTTTTACTACACCTTATATATATCCATGCACGCCCGCACGCGTGTGGAGAAAAGGTTAACCTTTATGGGCAGAAAGGTTAAGCATTACGGCCATAATGGTTAAGCATTCGCGGCAGAAAGGTTAACCTGTTTTTTGCACAACCGGCGGGACGGCAACAAAAAGCCCCTTCCGCAAAGACGGAAGGGGACAAAAAAAGCCTCCCCCCCACGCACGGGGAGAGGCAGAATCTGTATAAGTCGGTTTTTTAGAGAGCCAACTCAGAGCCAGCCTTGAACTTCACCACCTTCTTAGCAGGAATGGTGATAGCCGCCTTAGTAGCAGGATTGATACCCTTGCGTTCACCCTGTTCCTTTACAGAGAATGTGCCGAAACCTACCAAAGCCACCTTGTCACCAGCCTTTACAGCCGCTGTGATAGCGTCCAAAGTAGCCTCCAATGCCTTCTTTGCATCAACCTTGCTCATGCCAGCGCCCTCAGCGATCTTGGCAACCAATTCAGTCTTGTTCATAAGTTAATCGTTAAGTTGTTTGTAATTAGGATATTTTAATTTCACTGTTTGCAACGTTTGCATGACAAATTTATGTAAAGTTGGCATAACAACAAAGTATTTTCATAAAAAAATACAATAAATGATTAAAAAACACAGATAAACACCATTCTGCCGCATTTTTATGCCCGTTTTTCGTACCTTTGCACGCAAATAGAAACCCCAAACGGCTATAAATCATGAACACAATACCAACCATAACCAAAAACCTGCTCATCATCAACGTGCTGTGTTTCTTTGCAAGCATAGCCTTCCGCTCGCACGGCATCGACCTCAACGACATCTTCGGCCTGCACTTCTTCATGGCCGACAACTTCCGCCCCTGGCAACTCTTCACCTACATGTTCATGCACGCCGGCTGGCAACACCTCTTCTTCAACATGTTCGCCGTATGGATGTTCGGACGCATCATGGAGCAAACCATGGGCCCCCGACGCTTCCTCATCTACTACATCGTTTGCGGACTCGGCGCAGGCCTCATGCAAGAACTCGTACAACTGGCAGAATACTGGTACCTCGGGCTCGCCGGATACGAACAAATCGTAATCTCCGGCACCGTCACACCAATGGCAGAATACCTCAACCGATGGAACACCGTCGGAGCATCAGGTGCCGTCTATGGCATACTACTCGCCTTCGGCATGACATTCCCCAACGAACGCATGTTCGTCTTCCCCATCCCCGTCCCCATCAAAGCCAAATACTTCGTCGTCGGCTACGCCGTCATCGAACTCCTCTCCGCCCTCTCGCAGAAAGGCGACGGCGTGGCACACATGGCACACCTGGGCGGCATGCTCGTAGGCCTGCTGCTCCTGCTCTACTGGCGCAACGGCGGAGGAAACGGATACAACAGAGGCGGATACGGAAACTACGGCTCACACAACAACACATGGAACAACTTCCGCAACCGATTCACCTCCATGTTCAAAAAGAAAGAACCACACATCGACATCCGATACGGCGGACGATACAACCAAGAAGCAGCCTACCGCCAACAGAAAAAACAAGACGAAGAAGAACTCAACCGCATACTCGACAAAGTAAAGAAAAACGGCTACGACGGACTCACACCCGAAGAAAAAAAACGACTCTTCGACATCACACGAAAATAACCATGCTGAAGAAACTCGCCACCGGCATATTCCTCGGAGCCAACCTCTGCACCATACTCCTGCTATGGCTGAGCGTGGCACTCACATACATCTCACCCGAACACCTGCCACGCCTCTCCCTGCTCACACTCGCCTTCCCCGTCTTCCTCATCGCAAACATAATCTTCCTGCTCTTCTGGCTCCTCTTCAAAGCACGCCTCACATGGGTCCCCATAGCAGGAATGATTCTCGTCGGCGGACACATCCTCGACTACACACCACTACACCTGCAAAACAACACCAACAACCCCGCTGCCGACAGCACCACACTCAACATCATCACCTACAACGCAAACTACCCAAAATCCAAAGAAGAAAGCACACAAACACTCCTGCAATACCTCAAAACAACCAATGCCGACATCGTCTGCATCCAGGAAATCTCCCGACAATTCTTCAACATAAACCGCAAATGGCTCGACTCCACAGACTACCAAGTGCGGCAAGACCACTCCATAGCCATACTGTCGAAACACCCCTTCCTGAGCGACGCCATACACATCGACTACCCCACACGCAAGAACCACAGCGTCGCATGCTGGATTAACTACCACGGAGACAGCCTGCTCGTCATCAACAACCATCTGGAAAGCAACCACCTCAGCGACAAAGACAAAGAAGAATACACACACACCATCACCGACCCAAACCAACAAGCCATCAAAAGCAGCACACGCATACTCATCGACAAACTCAGTAAAGCCGCAAACTACCGAGGCGCACAAACCGACAGCATCTGCACCATCATCGACCGCAACAAACACCACTCCATCATCGTCTGCGGAGACTTCAACGACACACCCATCTCCTATGCCTACCAACAAC
Source organism: Bacteroidaceae bacterium (assembly GCA_017461345.1). Lineage (GTDB taxonomy): Bacteria > Bacteroidota > Bacteroidia > Bacteroidales > Bacteroidaceae > Physcousia. Next base: position 83,911 of record JAFTYP010000011.1, on the reverse strand, counting down.
TGGCACAACGGCTCACCTCCGCCTACCGACAAGCAGGCACAGGACCAGGATTCACCTACACACGACGCTCCTTCCCCGTACGCATCGACCACCTCTTCTTCACCAACGACTGGACATGCACCTCATGCCGCATAGACCACACCATTTACACCTCCGACCACTACCCCCTTGCAATCCGTTTAAACAAAAAAATACGGTAAACCGTCGTTTTTACATAAAAAAACCTGCATTTACACTCCTTTTTAAGGAAAAAGATATATCTTTGCACGCTATAATGGCATAAAAATAACATATATAAACACAAACTAAATAATTTCTAACAATGCAAAACAAAGGATTTGTAAAGGTTTTCGCGGTCCTGCTGACTCTGGTATGCATCTTCTACCTGAGCTTCTCCGTTGTGACCAATCACTTCGAAAGCAAAGCAGAAAAAATCGCACAGACCGAAGGGCAGAACGCTGCCGACCGCTATCTGGACTCCTTGCTTAACAACAAGGTTTACTGCAACGTCTGGACGCTGAAAGAATGCCGCGAAATGGGCATCGGTTTAGGTCTCGACCTCAAAGGCGGCATGAATGTCATCCTGGAAGTTAGCGTGCCCGATGTCATCAAAGCACTCGCTGACCACAAAGAGGAGACCGACGAAAACTTCCGCAAGGCCGTCGAACAGGCGACCAGTGCTGCCGCAAACAGCCAAAGTGACTTTATTACCTTATTTATTAAGAACTACAAAGCTCTCGAGCCCGAAAAAGCTCTCGCCGAACTTTTCGCAACGCAACAACTGCGCGACAAAGTAACCACAAAGAGCACCGACAAGGAAGTTGAAAGCGTACTGCGTGCCGAAGTTAAGAGTGCCATCGACAACTCTTACAACGTCCTCCGCACACGTATCGACCGCTTTGGCGTCGTTCAGCCAAACATCCAAGCCCTCGAAGGTCAAGAAGGCCGTATCATGGTCGAAATGCCTGGTGTCAAAGAGCCCGAACGAGTACGTAAGTTGCTGCAAGGTAGCGCAAACCTCGAGTTTTGGGAAACATACAACACACAGGAAATCGTTCCCTTCCTCGTAAACCTTGATACAAAACTTGCTGCCACATTGAGCAACATCAAGGAAGAGACTCCCGCCGATACAGTTGCTCCTGCCGATACAGTTAAGGCAACAGCTGACCTCGCTGCAGCAGTAGCAGAAAACAATGGCGAAACAACAGCCACTAATGTATCTGCCGCAGACATGGAGAAAGCATACAAGCAAAACCCCCTTCTGAGCCGTTTACAACTTGCACAAGGTGCTTATGGTTGCGTCGTTGGCTTTGCCAGCAAGCGCGACATGGATGCTATCGACGAACTTCTCGCTTCTCCCGAAGCCAAGGAAGTACTTCCCTCTGACCTTCGTCTCAAATGGGGCGTAAAGGGTATGGGCGAAGGTGCCAGCGCAAACATCTACGAACTCTATGCCATCAAAGTAACAGAGCGCAACGGTCGTGCTCCCCTGGAAGGTGATGTCGTGACCGATGCCAGCGACTCTTTCGACCAAGCAGGACGTCCTTGCGTAAGCATGAAGATGAATGTTGATGGTGCACGCCGTTGGGCAGCCCTCACAAAGGCGAACCTGAAGCGCAGCGTTGCCATCGTTCTTGACGATAACGTTTATAGTGCTCCGACCGTTCAGAGCGAGATTACCGGTGGCAACTCTGAGATTACCGGCAACTTCACAGCAGAAGACACCCGCGACCTTGCCAATGTATTGAAGTCTGGTAAGATGCCTGCACCTGCAAAGATTGTGAGTGAAGAAATTGTTGGCCCGACTCTTGGTGCCGAATCTATCAACCAAGGCATCTGGAGTTGCGTTATCGCTTTCGTAATCCTTATGCTTTATATGATTACGATGTATGGCTTCATTCCCGGAATGGTTGCTAACGGTGCTCTTGTGTTGAACCTTTTCTTTACGGTTGGCATTTTGACAAGTTTCCAGGCAGCATTGACCATGAGCGGTATTGCTGGTATGGTATTGTCATTGGGTATGGCTGTGGACGCTAACGTGCTTATCTACGAACGTACGAAGGAAGAATTGAAAGCCGGCAAGAAGGTGCGTGAAGCTCTTGCTGCAGGCTACAGCAATGCTTTCAGTGCTATCTTTGACTCTAACTTGACATCTGTCATCACAGCTGTTATCCTTTACAACTTCGGCACAGGACCTATTCGTGGTTTTGCTACAACCTTGTTGATTGGTATCTGCGTGAGCTTCTTCACCGCTGTGTTCCTTACACGTGTTGTGTATTCACAGGTTATGGAGAAGGACAAGTGGCTCAACCTTACCTTCCGTACAAGCATTGGTGACAAGATTTCTTTCCAGAACCCCAACTACAAGTTCATGAATGCCTACAAGAAGAGTTTTGCTATCTTCGGCACACTGGCTATCATCAGTGTCGGCTTCATGCTTACACGTGGTTTCAGCAAGAGTATTGACTTTACCGGTGGTCGCAACTTTGTTGTGCTGTTCGAGAATGAAGTTCAGCCCGAGACTGTTCGTGGTCTGCTGGCTAATGCATTCCCCGAGAGCAACACAAGTGCTATTGCATTGGGTACAGAGGGCAAGACCATCCGTATTTCCACAAACTATCGTATTGAAGAAGAAGGTATTGAGGTGGACAGCGAGATTGAAAGCAAGTTGTTCGAAACCCTCAAGGCTGGCAACTTGTTGGCAAGCGATCTTACTCTAGAGAACTTCATCAACCGCGACGAGCGTGCCGGTGGTTCTATTATCAGCAGCCAGAAGGTTGGTCCCTCTGTTGCTGAGGACATCACCTATGGTGCTATTATAAGTGTCATTCTGGCCCTTATCGCTATCTTCATATACATCTTCATCCGTTTCCGCAATCTGTCGTTCTCAATTGGTGCGATTACTGCATTGACTATCGATACGCTCCTTATTTTGGGTATGTACAGTATGTGCTGGGGCTGGATGCCTTTCTCTCTTGAGATTGACCAGACGTTCATTGGTGCGGTGCTGACTGCTATTGGTTATTCTATCAACGACAAGGTGGTTGTATTCGACCGTATTCGTGAGTTCCTCCAGTTGCACCCGAAGCGCGACAAGCAGGATTTGTTCAACACCTCTTTGAACAGCACTTTGAACCGTACGATTAACACCTCTGTATCTACGTTCATTGTACTTGCAGTTATCTTCTGCCTTGGTGGTGCCAGCATCCGCAGTTTCGCCTTCGCAATGATTCTGGGTGTTGTATTCGGTACATTGTCTTCTATCTTCGTTGCTGCTCCAACGGCTTTCCTCACCAGAGGCAAGAGCATTACCGAAGAAACAGAAAAGAAGTAAGAAGAATACTTAACTTTTAAGATTCACAAGCCGCAGTACTATTATTTAGTGCTGCGGCTTCTTTTTTTTACATGTTTCTTTCTTTATTGGTTTGTGCCTCTATGTTTTTTTGCTTATCTTTGCAGAAGAAACAAAAGATTCTACACTATTATGAATTACATTTCCCGTCTTGTTTTGCCGACATTCACATTTCTTTTTTCTGTGATTACACCTGGTTTGGCGCATAACTACAATACTCAGGGTATTTGTACCGATGCCGATTGTACGGAACCCTATGAGCCGCCTACATTGCAGGACGGCTGGTATCTGCTTGCCAATGCGGGTAATGTGGAATGGTTCTCTGCGCATGTGAATCAAGGCGGCAACAATATCTTCTCGAAGGCAAAGATGGTTGCCGACATAGACTTTACTGGAGTGACACACACGCCTATCGGGGTGAACGATGTCACGAAGTTCAACGGTAAGTTCGACGGTCAGGGACATCGCATCATGAATATGAAGATACGCACCACGAAGGATCTTCAGGGTTTCTTTGGTGGTCTGCGTGGTGGCGGAACGACTGTCTGCAACCTCATCATAGACAAGTCTTGCCAGATTGCCGGCAAGCAACGTGTGGGTGGCATTGCTGCTTTTGCCCAAACCATCGTTGGCGAACCGATTGTAATCGAAAACTGTGTTAACGAGGCGAACATCACGGGTACGAGCACTGCCGTTGGCGGCATTTTTGGTGGCAGCATGAGTCCTCATCCGGCCATCCACATCCGTAACTGCATCAACAAGGGCATCATCCGAGGTTCCGGCGAGTCGGCTACCATAGCAGGCTGGCTTGGAGACAATGCCGGCTCGCTCGTGGAGAACTGTTACAACACGGGGCGACTTACGGGCATCGACAGCAGCAAGCGCAACATGGTTCGCCATGGCGGTTCTTCTGCTGTTCGCAATCTGTTCGAGTTATACTCCAACTCCACCTACACGCAAGGAATGAAGAAGGACTGGATAACGGATTTGCCGAAGACGAGTGGTGAGTTGTGCTATTTGTTGTCTTGCGGACAAAACGCGGACGTATGGCGTCAGACGCTGGGCGAGGACGAGTTGCCCTTGCCTTTCGGCGGCTCCGGGAAGGTGTATCTCTGTGGAAAATCCTATTGCAACGGTGATTTGATTGAGGGCGAGTCGTTCTTCTCGAACGAAGACGAAGGGCTTGTTGTTCTGGGACACGAGTATGCGAAGGGTCACTGCCTTGTCTGCGGCGGCCTGCAACCCGGTTATTCCTTTGCTCCCCGCAAGGTCTTCCTGATGGGTGGCCAAAGCAATGCCGACGGCCGTTCTGCCACCGGCACAATGCCACAGTACATTCGCGACTATGTGGACAAAGGCGGAAGCCGCTTCTGCTATTGGAGTTATGCCAACGGTACGGAAGAGGCCTGGCAGATGTTCAGTGGGAAGATGACGCCCTACATGCCTTATACAGACAACAACACGACGTCGCGTTGTGGGTTCGATGCCATTGTATATCATCTGATTGAGGAGGCCTTGCAAGAGCGTTTTTATGTCATAAAGGAGAGCCGCGGCGGCACTGCCATCGACCCACGCTGCAACAGTACGGGCAACCTGTGGTGGTGTGCCGATGCCGACTGGCTTTCCACTGCCTCGCCTCGCAGCGGCCATTCGCTGACTCTGGAGTTCGTGGAGAACATTGGGCTTTGCATAGACAACGTACTTTCGCAACTCGAAGAGGGCTACCGCATACAGTGCATCATGTGGCACCAAGGGGAGGCCGACCGCACACAGCCTGCCGCCTATCACGACAACCTGCGCCAACTCGTCGCCTATTTGCGTGCCTGCATCGTCGAAAAGACGGGCGACCCGAGTTATGCAACCCTCCCATTCATAGCCGGCACCGTGAACCGTAGCAGCACTCAATACAATGCTGTGGTGGAACAGGCAGTGCTGCAACTGGCTACGGAAGACCCCAACTTCCATGTTGTCGATATGAGCGACTGCAAACTCGGTTCCGATGTCCTCCACTTCGATGCCACCGGCAGCATAGATGCGGCACAGAGGATGTTCGAGAAACTGAAGTCGCTCGGTTTGCTGGAAGAGGAAGACCCTACGGGTGTCTCTTCTCTGCCTGCCGAGGGGGAGAGGAATGGCAGCAATGTCTGCTACGACCTGCAGGGACGCCAGGTGGCAAACGGAACCGCCATCAGCGGAAAAACCCCCGACATCTACATCCGGAACGGGCGAAAGATACTCAATCCGAGTCGATAACGACTGCCGGAGAGGCCAAAATTCTGCAGCAGCGAAAGGATGCAACCCAGTGCTGTTTGTAAACTTTTTTCAGCGAAACACACCCGCTGAGAATGGCGTATTTGCGAGCAAGGCAGCAGATGGCGGGATCCACGCAACGCCTCGTAGCGAAGAGCCTCGCTTGATAATCAGCAACTTGACTTTCCGCCTCTTGTAAAAAGGCTTGAAAAAGCACCCGAAAAGCCATGCTTTCGGGTGCAGAAAGGCGTACCTAAAAGGCAAACTCGGCGTGCCATGTCGGCAAACGCCACACGTCGTTTCCGGAAATTCTGCACACCATTCCGGCAAACTCCCTGTTTTGGCACAGCAAATTCCACGCTTCGGAAAATTCTTTACAACATTTTGCGTCGCCAGACATCGACTTTTCCTCCCCGTTTTGTCATACATTTTTCCTCCACCCACAGCACAGCACGAAAGGTTACACTCCCCGCCTCTGCAGGTCGGTCCACAGCCTGCAGGCACAGCAGCAGCCCTCGCCGTCGGCCACAATGCAACACAGGCAAGCCCGGAGAAAAAAAGCAGATTTTAAGACACCGGGCAAAGTTTTATGATTTACAATCATAGATATTCAATTATTCTTCGTACCTTTGCACCCGTATATACCGAAATAACAACACGAAAACATGAGTCCAAACGAACTCGACGACTTGTTCACACAGACCGTAAGCCGCCTCTCCGAGCCGGACTCCCTGCACGGCCTCTTCCACGAACACAACGATGGCGACCCACTGCCCTCTGCCCCGGCACTTACCGAGATAGTCGACCTCTGCCGAGCCATCCTGTTTCCCGGCTTCTACGGGAAGTCCACACTCAACAGCAAAACACTCCCCTATCACATCGGCGTCAGCCTCGACCGCCTCAACCACCTGCTCACACAACAAGTGCTGGCAGGACTCTGCTTCCAGAACACCGAGAAAGTCCCGGTATGCCAACTCGCCGAAAAAGCACAAACCATAACCACCGAATTCATCAAACGACTGCCGGAACTGCGAAGCATCCTCGCCACCGACGTCGAAGCAGCATACAACGGCGACCCCGCAGCCGAGTCGTACAGCGAAATCATCAGTTGCTATCCGGTCATCAAAGCCATCAGCAGCCACCGCATCGCCCACGAACTCCTGCTCCTCGGCGTGCCCCTCATCCCACGCATCATCAGCGAAATGGCACACAGCGAAACAGGCATCGACATACATCCCGGCGCCCAAATAGGCCACCACTTCACCATCGACCACGGAACAGGCGTAGTCATCGGTGCCACATGCATCATCGGCAATAACGTAAAACTCTACCAAGGCGTCACACTCGGTGCAAAAAGTTTCCCCCTCGACAACAACGGAAACCCCATCAAAGGCATCGCCCGACACCCCATACTCGAAGACAACGTCATCGTCTACAGCAACGCAAGCGTACTCGGACGCATCACCATCGGACGAGGCACCACCATAGGCGGCAACGTCTGGGTAACCGAAAGCACAAAACCAGGCGAACAAATCATACAGAAACGCGATTAAAACATGGAGAATCCAAATTGGCAAACCCCAGCCACAAAGAAGGGAGAAGAATTCGAAATGATAGCCAAGACCTTCCAGGGCTTGGAAACAGTGTTGGCAACAGAACTGATTGACCTCGGGGCTAACAACATACAAATAGGACGACGCATGGTCTCCTTCACCGGAGACAAAGAACTACTCTACAGAGCCAACTTCCAACTCCGCACAGCCATACGCATCCTTATGCCCATCAAACACTTCCGCGCCACATCCGCCGACGAAGTGTACGAAGCAGTACAACAAATAGACTGGACAAACTACCTCACCAACAAAACAACATTCGCCGTCGACAGCGTAGTCTTCAGCCAAGAATTCCGACACTCCAAGTTCGTAGCATACAAAGTAAAAGACGCAATAGTCGACCAAATGAGAGAGCAGACAGGCGACAGACCAAACATCCGCGTCACAAACCCCGACCTGCAACTACACATACACATCGCAGAGTACGACTGCACACTCTCACTCGACACCAGCGGAGAAAGCCTGCACCGACGCGGCTACAGGCAAGAAACCGTAGAAGCACCACTCAACGAAGTACTCGCAGCAGGCATCATCATGCTCTCCGGATGGAAAGGCGAATGCGACCTCATCGACCCAATGTGCGGCAGCGGAACCATTGCCATCGAAGCAGCACTCATAGCACGAGGCATCGCACCAGGCGTATACCGCAAAGAATATGCCTTCGAAAAATGGCCCGACTTCGACCAGGAACTCTTCGACAACATCTACGAAGACGAGTCCAGAGAACACGAATTCAACCACCACATCTACGCCTACGACATCAACCACAACGCCGTAGCCATCGCCACAGCCAACATCAAAGCAGCCGGACTGAGCAAGGAAATCAGCATCGCACAACAAGACTTTGCCGACTTCAAACAGCCCACAGAGAAAGCCATCATCATCACAAACCCACCATACGGCGAACGCATCTCCGCACCCGACCTGCTCGGATTGTACAAAATGATTGGCACAAAGTTCAAACACGACTTTACAGGAAACGACGCATGGGTGCTCAGTTACCGCGAAGAATGCTTCGACCAAATCGGACTCAAACCATCACTCCGCACACCACTCTACAACGGAAGCCTCGAATGTGAACTCCGAAAATACCAAATGTTCAGCGGAAAATTCAACGACATGCGTGCCGGAGGAGGCGACATCAAAACCGCCCAGGAGCGTCGCATGATGGCAGATCGCAAACGATTCAAGCAGCATCGCGACTTCAAGGACAAACTCGAAGACGACCCACGCGAACGCTTCACCCGCAAAAAGGACCGCGAAGACTATCGCAGAGACAACAAAAAAGGCGACTTCCGAAAAGACTTCCGAAACGGAGAACGCAAAAATTACAAAAACGAACGCAAGGATTACCGCTCAGACCGCAAACCGTTCGACAAAAACAAACCCACCAAAAAATATGGCAAGAAACGCTACAACGATGAAGATTAAATACCTACTGCTCACACTACTCATGCTCACAACCACCGGCTCGCTCTTCGCCCAAAAACTCTTCACACTCGAAGAACTCAACTTCGGCGGCAAGAATGCCTCACAATTCTACCCCGAACGATGGCAACTGCGCTGGGACGGCAACCAACTCATCGATGCTGCCACGAAACCGGCCTGTGTCATCGATGCCAAAACGGGCAAGACCATCGAAGGCGAAACCGTTGATGTCGATGCAAAAAAACGCAAGCGTCACGCAGGAGAACTTGAGCATTGCAAAGCATCCGGCGCTGTAGCATTCCTGAAAAGCAACAACCTTTGGGTTGCCTCGGCAGACGGAACCGAGCATCAACTGTCAAAAGACGGCTCACGAGAAATAGTATATGGCCAAAGTGTGCACCGCGATGAATTCGGCATCCACAAGGGAACCTTCTGGAGCCCCGACGGACAACAACTCGCCTTCTATCGCATGGACCAAAGCATGGTGAAGGATTATCCGCAAGTCAACACTTTTGAACGCGAAGCAACACTGGCCCCGGACAAGTATCCGATGGCGGGCATGACCTCACACAAAGTGACAGTTGGCATCTTCTCGCTGCAAACAAAGCAAACCATTTATCTCGACTTCGGCGATCCCACCGACCGATACTTCACCAACATTGCTTGGTCTCCAGACGGAAAGACACTCTATCTCTACGAATTAAACCGCGACCAGAACCACACAACACTCGACGCATACGATGCCGCCACAGGCAAAAAACTCCGAACTCTCTACGAAGAACGTTCGGAAAAGTATGTCGAACCGATGCACCCCATTACCTTTCTGCCCTGGGACAGCAGCAAATTCGTTTACTGGAGTTGGAAGGATGGCTACATGCACTTGTACCTGATGGACACTGAAGGCAAGGAACTTGGGCAACTGACCAGTGGGGAATGGGTAGTAAAGGAACTCGTCGGTTTCTGCCCTGCCACGAAGAGTGCCATCATCATCACAAAGGAAGCGGGCGATTTGCAACGCAACATCTATAGCCTCAACCTTAAAACAAAGAAACGCACCTTGCTCGACAATGGCCGCGGCTGCCACTCTGCGCAACTTTCTGCCGATGGACGTTACCTTATCGACACTTGGCAAGAGCCTGATGTGCCACGTGCTTGTGCCGTAACAGACACAAAGACCGGCAAGCAAAGCCTGCTCCGAACGGCAAAAGACCCTTGGGAAGGTTGGTATCAACCTATATTCGAGCAGGGTACAATCCTTGCTGCAGATGGTGAGACGACACTCTATTGGCGCATGGTTAAGCCGATGGACTTCGACCCAGGCAAGAAGTATCCTACCGTAGTCTATGTCTATGGTGGTCCGCATGCCCATAATGTCGAGGCATCTTGGCACTGGGGCTCACGTTCCTGGGAAACATATATGGCGCAGAAGGGCTACATCCTTTTCATTCTCGACAACCGAGGAAGTGAGGACCGAGGCAGGGATTTCGAGCAAGTTACCTTCCGCCGTCTTGGCCAGGAGGAGATGAAAGACCAGATGAAGGGTGTTGATTTCTTGTGTTCTTTGCCTTACGTGGACAGCAACAGGCTTGGTGTTCACGGATGGAGTTACGGTGGTTTCATGACGACGTCGCTCATGACGACTTATCCCGATGTGTTCAAGGTGGGTGTGGCAGGCGGTCCTGTCATCGACTGGAAGTGGTACGAGGTGATGTACGGCGAGCGTTACATGGACACTCCCCAACAGAATCCTGAGGGCTATAAGTTGACGAGTTGCATAAACAAGGCGAAGAATCTGAAGGGTAAACTACAGATTATCATTGGCATGAACGACCCGACGTGTGTGCCACAACACAGCCTTCAGTTCCTCAATGCTTGTGCAGAGGCCGGCACTCAGCCCGACTTCTTTGCTTATCCGGGCGAGGGTCACAACATGGCAGGGCATAAGAGTGTCCATTTGCACGAGCGTATCACACAGTATTTCGAAGATTATCTCAAATAGAATATAACATTATGCGTATCCTTTTGTTAGGCAGTGGCGGTCGCGAACACGCGCTGGCCTGGAAAATCAGTCAGAGTTCAAAGGTTGAAAAACTGTACATCGCTCCCGGCAATGCTGGTACTGCGAATGTGGGCGAGAACGTCGATATCAAAGCCAACGACTTCGAAGGCATCAAATCTTTCTGCCTTGACAAGCAGATTCAGATGGTTGTTGTTGGTCCTGAGGACCCCCTTGTGAAGGGTATTTATGACTTCTTCAAGGAAGATGAGTTGCTCAAAAGCATTCCGGTCATCGGTCCAAGTAAGCAAGGTGCCGTGCTCGAAGGCAGCAAAGACTTTGCCAAGGCTTTCATGCAAAGGCATGGTATTCCAACGGCGGCCTACCAGACTTTCACCAGCGAGACGTTGGCCGAGGGTAAGGCTTTTCTGCGTACGCTGAAGGCTCCTTATGTTTTGAAGGCCGACGGCTTGTGTGCCGGCAAGGGTGTTCTTATTCTGCCTACGCTGGAAGAGGCGGAGAAGGAGTTGGAGGAGATGCTTGGCGGCATGTTTGGTGGTGCAAGCAGTCGTGTTGTCATCGAGGAGTTTATGGACGGCATCGAGTGCAGTGTGTTTGTTCTGACCGATGGCTGCGGCTATAAGATTCTGCCCGAGGCGAAGGACTACAAGCGCATCGGCGAGGGCGACACCGGCCTGAACACGGGCGGCATGGGCAGTGTGAGCCCTGTTCCGTTTGCCGACGAGGCTTGGATGAAAAAGGTGGAAGACCGCATTATCCGTCCCACTGTTGAAGGTTTGAAGGCGGAAGGCATCGAGTATAAAGGCTTTATCTTCTTCGGACTCATCAATGTGGATGGCGAGCCGAAGGTCATCGAGTACAATGTCCGCATGGGCGACCCGGAGACGGAGACTGTGATGTTGCGTTTGAAGAGCGACCTTGTCGATCTTTTCGAAGGTGTTGCCACGGGCACATTGGCAGAGAAAAAGGTTGAGTTCGACGAGCGTGCTGCGGTTTGTGTCATGATGGTCAGCGGCGGTTACCCTGGCTCTTACGAGAACGGCTTTGCCATTTCGGGCATCGAAGACGTGGAGGGCAGCATTGTTTTCCATGCGGGTACTGCCATGAAGGACGGCCAGGTTGTTACGAACGGTGGTCGTGTCATTGCCGTAAGCAGTTATGGCAAGGACAAGGCGGAAGCCCTGACGAAGAGTTTCACCGAGGCTCAGAAGATACAGTTCCAGGGCAAGTATTTCCGTCGCGACATAGGTGCCGACCTGTAGTCTCCCTCCAAACCTCCCCAAGACGAGGGAGGCACTGACAAAGTAATGGTGAAGAATCGACTCCAGAATAAGGTTGCGGGGAGTGAACTGACGTTTCCCGTTTGCATCATAACTGCTGTGGCCATGTGGTGGTGGCCGCAGCAGGCTGTTTCTGCACGCGAGTTTGTGGGGTTACTTCTTTGCCTGCTGACGGCTTTTGTGCTAATGGAAACGAACACACGGCAGCACATCATCCGCATCCGAACGCGTATGATGTCGTGCGTGTGGCTCATTCTGTCGGCAAGCCTCTCGTTCATGCACCCCTTGGGCGAACCGCTTGTGGCGGCAACGTTCCTCTGCATCAGTTACATGCTGCTCTTCCGTTGCTACGGGAAGCGACGTCCGCAACTGACGGTCTTCCATGCCTTTGTGATGCTCGGCCTGGGCAGTTTCTGTGCGCCGGCCATGCTGCTGATGGTCGTCCCCTACTTTCTCTACATTGCCATCTTCCTTCGTTCGCTGACGCACAAAGCCTTTTGGGCAGGCATCTTGGGCGTCGCAGTGCCCTACTGGTGCTATGGCGTGTGGTGTTTTACCCTGGGAGACATCGAGGACTTCACGACGAGAATGGCCTGCATCGTGAACCACGAAATGCCATCCCTCGAGGCCATCACGTCGCTGCCCCTCGTCTCGAAAGTCTCGGCAGGCGTCGTTGCACTGCTTGGCATAGTGAGCATACTGCATTACCTCAACACCAACTACGACGACAAGATACGCGTGCGCATGATACTATATATATATGTATCGCAAACGCTGCTGCTTCTGGCACTGCTCGCCCTGCAGCCTGCGCTGTATCAGACCACTATGGCACTGCTCGTGGCAAGCGCCTCGCCACTCATCGCCCACTACATTTCACTCTCGAAGGGCATCGTCAACACCATCGTCTTCGTCGTCTTCCTGCTGCTCACAGCAGGCATGGCAGCACTGAACCTCTGGCCTGCTCTGGCCACCCTCCTGTAGGCACCCGAAATAAAGGTTAACCATTATTGCCAAAAAGGTTAACCATTCCGGGCAAAACCCTTAACCTTTCCGAGCAGAAAGGTTAACCTATTTTGGCAGACACCTCCTCATTTCTTCAGCCCCAACACCGTATTTACGAAAAAAATCCGTATATTTGCAGACATGAAGCCCTATCTCATCGACACATCCGTGCTAATCCTGTTCTTCAACAGGCCACAACAACTCAGCCAAGTCTTCGACCAAGTGCGCAAAGCACGCCCGTCGCAACTCTTCCTCTATCAGGACGGACCACGCTCCGAGGCCGACATGCCCGGCATACTTGCCTGCCGGGAAGTGGTGGCACAGGTGGACTGGCAATGCAACGTGCAGACCCTCTTCCAAGAGAAAAACTACGGCTGCGACCCCTCGGAGTACATCTCGCAGAAATGGGCCTTCAGCCATGTCGACAAATGCATTGTGCTCGAAGACGACGACGTGCCGTCCGTCAGTTTCTTCACCTTCTGCAAAGAAATGCTCGACCGCTACGAAAACGACCAGCGCATCACAATGATAAGCGGCTTCAACATCGACGAACAAACCACCGACACCGAAGGCGACTACTTCTTCACCACACACTTCAGCATCTGGGGCTGGGCATCGTGGCGCAGAGTCATAGACCAGTGGGACGAACACTACACATGGCTCGACAACCCAACCACCGTCCGACAACTCGAAAACCTCATCCGCGAACGCGGCTATCGCGACGACTTCCTGGCCATGTGCCGCAAGCACCGAGAACAAGGCAAAGCCTTCTACGAAACCATCTTCTGGTCGCACATGCTCCTCTCCAACGGCCTCGCCATCATGCCCGTCAAGAACATGATAAACAACCTCGGAGCAACAGCCGACAGCACACACTTCGGCGGCTCACTCCAAACACTGCCCCGAGCCTACCGACGCATATTCACCATGCAACGACACGAGTGGCCGGAAGGACACAACCTCTGCCATCCGCCACACATCATAGAACACATCCCCTACCGACACCGCGCCTATCACACCTACGCATGGATGTGTCCGACAACAAAAATAGCCCGTTCCATCGAAGAACTATGGCTCAATCTCCGATACGGCAACTTCCGACACATCCTCAAAGCCATACATAACCGCATCAACAAATGGATGGGAAAGGAGGCATACCGATGAAAGTGCTCCTCGTAAGCACAAGCGAACGCACCGGAGGCGGCGCCATAGCAGCACGACGCCTCATGGAAGCCCTGGCGAAAAACAACGTCGAGGTGAAAATGATGGTGCGCGACAAACAAACAGACGACCCGCGAGTCGTCCGCGTAGGCAACAAAATCCCAAAACTTCTGGAACGCCTCGCCATCCTGCCCCACATAGGATTCAACCGCTCACGACTCTGGCAAGCAGACATCGCCAACACCGGCATCAGCATCACCGCCACACCAGAGTTCCAAGAAGCCGACGTCATACACCTGCATTGGATTAACCAAGGCATGATTTCTCTCGATGAAATGGGCAAAATCATGAGCAGCGGAAAGCGCATCATCTGGACGCTTCACGACGAATGGGCCTACCTTGGTGTATGTCATTACCGAGGCAACTGCACCGAAAAAGAATGCCGAAACTGCCCACTTCTCAGCGGAACATTGCCACACAGCAACTACATTCGCAAGCACAACCTGTATCACCAGTGGCATCCAACCTTTGTCGGATGCAGCCAATGGATAGCCCTTCAGGCACAAAAAGCAATGCCCGGAGAACAAATCCACCACATCAACAACTGCATCCCCGCTAACCTCTTCCGCCCAACCGACATGCAGCAGGCAAGGAAAACGCTCTCCCTTCCGGCCGACAAGCAACTCATTCTCTTCTGCAGCCAAAAGGTAACGGACGAACGAAAGGGTATGAAGTATCTTGCCGAGGCACTGCAAAAACTCCAGAATACCAATCTTCATCTTGTCATCGTGGGCAAGGATTCCGAGCAAATCCCCTTGCCCGACGGCATCGAAGCCACACATTTCGGCTCCGTGGGCGAGCAGATGATGCCACAACTCTACAATGCCGTGGATGCTTTCGTCACGCCAAGTCTGCAAGACAACCTGCCCAACACCATTGCCGAAGCCATGAGTTGCGGCACACCTTGTGTAGGTTTCGACATCGGAGGCATACCCGAAATGATTGACCACCTGCAGAACGGCTACGTGGCACGCTATAGACAAACCGACGACTTGGCTGCCGGCATACGTTATGTCCTCTGTCACGACCTCAGACAAAACGCTTTCCTCAAAGCCGCTTCCGCATACAATGAGACAAACGTCGCACAGCAATACATCAAACTCTATCAAGCATAAATGAAGCCTCTCTTCACCATAGCAACCGTCACATACAACGCTGAGGCA
Source organism: Bacteroidaceae bacterium (assembly GCA_017461345.1). GTDB lineage: Bacteria > Bacteroidota > Bacteroidia > Bacteroidales > Bacteroidaceae > Physcousia. The sequence continues at coordinate 68,585 of JAFTYP010000011.1, read as the reverse complement.
ACCATCGAACGTACTTTGAGGAGCGTTGCCTCGCAGGACTATGCCGGTATTGAGCACCTCATCGTGGATGGATGTTCGAAAGACCGGACACTTTCCCTTGTGAAACAATACATCGAGGAGAACAAAACGCCGCACAGCATACGCCTCATCAGTGAGCCGGACAAGGGTCTTTACGATGCGATGAACAAGGCGTTGCTCAATGCGAAAGGCGATTATATTGTCTTTCTCAATGCGGGCGACTGCCTGCGCAACAGTGACACCATCTCTTTGCTTGCCCAATATGAAGAAAAGGGCAGTCTGCCTGCCATTTTATACGGCAACACGCATCTCGTTGACGACGAGGGTCATTTCCTGCGACTGCGCAGACTCTCGCCGCCCGAAAGGCTTACGCCCGACAGTTTCCTGGACGGTATGCTTGTCTGCCACCAGTCGTTCTACGTCAGAACCGACATTGCCCGGCAGGAACTCTACGACCTGCGCTACCGTTATTCTGCTGATTTCGACTGGTGTATCCGCATCATACAGCGCGCCACACGTCAGGGTTTGAAGATTGTCAACACGCATCTTGTGCTGACAGACTACCTGAACGAGGGTCTCACTACACGCAATCATCGTGCTTCGCTGCTCGAGAGGTTTTGCATCATGACACACCATTACGGCTGGATTCCGACTATCATCAGGCACATTTGGTTCGTTGTTCGGGCCATCATCAAGAAATAAGACGATGCTTTTGCCATTCCATCATAAAGATGTCATTGAGGCCGGTTGCGACGAAGCCGGTCGCGGATGCCTTGCAGGGCCGGTGTTTGCCGCTGCAGTTATCCTGCCACCCGACTTCGAAAGCGACATGCTGAACGACTCGAAGCAACTGAGTGAGAAGAAACGCTATGCTCTGCGTGAAGTGATTGAGCGTGAGGCGTTGGCCTGGGCGGTTGGCATTGTCGATAATGAAGAAATAGACCGCATCAACATTCTTCGTGCCAGCATACTTGCCATGCACCGTGCCCTCGATGGGCTCAAACTGCGGCCTCAGGAGGTTATCATCGACGGAAACCGCTTCAGCCCATACAACGACCTGCCTTGCACCACTATTGTCAAGGGCGATGGCAAGTACATGAGCATTGCCGCGGCAAGCATTTTGGCAAAGACATACAGGGACGACTGCATGACGAGGCTTCACAAAGAATATCCCGTCTATCATTGGGACAAGAACAAAGGCTATCCGGCACCGGTGCATCGTCAGGCTATCCGCGAACACGGCACGTCGCCTTACCACCGACTCAGTTTCAATCTGCTCGGCTCGCCACAGATGGAGTTCAACTTCGGATAAGCCCTTTCCTACCTTCCTACCTAACGCAGAAACTGCAAGCCTCGCCTGCCTTCCACCCACTTCCCCGTCATGGCCAAAGCAGCACGCAAGAAGTAGCGGAAACCTCCTGTCTCGAACCTTATACAACACAAGGACATCCCGTTCCGCCTCCCCTATGCAGGAGACAGGAACGATGCTTCCTTTCTCTTTACTCTACCCCCTGAATGGTGTCTCCGTTGCGAACAACATCTATAGCATCGGCCTGTGCCTCGCGGCTGGGCACGAGTTGGAACAGAGCCTCCTGACGAAGGTTCTTGAAGCTCTTGCCGGGCGTCCATCGCACGATCACCTTATTTATATAGTCGATGTTGAAGTCATCGGGGGTATCTGCACCCCTTGTGGAGAGTTCAACGTGGAAGTCGCCCAGCTCGCCGAGCCTCACTCTATTGCCCGCCAACATTTGATTGCGCAAACATTCCACCACGTCGGAGAAGACACCCTTGATGGTACCCGTTGAGAACGGAGAGTGGTGGTCGGTAACAAGATTGCAGAACGTGTCGAAAGAGAGAATCTCTTTAATCTGTGCCTCGCCGTAGGCTTTGGTCTCGGTGATTTCGTCTTTTTTTCTACCAGGCTTAGTGCCTTTAATTGCAATGCTGTAGTTAATCACAATAGTAAAAGTTAAATAGTTAATAGTTAATTATTGGAAAGTTAATTCTATATTACGTGATAGCAGACATGCCTACCTGAGTTGAGCCAAAACTTCACACGAGAAGTTGCCAAAGTTCTCATGAGAAGTCAGTCAAGTTCACACGAGAAGTCGGATGAGTTCTCACGTGACGTTTGAAAAACTCTCGTGTAAGGCAGGCCTTTTTGAAAGTAGTCGAGATAAAACCTCACACAAACATCTGGCAAGCCTTTGCAGAACCCTTGCGCTATTATATACCACCTAACCCCTGTTTCGTCTACCCCTGCTACAAAAAAAGATGAATAAAAACATCGCTTTGCAAAGTGCTTATGACAAAAAGTGATATATTTGCAGTGAAAACCCAAAAAGAAGAGGAAGAATATTTCAAATATTATTTGCTATGTGGGGAATAGTAGTAGTAATAATAATTATACCAATTGTATTAATTTATCTGTTATTTATGTTTGTTGTCTCTTTATACAACGCATATAAAGACATAAAAAACACAAAAAAGGAAGAAGAAAACAAACTGAAGGAGGAATGCAGGAAGGAGGAAGAACGTAGGAAACAGATAGAACTCATGAAAACATATCACACTCAGTTAGAAAAAGAGTTAGAGTTTTTAGGAGTTTCTTTAACTTGCCAATATAATTTATTCGCACGCGAGGGTGAAGTAGTTGAACACGCATATTTAGAAGCACCAGAGGATATCGATATTAAAAAGTTAATACAATTACTTAACGAAAAAACGGATAAATGCAAATATAACTGTTTCGTAAGTTGTATGATTATAGACTTAAATGAAGACGATCTTATAGAAATTACAATAAACACTCATGGGCTCGTCTACTTATATAACAGTTGGAATCTTGTTTTCCATCAAGAAGATAGAGAAGATATTAAATTCGATAAAAAACAAATAGAAGATTTCCTTTTCTGCTACTTAGGGAACCGCAAAATAAAACGTTTAGAAAACAATTTGGAAACAATTATCGCAAATGGTATAAGCCAAGTTGGTAAACTATCAAACAGAGGAACAACAAAAGAAAAAAGAATACAATCTGCCCTTAAAAGCTCTAAATATGATATGGAATTTCAAAAGAGGATAGATTGTTTAATAGATAAGGATATGTTGATAGTAGATTATGAACTACCCAATACAACAAACATATCCGACATAAAAGAATATAAATATCTTGTTACAAAAAAAGAGATTAGTACAAAGAAGTATACAGATTCATACATAGCGAAACGCTACGAAAACGTTTTATACTCTATCGTACTTCGTTCCTTGTACGAAATTTTCTTTGTCGACAAAACCAACGAAATAAAGGTTGTCACGTTCAATGGATTTGTTACACAAGTAAACCTGGCTACAGGAACTACAGAAAGAAAGTGCATCCTATCTATTCAAGTAGAGAAAAACAAGTTTTCGCAGATTAACCTATCGCAAGTAGAACCGAAAGCCTGCTTTAAGGGGCTGAAAGGTGTTTCTGCTGCAAGGCTTGTAGACATTTCCCCTATTACTCCTATTCTGACGTTCAACAAAAAAGACAAACGCTTCGTTGAAGGGAAAGATGTTTCTGTAAACCAAGGAACCAACCTTGCTGCTATGCATTGGGAAGACTTTGAACACCTTGTGAGAGAACTTTTCGAGATGGAGTTTGCAAGAAATGGCGGAGAGGTTCGAGTAACGCAGGCAAGTAGAGACGGAGGAGTTGATGCCATCATCTTCGACCCAGACCCACTGCGCGGAGGCAAGATAGTTGTACAGGCAAAACGCTACACAAATACCGTTGGAGTTTCTGCGGTTAGGGATTTGTATGGAACGGTCATCAACGAGGGCGCAAACACAGGCATTCTCATCACAACCTCCGACTATGGACATGACTCCTACGAGTTCGCCAAGGATAAGCCTTTGAAGTTGCTTAATGGTGGGCACTTACTTGCCCTGCTGCATAAGAACGGACGAAATGCACACATCAACATAGAAGAAGCAAAGAAGATAAACGACAATTAGTTGACGTTTCATCTTTATCGTGCTACAAAAAAACCGGAAGCATGTTGCCTCCGGTTTTATCATTTGTACTCAGTTATGCACCAGCGTTCCGATCTCCTCTCCGCTGAGCACTCGCTGCAAATTGCCCACGATGTCCATGTTGAAAACATAGATGGGCAGGTCGTTTTGCATGCACATGGCTGTCGCCGTGATGTCCATCACCTTCAATCCTCTTGAGATAACCTCGCTATAAGTGATGTCGTGGAACTTCGTCGCCGTAGGGTCTTTCTCCGGATCAGCCGTATAGATGCCGTCCACTCGGGTGCCCTTCAGCATCACATCGGCCTCAATCTCAATGCCTCGCAGCGAAGAACCCGTGTCGGTTGTGAAGTACGGGCTGCCCGTACCGGCACTGAAGATGACCACTTCGCCCTGTTCCATCGCCTCGATGGCCTTCCACTTGTTGTAGAATTCGCCTATGGGTTCCATGCGGATAGCCGTCATGACACGGTTCTTCTGCCCTACAGCACCCAGCGCACTGCTCAAGGCAAGTGAGTTGATAACAGTGGCACACATGCCCATCTGGTCGCCCTTGACACGGTCGAAACCCTTGCCTGCACCGGAAAGGCCACGGAAAATGTTGCCGCCGCCTATGACGATACCAATCTGCACACCCATGCCTGCCACGTCCTTTATCTGCTGAGCATACTCGTTGAGACGCTTCACATCGATGCCATAGCCCTGCTCTCCCATCAGACTTTCACCGGAGAGTTTAAGAAGAATACGTTTGAATCTCATAATATATATTTTAGTTCCTTGAATTCGTAGCGGCGGAGAAGTCCCTCTTTGTCGCAGAGAAGAATATGACCACTTGGTTCGACATCGACGATTTTGGCGTAAAAAGTTCCCATTTCATCGGCATATTCGTGCTCCTCACCACTTCGGTAAAGTCCACTTTTATACGCCTCATGTACCGCATCGAGTGCGGCTGTGTTGCCATTTTCTATCTTCCGCAGAAGGCTCGTGAAGTGCTCCATGAACTGTTCCAACACAAAGCGTCGCTCAACATCGTGCCCCGCAATGTCTGCCAAGGAACGCGGATTAGGAGCATCACTCAGGAAACGACGCTGATTCACGTTGATGCCGATGCCGATCGTGGAGCGCAACACCTGCGACCCCTGCAAATCGTTCTCGATGAGTATGCCCGCCACTTTGCTGTCACCAAAGTAGATGTCGTTGGGCCACTTGACGGAAAATCCCGGAACAAAAGCATCCAGTGCAGCCTTCACCGCCAAGGCAGCAGCCTCCGAGATGGCAAACATACGGCGAATGGGCAGCGCCGTCGGCATCACACGAAGGCTGAACAACAGGTTTTCGCCTCGTGCCGACTCCCATTTGTTTGTGGCTGCTCCGCGACCGGCCGACTGGAACTCGGTCGTAACAAGCGTCATACGACGGTCGCCCGGCGCACCAAAACGCCGGAGAAAGTTGTTCGTAGAATCCACCTCATCGAGCTCAATCATACGAAACACCGGCGAATCGTCCAGACAAAAATGCTTCTCCATTGTCAACAATCTGCTTTTCTATAGTGCAAAGATAGTAAACTTTTCATTACAAAAGACCACGAAAGAGGAAGGAAGCGCAAAAAAATACAAGATTTACCCTGTGACACTTTACAATATGCAAACTTTTAGTTAACTTTGCACGGAATTACATATAAGCATACAAACAAGACATGAAACGTACATTTCTTTCCCTTCTGACGGTGGCACTCATAGCCATTCTTCCCATCAGAGCCAACAGTAGAAACAATTTTATCAGCCTTGATTCACGCCTCAAACATGGCGGCAACCAGACATGGCACATGCTTCGTGCCGGAGATGCCCAAGCAACAGCATCGGAAATCTCTACCATTGGATTCGACACGAAAGGCTGGACAGAGGCCATCGTACCAGCAACTGTGCTGACGAACCTCGTGGAACAGAAAGTTTACCCAGAGCCTTACTACGGACAAACCAATAAACTTGCAAACAACATCATCCCCGATTTGGCAAAAGTGGGACACGAATTCTATACTTATTGGTTTAGAACCGAGTTCCAGGTGCCTGCCGAATATAAGGGAAAGCACATTTGGCTCGAGCCGATGGGCATTAATTATCGAGCAGAAATATGGGTCAACGGACACATGATAGGACAGATGGCGGGCATGTTTAACAGCCAACCTTTCGACATTACCGACCGCGTGAAGCCCGGACAGACTGCAGTTCTTGCCATTCGTGTAAAGCCTGTCGACGTTCCGGGCACTACGATGCCCAAGAGTTGGGGAGCGGCCGGCGAGTGGCACAATGGTGGTGATGGCTGGATTGGGCAGAACGTGACGCAACTCATGACTGTGGGTTGGGACTTTACCTTCGAGGATGGTGTGCGCGACCGCAACACCGGCATCTGGCGTTCGGTGCGTCTCTATGCCACAGGAGCCCAACAATTGCGCAGTCCTTATGTCTGCTCGGAACTGTCGAAGCCGAACTACGACAAGGCGAGCGAAACGGTGAGTGTGGAGGTTTGGAACCCCAATACGAGAGGCGGCGAGTGCTATGTCAGCGGTAGTATTGACGGAACGGACATCACTTTCAAGTCGGAAAAGATTAAGCTGCAACGTGGCGAGCATACGACGGTTACTTTCTCGCCGAAGGATTTTCCACAACTTGTCATTGAGAACCCCCGTCTGTGGTGGCCGAAGAACAAGGGCCCTCAGAATCTTTATACGCTCCGTCTTACTCTTACCGACAGCAAGGGTGGTGTGATGGACAGTATTTCTACGCGTTTCGGCATACGCGAAATCATTGCCAGCCGCGAGACGCCCGACAAGTCGAAGGTCTTCATTGTGAACGGCCACAAGACCTTTGTCCGTGGCAACAACTGGATTCCCGAGGCGATGCTCCGCACCGATGACAGGCGAATGAAGACGGAGTTGGCATATACCGACCAGTCGGGTCTGAACTTGTTGCGTTTGTGGGGTGGCGGCATCGCTGAGAGCGACCGCTTCTATGAACTGTGTGACGAGTATGGCATTATGGTTTGGCAGGAGTTTTGGATGACGGGCGACACGCGTCACCCTATGGATGAGCCGCTTTATTTGGCTAACGTGGAGAACACCATGAAGCGCATACGCAACCATCCTTCCATTATTATATATGTGTCGAGCAACGAGAGTACGGCTGTTACGGGTGCGAAGGAACTCATCCAGAGCCTTGCTCCTGATGTGCCTTACCAGATGCAGAGCGAATGCGACGGTGTGCACGACGGCAGCCCTTACAAGCAGGTGAACCCGATGCGCCACTACGAGAACACGGCTTCCGACCGTGGCAGTCGTGTGGATGGCTTTAATCCCGAGTACGGTGCGCCCACCTTGCCCATCGTGGAGAGCCTTCGCGAGATGATGCCTGCCGAGGACCTCTGGCCCATCAACAAGGCGACGTGGGACTACATGGACGGCAACGGTTTCCACCTGATGAGCACTCTCTACAAGGATATGGTGAACCAGTATGGCGAAAGCCACAACATCGACGAGTTTGCACGCCGCGGACAGATGGTGGGAGCCATGAACAGCAAGAGCATCTGGGAGGTGTGGAACGAGCACAAACTGCAGTATGGCGACCGCTGGTGCTCGGGCCTGTTGTTCTGGTATCACAACTGCCCCAACTGGCAGGTATGTGCCCGCATGTGGGACTGGTTCCTGGAGCCGACGGCTTCGCTGTACCACACGATGCACGCCCTCGAGCCTGTCCACATACAATACGACTACCTGACGAACACCGTCAGCGTGAGCAACGACTACATCGAACCGCAGAAGGGTCTCCTTGCCAAGGCTGAGGTTTACGACCTGCAGAGCCGCAAGCGGAACACCTTCACGGCAAAGGTGGATGTTCCTGCCGACGGTGTGGCAAACGACATTCTCACTGTCGGGTTCCCCGACGACATTACGCCCGTCCACTTCGTCGCCCTGGAACTGACCGACGCCAAGGGCAACGTGGTGAGCCGCAATTTCTACTGGCGCTCCAACAGCAAGTATGAGGGCAAGAACACGGTGACCGGCCCCTGCACAGGCGGTTTCGAAGCACTCGGCACCATGCCCGAGGCCAAGCCCTCGGTAGTGGCTCGCCGCCTTGCCGACAAGGATGGTTACTGCCAATGGCAGGTGACGCTGAAGAACAGCAGCCGACGCATCGCCTTCTTCTGCCAACTGCTCCTCACCGACGCCAACGACAAAGCCGTGCACAGCACCTTCTACAGCGACAACTTCCTGACACTTCTGCCCGGGCAGAAGCAAGTCGTCAACATCCGCACACCCAAGCACGACGGCACAGACTACCGCCTGCGATTCTGCGAAAACATGGGCACTGTGCGCAACGTAAACATCAAATAGAAAAACATCCACAGGCCTCATGCTCCGGAATGGTTAACCTTTCCACCAATAATGGTTAAGCATTCCGGGCATAATGGTTAACCTATTTGGCAATAATGGTTAACCTTTCCAGAAGGCAAACCATAAGGCACATCGAACCAACCCAAAAGACATAACCCGCAAACCATGAAATGCCAGGAAAAATTCTTTGAGAAATACAAGCGCGAACCAGAAGCCATCGCCTTCTGCCCCTACCGCGTCTGCCCCATCGGCGCACACAGCGACGCCAACCTCGGCAAGATAACCGGCCTCGCCATCGACAAGGGCATACACATCGCCTACAGCCCAAAACACAACGGCGTAGTGGAACTGAGTTCATTGCAGTTCGACAAACGCGCACAGTTCCACGTCCGCGACGTGCCACGACACAAAGAAAACGACTGGGCAGACTACCTGCGAGGCGTCACACTCAAACTTGGCGAACGCTACCCCCTCACGTCCGGACTGAGCGGCATCATCGAAGGCAGCCTCCCCATCGGCGGCCTCTCCTCGTCGGCAGCCGTAGCACTCGTCTTCCTCAAAGCACTCTGCCACGTCAACAACATACACCCCGAACCACAAGAACTGATACGCATCTCCGTCGCATCCGAAAACGACTACGTCGGCGTCAACAGCGGCAAACTCGACCAAAGTTGCGAAGTCTACTCCAAAAAAGACCACCTCCTCTACCTCGACACCAAGACCGACCAGTACGAACTCATACCCACCCACCCGCAGATGAAGCCCTACCGCATAGCCATCTTCTTCAGCGGCATCGAACGCACACTGGCCGGCAGCAAATTCAACATGCGCATAGACGAAGCACGAAGCGCCGCCTACGCACTCATGGCATACGCCGGCATCGAATACGGCAAGTTCCACGAAGCCAACCTCAGAGCCGTGCCACGACAAATCTACGAACAATACAAACAACAACTGCCCGAAACCTGGCGCAGAAGAGCAGAACACTGGTACACCGAATACGACCGCGTAGAACAAGGAGCCGAAGCATGGCGCAAAGGAGACCTGCAAACCTACGGCCAACTCAGTTTCGAAAGCGGACACAGCAGCATCGTCAACTGGGAAACAGGCTCGCCCGAACTCAAAGCACTCTACGACATCATGCGACACACCGACGGCATCTACGGCGGACGATTCAGCGGAGCAGGATTCAAAGGATGCTGCATGGCACTCATCGACCCAGCATACGAAGAAAACATCACCCGACAAGTCACCACAGAATACCTCAAAATATTCCCACAACTCAAAGACAAATACAGTTTCCACATCTGCCAAAGCGCCGACGGAGTACTCTGAAAACACACAAAACAACAGCACACAACCTGAAATGCCTCATACTGGCCGCCGGCTATGCCACACGCCTATACCCACTCACCGAAAACCAACCCAAACCACTCCTCACAGTAGGCAACAAAACAATCCTCGACTGGCTCATCGACGACATAGACGGAGCCGGACTCGTCGACGAATACATCGTCATCTCCAACCACAAGTTCGCCCGGCACTTCCAAGACTGGGCAAACACAAAACCACAGAAAATAACCGTCGTGGACGACGGCACATCCACCAACGAAACACGACTCGGAGCCGTCTGCGACATACAATTCGCCATCGAACAACTCAACCTCGACGACGACATGCTCGTCATCGCCGGCGACAACCTGCTGGACTTCAGCCTGCAACGCTTCGTCCACTACGCCCACCAAAAACAAACCTCCTGCATCATGCGCTTTTGGGAAACAGACGAACAACGCCTCCTCAAGTGCGGCGTCGTCACCATCGACGAACAAGACCGCATACTGCGCATGACCGAAAAGTCGCCCACACCCGAAACACACTGGTGCTGCCCACCCTTCTACTACTACACACGCCAAGACGCACGCCTCGTCAAAAAAGGCATCGAAAACGGCTGCGGCACCGACGCACCAGGCAGTTACATCGCATGGCTCTGCACCCAAACACCCGTACACGCCATGGAAATGCCCGGAAAACGCTACGACATCGGCAACCTGCAAAGTTACCAACAAGTACAAAAGAACTACAAAGGCATTACCATAAAATAAGGCAAACACACAAAGAAACACACACATTACACCATTTTTCTGCCTGATTATTTGCACGTTTGGCAGAAATAGCATACCTTTGCACACAGAAAGATGAAAGTGAGGGGCTGTAAAAGTTCCTCACTTTTCTTTAATAAACCAAAAAACACTTCAACACATGATCAGTAAAAGTGCAGTACAGCAGGCCGTAGAACAATGGCTCGAAGGCAAAGAGTATTTCCTGGTTGACATCAACATCACACCCGATGACCGCATCGTCGTAGAAATAGACCACGCCGACGGCGTCTGGATAGAAGACTGTGCCGACCTGAGCCGCCACATAGAATCGTGCCTGAGCCGAGACGAGGAAGACTACGAACTCGAAGTTGGCAGTGCCGGACTCGGACAACCCTTCCGCGTTCGCCGACAGTACGAAATACACATCGGCCAAGAAGTCGAAACACAACTGCACGACGGACACAAATACCGAGGCACACTCCTCAGCGTAAACGAAGAAAGCTTCCAGCTGAACATACAACAAAAAGTCAAAGAAGAAGGCAAAAAACGACCCGTAGTCAAAGAAGTTCCCACAGACTTCCGCTTCGAAGATATCGCCTACACAAAATACCTCATCAAAGTGAAATAAAACATAACACATACACACACAATGGCAAAGACAACAAAACAAAAAGATGCGGCAGACATGATAGAAGTATTTGCCGACTTCAAAGAGAAAAACAACATCGACAGAGCCACACTCGTAAGCGTCCTCGAAGAATGCTTCCGCAGCGTCATCTCCAAGATGTACGGCTCCGATGAAAACTACGACATCATCGTCAATCCCGACAAAGGCGACTTCGAAATCTACCATAACCGCGTCGTTGTACCCGACGGCGAAGTAAAAGACCCAAATAAAGAAATCGCCCTCAGTGAAGCACAGAAAATCGAAGACGACTACGAAATAGACGAAGAAGTCAGCCAACGCGTAGAAGTAGCAGACTTCGGACGTCGTGCAATCCTGCAACTGCGCCAGACATTGGCCAGCCGCATCATGGAACTCGAATACGATTCACTCTACAACCAATACAAAGAACGCGAAGGCGAAATCATCACAGCCGAAGTATATCAGACCTGGAAACGCGAAACACTCCTCATGGACGAAGACGGAAACGAACTCCTTCTGCCACGTCAGGAACAAATACCCGGAGACTTCTTCCGAAAAGGAGAAAGCACTCGCGCAGTCATCTCACGTGTAGAAAACACAGGTGGCAAGCCTCGCATCATTCTCAGCCGCACCGACCCGGCCTTCCTGCAACACATGCTCGAAGCAGAAGTACCGGAAATACAGGACGGCCTCATCACCATTCACAAGATAGCACGCATCCCCGGCGAGCGTGCAAAAATAGCAGTTGAGAGTTATGACGACCGCATCGACCCCGTAGGGGCATGCGTCGGCGTCAGAGGAAGCCGTCTGCGCGGCATCGTTCACGAGTTGAAAGGCGAAAACATCGACGTCGTAACATGGACATCCAACACACAACTCATGATTACCCGTGCTCTCAATCCTGCTCGCGTCAACAGCGTTGTCCTTCACGAGGAAGAACATACCGCAGAAGTTTACCTTGATCCCGACCAGGTTTCACTCGCCATTGGCAAGGGCGGCCTTAACGTCAAACTCGCCAGCATGCTTGTTGGTTACACCATTGACGTCTTCCGCGAACTCGACGACGAAGACAACGACGACGTAAGCCTTGACGAATTCACAGACGCTATCGAGCCATGGGTTATCGACGAACTGAAGAAAATTGGTTTCGAGACAGCAAAGGATGTGCTCGGTGCACAGCGTGAAATGATAATCCAGAATGCCGACCTCGAGGAAGAAACTGTCGACGAAGTGCTCCGCATTCTGCAAGCAGAGTTTGAATAATATACCGATTCACCTATCATTCTTAATTCTTCACCCTTCATTGTTCATATATGAGCATCAGATTAAACAAAGTAACGAAAGAATTCAACATCGGATTGCAAACCGCTGTTGAGTTTCTACAGAAGAAAGGCTTTGACGAAGTACAAGCCAATCCCAATTATAAGATAACAGAAGAACAGTATTCTCTGTTGCAAAACGAATTCAGTTCTGACAAAGGACTGCGGCACGAGGCTACACAACTCATTCAGCAGCACATCGGTCAGACGAAAGAACGCAAGGACACCGGCAAGGCAAAGCCTGTAGAAGAGGTGCAGATTGAGGCTCCCAAGGTTTCCGGACCTAAGATTCTTGGTCGCATTGATTTGGGCGAAGGCCGTGCTGATGCTTCTAAGGCCGAGAAGGCTAAAGCCGAAAAGCCCAAGGCTGAGAAGTCCAAGGCCGATGCTGTTCCTGCCGAAAAGTCTGAAACTAAGGTTGTAAACGAGGAGAAGAAGCCGAAGAAAGAGCCTGCTGTGGACGTTAAGGAGGGGAAGCCGAAGAAAGTTGAGGAGGTTAAGTCCGAGGCGAAGAAGGCGGCTCCTGCCCCCGAGGTGAAAGTGGTTCCGGCGGCAAAGGAACAGGAAGTGGCTCCGGCGACTATGCCTAAGGAAGCCGAGAAGCCTGTTGCTCCGAAAGAAGAAGTTACGGCACCTGCTGCCGAGAAGAAAGATGAAGGTGAGGTTTTCCGTCTCAATCCGACGGCGAATGCTGCTCCGAGTCTGACCATCAAGGGTAAGATTGACTTGGACAGCCTGAACCAGACTACGCGTCCGAAGAAGAAATCTGCCGAGGAACGTCGTCGTGAGCGTGCCGGCCAGGAAGGCCAGGGCGGTGACCGAAAGAAGCGTGTCCGCATTGGCAAGGAACGTGTAGATGTCAATGCCGTAGCCAATCAGCCTCACGGCCAGCAGAAGAAGAACAATGGTGGCCAGCAGCAACAGCAGAACCAGGGCGGTGGCGGCAAGAACAAGAAGCAGAAGAATCATCCGAAGCAGGCTCCTGTTCAGCCGGAGGTTAGCGACGAGGAGGTTGCCAAGCAGGTTCGCGAGACTTTGGCTCGCCTTACGAACAAGGGCAGCAAGATGGGTAAGGGTGCGAAGTATCGCCGTGAGAAGCGCGAGGCCATCCGCCAGGGTATGGAGGAGGAAATGGCAAATGTTGCAGCAGAGAGCAAGGTACTCAAGTTGACCGAGTTTGTTACTGCCAACGAACTTGCTACGATGATGGATGTTCCTGTGACGAAGATTATCGCCACATGCATGAGCATCGGCATCATGGTCAGCATCAATCAGCGCATGGACGCCGAGACTATCAACCTTGTTGCCGAGGAGTTCGGTTTTACTACAGAATATGTCAGTGCAGAAGTCAGTGCTGCGGTGAGCGAGGAGGAGGACGATGAGCAGGATCTTGTGCCACGTGCTCCGATTGTGACCGTCATGGGTCATGTCGATCATGGTAAGACTTCTTTGCTGGACTACATACGTCAGACGAACGTCATTGCCGGCGAGGCCGGTGGTATTACGCAGCACATTGGTGCGTACAATGTGACTCTCGAGGACGGACGCCACGTTACGTTCCTCGACACGCCGGGCCACGAGGCCTTTACTGCCATGCGTGCCCGTGGTGCTCAGGTGACGGACATTGCCATCATCATTGTGGCTGCCGACGACGACATCATGCCTCAGACGAAGGAGGCCATTGCGCATGCTACGGCTGCGAATGTGCCTATTGTTTTCGCCATCAACAAGATTGACAAGCAGAGTGCCAATCCCGACAAGATTAAGGAGGGCCTGGCTGCCATGAACTTCCTTGTTGAGGACTGGGGTGGCAAGTATCAGAGCCAGGACATCAGTGCCAAGAAGGGTATTGGTGTGGACGAACTTTTGGAGAAGGTTCTGCTGGAGGCTGAGATGCTCGACCTCAAGGCCAACCCCAACCGCAAGGCTACGGGTTCCATCATCGAGTCGAGTCTGGACAAGGGCCGTGGCTATGTGGCTACGCTGCTTGTCAGCAACGGCACATTGCGTGTGGGCGACATTCTGCTTGCCGGCACCAACTATGGCCGTGTGAAGGCGATGTTGAACGAACGTGGCCAGCGTGTGCAGGAGATTGGTCCGGCTCAGGCGGCTACGGTGCTTGGCTTGAACGGTGCTCCGCAGGCAGGCGATACGTTCCATGTTATGGATTCCGACCAGGAGGCACGCGAGATTGCCACCAAGCGTGAGCAATTGGCTCGCGAGCAGGGCTTGCGCACCATGAAGCGTCGCGGCTTGGAAGAGTTGGCCCACAACATTGCTTTGGGCGGTGTTCAGGAGTTGAACCTCATCGTCAAGGGCGACGTAGACGGCTCTATCGAGGCGTTGAGCGACTCGCTCATCAAACTCTCTACGGAGAAGATTCAGGTGAACGTCATCTATAAAGCCGTTGGTCAGATTAGCGAAAGCGATGTGAACATGGCTGCTGCTGCCGAGAACTGCTTCATTGTCGGCTTCCAGGTTCGTCCCTCGGCTGCTGCCCGCCGTCTGGCGGAACAGATGGATGTGGACATCCGCCTCTACAGTGTCATCTACGATGCCATCGAGGAGGTGAAGGACGCCATGGAGGGTATGCTTTCGCCCGAGATAAAGGAGGAGGTGACGGCCCAGGTGGAAGTCCGCCAGGTTTACCACATCACGAAGGTGGGAACCGTGGCAGGCGCGTATGTCATCGACGGCAAGGTGAGCCGCTCGAACAAGGCACGCGTCATCCGCGACGGCATTGTAGTCTTCACCGGCGCCATCAATGCGCTGAAACGCTTCAAGGACGACGTCAAGGAAGTCAGCACAAACTTCGAGTGCGGTATCTCCCTGGTGGGCTACAACGACTTGAAGGAAGGCGACATGCTCGAGACATTCCAGGAAATCGAGATAAAGGCAACGCTCTAAGGTGGACATCCTGTTGCTCGCACTCCTGGCCGTCGGCTTCGTGCTGGGACTCATATCAGGGGCCGTCAAGCAGGTCATCTCGCTTGTGGCCTTTGTGTTGGGCTTCGTCGTTGCCAGCCTCTACAGCCCGGAACTGAGCCATGTGCTGGCCGATGCGCTGCCCATGCCCGAGGTCTGCCACGTGGCAGCCTTCGTGCTGCTGTGGCTCATCGTGATTCTCGTGGCACGCCTGGTTGGCGCACTGCTCACGTCGCTGCTCGACAAACTGCTTGCCATCGGAATGCTCAACCGCCTGCTGGGCGGCATTCTCAGCACAGCGAAATTCGCACTCGTGCTGGGCTCATTCATCTGGCTCTTCTCGGCAATCAACCTGATAAGCCCGGAAACGATGCAGACATCGCAACTCTGCCGGCCACTCAAAGCACTGCCCGAATACACATATAACGTAATAAGAAAACACGCCCCGCAAGCGGGCCAAGAAATAAGCACGTGCCTCTCCCGAAAAAAAGGTGTGCCAAATGAACAATAATGCTTAACCTTTCGGGCAATAATGGTTAACCATTATCCACATAATGCTTAACCTATTTGACAAGACACGTCCACGTAAAACACAAACCGCTGAATGACAGACGACAACAGTTTTGTGCGCGAAGTAGCGGAGAAGAAGTACGAGTACGGCTTCACCACCGACGTGCAAACAGACATCATAGAGAAAGGACTCACCGAAGACATCGTGCGCCTCATCTCCCAAAAGAAAGGAGAACCCGAGTGGCTCCTGGAATTTCGCCTGAAAGCCTTCCGCTACTGGCTCACCATAGAACAGCCCACATGGGGACACCTCAAGATGCCCCACATCGACTACCAGGACATCTCATACTACGCCGACCCCACAAAATCGAAAAATAAAGAGCCCGGAGAAATAGACCCCGAACTCATGAAAACCTTCGACAAACTGGGCATCCCACTCGAAGAACGCATGGCACTGGCAGGCACCGCCGTCGACGCCGTCATGGACTCCGTTAGCGTCAAAACAACCTTCCGCGAAAAACTACAGGAAAAAGGCATCATCTTCTGCTCCTTCAGCGAAGCCGTACGAGAACACCCACAACTCGTCCGCCAATACCTCGGCAGCGTAGTCCCCTACAAAGACAACTACTTCGCCGCACTCAACTCCGCCGTCTTCAGCGACGGCTCCTTCGTCTACATACCAAAAGGCGTGCGCTGCCCCATGGAACTCAGCACATACTTCCGCATCAACGCACGCGGCACAGGACAATTCGAACGAACACTCATCGTCTGCGACGACGACGCCTACGTCAGTTACCTCGAAGGATGCACCGCACCCATGCGCGACGAAAACCAACTCCACGCAGCCATCGTGGAAATCATCGTAAACGAACGAGCAGAAGTCAAATACAGCACCGTACAAAACTGGTACCCCGGCGACAGCGAAGGCAAAGGCGGAGTACTCAACCTCGTCACCAAACGCGGACACCTCCGAGGCGCAAACAGCAAACTCTCCTGGACACAAGTCGAAACCGGCAGCGCCATCACCTGGAAATACCCCAGTTGCATACTCACAGGAGACAACAGCCAAGCAGAATTCTACAGCGTAGCCGTCACCAACAACCACCAACAAGCCGACACCGGAACCAAGATGATACACCTCGGCAAAAACACCCGAAGCACCATCATCTCAAAAGGCATCAGCGCAGGCAAAAGCCAAAACACATACCGAGGACTCGTCCGAGTAGCAAAAGACGCCGAAGGCGCACGCAACTACAGCAGTTGCGACTCACTCCTGCTGGGAAGCCAATGCGGAGCACACACCTTCCCATACATGGACATACACAACGACACCGCAGTCGTAGAACACGAAGCCACAACAAGCAAAATCAGCGAAGACCAACTCTTCTACTGCAACCAACGAGGCATCAACACCGAAGAAGCAGTCAGCCTCATCGTCAATGGCTACGCAAAAGAAGTCATCAACAAGCTGCCAATGGAGTTCGCCGTAGAAGCACAAAAACTCCTCGGAGTCAGCCTCGAAGGCAGCGTCGGATAAACAAAACAACATGTTACAGATAAACAACCTACACGCCAGCATCAATGGCAAAGAGATACTCAAAGGCATCAACCTCAATGTCCGAGACGGCGAAATACACGCCGTGATGGGACTCAACGGAGCAGGCAAAAGCACACTCTCCAACGTCATCGTCGGACACCCAGCCTACGAAGTAACACAAGGAAGTATTACCTTTAACGGGAAAGACATCCTTCCACTCAAACCCGAAGAACGTGCACACGAAGGCATCTTCCTGAGTTTCCAGCAACCCACAGAAATCCCTGGCGTCTCAATGGTCAACTTTATGCGTGCAGCACTGAATGCCAAACGCAAATACCAAGGACAAGAACCAATGCCCGCCGGTGCCTTCCTCAAACTCATGCGCGAGAAAAGACAACTCGTAGAACTTGATAGCAAACTCACAAGCCGAAGCGTGAACGAAGGCTTCTCGGGAGGCGAAAAGAAGCGCAACGAGATATTCCAAATGGCAATGCTCGAGCCTACACTCTGCATACTGGACGAAACAGACAGCGGACTGGACGTTGATGCGCTGCGCGTAGTGGCTGAAGGCTTCAATAAACTGCGCAAACCGGAAACCAGCGCCATCGTCATCACACACTACCAACGCCTGCTCGACTACATTAAGCCGGACATCGTACACGTCCTCATTGACGGACGCATCGTCAAGACAGCAGGACCCGAACTCGCCATTGAGATTGAAAACCGAGGCTTTGACTGGATAAAAGAGGAGGTAGGACTGTGAATGCTGAAAAGCAATACATCGACTTCTACAAAGAAGTAAAAGACACCATCGCAGAACGCAGCAGCCAGGAGATGAACACCTGCCGCGAAGCAGCCCTGCACACATTTGCCACTCAAGGTTTCCCGTTGCCCAAAGTGGAGCGTTACCGCTATGCAAAAGTCGAGGCAGACTTTTCTCCTGACTACGGTATTGCTCTCACGCCTATCAACGGGCCACTCCCTCCCCACTGCTTCCGCATAGCAGAGGCAACCCCTTACGCACGCACATTATATAATAAGGTAGCAGACACGAGCGACAGCATTGTGGCACTCAACACGATGCTCAGTGTCGATACACTCGTCGTACACGTACCTAAAGGAACACGCGTAGAGCATCCCATACAGATAAACAACACCCTTAAAGGCGAACAGGACACAATGGTCTGCCGGCGCATCCTAATCATTATGGAAGAACTGGCACAGGCCGACGTCATCATCACCGACCGGGCAACCTCGCAAAGCCGTTTCCTGACAAACCAAGTTGTAGAAGTCGTGATGCACGACGGTTCACACCTCAGCCTCTACGAGACAGAGGAGACGCATTTGCTCTGCACCCGATACAGCAGTGTTTTCGTTCGTCAAGGCAGAAACAGCACTTTCCACCACACAAACCTGACGCTCTTCAACGGCCACACTCGCAATCGTCTTGATGTGCAATTACAGGGCGAAGGCAGCGAAGTGACTGCCAACGGTTGTGTCATTGCCGATAAGATGCAGCGCGTGGACAACAATACGCTTATCGACCACCAAGTGCCCAACTGCCGGAGCAATGAACTGTACAAATACGTTTTGGATGACAATGCTGTAGGTGCCTTTGCCGGAAAGATATTGGTTCGCGAAGGTGCGCAGAAGACTGTCAGCAAGGAAACCAATGCAAACCTTTGTGCCACACGTTCTGCACGAATGTATACCCAGCCGATGCTTGAGATATATGCCGACGATGTGAAGTGCTCTCACGGCAGTACTGTAGGGCAAATGGACGATGCTGCGCTCTTCTATATGCGCCAGCGAGGCATCGACGAAAAGGAGGCTCGCCTGTTGCTGAAGGCGGCATTCATCACCGAAGTCATCGAATCCATTCCCCTTGAGTCGCTCCGCGACCGTTTGCATGTGTTGGTGGACAAGCGTTTGAGAGGCGAATTAAGTAAATGCGAAGGATGCAAACTATGCCAATAATACAGAAAAGGGACGACTTTCCCATCCTGCAGAAAGTTATTTACGGGAAGTATCCTCTCGTCTATTTGGACAATGCTGCAACGACACAAAAGCCGCGACAGGTGGTTGAGGCAATGACGGAGGAGTACTATAATGTCAATGCCAACGTGCATCGTGGTGTGCATTTCCTTTCGCAAAAGGCTACAGAACTGCATGAGGCTTCACGCGAAACGGTGCGTCGTTTTCTGAATGCCCGCAGCACATCGGAGATTATCTTTACCCGAGGCACTACGGAGAGCATAAATCTTGTGGCATCTTGCTTTGGCCAGGCTTTCATGAAGGCTGGCGACGAGGTGATTGTCAGCGAGATGGAACACCACAGCAACATTGTCTCGTGGCAACTTATGCAAGAGAGGCTGGGCATCCGGCTGCGTGTTGTCCCCATTACAGACGACGGCCGTCTCGTGATGGACGAGTATGTAAAACTCTTCAACGAACGTACCAGGATTGTCAGCATCACACACGTCAGCAATGTGCTGGGCACTGTCAATCCGGTGAAGGACATCGTCCGGATTGCACACGAGCACAATGTTCCTGTCCTCATCGACGGGGCTCAGAGTTCGCCGCACATGAAGGTTGATGTGCAGGAACTGGGCTGCGACTTCTATGCTTTCAGTGGTCATAAGATTTACGGCCCCACCGGCATTGGAGTTCTCTATGGCAAGGAGGAGTGGCTCGACCGTATTCCTCCCTACATGGGCGGTGGCGAAATGATAAAGAACGTCAGTTTCGAGCGTACCACCTTCAATGCTTTGCCCTACAAGTTCGAAGCCGGAACGCCCGACTACGTAGCGACCACTGGCCTCGCCAAGGCTCTCGATTACGTGAATGCCATTGGCCTGGACGCCATCGAAGCCCACGAACGTGACCTGACGGCATACGCCATGCAGAGGCTGATGGAGGTGGACGGCATGCACATCTATGGGCCGGGCATTGAGGAGCACGATGCCGTAATCAGTTTCCAGGTGGGCAACATCCACCATCTGGACATGGGTACGCTGCTCGACCGCCTGGGCATTGCCGTACGCACCGGCCACCATTGTGCCGAGCCCCTCATGCGCCGACTGGGCATAGAGGGAACCTGCCGGGCAAGTTTTGCCCTCTACAACACACGCGAAGAGGTAGATGCACTGGTTGAAGGCATACGTCGTGTAAGCCAGATGTTCTGACCCCTGCCGCCCCCTCGCCTACCACCTTCTGCAACACCCCACAGCCTTCCGTCCGGAAAGGTTAAGCATTCTGCCGATAATGGTTAAGCATTATTGCAAGAAAGGTTAAGCATTTTGCCAAGAATGCTTAACCTTTATTTTTCAAGAACAAAGGCGAGGATGAAAATCGTCCTCGCCTTTCGTGTCTGTTACTCTATCACACCGCACCAGCCACCATTGCGAACCAGATGCAGGCGGAGTTTCGTCTGTGGCGTCACGTCCTGCTCCCCACGCTTGTAATCCACAGCAATGCGGTGGGCATTACGGCCGTCCTGGAAGTATGTGAGGTGCCCGGTTTTGCCGATGAAATCGAGAGAAATCTCTATGTCCTGTGCCTTGCTGCCCGTCATGGCACCAATGTACCACTTGTCGCCCTTGCGCTTTGCCACCACATAGTGTTCTCCGGCCTTAGCCGAAAGCACCCGTGTGTCGTCCCAAGTAGTGGGAACCGAGGCCATGAAACGCATACACTCTTCCTCGCGAAGGTAACGTGTCGGGCTGTCGGCGAGCATCTGCAGACCGCTCTCGAAGCAGATATAGAGTGCCATCTGATAGGCACGTGTGCCACTGCCCATCGGCATGGAGCCCGTCCCCCTGTTGTCCTCTGGCTGCGCACTCTGCATGGAGCCGGGCGTAAAGTCCATTGCACCCACGGCATTGCGTATGTATGGGAGCCAGATGGTGTTGTCCGGATGGCATCCGCCACCTTGTTCCATGCCACGCACGCCTTCGTAACTGATGAGGTTGGGCAAGCGCTGTTCCAGTCCTGCCGGTTTGAACGAGCCGTGGAAGTCGATGAGAAGTTTGTGTTTGGCACACTCTCGGGTAATGCGTTCATAGTAGTTCACCATCCATTGGTCGCTGTGGTCCATGAAATCGACCTTCAAGCCCTTCACACCCATCTTGGCATAGTAGGAAATCACGTCCGGGTTTTGCTCCACCGTGAGCCATGTCAGCCAAAGCACAATACCGACGTTTCTGGCTGCGCCGTACTCCACGAGTTCCCTGACGTCTATCTCGTCGCGGGTCGTAAACGGGTCTTGCACACGTTTGTTCCATCCCTCGTCCAGCAAGATGTACTCCACTCCGAACTTCGAAGCACAGTCGATGATGTACTTGTAGGTGTCGTTGTTGATGCCTGCCACGAAGTCCACATCCCAGATGGTCCAGTGGTTCCACCAGTCCCAGTTCACCTTTCCGGGCTTAATCCACGATGTATCGTCCAGTTCGCACTTGCCTGCCAGCACAACTTCCATTTGGTTTTCGGCAATCGTGGCATCCGTTCCTATTACAGCAAAGCGCCAAGGCAAGGTGCGTTGTGCATCGGTTCGGGCAATGCAGTCGTACTCCTTGGTGATGTTCCAGCCGCGGTCGCCACGGGGTTCCCATGCCTGGGGCGATTTTGGGAAGACGGACTTGAAGCCATTGCTGCCCGTAGAGGAGAGGAACATATTGGGATAGTCGCGCACGTCGCTCTCGGAGAAGAGCACCTTCGTGCCCTTGGGGCTTTCGAGCAGAATGGGCAGATAGGTCATTTCGTCGCCTATCCGGTAGTCGGAGGTTGAGATGTGTGTGTAAGGATTCTCGTAGGAAGTCATGAACCCGCGTGTCTTGGAGATGTGTGCCGTGAAGGCTTCGGGCAGGTTGAGTTCGACACCTTCGTTCACGATGTCTGTCTGTCCCTTCCCTTTGTTGATGGCAAAACGGTAGGCCACGCCATTGTCGTAGGCACGCATATCGACGGAGATGCCGCCCTTGAACACGAGTGTCAACTGGTTTGCGCAGTTGGGAACCTCGGCATACTTCAGGGGCACAACGGGACGGACCACTTCGTCCACCTTGCTACGCTTTGCGCTGCTCAACCGAGGCTTTGCGCCAAACGTCTCTGCTCCCACTTGGAGGCTGATGGGGCAGTCCTTCAGAATCTGTTCCTCGCCATAGAACACGCTGTAGGTGAGGCGGTCGCCAATGGTGACTTCCAGTTTGATGTTACCACTCGGAGAAGCCAAAGTCTCCACCTTGTCTGCATAAACACTGCCCATACCCAACAGCATGAGCACAAGCATCAAAAGATTTCTTTTCATTATATCTGTAGTTTTAGTTTGTAGAAATTACGCCTCCCGGTGAACAAAGATAATAAATTATTCTTACATTCCACCACCCTCCGATTTTATTTTTGCAGGCAAGCCCAAAACATCTACTGCCAAACAGGCAATAATGGTTAACCATTCTGCCCATAATGGTTAACCTAATTGGGCAACATGGCAGTAGATGTTTCCGCACACCGCCAGCCGCCCATACAAGAAGACACGAAATCCCCCTCCAGAAGCACCCGCCATAAAAGGGGCTCTGAAGGGGGATTCCCTATTCAAAACGGTGCGCCAGGCACCGATTACCTTATTCTGCTACAGGCTCTTCGCCCTGTTCGGGACGAGGACGACGCTCGCCACGCTCGGGACGAGGACGACGTTCTCCGCGCTCGGGACGGGGACGACGCTCACGCTCAACGTAGCCCTCGGGCTTCTCCATCAGCACACGGCGGCTCAACTTGAACTTGCCTGTCTTAGGATCAATCTCGAGAAGTTTCACCTGAAGTTTGTCGCCTTCCTTAAGACCGGACTCCTCTACAGTCTCGAGGCGCTTCCAGTCGATTTCGCTGATGTGCAGAAGTCCGTCCTTGCCAGGCATGAACTCTACGAAGCAACCGTAAGGCATGATGCTGCGAACAGTGCCTTCGTAAACCTCACCTATCTCGGGAACAGCAACAATAGACTTAATCTTAGCCATGGCAGCATCGATAACATCCTTGTTGGGACCGCTCACCTGAATCTTGCCAACGCCGTCTTCCTCGTCGATGGTAATGGTGGCACCTGTCTCCTCCTGCATGCCCTGGATAATCTTACCGCCCGGGCCAATGACAGCACCAATGAATTCCTTCGGGATAATCATCTGCTCGATGCGGGGAACATGAGGCTTCAACTCCGGACGTGGAGCATCGAGCGTCTTCATCATCTCGGCAAGAATATGCTCACGACCAGCCTTTGCCTGCATCAGAGCCTTTTCGAGAATCTCGTAAGAGAGACCGTCGCACTTGATGTCCATCTGCGTTGCAGTCAGACCATTCGGCGTACCCGTGGTCTTGAAGTCCATGTCGCCGAGGTGATCCTCGTCGCCAAGAATGTCGCTCAACACAGCATACTTGTCCTCGCCGGGGTTCTTGATGAGACCCATGGCAATGCCACTGACGGGAGCCGTAACGGGAACACCGGCGTCCATCAAAGCCAGACAGCCTGCACAGGTGCTGGCCATCGAACTGGAACCATTGCTCTCCAAGATGTCGCTCACAACGCGAATTGTATAAGGATAGTCGGCAGGAATCTGACCCTTCAGGCCTCGCCATGCCAAATGACCGTGACCAATCTCACGACGGCCTACGCCACGCTGTGCTCTTGCCTCGCCGGTTGAGAAGGGAGGGAAGTTATAGTGGAGCAGGAAACGCTGGTATTCGCGAACAAGCACATCGTCGACAAGTTTCTCGTCGAGTTTTGTACCCAGCGTACAGGTTGCCAGCGACTGTGTCTC
Source organism: Bacteroidaceae bacterium (assembly GCA_017461345.1). Classification (GTDB taxonomy): domain Bacteria; phylum Bacteroidota; class Bacteroidia; order Bacteroidales; family Bacteroidaceae; genus Physcousia. The sequence goes on along the minus strand of JAFTYP010000011.1, from coordinate 44,321 downwards.
ACCACGGGTGAAGATGGCACTTCCGTGAGGTCCGGGCAGCGGACTTGCCTCGCACCAGATGGGGCGGATATCGGTTGTCTTACGACCATCGAGGCGAACGCCTTCGTCCAGGATGCAGCGACGCATTGCGTCTTTCTCTACATCGTGGTAGTAACGGTCTATGAGAGCATTCTTCTCCTCGAGTTCTTCGGCAGGCATATCTGTGTGTGCCTCGGCATAGGCAACCTTGAAGTCTTCGCGAATAGCCTCGAAAGCGGCAGCACGGGCATGCTTCTCGAGGGCTTGTTTGGTAACGTCGTATGCCTTCTGGTAGCAGGCAGCCTTCACCTCTTCACGCAGTTCTTCGTCGTTTACCTCGTGGCAATACTCGCGCTTAACGTCCTTGCCGAGTTCTTTGCTCAACTCTTTCTGCAGGCGGCACATGGGCTTGATAGCCTCGTGGGCAACCTTGAGGGCTGCGAGGAGGTCGGTTTCCTGCACTTCCTTCATCTCGCCTTCCACCATCATGATGTTCTCTTCGGTGGCACCGACCATGAGGTCCATGTCGGCTTCCTCGAGTTGTTGGAAGGTTGGGTTGATGACAAATTCGCCATTGATACGTGCTACGCGCACCTCGGAGATGGGGCCGTCGAAGGGGATATCACTGCAAGCCAGTGCTGCAGAAGCGGCAAAGCCAGCCAGAGCATCGGGCATATCCACGCCATCGGCAGAGAAGAGGATAACATTCACATAAACTTCAGCATGGTAGTTGCTGGGGAAGAGCGGACGCAGAGCGCGGTCCACCAGACGACAAGTCAGAATCTCGTCATCGTTTGCCTTACCCTCACGCTTCGTAAAGCCACCGGGAAAACGGCCGGCAGCAAAATACTTCTCTCTGTACTCTACCTGCAAGGGCATGAAATCTGTTCCGGGAACGGCATCTTTGGCTGCACAAACAGTGGCCAGGAGCATCGTGTTGTTCATGCGAAGCATCACGGAACCATCGGCTTGCTTGGCAAGTTTCCCGGTCTCGATGCTGATGGTTCTTCCATCAGGCAACTCGACTGTCTTTGTAATTACGTTCATCTTGTTTTTGTTAACTTATTGTTTTTCTTTACGTCAAATATGTGATATAAAATCGTGCAAAGATACGAAAAAAAGTGAAGAGCAAGAGGAGAAGAGGAAAGATTTATCAGTTTTTGAGTAAATTTTCGTATCTTTGCACATCGTTTAGTGTTAAAAGACAATGAAAAAGACGCTTATATTACTTTTCTCTCTTGTTTTGCTGTGCCAATGCAAGCAGGAAAAAACGTTTTGCATTGAAGGTTGTGTCACCGACGCCGACTCGTGCGTTCTCTACCTGGAACACTTGTCTTTGGGCGAGGGTACGGTTGCCATCGACAGTGTCCGGCTGGGAGCGGACGGTGTGTTCTGTTTCAGGGAAGAAGCCCCCGGCAGTCCAGAGTTCTACCGTCTCCGCATCGGTGGGCAAGGCATCAATCTTGTCATCGACAGCACCGAAACGTTGCGCGTAGAGGCAAGCCTGGACAGTCTGTCGTTCGGCTACAGTGTGGAAGGCAGCAACTCCTGCGACAGCATTCGTCTGCTCTGCATTAAACTTGCCGACACGGAGCGCAAGGCACGACGCATCTCCACAGACCGCAACTACACTCTCCAGGAGAGGGACTCGATGATAGGCAGCCTCTTGGGGCAATACAAATCGGAAGTCAAGCAGGATTTCATCTTGAATCACTACGATGCCACATACAGTTATTATGCCTGCTTCCAGACATTCGGCGGCGCATTCATCTTCAATCCCTATCAGGACAAGAGCGACCTCATCTGGATGCGTGCTGTTGCCAACGCCTGGAACGAGAAGTATCCCGGCTGCCCACGCACGGAAAACCTCTGCGCCATCGTGCAAGAATGTCGTCGCAACCAGGCAAAGCCACGAGAGATTGTGCTGAACATAGACGGCGACAAGGTGCGCGAACTGGGCATCATCGACATGACTTTCCCCGACATCAACGGCAGCGAAAGGAAACTCAGCGACCTGCGCGGACAGGTGGTGCTGCTCGATTTCATGGCTTTTTCCATGAACGGAAGCACCGAAAGGCTGTTGCACATGAGGGAACTCTACGACAAGTATCACGACCGAGGGCTGGAAATCTACCAGGTAAGTTTTGACCCCAACCAACATCTGTGGAAGCAGCGGTGCGAAGCACTGCCCTGGATCAGCGTGTTCTGCGAAGAAGGTGTGGAAAGCGACATGTTGCAACTCTACAACATCGGCCACCTGCCGTGCCTTTTCCTCATAGACCGCAACTGCGACCTGCAAGCAAGACAGGAAGACATCACAGACCTGGAAAAGGCCATCGAAGCACTGCTCTGAAAACTTCTGCAGAGAAGTCGGCCATTTACTGCAGAGAACTTTGCCATTTACTGCAGAGAAGTCGGCAAAGTTCACACGTGTAATTGCCCAAGTGGACTGTAGGACTATTCGCACGTCATGTTGCAGCGATTTGCAAAACTCTCGGAAAAAGGCATTACCCGACTTCTGAAACCATCTGCCTGCACAACTTCCAAATCGGCAGAAATCTCCCATTTCATCGGTTAAAAACGACTAAAAAAAGCAACCGTCATTCCGGCGTGATGCGTTCGCGACGTTTCTCGCCCGTCGAGGCATCGTAGCCAAACACATCTACATACTCGCACCTGACATTCATCGGCTGCTTCATCTGGGCAAACATCTTCTGCAGAACAATCTCGTGGCCATTCATCTTGACAATGCCCACCCACTTTCCATTGCGCTTACAAATGCGGATGTGAACCTTGTTGTAAACAGCCATGCAGACCGTCGCCTCGTCTTTGCCGGCACTGATCACCTTGACTCCGAACGCCATCTTACGGTCCAGGAATGTCAAGTCCTCGATTCTTGTTTCTCCGCCCAACACCCAGTATGCCTTGAGCGGTTCCTTCTGGTTGAGTTTGCCGTCCTGCAGATTGATGTCGTAGCACACATAGTTTGTGTTCGTATTACGCTCGAACACAAAGATATGCTCCCTGGGTATCGTAATGGCTCCTGCCGTAAGGCAACACAAAGAGCACAACAACACGCTGAGTATAAAATGCTTCATGAGGCGAATTTATGCGATTAGAAGGAGAATGTCAGGTTGACACGTACACCGTTCTTCTTGGTTCCGGGATGTTCGTGATAGTTGATGCGGCGCACATAGTCCACACCGAAGATCTTGAAGATGTTGCGCACACCAACCGCCACCTCCATGTAAGGCTTGCTGGGGCTGATGGGATATGAGCCTTCTGGGAACTCGTAAAGCATGGCATCACCGCTGTTCTTCCAGGGATTGTTCTTGTCGGTCAGCGTACCCCATACGCCTCGGAAAGCAACATACTCGCGCAACTTCAACTTCTTGAGCAAAGGAATACGGTTGAAAATCTTGCCGTTCATGTTCCACGCCACAGACCAGAAGACACGACGGTCCATGAAGAACTCCATGTTGTGAAGCATGTTGAGGGTTCCCTCCTGCTCTACATAAGAAATACACGTCGGGGGAGTAATGAGCAACGGGAACGGCACCTTGTTCCACTGGATTGAACCGGAAGCATACAAGTCCAGACGGCCCCATGTGCCCAACCACTGACGCTTGAACATTGCAAGTTCCGTCTGATTGGAAGAATACTGACCACCCAAGACTCCTTCGAAGCAAGTTGCATGACGAACAGTAAACTCCGGACGGTCCTTGTCCACGGGCCAACGGTCCTGCTTTGTATTGATGTACGTCTGCCCGGGGCAGAACTGCACCGTGGCATTCAGTTCCGTAGTACGCATCCTGAAATCCTCTCTGCCATCGTTGACATGAATGAAACGCAAATCGCCAACAGGCCTGTTGCTCTCAGCAATAATGTTCGTACTGAAATTCATGCCATAATCCGTCTCCCAGATAAAGCCCAGTCGCTGCTTGTTATTCTTGTAAAGCATATTGACCGTCTCTGTTCTGAAGTTGACGAAAAGGTTATCCTTGCTGTTCTTCAAGAACTTATCGGAAACAGACGTAACATCAAGACTGCTCTCGAACACAATCATTCGTTGCGGGAACTCAAACGACGAATGTTTCTTCTTGTTGAAACAATACTGCGCCGTAATGCCATAGTAATTGCCACCCGACTTAAAGCCATGCGTATAATTACCTTCGAGGAAGAAATGCTTATTGAAAGCAGCCGTTGTCTTACCTCCAGCACGCAAACGGAAGCCGTCGTAGAAGTTGGTAGAGAACGTACTGATAACCGGACCGATATCAAACTTGCTAGGTTTGCCCGCCCTGGAAGTTTCGATGAAATTCTCGAAAAGCGTCTTGAATACAAGCAGCGGAATGCGCATGTTCTTCGACTTGGACATGGCAGTCATAAAGTCACCCAGTCCATCCTCCTTCTTCGTCAACTCCACTGCACGATACTGATCCCAGAACTCATCGTCCTGGCTGCGTGAGTCTGCCATGCGCTTCACCTTGGCCTGACCCTTGAACAAATTCTTGTGCAACGGGTCGAAACTATAATCGGAAATACGCGTGTTGCGGACAACAAGAAGACTCTTGCCAAGCAACGTCATTTCCGCCCACATATCGTCAGTGCTCAAAGCCCATTCACCATTAGGCAACTGACTGTAGATTTGGTCGATGTGCAACGTGCTGACAAAGTTCACATCGCTCTTTGGAGGGATGGACAAATGACACTTCTTTACGTGAAGTGTTGAATCCTTCAGAATATAAATATCACCATTGAAACCAATGTCTTGTGGATTGTTCGGCGTAAACTGCAGATGATAACATGAGTCGCGCTCCACAAGAACCGTGTCGACAATATAATAACGGTAAAACGCTGTTGCACCGGCACCAATAGGACTCAAGAACGGAAACTTTAGCAGCTTGACATAGTTGTCGTATATGTCGACATCCTGAAAGACCTCTTTGAGCGTTGTATTCAACATGTCGCCCGTTGCAAAAAGCTGGTTCAAACCAGAACTCTGCTCACCCTTAATGATGTCCTTCTCCGACTGCGGGTCCTTACGATAAATGTGTTGTGTTACGGTTTCATCAAGACTAATGGGAACCACCATCTTGCCGGTGTACGGACTAAGTTCCGCCTGTTGCGAGAACTTCACCTTGCCGAGATCTGTACTGTCCTGTTCCTTGACCTTGAAGTCGTTCAAGGCCATTGAAAGTTTTTGATATTTGTTGTAAGTATAGAAGTCGTGGTTTTCGAGTTTCGTGTCCTTCTTTGCCTCAATGACACGCTTCATGAGTTCCACAGCAGGATTACCCTTACGCACATAGCGTCTTTTCTCGGCCTTGACAACCACCTCCTGAAGATTCTTCGTGTCGGGTTTGAGTTTAATGGTAAGACGGCTGGGAGTCGCTTTCGTTATATTCACAGTCTCCTCCTTAAAGCCCATGCAGGAGAAAGTAAGTGTTGCGCCATTGATACGCGCAATGGAAAAAACACCATCAAGGTCGGCTATCGCAGACACCTTGCGATCTTTGTAAGTCACACCTGCAAGAGATAGGCTGTCACCGGTGGAAGAGTCGATGATGACACCTGTTATCTTCTGTCCCATGACGTTCATTGCAAACATCAAAAGCAGGGCAAGAGTTGCAAAGAGTTTTCTTCTCATACGTATGTTTCGTCTGTTATCTCGCTATTTAACTTTATCAAATTCCCTTACTGAAGCAACGGCGACGCTTATAGACTGTAGGGTTGAGTGTTCGCCACTGCGTAAGAACCTTCAGATTACTTTCAAGCATCGGTCCTGTCTCTGCACTGCGGAATCCCATCTTGTTAAAAAGAGGTATCAAATCTTCAAAGAGCAGAGCATTGATGCCATGTGCCTGCCAATCGGGATGAACGGCGATAAGCAGCAGTTCTGCCTCTTCCTCGTGTTTCCACTTCAAGGAACGCAACAAATGATACCAGCCCAAAGGGAACATCTTACCCTTCGACTTCTGCAACGCTCTTGCAAGACTGGGCATCGTGATACAGCAGGCAATAAGGTTGCCATTCTCGTCCTCAACCATTGGCAACATGCGCAAGTCGAGCATTCCGATATATTGAGCAACAAAAGCATCTGCCTCCTCGTCGGTATGACGGCTGTAGCCAAAAAGATGGCTGTAGGCATCGTTCAGCAAATGGAAAATCTTGCGTCCGTAACCATCCTTGAAGATGTCGCGCTTGGTAAGTTTCCTTACCTTCAGGCCATACTTCTTGTTAACCAGTTCCGTTACTCGGGAAAATCGTTCAGGCACTTCGTGGGGGACTTCGACTTTCACCTGCACCCAGTCAACCTCCTTGCCATAGCCATGTTTTTCCATGTGCTCGGGATAATAAGGCGGATTGTAGATGGTAACAGACGAACCCATTATATCGAAATCCTCAACAAGCATGCCTTCCTTGTCGAAATCGGAGATGCCTAACGGACCTTGAATTGTATCCATTCCCTTGCTTTGTCCCCATTGTTCGACAGCATTGAGCAATGCTTCGGACACCTCGACATCGTCGATGAATTCTATCCAGCCAAAACGTACACACTTATTGCTCCACGTCTGGTTTGCCTTATGATTGACAATTCCCACAATACGCCCCACCGGCTCCTCCGCTTCGCTGTACGCAACGAAGGCCATCACATCGGCATGCTGAAGACCAGAATTGTGTTTGGGGTCAAACCACCTACGCACATCCATATCCAGGTCTGGGACATAACATGTATTACCTTTGTATATCTTTTGGGGCAGTGCCAGAAAATCATTCATCTGGCGCTTGCTTTGGACAGGTCTAACGTAGCACTTCATGCCGGCATGGTTTGTTTACGTACGCGCATAGTATGCACTTATCGCCCGCAAAGATACAATTATTTAACCAATCTGTCATTATTTTTGCCAGAGTTATTTTGCTAATGCTCCTTTTTTCATAAAAGAATATGTGTTTTTGCACAATTTGATATTTGCGGAATTGACAAAATGGTATCTGTCTGAAACAGAAGAAGACCTCGCAAGCCATGCTTTTTCGTGCTTGCGAGGTCTTCGGTTGTTATGTTCTCCAGGGGAAGATTTAGTTCTTTTCGCTTCTTATCTGTTCGTCGACAGCCTTTATCTTCTGAACGAGGAGGTTGAGTTCTTCGCGGAGTTTTTCGACTTTCTTGTTCATGGCGTCAACGAGTGTGTTTCCTTTCTTACTGCTGGAAGTGAGGAAGCCGATGTTGTTTTCGTAGGTCTTGATTTCGGCGAGCATACGTTCGTAGGCACGTTGCATCTTCTGGCGTTCGTTTTCGAGCGAACTGCCTGCGTTCTCCACTCTTTGCTGCAAGTTCTGCCGGAAGTTATTGAGACGGCGCTTTGCCTGGCTGGCTCCGTAGGCATCGTATATCTTGTCGCATACGGCACGATACTCTTTGTAGAGTGTTTCCTTGTCGCGGAAAGGTACGTGTCCTACTTCGTTCCACTTCTGTTGGAGTTCCTTGACTTGTGCTATGATGTTTTCTGCCTCGCTTTCTGCCAGTTCTTTGAGTTGGGCGATGATGCCGAGTTTCTGTTCTTTGTTGGCATTCTCTTCGTTGCGTGTGTCGGCTGTGGCAGCCTGACGGGCTTCGAAGAAGTGGTCGCATGCTGCGGTGAAGCGTTTCCAGAGGGCTTCGCTATACTTGCGGGGGACGGTTCCTATTTCTTTCCATTGTTTCTGGAGGTTGATGAGGATGTCGCCTGTGGAGCGCCATTCTGTGCTGTCCATGAGGGCTTCTGCCTTTTCCACCAGTTCTTTTTTCTTGGCGAGGTTGGCGTTGAGTTCGTCTTTGAGGTTGCTGAAGAAGGCTGTCTTCTTTTCGAAGAAGGTGTCGCAACCTTTGCGGAAGCGTTCGAAGATGGCTGTGTTCATCTTCTGGGGAGCGAAGCCGATGGTTTTCCACTCTGCCTGGAGTTCTTTTATCTTCTGTGTGATGCTGTCCCAATCGGCGAATGTCTTGAGTTCTTCTGTTTCGAAGGCTTCGAGTTGTTCGCAGAGGGCGGTTTTCTTTGCGAGGTTTTCTTCTTCGCGGGCTTTGATGGCTTCGAAGTAGGCCTGGTGTTTTTTATTGATGGTGGTTGTGGCTTCTTTGAATGCGGCCCATATTTGTTCGCGTATTTCCTTGGCTACGGGTCCTGTTTCTTTCCATTCCTGGTGGAGTGTTTGCAGTTGGTTGAAGGCTTGCAGGACGTCGGGGTTCTCGGCGAGTGCTTCGGCTTGCTGGACGAGGCGTGTTTTGACTTCGAGGTTTTTCTTGAAGTCGTAGTCGCGCAATTCGTGGCCGAGTTTGAGCACGTCGTAGAATTGTTCTACATAGAGTTGGTAGTTTTTCCAGAGTTCGGTGGCGCGTTCGGCGGGAACGGTTTTTATTTCTTTCCACTCTGCCTGTAGGGCTTTGAATTCGTCGAAGTTCTTGTTGGCTTCTTCGGGTGTGGATGTGAGTTGTTGTATGCGTTCGAGTATTTCGAGTTTGCGTTTGAGGTTTGCCTGCTTCTGCTGTTCTTGTGCTTCCTGCAGGGCGGCGCGGCGCTGGCGTATGATCTGCATGGCTTCGCGGAAGAGGGGTTCGGCTGCGTCGATTTGCGGTGTGAACTTGTCTGCTTCTCCGCCTGCTTCGACGAAGGCGTTGAAGGCTTCTTGCACTTCGGCGTTGTGGAATTTGTAGAACAGTTGTTTGAGGAGGTTGAGTTCTGTCTTGTCGCCGGGTTCTTGGCTTTGTGCTATTTCCTGAACGCGGGCTACGACTTCTTCCTTTGTGCGGAAGGTTTGTTGCATGATTCCTTGTTCGGCTTCGGCTTCGGGTGCTGCCTCTTCGCTTGTTGCGGTTGTTTCCACTTGGGGTTCTTCGGCTGCAAACTCAACCGTTTGCTCTGCAGCCATCTCTGGAGACTGCCCGAGGGCAGTGGTTTCATTAGTCTCTAAAGAGTCCATCGTTGCTTATGTTTAATTATAACAATAAAGTGGGTACAAAGTAAAGTAAAAAAGCCCTAACCTGCAAGGAAAGGGCTTCTTTTTTCTGCTTATATCATGTTAAATCCATGTTTTGCGCTTGAAATACAGCAGGAAGGAGAGGGTTACGCCTACGGAAAGCACGAGGGCGAGGGGGAAGCCCCACTTTGCGGTTTCCATGCCGTTGACGAGGTTCATGCCGAAGAGGCTGGCTATGAGCGTGGGGAACATGAGTATGATGTTGATGCTGGTGAGCATCTTCATGACGGAGTTCATGTTGTTGTTGATGAGATTGGCATAGGTGTCCATCGTTGAGTCGAGGATGTTGGCGTAGATGTTTGTGGTTTCGCGTGCCTGACTCATTTCGATGCCTACGTCTTCTATCATGTCGGCGTCCAGTTCGTCGATGGGGAGTTTGAATTTCAGTTTGGAGAGCAGGTTTTCGTTGCCTCGGATGGAGGTGACGAAGTATGTGAGGCTGTCCTGCAGGCGGCTGAGTGCAATGAGGTCTGTGTTGCTGATTTTGTGGTCGAGGCTCTGTTTTGCCTTGTCTATGCGCACGCTGATTTGCTTGAGCCGCTTCAGGTACCAGACGGCGCAGCAGAGGAAGAGGCGGAATATCATGTCGACGGAATCGACGAATCCCAGGCCGCGCTTCTGCTGATAGGAGACGAAGTCGTTCATCATGTCTGTCTCGAAGTTGCAGACCGTAATGAGGACGTCGCCTTTCATGATGATACCGAGCGGGATGGTGGTGTAGGGCGTGCGGCTTTTTGTCTCTTTGACGTAGGGGATACGCAAGATGATGAGCACCCATCCGTCGTCGATGTCGTAGCGGGCACGTTCGTCGGTATCGGCAATATCGCTGATGTAGTAATCGGGAATGTGGAGTGTTGACTCCAGATAATTCTTGTCTTCCTCGGTGGGGCAGGTCACCTGCACCCAGCAGCCGGGCTGCCATTCTTCAATGGTACGCATACCATTCAAAGTGTTCCAGTAAGTTCGCATCGTTCGATTCCTCCTCGGTTTTAGTTGGGATTCATGCACAGTTCCCATGTCTGCTCCTCGTGGAGTGTGCATTGCGATGCAGGCCCCGGAGCACTAAGAACTGTAACTTTCCGCGTAATAGTCGTCCATTGTGGTTTTTGAATAACTTTTAAGAATTGTAAGCGGTTGCAAAGATACGAAAAAAAGTTATTCCGCAAATATCTGCGCCCTATTTTTTTCTGCCCGAAGCCCAATTTCCGTTTCCGGCACCCCCTTCGCCCCCTCCCAAAAACAGGTTAACCATTATTGCCAAAAAGGTTAACCATTACAGGCAGAAAGGTTAACCAATATGAGCGGAAAGGTTAACCTTTCTGGCAACCACCCCACAGAGCAGTTTCGGCAAGGGCACAAAAAAGTGGGTTGCACCCAAAGGCACAACCCGCACACTCACCGTTGGGCTACCCGGACTCGAACCAGGAAAGGCAGGACCAGAATCTGCAGTGTTACCATTACACCATAGCCCAATCTGTTTCATACTCAGCAGTTTCGGCACCACACGGCACTCACAAAAACCGCCTCTCGTGCGTTGGGCTACCCGGACTCGAACCAGGAAAGGCAGGACCAGAATCTGCAGTGTTACCATTACACCATAGCCCAATGCGCGACACGTACCAACGCACGTTTGCGGCTGCAAAGTTACGCCTTTTTTATTAACTGACAAATCTTTCTGCTAAAAAAAACTAATTTTTTTGCTTTTTTCTTCAACTCTACTTACCTTTGCACACGTTTTACACGCAACACATATTTATAAAAACAAATGAAGAAAAAGAACGAACTCGTAGGAGCCATCATAGACGGACTGCAAGACAAAAAAGGACGCGACATCGTCGTAGCCGACCTCACAGAAATAACCGACGCCGTATGCCAATACTTCGTCATCTGCACAGGCGGCTCACCACAGCAAGTGGCAGCCCTCGCACAATCCGTCGGCGAAACCTGTCGCAACCGGCTGAAAGCAAAACCCATAGCCGTAGCCGGAATGAACAATGCCATCTGGGTGGCAATGGACTATGCCGACGTCATCGTACACATCTTCGTACCCGACCAACGCGAGTTCTACAACATCGAAAACCTCTGGGCCGACGCCGAACTCAGCAACATCCCAAACATCGACTGAACAACAAAAATACATGAACAACAACAATAACAAAGACAAAAAGCGCAAGCCACAGTTCAGCCTCACCTGGCTCTACGTCATCATAGCCATAGCATTAGGCTACATGCTCATGAAGGGCGACAACACACTGCTCGAAGGAAGCACCTCGCGCAAAGCAACATACACCCAGTTCAAAACCTACGTCGAACAAGGCTACGCATCGCGCATCGTCGTCAACAAAAAAGCCGGCTCACTGCAAATGTACATCCAGCCGAGCCACATACGCGACATCTTCAAAGACCAGAAAGTAGACAGCACCTCACGACACTTCGTCGTCGTACAATTCCCCTCCGCCGACAAACTCGACGACTTCATCAGCCAGCAAGAACAACTCCAACACTACACCGGCGAAACAGAATGGCAATCGGGCGAAGACGAAAACAGCATCATGCGATTCTTCTGGAGTTTCGGGCCCTTCCTCCTCATTGTCATCTTCTGGATATTCATCATGCGACGCATGAACGGAGGCAATAGCGAAGGCGGAGGCCCCATGGGTATCTTCAACGTAGGCAAGAGCCGAGCCAAACTCTTCGAGAAAGACGACAAAAACAAAGTCACCTTTGCCGACGTCGCCGGACAAGAAGGCGCAAAACTCGAAGTACAGGAAATCGTTGAATTCCTCAAAAACCCCAAACGCTACACCGACCTCGGAGGCAAAATACCCAAAGGCGCACTCCTCGTAGGCCCCCCAGGAACAGGCAAAACACTCCTCGCCAAAGCCGTGGCAGGAGAAGCCGACGTGCCATTCTTCAGCATGTCCGGCAGCGACTTCGTAGAAATGTTCGTCGGCGTCGGCGCAAGCCGGGTGCGCGACCTCTTCCGCCAAGCCAAAGAAAAAGCACCCTGCATCATCTTCATCGACGAAATAGACGCCGTCGGACGCGCCAGAAGCAAAGGCATGCAGATGAGTTCCAACGACGAACGGGAAAGCACACTCAACCAACTCCTCACCGAGATGGACGGCTTCGGCACCAACAGCGGCGTCATAATCATGGCAGCCACCAACCGAGCCGACATACTGGACAAAGCACTGCTGCGTGCCGGACGATTCGACAGACAAATACACGTCGACCTGCCAGACATCAACGAACGAAAAGACATCTTCCTCGTTCACCTGAGAAACATCAAGACAGACCACACACTCGACATCGACTTCCTCGCCCGACAAACACCGGGATTCAGCGGAGCAGACATAGCCAACGTCTGCAACGAAGCAGCCCTCATCGCAGCACGAAACGGCAAAAAGTCTGTCGAGAAAGACGACTTCCTCGCAGCCGTCGACCGAATCATAGGCGGTTTGGAAAAGAAAACCAAAGTCATGACCGCCGACGAGAAACGCACCATCGCACTGCACGAAGCAGGACATGCCACCATCAGCTGGCTCCTGCAATACGCCAACCCACTCGTCAAAGTTACCATCGTGCCCAGAGGACGTGCCCTCGGCGCAGCGTGGTACCTGCCCGAAGAGCGACAAATAACAACACGCGAACAGATGCTCGACGAGATTTGCGCCACCCTCGGAGGCCGTGCCGCCGAAGAACTCTTCTGCGGACACGTCAGCAGCGGAGCCATGAACGACCTGGAGCGCGTCACAAAACAAGTCTACAGCATGATAACATACCTGGGCATGAGCGACAAATTGCCCAACATCTGCTACTACAACAATCAGGAATACGGCTTCCAACGCCCTTACTCCGAAGCGACAGCACAACTCATCGACGAAGAGACAAAAGCCATGATTGCAGAACAATATGCACGTGCCAAAGACATTCTGAGCAAGAATGCAGAAGGACACGCCGCACTTGCACAACTGCTCATCGAACGCGAAGTCATCTTTGCCGAAGACGTAGAGAACATCTTCGGTCCGCGTCCCTGGACAAGCCGCACGGAAGAACTCCTGACAGAACCAACTCCCGCTCCCGCCGAAACAACAGAGAGCGAGGAAGAAAACAACGAAACTACAGACAACCAATAAACCGACCTTCCGCCTCTTCCCGAAGAAGCAGAATGGAAATAACACATTATGAAAAACCTTATCGTCCGCGCCTTGACCGGTGCCGTTTATGTTCTGCTGCTTGTGGGCTGCACCATCTATAGTCCGGTCAGCGCATTCTTCTTCTTTGCCCTTGCTGCAGCAGGCACACTTTTCGAGTTCGGCACATTGATGAACAAACACGTCGATTCACAAATGCCCCGCCCCATCAACGCAATGGCAGGCGTTGTACTCGTTGCAGCCGTATGGCTCAGTGCCATTGCCAGCGAACAGACAGCACAGATGTTCGCCCTCTACGGTCTGCTGCTGCTCTACATCCTCATCAGTGCGCTCTACCGCCGCAGCAAAGAACCCCTTAAGGACTGGGCACTCTGCTTTGCTTCGCAGATATACATTGCCCTACCCTTTGCCCTGCTGCCCCTGCTCAGCATAGCCTATAACGCAGCAGACGGCAGCATGACGTACCAATGGATATATCCGCTCGCCCTGTTCATCTTCATCTGGGTGAACGACACCTTCGCCTACCTCTGTGGCTGCTCGCTGCAGAAGTACATCCCCCTGAAACTCTTTCCACGCATCTCTCCCAAGAAGTCGTGGATAGGCAGCATTGGCGGCGGCCTCTTCACCCTACTGGCAGCCGTCATCATCTGGAGGCTGGACAATGGACAATGGTCAATGGTCAATGGTCAATCCTCTATGTCTTTGCTTCGCTGGTTGGGCTTTGCCCTTACCGTTGTAGTCTTCGGCACTTGGGGCGACCTGGTAGAGAGCCTCATCAAACGCCAACTTGGCATCAAAGACAGCGGCAACATCCTTCCCGGCCACGGAGGACTGCTCGACCGCTTCGACAGTGCTCTGGTCACCATCCCCGCCTCGGTCGTTTACTTCATATTGACATAATTTCCGGCTTTTTCTTTGCACTTAAAAGGAAAAGTCGTAACTTTGCATCCGCAATTGCCCAGATGGTGGAATTGGTAGACACGAGGGACTTAAAATCCCTTGGCCAGTGATGGCCGTACGGGTTCGATTCCCGTTCCGGGCACATGCAAACAAAGAGGATGAACCTAATGGCTCATCCTCTTTGTTTTTATACACCATCGTATGTATGCGGGCAGAAGGAGTCTGCCCCTGGTTTATGTGACGTATTAAAACTTCTGCAGAGAACTTTGCAATTTACTCTGGAGAAGTTGCCCAACTTCACTCGTGAAGTTTGCCGGATGGACGCGTGGGGTTCGTTAACTAAATCTTCCGCGCCCGAAACAACACACGACGTGGCACCTTTATCCTTTCCCTGTCCTCAATCTTAATCCCATATTTATCAATAAAAAACTCCTTTACGGCATCTGGGTATAACATATATTCTTTCTCTACCCATTCTTTCATTTTGCTTCCATCTTTCTTGAATTCTTGTTTTACGAATTCGTTCAGTTTTTCTTCCTTTTCTGTATCATTATAAAACTGGTAATTGTTAGCCTGCAAATAACTAAAGGTGAGAAGATAGTTGAATTGTCTGGCTATTTCCCATTCTAACACTTCTTTTATTTCATCTTCCGAATGCTCCTCTTTCATGTATGATGCAAGCCAGACAGAACTATTATGCATGTTACGTAAATTAACTTTTATCCTTGCAAAATCATCAACATATGAAGTCTTTACAATCTTTGTAATTTCATCGGAACGCAATATGGAATTTTCTGGCCATGCCAGGTTTGTAAAGTGGATGGACTCTGGTATTTTAGATTTATACTTTTTATCGTCTTTTATTTTTTTTTGCATCTCCAAAAGGATCTCCAGATTAGCCTTTATATGCCTAATCAAATCATTGAATTCGGAAATATACAATTTCTTCTTGTTAGTTTCTTCTTCGCCCTTTAGTCCTGCCTTCCCTGCCCCGTTCAAACAGAATGTAAGAATACCAATGAATAAGCCCAACAACGTAGAAAATATTCTCGCGTCAATTTCTTTAAATTTAGAGCCAAAAATACAATATTTTTCGACATTGAGGATCTCCGTATAACAAAGAAAAAGGTAGGCTGCAATTAAAAACACGATAATAGACCACAGCCAGAAATATATTTTTGTTTTATTTCCAGGTGTCCTGTCCTTCTCAAGATTTCCCTTTCTTTGTTTTCTCCCCTCGTCTTTATTCCTGTCAAAAATATTCCTTATATACATATTCCTTACATTTTTTGACAAAGATACAACATTATTCTTACTAATGAGTACTTTTCTTGAGTTTTTTCCCCTTTTATCAAAATTCCATCGCAAAACATTCGACAATCCATTAAAATTCGCCGCCTCCAGTCGTCTTGCCCAGAAAGACGCGTGGGGTTGGATGACACCTCGGTGCGGATGTTTTCTACTTGCCTTTTTCTATGCAGACCCGGACGCCGTCGGGGGAGTTTTCGAACGAGAGCCACAAGAGGTGTTTGGCAAGGGCGCCGGCAGGTGCGTCGATGGTTCTTGCATTGTATGTGACGGCCTTGCCTTCGGCGTCGGTGCAGGTGATGCGTGGCGACTTGTAGGCCTTGGGCAAATAGAGGCACAGGATGTTGGTGGTGTTCTGCGGCGACTTGCTGACAAAACTGTAACTGTCGGCCGTCGTTTGCTCGTCGTATTGGCGCGATGCTGCGGCAATGACTTGCGGACGCTTCTTGCTGATTTTCTTCAAGTCGAAGAAGTAGCCCTGCTGCCCAGGCAGGATGTCCACCTTGCTGCAGTAGGTCAGTTCGGGCGAGAAGAGGTCGATGTATTCTCCCTTCAGTGTGAAAGGTTCGTCGCTGACCATATTCTCATCGAGGACTGCCACAAGGGTGTAGGGACCTCGTTCGAGGTAGAAGGAGTTCTTCTGCTGCAGCCTGCCCGCAGCCTCGCCATAAGCCTTTTCTACGCTCTCTACAAAATGCTTGTCGCCTCCCTGCTTGAGGACATATTCTTTGGGGTCGTTGCGCAGAACACAGACTTTGCCCTTGCCGTATCTGTACTCTCCTGCCTCGGCTTTCCGCGGAATACCCATCAGGGAGAAGAGGTGCTCGGAGGGTGCAGCATAGTGCATATCGCCCTGATTCCACCATTCGCGAACGCTCTGATAGGGGTCGTCGTCACGACCGGAATACACGATGAAACCGCCATTTTTTACCCATTCTGCCAAATGTGTATGGGCTTCCGGCGAAAGAGGTTTCATGTTGCTGTAAGACATGAGCAGCACACGAACGTTGCGCCACGTTTCGGGGTAGCCGACGTTCTCTATGTGCGTAATGCTGACAGGTATGCCCCGTTTGAGGAGAGGCAATGCCTCGCCGTAGAAGTTGGAGAGTTGCGGGTCGTCGTATCCCTCGACAGGACGAGGGGAACGCTGGAACATCAGAGAGTTCGACATCAGCACCGAGATGCCCTGTGAGCCGCTGACCTTGTTCTCGGAAAGAGGCATGTGGTTGAGGGTGTTTATCATCACCTGCATCTGTGTTGAATAGAAACGGGGGATGTGTGCCTTCTCGTCGCTGTCGGCACTCACCTTGTAAAGCCCCTCGTAGATGCGGTCGGGCCAAGGCATCACTTCGTAGTCGGCTATCTGCGGATAGAGCAGTTGTGCGGTGAAGGTAGCCTGGTAGTTGCGTTTATAGTCTTCCCAGTCTTTGGCTCTGTCCTCTATGGGGTCGGTCAGGAAGAACATCTTTCGTCCGGTGGGGCGTGTCATGGACTCCATACAGCCATACTCCAGGAATGCCGTCTCGAAGACCCGCTCCTTTGCCTTGCCGTTGAAGTAGTTGGGCTCGCGAGAGGTGCCCGTCCAGACCTGAGCAATGTATCCATCGCAACTCTCCAGGGAGGCCAACGAAGCTTCGGGCGAGACAATCTGCCACTGCGAGTAGTTGAGCAGCGAATGGGTGGGGACGTAACAACGGACATTCATGCCCTTCTCGCGTCCGTATTGTTTGGCATAAGAAAAAGCCTCATCCAAAGCCCGGTAGTAAAGATGATACTTGAGTTTGTTGGAGAGATAAGTGTTCTCGGCACTTTCGTGCTGAGGCCGCCACGGAAAACCGTAATAGTCTTGCCACTCGCGCTTGAAGGCCTCGCTATATCCTGCACGCGCCCAGAACTCAGGTTCTTCGAGGAAGATGGCGTCTATGCCGGCATCGATGACCGGCTTGATGTGACGCTCCTTGAAGTATGTCAGATAGTTTCGGGTGGGGACAATATAAGGCACCATTCGTCCGTGCCAAATGGTGTCGCCATGCATCGTCTTCTGTCCCTCGTCGAGGTGCCATTTGCCATCCCACTTGCCTGTGAAGTAATCCTGATATTCGCCCCAGGCAATGCCCGTCATGAAGTGAGTGGTATAGCCCCGCCTGCGCCACGACTCCACACGCTGAAGGAAGGTCATCCGACGGTTGTCGTTCGCCCCATAGACCATAACAAGGTCGGAACGGATATCGGTGACAGGTTTCCACGGACCTGCCGTTTGGAACGTTGTCTTCTCGCCCGGACGCGTCTCTGTGTTGCGAGCCTCCTGTGCCCGAAGCAAAAAAGCAGAGAAGAAAAGAAGTGCTGTGACTATCGATTTCATGGCGTATTGTATATTATAATATGTGTATCCTGTGCCGACCCTTATTCCTGCAGCAAAGCAGTAGAGAGGTAGCGTTCGCCCGTATCGGGCAGAAGAACGACGATGTTCTTGCCTTCGAACTCCGGACGAGCGGCTATGACTTCGGCAGCATGCAATGCTGCACCGGAAGAGATGCCTACGAAGATGCCTTCCTCTCTGGCAATGGCTCTCGCCGCAACAAAAGCGTCGTCGCTGCTGACAGGCAACACCTCATCGACATATTCGGAACAGAAGTTCTTCGGAACAAAGTTGGCACCTATGCCCTGTATCTGATGAAGTGCAGCCGACTTGCCAGACAAAACAGAACTCTCGGCAGGCTCTACTGCCACGACATGAATGTCCGGATTGTGTGCCTTCAGTGCCTTGGCTACGCCAGACACTGTGCCACCCGTACCCACTCCGGCAACGAAGACATCCACCTTGCCCTCGCTGTCGTGCCATATCTCCTCGCCTGTCGTCAAGACATGAGCATCAGGATTGGCAGGATTGTCGAACTGTTGCAGGATAACGGCACCGGGCGTGCTGTTGCACAACTCCTCTGCCTTGCGGATTGCCCCCTCCATTCCTTCGTCTCCTGGTGTGAGAACAATCTCCGTGCCATAAGCCTGTGCCAGTTTTCGGCGCTCGATGCTCATCGTGTCGGGCATCGTGAGGATGACTTTATAGCCACGCACAGCACCGACAAGCGACAAGCCTACGCCCGTATTGCCACTGGTCGGCTCGATGATGGTGCCGCCTTCCTTCAGGATGCCTTTCTGCTCGGCATCGCGTATCATGTTCAAAGCCACACGATCCTTAACGCTGCCGCCCGGATTGAAGAACTCCACCTTGGCTATGATGCTTGCCTTCAGGTTGCGATTACCGACAAAAGAAGAGAGGCGAACCAACGGTGTGTTGCCTATGAGGTCGGTGATTGAATTGAAAATAGCCATAACTTTCCAAACTTACTGATTCTGCTTTCTCTGGTCGCAGCAAGAACATTCCTCGCTGCAACAGTCGCCACAACGACTGCATTTGCCGCCTCTGCGGAGGTAACGGTACAGCGAGAAGGCTGCACAGACCAGCACTACTGCCAGAAGTATGATGCTTTGTATATTCATAACATTGATATTATTGTGTGAAACAGGAAAGCCACCACCCATGCAATGCAACACTGTCCGAACATGATGATAAGCATCCAGCGCATACCAAGTTCGCGTCTGATGGTTGCCATCGCTGCCATGCAGGGTGTGTAGAGCAGGCAAAAGACAAGAAGAGTATAGGCCACTCCGGGTGTAAAGACTTCTGTTATTGCCACTCCGGCAAAGAGTGTGCTCAGCGTACTCACCACCACTTCCTTTGCCAAAAGGCCGCTTACCAACGATGTCACAACTCGCCAGTCGCCACAACCCAATGGCTCGAAGACCGGAACGACGAGACTTGAAATCTGTGCAAGCATGCTTCGGGAAGCCTCTTCGGCTGGCACCATCTGCAAATGGAAGTCGAATGTCTGCAAAAGCCATATGATGATGGTGGCAAAGAAGATAACCGTAAAGGCCTGGGTGAGGAAGCCTTTCGACTTCTCCCACAGCAGTTGCCATACGTTTCTCGCTACCGGCATACGGTAGTTAGGCAGTTCCATGACGAAGGGTACTGCTTCGCCTTTGAACCATGTCCACTTCAGCACAAGTGCCAGGACAATGCCCATCACGATACCTATGACATAGAGCGACATCATCACCCACGCCGCATGCTTCGGGAAGAAAGCGGCAGAGAAGAAGGCATAGATGGGGATTTTGGCTGTGCAGGACATGAAAGGTATCAGCAATATCGTGAGTTTGCGGTCGCGTTCGCTGGGGAGTGTACGGCTTGCCATTACAGCCGGTACAGAACAACCCAGTCCGACAAGCAGTGGCACGATGCTCCGACCTGAAAGCCCCAGCAGCCTGAGCAGTCTGTCCATCACGAAGGCGATGCGTGCCATGTAGCCCGTATCCTCGAGCATACTAAGGAAAAAGAACAGGCATACGATGAGGGGCATGAAGACAAGCACTGTGCCTACGCCCGAGTAGATGCCGTCGATGATGAGCGAATGGATGGGCGGTGCGATGTTCCACTGCGTCAGTACGGCATCGGTAAGTTCGGTGAATCGGTCTATTCCCTCCTGGAAGAGGTCTTGCAACCATGCGCCTACGACGTTGAAGGTCAGGTAGAAGACTGTCGCCATGATGAGCAGGAAGGCCGGGATGGCAGTGTATCGGCCTGTCAGCACCTTGTCGATGCGTCGGCTTCGGCGTTGTTCTTTGCTTTCTTCGGGGTGGACAACTGTCTGACGGCACACTTTGAGTATGTATCGGAAGCGCATGTCTGCGATGGCGGCACGGCGGTCGAGGCCTCTCTCCTCCTCCATTTGGCAGATGATGTGTTCGATGGTTTCCTGCTCGTTCTGTGTCAGGCGGAGTGCTTCGGTCACATATTTGTCGCCTTCTATCAGTTTGCTTGCTGCAAAGCGGACGGGTAGGTTGGCTGCATGGGCATGGTCTTCGATGAAGTGCATGATGGCATGCATGCAGCGATGCACTGCTCCTCCGTGTTCTGTGGGGCAGCAGAAGTCGCGCCGTGCCGGTCCTTCCTGGTAGCGTGCCACGTGGATGGCGTGCCTCACGACCTCGTCCACTCCTTCGTTCTTCATGGCGCTGATGGGGACAACGGGAATGCCGAGCATCTGTTCCATCTGGTTGATGTGTATTGTTCCGCCATTGTTTCTCACTTCGTCCATCATGTTGAGGGCCAACACGACGGGGATGTCGAGTTCCATCAGTTGTATGGTGAGGTAGAGATTGCGTTCGATGTTTGTTGCATCGACGATGTTGATGATGCCGTTGGGATTGTCTTCCAGTATGAAACGGCGGCTTATCACCTCCTCGCTCGTGTAGGGGCTGAGGCTGTAAATACCGGGGAGGTCGATGACGGTGGCTTCGGGGAAGCCTTTGATGTTGCCATCTTTACGGTCGATTGTCACGCCGGGGAAGTTGCCGACGTGCTGCCTGCTGCCCGTCAGTTGGTTGAAAAGCGTTGTCTTTCCGCAGTTCTGATTGCCCACGAGCGCAAAGGTGAGATGACCTTTTTTAGCCGATGAAATGGGATGAAATTCGTCTTCTTCGTGGTAACGGCCTTCCTCGCCGAAACCCGGGTGAGGGAAGTCCCCTCCCCGCTCCCGGGCAGGAGGTGTGGCTCCTTTGCATTCTCTTTCCTTTGATGCGTTCTCCGAGGGGGAGAGCGAGGAGGGAGCGACCTCTATCTTCTCTGCATCTGCCATACGCACGGTCAGCATATATCCCTGAATGGAGAGTTCCATCGGGTCGCCCAGGGGTGCATACTTCTGCAGTGTCACCTGGGTTCCGGGAATCATGCCCATGTCGAGGAAGTGCTGTCGGAGTGCCCCTTCGCCGCCCACCTTGAGGATGGTGGCTGTCTGTCCTTTGCCAAGTTCTCTCAGTGTCATTGTTTCGATGTTTAATGTTTTTGCACTGCAAAGGTACAAAAAAAAGATGAAGTGCAAGAAACTGTGGCACTTCTGCACAGCAAAACACCTAAAAATGATGAGCCGCAGAAGGCCTTTTCGGGAACAGGGAAATGCTGCGATACCTAAATAGGTGTAGCATTATGGCAATAATGGTGTAGCATTACAGGCGGAATGGTTAACCATTATTGGCAGAAAGGTTAACCATTATTTTTGCCTCCGCACAGGGTGTTGTTCCGGCACCAGTTCCCCAGCCGCCGTACAGGACGCCATGCGCTCCACACGAAGTGGGGCTTTTTTCGTTTACCGAACCCCGATTTGTTGCCTATTCGAGCGGTTTTCGCTATCTTTGCAAAATAAAAACATCCCTATCATGCCAAACAAAGAAGAAAACCACCTGCTGCATCTCTTCTCGCACTGCCCCGTGTGCGGAGCAAAAACCTTTGCCGAAGACTCCGAAAAAAGCAAACGCTGCAAGGCTTGCGGCTTCCAGTATTTCATGAACCCCAGTGCCTCTACGGTTGCCATAATTGTCGATGAAATGGGGCGTTTGCTGTCTGTACGCCGAAGTAAAGAGCCTGCAAAAGGAACACTCGACTTGCCCGGCGGCTTCAGCGACTGCCATGAGACGGCAGAAGAGGGCGTCAGACGAGAAGTGCTGGAAGAGACCGGCCTCGTCGTCACCGAAACACGCTACCTCTTCTCCCTGCCCAACACCTATCACTACTGCGGCCTCGACATCCCCACGCTCGACCTCTTCTTCCTCTGCAAGGTAAACGACACAACCGGCGCAATCGCCATGGACGATGCCGCCGAAGTGCTGTGGCTGCCATGGGACAAGGTGAAACCCTCAGACTTCGGGCTGAAGTCCATCAGTCTTGGCGTGGAACGACTTCTGCAGATGCACGCCGAGAACCCGGCCATCTTCCGCTGAGCCAGGGAACACGCTCCACATAAGGCACCAGCCAGGAACAGATGCAGAAAACGACCGGCAAGAGAATCAGCGCATCGTCCACCCTTCCGTAGATGCTCCTGCCGAAGGAAAGATGCGTGAACTTATAGAAATAGAGCATCGGATAGTGCGAGATGAAAAAGACCATGCTGTGCTCGCCGATGAAACAAAGCCAAGGAATGCGCGGCACCCTTGCAGTCAAAAGAACACCCGACAAACCGCACAACACCAGGGTTGCACGCACAACTGCCATCAAAGCATTGCCCGTGAAGATGTTCTGGCTCATGTTGTAAGTGCCCGGAGCCACAAAGCCCAACACCACAAACAACAGAACCATCAGCCACGAAGCAGCCATCAACCGCCGAACCTCAAAGCGACACATCGCCCACTGCCACAGCCTTCCGAGATAGAAGAAGTAGCAGGCAATGAAAACATTGCCAAGGCTCATCGGCACATTGTTGCCCGTCCGGTATGCCCAGTAACTGATGGCAGGAAAGAAAACCGTGAGCCAACACAAATGCTTCACCTTGTCGATGTAGCGAACCATCATGTAAACCACAAAAAACGAAAAGAGAAACCAGATGGGAGAGTTGCCGTAGAAACCACTCTTCATCCAGATATGGCTCCATTCCAACGGCTCGACAAACTTCTTGTAGCGGTCCACAAGAGGAAAATAGAAACTGAAATAGACCACCAAGCCTATCACTCCACTCGTCACATAAGGCACGAGCAGACGCTTGCTCCTGTCCTTCAGATAGTCCATATCCGTACCGGAAGAAGTGCCTTTGTTGAAGAAACCAGCCTTGAAGAAGAAGAAACTCATGAAGAAGAAACTCCATCGCATCACTTCTCTCCACCACTCCTGATCCTCCTGACCACAGAAAGCCATGATGTGCAGCGATACCATACGGATGATGCAAATGCCGCAAAGAATGTCGAAGGCATGGTTTCTCTCTTTCATAAGTGTTCCGGTAAAACAAGTTCCTCTGGCCGGTGGCTGACCTTCATCTCGTCGGGAATATCCTTCCGGACAGCGCCATAGTGATTGTTCAAGTAGAGCAACAAGTCTCGTGGTGCACAGACCTGCAACGGGCCCAGTGTCACGGTTTGCGTTTGCTCGATGTCGGCGATGGGCAGATGCTCGCTTCTGGTGATGATGTTCTTCACCTCGTTCAGATTTCTGCCATTGAAGAACGTCTGCACACCATACATCATTTTATATATAACCCGTTTGCCAAGCAAAGATATGAGCAGCCGAGTGAAGAAACAAGCCAGCCAACCACGCTTGCGAGGCTCTGGTATGTCGCACCTTCCGCAGTGCTTCCATTGCCATATCTCCTTGGCTATAAACAGTCCGTTCAAGAAGAAAACCACCTTATGCTGCAGCCGCTCGAGCCACTTCTGACGAGGAACCTTGTCGAAAGGAAAGATGTCGACAAAGATACCCTGATGCATGTCGATATGTTTGAACGTGGATTCCGAGAAGCGCGACCCGTTCATGCGGACCTTCATGAAGTAGAAAGGCGTATGCGGCTCTGTGTCGGGAGACTGCAAGAAAAAGCGGTCGCCGAGTTCCTGCTGTGCCACCTTGGCAAAACGCTCGTAGTCCGAACGCATCATGCCAACGTCGATATCGTCGTCCCAGGGCAGCATCTTCTGCCAGAAGTAAGCACCGATGGCCGTGCCACCCGTCACGAAGTAGCGGATGTCATGCTTCCTGCAGATGCGGTCCACCTCGCCGAGCGTCTCGTAGAGTGCATCCTGAAGCCGTTGAAGTTCCTGCTCTTTATACCTCATCTTCTTGTTTAGATGTTCTCTCCTTGGAGGGAGTTTGACGGGGCGACCTTCTTCGTGCCCAGGGCATTCATGTATTCCATGTTGCCGGCACCTTCCCACATGTCGGTCTTGGCACTGAGGTTGTCGATGTGGGTCACGACTATTGCCTCCTGGGTGCAGGGCACGACGGGGCTGCCGAACTCGCGTGTGCCGTGATGCGACAGCACGCAATGGACGATTCGTTTTGTCTCATCGTCGCAGATGCCCTTTTCCTTTAATATATTGTGCAGCCAGTGCGCACCGATGTATATGTGTCCGAGCAGATACATGTCCGTTTGAGTCTCGCCCGTCTTGTTGTATTCGTTCATCTTGCCACAGTCGTGGAAGAGGATGGCAAGTATGCAGTGCTCCACCTTCACCCTGTAGGGCAAGCAAGGATAGAGCCCCTCGAGAATGTGAAGCATCTGGTGTGTGTGGTTCAACAGCCCTCCGGGGAAGGCATGGTGCATGCTTGTGGCGGCAGGATAGGTGCTGAACGGTTCGTAGAAACGACCGGCAAACTCTTCGATGACCGCCATCAGAGCCTTGTCCGAGCAATAGCCCAAGAGTTTTCTTATCGTGTCGTCCCACACATCGCGACGTATGGGGCGGGGCAGCAAGTTGTAGAGTTCGTGGTCGAACAAGGGTTCGCCGCCACACTTCAGGTCGCGGAAGTCGCACGACTTCTTGCCGGCATTGTCCTTGATGTTATAGAAGAACACCAGTTGCCCCACCTGCGGTTCTGCCGTTGGCGCCATATCCCAGACACTGACATTGATTGTCTCGTTGAGATTTGCCACCTTGAGCGAAGCATAATGCGACCCGGTCTTTGTCGTACCATTACTGCGACCGATGACGAGATATTCCTTGTTGTTCATAAACGTTTTAATGTCAAATAACTTCGCAAAGTTACGCATTTTTCATAACTTTGCACACAAAAGCAAGCAAAAAGACAATGGAAGAGGACATTCTATACATGAAGCAAGCCCTGGCAGAGGCAAACAAAGCATACAGGCAAGGCGAGATTCCCATCGGTGCCGTTGTGGTATGTCGGGGCAAAATCATTGCCCGAAGCCACAACCTGACCGAACTCCTGCACGACGTTACTGCTCATGCCGAGATGCAAGCCATTACGGCAGCAGCCGAGCATCTTGGCGGAAAGTATCTTACCGACTGCACTCTCTACGTCACTGTAGAGCCTTGTGTGATGTGCGCAGGAGCACTCGGCTGGTCACAAATCAGCAGAATCGTCTATGGCACGGCAGACGAGAAACGTGGCTACGCACGCTTTGCGCCCAACGCACTGCACCCTCGCACGCAAGTCACCTCCGGCGTCATGGCCGAAGAATGTGCCGAACTGATGCAACGCTTCTTCAAAGAAAAGAGGTAACAACAGCCCTATCGGCAAGTTTTCTTCATGTTTCCGCCGCAAAAGCACTGTTTTTTGCCGATATCGGCAAGAAAAGACACAAAAAAGAGCCTGTTTCGATTGAGCAGGCTCCTTGTATTATTGTTATTTTCTCCCTGTTTATATTTTATTCTCTTTGGGAATACAACGCCCGACCTTACTTGCTGATTTTGAGTGCGCGGAGTGAGGGTGTAAAACTTCTGCAGAGAAGTCGGCGAAGTTCTGCAGAGAAGTTGGCGAAGTTCTGCAGAGAAGTTGGGCAACTACACACGTGAACTTTGCCGGAAGGACGCGTCCGTTTTGACAAGTGGACTGGTGTGTGTGCCCCGAACCTCCTGGCAAGGACGAGGAAAACCGCCGAAAACAAGAGGCCGGATCAAAAAGAATCTTGACCCGGCCTCATCTCTATGTCAATCTTTGGTTCGTCGATTACTGACCGACGTACACCTTAAATGTCTCCTTGCCTACCGCCACAATATAGTAACCGGGCTGTGCCACGGTGAAGATTGCGCTTTCGGGAGCAGATGCGGTACGTGCCACCTGACGGCCATCGGCTGTGTAGATGGCTACACCTGCCATGAGAGGATTGGTCACTACCAACGACTTCTGACGCACCGTCACCTTTGCCTGGGCTGCGGCGTCCACAGAGTTCAAGCCGGTAATCAGGTCGACCATCACGATGTTAGACATCGCACTCTTCACTTCGGGAATCTGCATCACCACATTTTCCTGCTGACGAACCGCCCATGATGCTGTTACGGCATAAGCCACCTTGTCGTTCTCGCCGGCTGTCAAATCCTTGACGTCGCAGGTCAGTTCCTTAGACACATAAGTGCGGACGGAGAGAGGAAGCACCTCCTCGGCATTGAGGTTTACCGTTGCCTTGAGGTCGTCCATAAACCATTTTCCTTTCTCGTTTGAAGTAAATGCCAACACACAGGCTGTACCTTCTGTGCCTTTCAGTTCGAAAGCATAGTCGGCCCATTCGTTAGTGAGGTCGAAATCCTGACTTACTGTCTCTGTCATCTCGCCATTCTCGGCAATGGTGTAGAGTTTTACCATCGCCTTCTGGATGCCTTCTTGAGAAAGGGCCTTGAAGGAGACACTGAAAGTTCTGTTTTCGCCATTGAGAGTAATGACCGGCGAAGCCAACTGTCCACAACCGAAGAAATCAGGATCTTCGTTGTTCAAACCGAGCACGCCTTCAGCCATCAGTGGAAGATTCACCGACCAGTCGCCTTCCATCAGGTATTCCATTTCCTTCTGGGGTTGGTCCATTGTGCCTTGTGTAAACTCGGAGAAGTCGGTGTCCAGCAGAGTATATGTCTCCTGTTCCTTGGCAGTATGAATCTTCAACACCTGCAAGTAATACTTGGTGGCGATGTCCGAAGCGTTCCAAGAAGCAGTAAACCCGTCTGCTGCAACATTGGTTGCCTCGTTGGCCACAGGAGCTACCACTTCTTCCTTCGTCGGGAACACCGTGATGCGCTGGCTCGGCTGAGAAACAGAACTGCCATTCTTGGCATACACATTATAATAATAAGGAATGTCGAACTCACCCTCTGTCACCTCGTAGGATGTGCCGTTCACTTCTTTTCCCTTCAACAGATAAACAGGGTCGAAGGTTGTTGTCTCGTAATTATATTCGTATGTAAAGACGTCCAGCAAATAAGAAGCCGCACCTCCTGCTTCCATCCAGTTGGCAGTGAAAGAGTCCTTCGTAAAGTTGCTGCTGGGCAAAGCCACCGGAATGTCAACACCCAGGTCGTCAACAACAATGTCGTCGATGTAGAAGTCCGAATAGAGGGCTTGAATGGCAATCATGTAGTTAGGAGCGCCATTGGAAAAAGTAAGGGAGTATTCCTGCCACTCGCTGGTGATTTGAACATAGTTCATGGCAGACATGTACATGTCAGACATCAACACCATGGCAGGATTTGCGTCCGACTTGGCTTTGAAACGAACCACGAAACTGCCATTGTTGGCAGAAAGGTCGAGAGCAGGCGTAATCAAGTTGGCACCGGCAGGAAGATAAGCACTGCCACCGGCCTGACAAACATACATACCCGACCAGCCGGGAGTTTGTGTCATACCCGTAAGGTCGTTCAGCATATTGGCCATGTCGGGCGCCTGATCCGTACCGGCAGTGAAGAGGGAGAAGTCCTCCGTAAGGAGCACCTTGGCATTCAACGCAAACACACTGGTCAATGCCATCACAATAGTGAGTAAATTTCTTTTCATCTTTGTGTTTTGTTGTGTATTTAAACTATGAGAAATAAAAAAAACTTTCAGTCAAACCCTTAAAAAACGTGCAAATTTACATCTTTTTTACGAATGGAAAAGTCTTTCATCGCAAAAATTAAAGTTGAACCACACATTGGGTGCTAAATATATCGGCACAACCGTTTGGCATCACTCAAAAGACAGGTATAAAGATTGTCAAGTGATTGCCTGTTACTATTCCGAAACATTCGTGCATAACTTCTCTTTTTTGTTCACTTCAGCAAAGCAAAGTAGGTCTCGATTGCTTGCTCGATTTCGCAAAAATCCACGAATTCATCGGCAGAATGGCTGCGTCGGCTGTCGCCGGGACCCATCTTCAGACTGGGGAACGACATGAGGGCCTGATCGCTCAATGTGGGCGAGCCGAAAGGTTTGCCGCCAAGGGCAATGATTCTTTGCACAAGAGGATGGTTCTCGTCGATGCAGGAAGAGCCTAATCTGAAACTGCGGGCCTTGACCTCCGACTTGACATTTCGGCAGATTTCATCGTAGAGTTCACGATTCGTATAACATTCATTCGACCGCACATCTACGGTAAAAGTGCAGGTGTCGGGCACGACGTTGTGCTGCGTGCCTGCATTGACGATGGTGACACTCATCTTGACAGGACCGAGCAGAGGCGAGACCTTCTCCCACTTATGCCGACGGAACCACTCGATGTCGTCGATGGCATGATAGATGGCATTGTCGCCTTCGTCGCGGGCAGCATGTCCTGCCTTGCCATGAGCCGTAACGTCGAGCACCATCAGACCTTTCTCGGCAATGGCGGGCTGCATACATGTTGGCTCGCCAACAAGGGCCACATCTATCTTCGGGAGCAGTGGCAGAACGCTTTCCACTCCGTTCTTTCCGCTTACTTCTTCTTCGGCACTTGCCAGAAAGACAAGGTTGTAAAGCCCGCCCTCCTCTTTGAGAGCGGCAAAGACATGGAGCAGAGAGACCAGACTGGCACCGTCGTCGTTCGCGCCAAGTCCATAGATGCGGCTGCCTTCACGCGTTGCCTTGAAGGGATTGCGCTGCCATCCGGCAACAGGCTTCACGGTGTCGATGTGAGCATTCAGGAGGAGCGTCTGTTTCTCCGGAGCAAAGTTTGGCTGCACCGACCACAGATTGTTGCCCGAACGATGCACCTCGAGCCCAAGTTCGTTCTGCATATAGTCCTGCAGGAGGTCGGCAACTGCCGTCTCTTCGCGGCTGATGCTCGGCACTTCGATAAGCCTGCAAAGCAAATCCACCGCCTTCTCTGTTATCCTTTCATTGAACATTGAACGTTTACCATTTACCATTTGACGGGGCAAAGTTACGAAAAAAGCCAAATAATTCTTCATTCCTAACTCCTAATTCTTAATTTATTCGTATCTTTGCCATATCAAAGAACGAATCGCTATGCAGAACCCAAGTCCAATTTCCACGCTTATCCAAAGCCAAGCCGAAGTCTATGGCAAGCGTCCCGCCATGCTTTATCGCGACGACAACGAGCAACGATGGAAAGGCATCTCGTGGGAAAGTTTTGCCCGGACAGTGAGTCGTGTGTCGGCATCGCTGCTGGAACTGGGTGTCGGCGTACAGGAAAACGTCGCCATCTTCTCGCAAAACATGCCCCAATGTATGTACGTGGACTTCGGCTCCTATGGCATCAGGGCTGTCACCATTCCGTTCTATGCCACGTCGAGCGAGATGCAAGTCAAGTACATGGTCAGCGACGCCAAGATTCGATACATCTTTGTTGGCGAGCAATACCAGTACGACACTGCCTACCGTGTGCTCAAGATTGAGCAGCACATGCAGCGGCTCATCATCTTCGACCCCTCCGTCCGGAAAGATCCGCAAGACAACGTCAGCCTCTACTTCGAGGAATTCCTTGCTCTCTCCGACGGCAAAGACCACAGCGAAGAAATACAAAAACACATCTCCGAAGTGGAAGAGGACGACCTTGTCAACATCCTCTACACAAGCGGGACTACAGGCATCAGCAAAGGCGTCATGCTCACCCAGCGAATGTATAATGCAGCGTTCCGTGCTCACGTCGGGGCTCTGCCGCTTACCGACCAGGACTTGAGCATGAGTTTCTTGCCTTTCACCCACGTCTTCGAGCGCGGATGGTCATATCTCTGCTTCAAGACCGGCTGCCCCATCGCCATTAACCAACGCCCGCAGGACATCCTGCAAAGCCTGCGCGAAGTGCATCCCACCTGCATGTGTGCCGTACCTCGCTTCTGGGAGAAAGTCTATGCCGGCGTACAGGAAAAGATTCGAACCTCAAGCCCCATGCAACGCAAGATGCTCGAAGATGCCTTGAACGTGGGAAAAGCATACAATGTCGATTACAAGATGCGGGGACTCGTGCCGCCTTTGACGCTGAAGATGCGCTATCTCTTCTACGAAAAGACCGTCATTGCCCTGTTGCTCAAGACACTTGGCCTGGAGAGAGGACACTTCTTCCCTGTTGCCGGAGCAGCCATCCCGCCTGTCATCGAGGAGTTTGTACGTTCGGCAGGCATCACAATGGTCATCGGCTACGGCCTGACCGAAAGCACTGCCACCGTCTCTTGCGACCGCTGGAACAAGCCCATCACGCTCGGCTCCATAGGCCGGCCATTGGATGGTGTGCAGGTGAAGTTCGGGGAGAACAACGAAATACTGCTCAAGGGCGACACCATCACGCAAGGCTATTACCGCAAAGCCGAGATAACGGCCATGGCAATAGACGACGAGGGATGGTTCCACACCGGTGATGCCGGCTACATGAAGGACGGTGAACTCTTCATGACGGAACGCATCAAGGACCTCTTCAAAACAAGTAACGGCAAATACATCGCGCCGCAGATGCTCGAATCGAAGTTCTGTGTGGACCGTTACATCGACCAGATTGTCATCATTGCCGACCAGAAAAAGTTTGTTTCGGCACTCGTCATCCCCGATTACGGTCTGCTGGAAGACCTGGCAAAGAAGCGCGGCATTGCCTTCAACTCCCGTGCCGAACTCTGCAACAACGAACGGATTGTGCAGTTCGTCATGGACAGAATAGATACAATACAACAGGACCTGGCGGGCTACGAACAAGTGAAACGCATCACCATCCTGCCCGAGCCGCTCAGCATGGAGCGTGGCGAACTCACCAACACACTGAAGGTGAGGCGGCCGGTCCTCAACGAACTCTACAAGGAAGAAATAGATAAGATGTACGAAGAACAATGATTACTCTCGACCAACTCAAAGAAGTCAAGGAGCGCACCGAACAACTCAACCGCTACCTCGACATCGATTCGAAGAAAATACAGTACGAAGAAGAGCAACTCCGCACGCAGGCTCCCGGTTTCTGGGACGACCAGAAGCGTGCCGAGGCACAGATGAAACTCGTAAAGGGACTGGAGAAGTGGATTAAGGGCTATGCCGAAGTCAAGACGCTCTGCGACGAACTGGACACGGCCTTCGAGTTCTACAAGGAGGAACTCGTCACCGAAGAGGAGGTGGACGCGCTCTACGCCAAGACCATCGCCGCTATTGAAGAACTGGAACTGAAGAACATGCTGCGTCGCGAGGAAGACTCGATGGACGCTGTCCTCAAGATAAACTCGGGCGCAGGCGGCACCGAAGCACAGGACTGGGCACAGATGCTGATGCGAATGTATATGCGTTATGCCGAGACTCACGGCTACAAATGTGTGGTGAGCAACTTGCTCGAGGGCGACGATGCCGGCATAAAGTCGTGCACGCTCGAGATTCAAGGCGAGTTCGCCTACGGCTACCTGAAGAGCGAAAACGGTGTTCACCGTCTGGTACGCGTCTCTCCGTACAATGCTCAGGGCAAGCGCATGACAAGTTTTGCCAGTGTTTTCGTAACGCCACTCGTGGACGATACCATCGAAGTGAACATCGAACAGGCTCGCATCTCTTGGGATACGTTCCGCAGTTCGGGTGCCGGCGGACAGAACGTCAACAAGGTGGAGTCCGGTGTTCGCTTGCGCTACCAGTACAAGGACCCTTATACGGGCGAGGAAGAGGAAATCCTCATCGAGAACACCGAAACACGCGACCAGCCGAAGAACAAGGAGAACGCCATGCGACTGCTGCGCTCCATGCTCTACGATAAAGAACTGAAGCACCGTATGGCCGAGCAGGCGAAGGTGGAAGCGGGCAAGAAGAAAATCGAATGGGGCAGCCAAATCAGGAGTTATGTCTTCGACGACCGACGCGTCAAGGACCACCGTACCGGCCATCAGACCAGCGATGTGGGCGGTGTGATGGACGGCGACATCGATGCCTTCATCAAGGCCTTCCTCATGGAGTTCTCCGAGGGGGAATAGTCCGTCGAACACCATTCAACGCTTTCTGCCATGCCACTTTTTGAAATAGAACGCAAGTTTCTCGTCACAGGCGACTTCCGTCCGTATGCCACCGGCTCTACACGCATCGCACAGGGCTACATCGCCTCCGGCGGAGGGCGCACCGTGCGTGTCCGTATTCGTGGAGAAAAAGGCTATCTCACCATCAAGGGCCCGAGCAACAAGGCAGGCCTGGGCCGTTTCGAATGGGAGAAGGAAATCCCGCTGGACGAAGCCGAAGCGCTCATGGCCATCTGCGAACCGGGCATCATACGCAAGACTCGATGGCTCGTTCCCTCGGAGGATGGGCGTCACACCTGGGAGATAGACGTCTTCGAAGGCGAAAACGATGGGCTGATTATGGCTGAAATAGAACTCGGAAGCGAAGACGAAACGTTCGAAATACCCCATTTCATCGGAAAAGAAGTCACTGGCGACCGCCGCTACTACAACAGCCACATGCGCCAATATCCCTACCGCTTGTGGAAAGACCAACAATAGAACCGAAAACACCCCTTTAGGCTTTACACAAAAATAGGTTAACCTTTCTGCCAATAATGGTTAACCTTTACGACGATAATGGTTAAGCATTCTGCCAATAATGCTTAACCATTATTTTCAGGCTACCACTGCTCGTCCCAAATGTCGGTTTCCTTCACGAACTGATTGCCCCCGGCATCGTTGGTCGGCTCACGGTCGGCAACAGAACTTCCGTCGGTAATGCCCACTGCATTGCCCGATGCTGTCAGAAACGCTTCGTGCAGGCTGAACTCAACCGCAAAAGCAGAAGGCGAGGTGTAAGGCTTTCTCATTGTTGCACAAAACTCATTTGCCCACATACTTTTTGCCATCCTTGATGTATATGCCACGCAAGGATGTGCCCGAACGCAGGCCGGCAAGGTTATAAAAACAGCCCATTCCATCGGGCGTTTCGCCAATGGTGCGGATTGCATCTTCGTCGGCAGCCCCATCGAGAACAAAGCCCTTCGCTCCGCTCGAGGCGGACGGCACAGCCAGATATGCCGTACCACTCTTGCAGGAGAACGCACCGCCATCGGTCGCACCCCAGTAGAAGCCGAGAGCCGTTTTGCCGTCGAAGTCATCGTAAGCCAACTTGTAGAACCTGGCATCGGCAGTCATGGGTTGCGCAGCAGGGCACAGCATATTGCCGGACAAGGCATCGGGCGTCTCGCCATCAAGTGTATAATATGCCACCTCGCCGCTCTGCGAAGAAAGCAGCACACCGGTGTTTGCCGGCACATAACGACCGCTCCTGCCACAACCGTTCTGCACCG
The DNA here is from genome assembly GCA_017461345.1 of Bacteroidaceae bacterium. Taxonomy (GTDB): domain Bacteria; phylum Bacteroidota; class Bacteroidia; order Bacteroidales; family Bacteroidaceae; genus Physcousia. The sequence goes on along the minus strand of JAFTYP010000011.1, from coordinate 10,942 downwards.
TCAGCGGCGACACACACAAGAGTCCATCGACAACAGACACCTTGCTCACCGTCACCTCCTCGGGGAAGAAGGTTGCCTTCCCGCTGCTGAAAGTCGCATAGTTCAAGCCTCCGCTCTGCGCAGGCAATGTGAGGCCGTCCTCCGACATGATGATGTCTATACGGTGGAGCATGACAAAGTCTGTGTTGTGGGCCTTTATCTGCAACTTAGGAACCTGCTTGTTTATATCGACAGCCGGCAGCATATAGCCCAAAGAACCTGGGGTGGAAGAGTCATACGCCAAGATGTCGGCATAACTTATCTTTTGGAACAAGTTGCTTACATTGACGTCTAAGAAGCCCGTCGTATCGGATGTGCCCCTTGAAGCATAAACAACAATCCTCTCAATAGACTTGCTGCTAATCTCTGGGCTCAAAGAAAAAATCACATCTCCCTTGTTCGATGACTTTACTGTTCCTATACGAAGGCCACAACCGGCATCGTCATAAAAACTATCTGTTGCGCTAAACGCCGTAATATAAGATGCGCCTGCGCTGCAAAAATCATTGGCTGACACATCAGCCTCAAGCGAAGTTGCTATGACTCCACCGCTTTTCGTTCCACGATTGAAGTCGATGCTATAGACCTCCGCATACAAAGAAACGGGCAGAAGCATCAGCAAGGCAAACAGAAGCCCCAACGTATGCACCGCCCGTCTCATATCCGTATTTCTTTTATCCTACTTGGCTGCCACCCTTCACGTCGTCGATGGTAGTCGTAACGCTGAGGTCGCCATTGTAATTCACTGCACTGAGAATCATGCCCTGGCTCTCCTCGCCCATCATTTGGCGAGGCGCAAAATTGGCGATGAAAAGGACTCTTTTGCCCACCAACTGCTCCGGCTCATACCACTGGGCAATGCCACTCAAGATGGTTCTGTCTTGGCCACTGCCGTCGTCGAGAGTGAACTTCAGGAGTTTCTTGCTCTTCTTAATCTTCTCGCAACTCTTGACCAGACCGACACGTATGTCGAGTTTCTCGAAGTCCTCAAAAGAAACCGTCGGCTTCACTGGCGCAGCCTTGTAGGCAGCCGCCTCGTTCTGCTTCACAACGTCCTCGAGTTTCTTCTTCTGCGCAGCCACAACCTCGTCTTCTATTTTGGTGAACAGCAACTCGGGCTTAGGCAACACCTTGCCCGCAACCATGATGTCCGTTCGGCCAAGGTCTTCCCATGAGAAGGTGTCGAGGCTAATCATCTCCCTCAAACGCTTGCTGCTGAAAGGCAGGAAAGGCTCGAAAGCAATGGCAAGGTTGGCAGTTATCTGCAGGCTGAGGTTGATGATGGTCTTTACACGCTCCGGGTCTGTCTTGACAACCTTCCAGGGCTCACAGTCTGCAATGTACTTGTTGCCGATACGGGCAAGGTTCATCGCCTCCTTCTGTGCTTCGCGGAACTTGAAACCCTCAAGCAACTGCTCCAGTCTCGCCTTGACATCCTGGAACTCAGCCAGCGTCTCCCTGTCATAATCGTTCAGTACTCCACACTCGGGCACACAGCCCTCGTAGTACTTCTGCGTAAGCTGCAAAGCACGATTCACGAAGTTACCATAAACAGCAACGAGTTCATTATTGCAACGAGCCTGGAAATCGTCCCAGGTAAAGTCATTGTCCTTCGTCTCTGGAGCATTGGCCGTAAGCACATAACGCAACTCGTCCTGGCGATTAGGTAACTCGTCGAGGTACTCGTTAAGCCATACTGCATAGTTCTTCGACGTGCTTATTTTGTTGCCCTCGAGATTAAGAAACTCATTGCTGGGCACATTGTCCGGCAAAATATAATCGCCATGCGCCTTGAGCATCGCAGGGAAGACGATACAATGGAAGACGATATTGTCCTTTCCGATGAAATGGACCAATCTCGTCTCCTCGTCTTTCCACCACTTCTCCCAACTGCCAAGTTCCGGACGTGCATCGCAAAGTTCCTTGGTATTGCTGATGTAACCGATAGGCGCATCAAACCAAACATAAAGAACCTTACCTTCCGCACCTTCCACAGGCACAGGAATACCCCAATCAAGGTCACGCGTCACAGCACGAGGACGCAGCCCGCCATCGAGCCAACTCTTGCACTGTCCATAAACATTGCTGCGCCATTCCTTGTGCTCCTCAAGTATCCACTTCTCAAGCCACTGCTGGTCCTTGTCCAAAGGCAAATACCAATGCTTTGTAGGCTTCTTGACAAGAGGATTTCCTGTCTCGGCATTATAGGGATTTATGAGTTCCTCCGGAGAAAGAGTGGCACCACACTTCTCGCACTGATCACCATAAGCCTCGGGAGCATGGCAGCGCGGACACTCACCACGAATGTTGCGGTCCGTAAGGAAACGACCTGTCTGTTCGTCAAAGAACTGCTCGCTCACCTGCTCTACGAACTTGCCTTCGTCGTAAAGTTTACGGAAAAAGTCACTCGCCAACTTGTGGTGCGTATCACTGGTGGTACGGCTATATACATCGAACGAAATACCAAAACGCTCGAAACTGTCCTTAATAAGATAATGATAGCGGTCAACTACCTCCTGAACCGAAATGCCTTCCTTGCGGGCACGAATGGTTACAGGCACACCATGCTCATCGCTACCACCGATGAACAAACATTCGCGTCCCTTCAAACGAAGGTAGCGCGCATAGATATCAGCGGGCACATAAACACCTGCCAAATGACCAATATGCACAGGTCCGTTCGCATAAGGCAACGCAGATGTAATGGTTGTTCTCTTGAATTGTTTTCCCATGTGAGAGATTCTGTGTATTTTCTGCACAAAAATACAACTTTTTTTGCATTTAACAGGCAAATGAGTTATTTTTTTTCCTTGTATAGGCTATTCGTTTTAAGAAGACATACTATTCGCGTGTCAAAAGCAAATAATTGAACCCAATAAGTTTACCTGTTCCGGAGATACCTCCATCTACAAGACGCATACGCAGTTTGAGAGTTCCTGCCTCGATGGAATGGTTGCCAAGATCTACGGTTTGCATCTTCTCTGTCTGGTTTGTTGATTCGTCTATATCGTTCCCGAGCCGCTCTTCTGTTCCATCGGAACGCACCAGAGAGAAGCGGGCTGTACCACGACTGGACTTGGAAAGTTTGTAGTTCAGTTTGAAGTTGAAGTTGCCACTGACTGGAACAGGAAAAGAATAGGTGACATAATCGCCAACGGCCTTCATGGTTGCGACGCTACTGTAACCTCCTTCTGAATCCGGATTCCCATTGAAAAAGGAACTGACCGTTATCTGACTATTAGATTTCTCTACAGCATCTTGATAGTCTTCGGGCTCAAAGCGAAACGATGATATGTTGGCTCCCGGGTAAGGTATGTCGTTATTTTCCACATTGGAAATGGTTGTTTTCGACTTTCCTTCGCTGTCGATGGAAACGAGGAGTCGCATGGCTTCGTTTTTCTTTGGGTCGTAAACGATGATGGTTGCTTCGGCATCCGGTGTTCCTTCGGCTTGAATACTGAGTGAGCCGTCGGTCAATATGGTTTCGGTGTATGACTGTACTCCTTGGTCTGCAAAGAGTACTTGCAGGTCATTGTGTGTGTATTCCTGAATCCAGAATGCTTTTGCAGGAGAGGAGTTTTGTGCCATATTGACAGGCAATCCTTGTCGATTGAGTTCCTCGCCACTGAATGTGCCCACAAAAGCGTAGGTGAATACACCGGTATCATCTAACGTTACGTCTTCTACGGCATATTGTTTGGCATTGTCCAGCCAGCGCAAAGGATAACGAATTGTCTCGGCACTGAGCAGGTTTCGTCCTCCGTTTGTTGCATAAACGAGGGCACGATCTTTGGCCTCTGTGGTGTACATCCAGATGTATGGACCTACACTTGGCTTCCATTGTGTGGCATCGTTGGCATTGAAACCTTCGCCCAACCATACGGGACGTACCATGCCATCGGTAAGCGTACGGATTCGTGGGCTGCGTCGCCAGGCGTTCAGTTGTCCCATTCTTGCCACTCCTTCCTTGTTCCAGTTGGTTGGGAAGGTTTTCGATTTTATGTTACGTGCACAGAGTAGTGCATAGAGTTCATCGGTCTTTGTTGTGGGTTCGCCACCTACATAGACGGCAGAGAGAGGCAGATGTCCGAAATGATTTCCGAGGGCATCGATGCTTTTGTCTATTCCTGTGATGGTGAGCCATCCGTTGTTTACGATGTGGAGCAGTTCTGTGTTGCGGTCGCCTTGAGTGGGGAAGATGTCCACCTCGCTTGTCACCTTGACTTCGTATTGGGGATGTTGTGAGACTATTTGGTTCATCATGTCCCGACTCCTCACGAGTTTTCGATACACATTGTCGCTGGGCATGCTGTAGTCTGTGGCATCGAGGTTCTGCCAATACTGTGTCAGGTCCACTGCTTGATGGCTTAGGTCGTAGAGGCTTATCATGGATTCTATTTTCTGCCTCTTTGCTTCGAGTACGGCCGGGTCGGCAAGGTCGTTGCCGGCATTGTGGTTGCCTCCGCTGTTGCTGTACCAGAGTCCCAGGCGAAGTCCGGCATTTTTCACCTGACGGGCGAAGGTTGTCATGTTGGGGATGCCGGGAGTATTCGATGTTATTGGGTCGCGAGAGAGTCCGTCGTTGTCCAGTCCCTTGCCGTCGGCAGTGCTGTTGTTCCATCCGTCGTCGATGAGCAGCATGTCGTAGCCGGCTTGTTTTGCCAACGGGAAGACGGTTCGTGTGAAATATGTTGTTGTGCGGTTGCCGTTTGTGAACCAGTCCCAGTCGTTTATCATGAAGGATGTTGTGGTGTGGTGGTATTGGAATCGGCGACGCAGGTGCTCTTCTACGGCCATTTTTCCATCTACGATATCGCCCTGGAAAACGGTCATGTTGACGCCGATGTACTCGAATTCTTCGTCCGGTCGCAGTTGGAGTTGGAGGGATTCGGGGCATGTCTTCACGGTGACGTATCGTCTGTTTGTCGTACTCCATGCTGTGGAAACGGCAACGGGGCGCAGCATGTATTCGTATGCGGGCGACTCTCTGCTGCCGCTCACCTCGGGGCCGTACTGTGTTTTCCAGTTGGTTTCGGGTGCAAGGTACCAGCCATGTCCTTCATTGTAAAGGCAGATAAAGCAGCGTGCCACGCCTTTGCCCCGATTGCCGGTTGCGGGTTCGTTTATGTTTGCCTGGGTGCTCTTCCAGGTGCCTTCTTCGAAGTAGTGTAGCCAGTGCGTCTGATTGGGGAAGTCCAGACGGATGACTTCGCTGTTTTCGATGAGGATGTCGTGGGTTGCGGTCAGGTTCTTCAGATGGGTTTGGAAGTGGACTCCCGAGCCTCCGTCGTAAATCTTGAACCGAAGCCTCGCCTGCATCTGTTCCCGGCGAAGGACGATGTCGAGTTGCTTGCCGAGGTGTTCGTTGCCTGCGGCTTCGGGCAGGAGTATGTCTGCAACGTCGGTGCCGGCCAACACCCATTCTGCGTCGCTGGCGCGGAAGGTGAAGTTGGATGTCGCCTGCTGCGGAGTGAGTGCCAGGAGGCGGCCGGTATAGGTAAAGAGGAGGCTGCCGCCCTGGGTGAGCGAGGTGTTTGCCGCCTTGTTATAAACCTCTTGCAGGGAGATGCCGCTGCCTTCCTGAAAGGACAACTTCAGGCGCAGGACGTCGTTCTCCAGTACCCATTCGCCCTCGGACGACGTTACGGAACTCTGCGCCGCAGCGGCACTCATGCAAAAGCCCAGCATGCCGAGCAGGGGGATTGCTATCTTACGGAAAATCATAGTGTTCGGATGTTATTTGAGCGATGTGTTGAATTCGTTTATTGCCATGAAGTAGAGCCGCGACTTGTCGTCGATATCGAGGATGAGTACTTCGCCTTCCGTATGGATATCCTCGTCTTCGGCTGCCGTATTGTTGCTCACCATGCAGCCACTGAGTGTGCTGCCGGAGGTGGCATAAACGCCGCCTCCTACTCCATCGGCAGGCGTCAGCGTAACACTCCGTACGGGGCGGATGCGACAATAGCCCCACGTGCTCAGCCTACTGCTCTGCGCATTGGTCGTATGCAGGCAGTAAGCCACCGGATTGCCACTCTCGGTGGCGGTGTTCGAGGCCCAGTAGCGTTTGCCCGACAGCAGGTCGTTTCCTCTGGCTTTCAACTGGTTTTCCAAGAGATAGTACGACGGCGAGAAAGCATATAGCCCGTCGCCCACAGCCGAAGTCAGGTAGAGCATTTCGCTGTTGGTAGGCAATCGCCAGTCGCTCTTGCCGCCTTCGCTGCATTGCGACACTGCCTCCTTGCCACGCGTATGCTGATAATGTCGGCCATAATCGACGGGACTCATTACGACAGCCCTCTTCGTCGAGGCATTGACAAAGAGCACCAAGCCGCCTTCCTGTGGCAGATATTCGCCCACAGCCGGCATCCCGGCAGCGTTATCCTCGATGATACAATTGCGCAGAACACCATTCCGACGGAGCAACACGCCGGCTCCCATCTGGCCAATGCCCTGAGTAATGGCAAAACCATCCCAGGCAGAAGGCAAATCATAGTCGGCCGGCTGCTCGAGCACCCTGTACAAATGCTTGCCGCAGAGGACACTGCGCTGCGAACTATGCATTGGCAGAAGACGCTGCTGCTCAGATGTTTCCGTACCAAGAAAGCCACCCAACACCGTCACACCCTCAGGTATCAGAAACCCACCATAGTAGGTCCCCACAGCCACCCATACAGTGTCGCCGGCAGAACAGCACAACAGAGCCGAACAAAGGTCGTTCGTTGCCGATTCCCACGAACTGCCATCGGCCCACGAACTGCCTGCCGTACTGACATAAACACGCTTTGCATTGGCAAACAAGAACACAAAACTCAACAGAAAAGAATATGCAAAATGTTTCATTCTAATGTACAATAACGACAACAAAGTTACATTTTTTTCTCCTTAATGCAAAGAGAACATGTACAATAATGACAGGAACTGACAAAAACAGCCGTCGGACTCCAAACACAACTGCCAGCCCCCTCCCACAAGACCCTCAACCGCTCCGCTCAAAAAGGTTAACCATTATTACCCAAAAGGTTAACCATTATTGGCAGAAAGGTTAAGCATTATTGCCGGAAAGGTTAACCTTTTTCTGCAACCATGCCAAAGGCCACCAAACAGACCACCCGTCGGGTTACTTCCGAACGAACAGCCTGACAGGTCCGAGCAAGCCGGATGCACGAAGTTCCGACTGCCCGGAAGGCCCGTGAAGGACCCATGTCTTGCGAGCAGACTCGGGCTGAGATGCATCATAGACCAGACGATTATACCAGGTGCTGGTGACGTCTATCTCAATCTCGTTCAAGCCCTTATGCAAATAGGAAGTAATGTCCGCCTGATAAGGTTCGGACCACAAGGTGGCCACCTCCTTTCCGTTAACACGCAACACGGCTATCATTTCCACCTTGCCCAGGTGGAGCACATAACGAGACTTATCCTTCTTGCCGCTCTTGCCGTCCACCCGAAGCGTTGTGCTATAGGTGGCAGTGCCACTGAACGCTCTCCCCTCGGCAGTGGAAAGCATGTCCTTCCATGGCAACAAACTCGTCGTCTGCACAGGTGCCTCAATGCCCCACCCCTCTGGGAAGGCTACAGTCCAGTTGCAAGCCGTAAGATCGAGCGTCCGGACAGTCTCCGGCTGGCGAAAGACCGTGACAGGCTGGTTGTGACGGAACACCACGAAAGCGCTCTCGCCGCAGTGCAGACTGAGGTCAAGCGTAGTGAACTCGCCCCGACGGCACTGTGGCAGTTCGGTAACCTCGCCGGTTACAGGATTCCACAACTCAGCCCTTCCGGTAGCATGGAAGGTGACTTCACCCCGAAAGACATCCTCCTGCGGCGCAGAAACATAATACCAGTCGGCACCCTCCGTTCTGCGGTGCAGCCATTGATTGCCGATGCCCTGCACATCAGGCTGAAGACCAAGATGGCGAAGCGCATTCTCAATGGTCATCCCGCTCAGCACAAGACCCTTCCCGAGCGGATGAACATCGCCCGCAGAAGTGGGCCAGAGCAACGAAAGCGCAGCACGGAAACGCTCTTGCTGGTCGGCATCGTCGCTAAGGGTGCTGATGCCCAAAGGAGCCTCCGCAAGAAGTATGCCACCCTGACGAACCAAAGCAACAAGTCGCTCGAGGGTTTCGGGATGCAGACGTCCGGTGCGAGGTATCCACATCAAAGGATATGTGATGCCATCGGGAGTAGTCCACTTCCCATCACACACACCGATACGGTTGAGCAAAGCATCGGTGTTGCAATAATCATAACGATAACCTACAGGAAATGGATAATACTGATCCGGCTTATGTTCATATTCATCGCCCAAATACCAAAGCACACTGCTCACAGGCTTTCCCCTCTCAAGAAGATAAGTGCAACGGGCCAGGTAAGAAGTAAAGGCAGGCATATGCTTCCACCACGTCTGTCCGCGCAGAAATGGCGTACCAATGTTGCTCCCGAAACTGGTGCCGGGGAAGTACTTCGTTGCGCCTGGATTGTGAGTATAAGTGTGAAAAACAAAATGTGTAAGGCCATGCAACATGTTTTGGTTAGCCACATCACGAAGCATCTGCCAGTGCTCGTCCCAAGTAAGAACGAAGGAAGTGAAAGATTCTGCAGAAACTCTGGGCTTTCCGTACATGCGGGCAGCCGAAACGGTTGGGCGAATGGGCTTATAGTTGAAGTTGTGCAGGAAATTCGAAAAGGGTTGCCAGAACTCGCACATCGGCACATCGGCAAACTTGTAGTATTCCATCGGGTCGGCAGGAGTGATGTCGCCGCCGGCAGTCTCGTAGGTGCAGGTGATTCCATGCTCGTGTGCCAGGCGCGACATCTGTCCGAAGAAGTTGTTCACAAAGAGGTTGTTGAGCGTCCTGCGCCAGTCTGTGAGGAACTTCGCTGTGGTTTCCGGGTTATCGATGACGTACCCAAAGAGGGCAGGCATCCAGCCTTCGAGCGGATAACGGGCCACGTGTTGGAACTCGTTGGGCATGTTCTGTGTCCATGTTTGCGTATAACATTCCCAACTATCCATGAGCATGTTGCTGAGCATGCCCTTCAAGGGGCCTTTTGCCATGCGTCCGATGTAATTCTGGAAATGCAGGGTGGCGCCCGACGGGTCTAACTTGTTGCACTCCCAGCCGGTGGCTTCTGCCGGTGCGGGGCCGTTCTTCCGACGGGTATTGATGTGGCCTATGCGCAGGAGTGTCCAGTTGCCTGCGGGAGCATTCCAGCGGAAGGTGCCGTCGGAGTGCAGGCACTCGGTGAGATTGAGTATTTGGCTTTGTTTCACATAGGCTTCGGGGTTCTGCATAAGGTTGTCCGCCTCGGTGTGGAGTTGACGGAGGGTCCATCCGGCTTCGCCTTCCCAGTTCTGTTTGCGCGCAGCGGAAAGGAGTTTTACGGATGAGATGTGCATGGAGTGTCGGTTTACGATGTTCACCCGATAGTGGCTGCATCGGGGCTGTTCGGAGAGCGAAAGGGTGATGGTATGTGAGTCTTGCCAGTTGGAACGCGGCATGGTGGTCTGCAACACGATGTGCGACTTGCCGTTGACGTCAATGGCTTCGACCATAACGTCTATGAACGGATCGACGCAAAAGGAGTGGTTGAACGAGTTGATGGAAGAGAATTCCAACGAACGGGCTACAGCCGGACGAGGCAGTCGGATGTCTATGACATTGGGGTTCTGCGGTGTAGTGGGCTGGAAGTTAAAACTACCGCTATAGAGAGGCTCCTGCGTATCGTCGAGAGGCGTAGAAAAAGCAATCACCATGAGGTCACGATAATCGCAGGTAGGCTCCTTGGCTTGCGGTGCCTTGGGCAGGTTCAACACAACTTCTGCCCCACCCTGTATGTCGGTACGGCTGTAGGTCAAATGGCGCATGGTGTGGTCATAATCAATCCACGGACCGCCACTCATCGCCCAGCCCGGACAGTTCTGCATAGTGAAGCGGAGGCCCAGACGCTGAGCCTCACGTGCCGTATGGGCAACAAGGTCTTCCCACTTGTCGCTAAGGCAATAGACAGGCTCGCTCACCCCCTTCCATCCGTCGGAAAAACCACCGCCATGGAAGAATTGCACACCGGCCAATCCGGAAGCGGCAATAGCCTCAAGGTCGGCAGTAATACCAGCCTTGTCAACATTACCGTTCACATAGTGAAACCATGTTTCAGGATAGAACGACTTACGGGGGACGCGGAATAATTCCAAATCCTCCGCATCGAAAGAACGATACAAAAGAGCCGTGTCTGGCACAGCACCAACAACATTATTCTGCGCAACGGCAAACAACGTCTGAAGCAACACAAAAGCAGCAAAAAATGTCCTTTTCATCGGTAATTTTCTATTATTCCTTGCCTAAGGATGAAGCCCCGTATTCATAAAACAGAACACAAAATAAAACTCACGAAAGACAGTAACCGACCCATCCAAATGCCAAATTACATCCACAAAGATACACACTTTTCGCCGAAAGACAAAACACTAAACATAATTTTAACAAACAAGCCACACAGCCACCCCAGCCCCGGCAGAAAAACATCTTAACCATTCCGACCCAAAACCTTAACCATTATCGGCAATCAGGTTAAGCATTATCCCCGGAAAGGTTAGCCTATTCTCCTCGGAGACCAAAGCACTCATACTCAGGCACCGGGCAGGCAGCAAACACAACAGCGGCGAACAGGACAAAAACGAAAAGGCCGCCCCGGACACCACACCGCCATGAACAACCAAACAGCACACAATACAAAACAGAAAAGCCCCTCGAGATCGCTCTCGAAGGGCTTTCGCTAAAAACGGCGGCTACCTACTCTCCCACGGGTGTGCAGTACCATCGGCGCGGGCAGGCTTAACTTCTCTGTTCGGAATGGGAAGAGGTGGAACCCTGCCACTATAACCACCTGAAATAAGGTT
>JAFTYP010000010.1 GCA_017461345.1 Bacteroidaceae bacterium | reverse complement strand
GTTACGTTCCTGCCAGGTTAATTCTTCTTTGAATATTGAAAAGCCTCTTTCATACCTAAGGCATTCCCTCCCATTCTTTTTATACACTTCAATAGGTGCTCTGAAAGGAGCATCCTTCAGGTCAATGATATCTGTTTCTATACAACGACGAGTTACCTGCTTGAACCCTGCGTCATCTAACATTTCATTCACTTTCTCCCACAGAGTCTTTCTGTCATAGAAATGATGGCGATCCGAAAGTAGTCTGTCCAGAAACTTATATCGTATTAGGGCGTTCTTGTTTGAAGGCATATTCTTGTGCTTTTTGATTTCTGCTGCAAAGGTAAGACTCGGTTGCGAAGTCTTTGTTCGTGATGGTAAATGTTATTGTTTGGGTGTAAAGTTAGGATTTTTGTTACAAACGACAAACAAATTTCCTGTTATAATCATTTAGGAGAAGATAAATTCTTTTACTGACGAGACATCAAAGGTGGGAGAGGAAATCTCTCCCACCCTAAGGTTACATGCGGTTTGACTGTGAGACATGGCAAGTCTCTAATGCCAAAGTGTGGTGTGTGGGTTCAGTCTTCGTTGAAGAAACTGCCTGAAGGTATGTTTTGACAAGCATTGATGTTGCTGTTATAGCGTTCGCGACTGCGTTGTTCTCTTGCAAACATGGCACGTGTGCCTGCTTCGTCCTGCTGGAATTCCAGGTGTTCTTCTATGGCGAAGGAGCGTGCCATGGACTCCACGTCGAGGTTGTCTGTGCCTATCAGTGTGAAGGTCCAGCCTTGTTTCTTGAGTTTCTCTATCATGTTGCGAACCATTCTCAACGTCCACTCCTGGGAACTGTTTTCTTCTCCGTCGGTGATGATGGTTACGAGTACATGGTCGCCTTCGTTCACTTGTGCGTTCACCTTTGATATTCCTTTTCCTATGGCATCGTAAAGCGGTGTGGCTCCACCCGGGTTGTATGCCTTCCAGGAGAGGTCTTTTGTTTGCGAAGCGGGCGTATTGTCGTAGTGCCATGTGGTGTGACCGGAGTCGAAGGTCAGCAGCGTGACGCTTTGTTTTTGGTTGGGGAACTTCTTCTGCATCTGTCGTATTGTCTGCAAGGTTTCGTTCATGCCGCAGAAGGCTTGCTTGCGTATGACACACATCGAGCCGCTCTCGTCGACGATAATCAGGTTGTGCACTCGTTTTGTTTCGTTCTTTTTCATGACTGTTGTTTTTAATGGGTTTATATTCTCTTGAGACATGTCTTTATTACTTTGAAGAAGTTTTTGCAGAAAAATTAAGTGGCTGTGTGATTTTTTTTGTATTTTCGCAAAAACAACTATAAAATGTACTACCAAAACCTATCCGACGAAGCCATAATCAGTGGATTTCGCGAAGGCGATTCCCAGATTATCCGAAAGTACTTCTACGGTTACTGCCGAGCGGGTTATTATCTGTTCGACCGTCGTTATCAGTTGAGCGAGAAGGAGAATCTCGACTTCATGTCGCTGGCACACCAGTATGCTATTTACCTGATGGAACATGACTGGAAGCCTCTGGAAGACCATTCGCCTAACGTAACCTTGAAGACGTGGCTCATCAACGGATTTCGCTATGTGGTGTTGGATGCCTTGAAGTGGCATCGGAAAGAGTATGGCAGCATAACGTTCAAGGACTATCTGCGTTCGTTCGATTCGACAAGCGACCTCCGATTGCATTTCAACCGTATGCTGGCTGATGTCTGTGAACATATGCCCATGGGTCGTGAAGGGAGGTTAATCATATACCTGCTCTTCATTAAAGGTTATAAAGAGAAGGAGATTGCAGAGCGGATGAAACTGACACCTTCGGCAATATCACAGAAAGTCAAAAAGTTGAAGGAAGACATCTTGATACCATATTTCCGAAAGAACTTCGACATGGAGTTGGAGATGCCGGAGATAATGGCAGTTGAAGCCTCTTACGAAGATTCTGGTATCAGGTACTCAAGCCTCCGTGAAAGAAGTTCTGACAGCAGTGATTACAGTATAATACTACCTGGAAGCATCGAGCCTATGCAGAAAAAACGTACTACACCAGAGTTTATTACAGAGTTGCAACCCGGCGAGATATTTGTATTCGGCAGCAATCTGAGGGGAATGCATGGCGGAGGAGCCGCACGTGTGGCGTTCCAGAAGTTTGGAGCCATATGGGGAGAAGGCGTCGGCCTGCACGGACAGAGTTATGCCATACCCACCATGCAAGGCGGAGTGGAGACCATTCGCCCTTATGTGGACGAGTTCATACGCTTTGCCCAAGAGCATCCGGAACTGACCTTCCTCGTTACCCGTATCGGTTGCGGCATTGCCGGCTTTACAGACGACGACATCGCTCCGCTCTTCGAAGAGGCTCAAGACATAGAGAACATCGTCCTGCCCGAAGAGTGGTAAAATCGCACTCCTCCAGTCCACTTGCCCCGAAGGACGCGTGGGGATGGAGAAGTGTTTTTGACAAGGCCAAAAACTTCACACGAGAAGTCGGGCAACTTCTCTGCAGAAGTCGGCAAAGTTCTCTGCAGAAGTTGAGAAAGTTCTCTGGAGGGTTGTCTTTTCGGGATTCTTTTACTATCTTTGCGAGAAAGAACTGCGTTTTCATGGAACAATCTCTCAGCATCTATAAGGCCTCGGCCGGTTCGGGCAAGACATTTACTCTTGCCGTGGAATACATCACGGGACTTCTGCTCCCCCATGCAGAAAAAGAGTTCGAACACATCCTTGCCGTCACCTTCACCAACAAGGCAACGGCAGAAATGAAAGGGCGTATTCTGGAAACGCTCTACGGACTGAAGATGGGTCTGAAGGAGTCGGACGACTACATGGATGCCATTCTCAAACGCTTCAAAGAAGCAGATATACCCATCACAAAGCAACAAGTCAGAGAAAGGGCAGGGCTTGTCCTTACAGCCATCCTGCATGACTACTCCCACTTCCGCGTGGAGACCATCGACTCGTTCTTCCAAAGCATACTGCGCAACATGGCACGCGAACTGGGACTTGCCGCCAATCTGCAAGTGGAACTCTCGCACGACGAGATAATAAACAACGCAGTGGACAGCCTCATCGAAACAATGGACAGCAGGGCAGACATGAAGCAATGGGTGATGAACTATGTGCACGAACAACTGGACAGTGGCGACAAATGGGACATCGTGACGCCACTCAAAGACCTTGCCTACACAATCTTCGAGGAAGAGTATCAGCAGCGTAGCGAAGAAGAACTGGCACGCATCAGCGACACCAAAGCAGTGAGCGACTTCAAACGCCAAATGCAAAACATCAGGAAATGCGCCCAAGAGGACATCGAAAAGGCTGCAGACGAAGTGATGGCACTGATAGAAGACTTCGGCATAATCTCCAACGGCAAAAACGTCTTGAGTTTCCTCCGCAAGACAAAAGCCATGGACAAGAAGACACTATGCGACGGACCGTCTGCCACCATTCGAGGGCAAGCCGATGGCAGCAAAGCACTATACAACAAGAACGGCAAGAGCAAAGAAACAGACCCTGTCTCCGACGACATACGGAACGCTCTCTCCCGTCTGATTACGCTATGCGAAGAACGCAGAAAGGAATACTTCTCCGCCATACTGGCCTTGCAAAAACTCGTATCCCTGAGACTGCTGGAACACATAAACGAAAAAGTTAGAGAAATAGAAGGCGAAGCCGGACGCTTCACCCTGAGTTCAACCCCAGCACTGCTCGGCAAAATGGTGGAGGGAAACGATGCACCATTCATCTTCGAGAAGATAGGCACCTACATCAACCACGTGATGATAGACGAGTTTCAAGACACCAGCCGAATGCAATGGGAGAATTTCAAGAAACTCCTTTTCGAGAAACTGGCCTCGGGCGGAAAAGGCTTGTTGGTGGGCGACATCAAACAAAGCATCTACCGATGGCGTGGCGGCGACTGGAAGATACTCCACAACATAAAAGAAGAAAAAGAACTGCAACGCTTCCATATTCATCCAGAACCATTGGACACCAACTATCGCAGCCATCAAGTCATCATCGACTTCAACAACGACTTCTTTCCTCCTGCTGCCAAACTGCTCGACGACATCGAGCCGGATGCAGACATCAAACTGAAGGACATCTATGCCGACATAAAACAGATAGCAAAGAAAAACGACAAGAAAGGCTACGTCAGAGCAAAACTCTACAAGAAGGAAGATAAAGACACCTATCTGCAAAACACCATCCTCGACATGGCCGAGCAAATCAGAGCCTTGCAAGACAAAGGACTCAGCCTCGACCGGATAGCCATTCTCGTCCGGACAAACCTGACAGGACAACTCCTGGTTGACAGTTTCAACCAGTATGCCCCCGACATCCGTCTCGTCAGCGACGAAGCATTCCTGCTCGAAGCATCGGTCGGCATACAAATGATTATTGCCGCTCTGCGACTGCTCATCGACAAACAACACACCGATGGCATATCCGAGAAATACCTGATGCTGCACTACCTCCGCGATGTGCAGAAGAAAGAAGACGCCACCTTGCAAGACATCGCCGCAATGACGGCAAAAGAAGTCTTGCCGGAAGCATTCGCCACACATCAGGAAGAACTCCTGCAACTGCCACTCTATCTCCTGGTAGAAAGACTCTGGCACATCTTCTCCCTGACGAACATCTCGGGCGAAGACATCTACATACTCACCTTCTTCGACGAACTGCAAAACTATCTCCGCTCGGGAAAGACACCCGACATACAATCCTTCCTCACCTACTGGGACGAGAAACTGCATCGCAGTTCCATTCCCGCATCCTCTGTGGCAGGTGTACGCATTCTCACCATCCACAAATCAAAAGGCCTTGAATTCCACACCGTCTTCCTCCCCTTCAGCGATTGGCCGATAGAGAGCGACAGACTTGGCGACGTCCTTTGGTGCGGAACGAACGAGGCACCCTTCAATGAACTCGGCAAACTGCCCATTCCTTGTTCATCGACAGTAAAGACCACCGTCTTTGCACCCGACTACGAGGAAGAGCACCTGGAACGGCGAGTGGATGCACTCAACACTCTCTACGTCGCCTTCACCCGACCAAAAGCAAACCTCTACATCTGGGGCGAAATAAAAGAACTCCAGAAGTGCAAAAGCAACGGAAGTGCATCCGAACTCATATACCTCACATTAAGAAACGACAAAAACGACACCGACAACGAACACTTCACCTACGAAACCGGTGAGCCACTCGTTGAAACAAAGAAAGAAGAAAAAGAAACAGAAAACCGCCTCTGCCTGAAACACAAGACAGAAGATGCTGTAGAAGTGGCTGTCGTTGCAAGGAATCCGGTTCTCGACTTCATGCAATCCGGGCAAGCACAAGACTACCTGCAACAGTTGAACGAAGAAGACGAGGAAGACACAACAGCCATCAAACTCTCGCAACGGGAAGTGGGCAAACGCATGCACGAAGTACTCAGCCGCATCGACGATGTCTGCCAGATAGAAGAAGTGCTCAGCCAAGCCAAAGCAGAAGGACTTATCGGTGAAGGCGAAGACTGGGAAACCATCACGTCGCGCATTGCAGAAAGTTTCCAAAATCCACTCATCGCATCGTGGTTCCAGTCCGAGAACACCGTATATAACGAATGTGCCATCGCAAGCATCGATAAGGACAAAGGCATGCCCTGCGTGCTTCGCCCGGACAGAGTAGTAATGAACAGCAACAACATTACCGTCATCGACTATAAGTTCGGACACCCAAACCGTCGCTACTACGACCAAGTAAAAGACTATATGAATCTCATGAAGCAGATGTATCCGACACACAATGTGCAAGGCTACATCTGGTACATCATGGGCAAAGGCCCATTAAAGGTAAAATAACGAATGAAGAGTTTCCTCCATCTCATAGCAGCCGATATGCTGGCGCATTTCTCAAACGATATGCGCGACGTTACCGTTGTCTTTCCCGGCAAACGAGCCGGCATGTTCCTCAATCGCAAACTTGCTCTGCAAAGTGAGAAACCGGTTTGGGCTCCACACTATTGCATGATGAGCGACCTCTTTCAAAGCCTTACACACATCCGGATTGCAGATCCTCTGGAGTGCATTTGCCAGTTGTATGCTGTCATGAAAGAAGTGCTTGGAGAAGATTACACCGAGACGCTCGACGAATTCTGGAGTTGGGGCGAAGTGCTTATGGCAGACTTCAACGACATCGACATGCATCTGGCAAACGCACAAGCCATCTTCACCAACATTGCCGACCAGGAACGTTTGAAGAACCTCGACTATCTTGATGACCATCAACGCGAGACGCTGAAACGATTCTTCGGACGCTTCTCGCTGGACAGCAGCACAAGGCTTCAGGAAAAGTTTCTGCAAACATGGAGCCACATGTTTGAGATATACACGAAACTCCACGAGTGTCTTTTCGCTGAAGGCAAACTTTGGGAGGGTGCACTCTACCGTCATGTCTGCGAACAGATGCAGAGCGACGAAAGTCTTGTCCGTAAACTTCTGGACGGCAAGCGTGCCATTGTCTTTGCCGGCTTCAATGTCTTGAACGACGTGGAGCACGCCATGATGAGCCTTATCCAACGTGAAGGCAAAGCACGCTTCTATTGGGACTACGATATCTACTACTGCGACCCGAAGACGAACCATGAAGCCGGTCACTTCATGAAGCAGAACCTTCGCGACTTCCCTTGTGCGATAACTGAAATCGAGCATTTCGACAACTTCCGCCACCTCGAAGATGTGACCTTCATCAGTTGCACCACCGACAATGCTGCGGCACGATATACAAGCACATGGGGGGGCGATGCCATCGTGCTATGCAACGAGGCACTGATGTTGCCTGTGCTACATTCCTTGCCGGATTCGACGAAAGAGGTGAACGTCACTATGGGTTTCCCCGTAAGCGACACTCCTGTTTACAGCATTACAATGGCTTTGCTGAAATTGCAGATTGAAGGCTACGATGCCCTGCAAGGCCGTTTCCGCTATCCCATTGTGCAGGCCATTCGCCGTCAGCCGCTCTTCCACCTCATAAACGAAGAAGATTGTTTTGTCTATCATGGCGACAACACCGCCCATCTGCTCGACTATCTGCTCAGACACTTGCGGCAGATTGCCTTGCACTACGCTCAAATAGAGGAGCCAGACATCTTCGAGCAACTTTACGGCGAGACGCTTTTCCGCACAGACCGTATGCTCTGTATGCTGCGCAGCCTCATCGAGAACGAAGACAGACTGCTCGGCATCTTGCCTGCCACTCTTCGTCGTCTGTTGCGACAGATGATGATGAGCACGAAGATTCCCTTCCACAGTGAGCCGGACCGAGGGTTGCAACTGATGGGTATGCTGGAGACGCGACAACTGGACTTCGAGCATCTCCTGTTGCTTTCTGTTGAGGAAGGCAACTTGCCACGCAATTCTTACGCCAATTCGCTAATCCCCGAAAGTCTTCGCGATGCGTTCGGCCTCACCACTCAGCGTCACCGTATTGCCGTTTATGCTTATTACTTCTATCGTCTTGCACAAAGATGCAAGCACCTGACCTGTGTTTACAACGAGAGATGTGCCGAGGGTGTTCAGCACGAAATGTCGCGTTTCCTGCGACAGATGCTTGCCGAGACGGACATTCCCATTCGGACACTTTGGTTGCGGAGCGAACCTGAGGCGAAGTCTTCGCCTACCATCGAGATTAAGAAGACGAAGGAAGTGATGGACTGCCTGCGCCGTCGTTACGACCAGAACATGCCCGACGGCAAGCACATCATGCTCAGTCCGTCGGCCATCAACGCTTACATCTCCTGCCCAATGCAGTTCTATCTGGACAAAGTGCTGCGCATCCGCCAGGAAGACAATCCGGAAGAAGGGCTCCCCAACAACACCATCGGCACCATCTTCCACGACTCTGCCGAACTCTTCTACGATTGGTTGCAAAAGAAGTTCGGCACGGACATCATCACTGCCGACATGCTTTGCGAGGAGAAAGGAGAAGGCAACTTTGCCGTGAGGGATATGATTCAGCGTCAACTCCAACTCATACTCCACGTTGCCTTCGATGTCTCGTGGTTCAATCCGTTTGACGAATACGACCGTATGCCCGAACTGCTGCGCCGGCTTCCGAAGGCAAAGAAGATTGCCGCCACCAACGAATACCGGGGGACAGTACTCATTGCCCACGACGTTCTGCTGCGCTATCTTCTTGAACTCATCCGCTACGACGCCCGCCATGCACCTTTCCGCATTATCGGTTCGGAGGTTGAGAGATACCTGGAGATTGAGATTACCGACCCATCGGGAAGCGAAGAAAACATCAAAATCCAGGTCGGCGGCCGAGTGGACCGCATAGACGAGATGGGGGGCCGACTGCGAATCGTCGACTACAAGACGGGGTCGTTCAAACCGAAAGAGAATGTAAAGATGGAGCACGTCATGAGTTCCAGCGAATCCATCATGAGATACTATTGCCAACTCTTCATCTATTCCCTGGCCGAAGCACAGAAGAAGGAGACAACAATGCCCATTCAGCCCATACTCTTCTACCCCATCAAGGCGGCAGACCCCAAGTATGATCCATCGCTAAAGGTTGAGAATCAAGACATCTACGACTTTGCCACACAACATTCCGAAGAGTTCCGCGAAAGGCTGCAAAACACCCTGGCCGAGATTTTCGACCCCGAAAAGCCCTTTGTATGCACAGGAAACGAGAATTCCTGCAAGTACTGCAAACTCGGCATGATATGCGGCAAGAAAAACTCCTGACAACAGACAAAACAGAACAGGCGCAGGCCGCTGAAAATAAAGGTTAACCTTTCCGGGCAGAATGGTTAACCTTTCCGACAATAATGCTTAACCTATTTGGGCAGAATGGTTAACCTTTTCCGGCAACAAGGCTCATGGCACTTGTTTCCTCCACTTTCTTAACCCAAAAGGTTGCCGTTGTTGTATTTTTTTGTAACTTTGCAAACAAAACAACACACACAACGAATTATGAAAAGAGCATACATCATAGCCTCGGCACTCATCGTTTGCCTTTGCAGTCACGCACAATTCGCCTTCCAGGAAGGCCTCATCGGAGACATTACACCAAAAGGCTGGCTGCTGGAATTCCTGCAACGACAGAAGAGCGGACTCACCGGGCATCCCGAAGCACTCTCCTACCCCTACAACACCTGTCTGTGGGCAGGCGAGATACCACGCAACGGCAACTACGGAGAAGACTGGTGGCGCTACGAACAAACAGCCTACTATACCGACGGACTGCTCCGGCTCGGATACCTCCTCGACGACGAAGAACTCATCGCCAAAGGCGAACAAGGCATCAAGTACACACTGGCACATCCACAGTCGAACGGCCGCCTCGGCTCGTCCGTCATCAGCAGCCTCTGGCCACAAGCCGTCTTCTGGCGTGCCATGAAAGCCTACTCCGACGTGCACAACAACCCGGCATCCCTCAAAGCAGCACTGCGCAGAAACTACAACTCCATGACGAATACCGACCTCACCGTCGGGCGTCGGCACATCCTCAACCTCGAAGGAATGCTCTGGCTCTACGGAGAAACCGACTCGAAAACCCTGCTGACAAAAGCAGAAACAGCCTACAAAACCGGCGGATTCGAATTCGATGCCACCGATGCCGGAAGCGACGAATACATCTATCTGCACGGCGTCACATACAGCGAAATGCTAAAAGTACCCCTGCTGCTCTACGCCTATACAGGCAACGAAGAATACCTTCGCATCGCAATGAACGCAGAACGCAAGTTGGAACGCGACCACATGTTGCCCGACGGCGTACCCAGCAGCGCAGAATACACACTGGGACAAGACATCGACATCGCACACGAAACCTGCGACATCACAGACTACACATGGTCGCTCGGCTATTTCCTCACCGTCACAGGCGAAGCCGAATGGGCCGACCGCATAGAGCGCGCCATCTTCAACGCCGCACCCGGAGCCGTCACAGCCAACTTCGACGCCGTACAATACTTCTCCTCCGTCAACCAAATCATCTGCACAGGCAACTCCGACAACAACACCTTCAAGCGCGGCTCCACATGGATGGCATACCGCCCCACACACGAAACAGAATGCTGTGCCGGCAACATGCACCGCATGATGCCCAACTTCGCCTCACGACTATGGATGCGAGGCGAAAACGAAGCCATCGTCGCAGCCATGTACGCACCCAGCGAAATCAGTTTCACCGTCGATAGCAGCGAGTGCAAAATCACAGAAGAAACCTACTACCCCTTCAGCGGCGACATCACCTTCCGCTTCACCACACAAGAAACCAAGCACTTCCCCTTCGTCTTCCGCATACCAGGCTGGTGCAAGAACTATAGCGTCACAATCAACGGACAACCCCTCTCCATCGAAAAAGGAGAAACAGGATATGCCACACTGAAACGCAACTGGAGTAACGGCGACGAACTCCGTCTCTCCCTCGTCATGACACCAACCGTCGCAGAAGCAGCAAACGGACAGGGAAAATACGTTGAGTGCGGTCCGCTGCTCATGGCATATCCCGTTCCCGCATCCGTCACCGAAGACACAAACACCTACAGCAACATGAACGGCAAAAAACCAGGAGACGGCTTCAAGTGCTGGAGCATGACACCTAACGGCCCGTTCAACTATGCCATCTACACAGATGCAAAGACACTGACGCTCAACATCGACGAAGAAAAACTCACAACGGCTTATCCGTTCGACCTCAACGGAACACCACTCAGCGTAAGTGTCCCCGTCCACCCCATCACCTGGACATTAGAGAAGAACCGCTACAATCCCGTACTTCCGGCATCGGAATATCTCGTGCTCTCCGGAGCAAAGAAAAATATCGACCTCGTGCCTTACGGCGCAGCAAAACTCCGTGTCACCGTCTTCCCCGATGCTCTTCGCAAGGAAAAGAAGACCCTGACAGACTCACTGCTCGTCAATCCCGACTTTGAACTTGCATCCGCCACCACTGTCAACCATGGCGGCATCGAAAAAAAGACATATAAACCCTACGGATGGAGCACCAACGGCACACTGAACGGCAGCAGTTACGGCATCAACCACGACGCCCTGAACCACTACGGCGAAAACGTTTGCTGGTTCAACACACATCCCTTCCCTAAAGACTTTCAACTCTATCAGACTGTTCCCGCCACAAAACTCACACCGGGCACCTACCGCATAACTTGTCTGCTCTGGTGTCAGACGGGGCAGTTCGGCACGTGTGGCCTATTTGCAAACAACCATGTGCAATACTTCGGCAGCGAAAGTGATTACGGAGACAACCTGCCAAATGATGTGACAGCAACCTTTGCAGGACACAAAGGCACAGGCGGTTCGCCTTTCCGACTGGAGGAAATGGAAGTGATTGTCGAAGTCAAAGCAGGAGAGAGTCTTCGACTCGGCATTTGCACCAGTGGGCTGAAACCCGACGGCACGATGGCCGGTTCGAGCGAACTGACCGGATGGTTTAAGGTGGACCACTTCCGCATTGAACGTGTCAACGGGAATGACGAGGATGGAATAACCTCCATATCTGCAAAAGACATTAAGGAAGCCACCTACAACCTTGCAGGACAGATGATTTCCGACAAATCGCCTCAAGGCATATACATACAAAACGGAAAGAAGATACTTCGCTAATCGAAGTATCTTCTTTCTGCTTTGAACAAGATTTGTTGTTTGCTTTTATTTCGCTACAATCTTTCTGACCATTGAAGCACCATTGCGCAACACGATGTGAGCAATGACCGGTTGGCCTTTAGGCAACGCATATCCGATGCGCTGACCATTGAGGTCGTAGTAGTACACCGCAACAATGTCGTCGGAGAGTGAGTAACCTTCAGCCTCGTCCATTGTGTTTTCGAAAGGAACGAGCGGTTCTATTTCCTCTATACCTGTTGATATGGCGTCCTCGGTTGTCTGCTCGAGTAAGGAATTGCAAAGACGTGTTGAGGGCGTGAGGTAATAGTTGTCGAGCAAAGTCCATCGAGCCGCTCTTGATGGGGAAACGGTTACAAGTTCATCTTTCGTGTTGAAACCAATAGCACGAGATGCCCCTTCGCGGAAGGTGAATGTTCCATTGGAGAAGTTTGCCGTGATCTTGTGAGGAACGTCTGCCAGACTGGGTTCACCACCAACAGTAAGGTAATAGCCAGTACCCTGGTTGTATATGCTATAAGTCTTCATATCGTCGTGACGAAGGATTATCCAATGGTTGTCGGGATTCGTTGCCTCTGCTTCAGCACGGGGAATGGTAACAAGTTTGTGGTCACGAACGGCTAGAACATAATCGTCGGTACCAATCATATAGGCACGGAAGGAACAGATATGCTCGGCCTTGACCGTATTGCCATAGCGCAGGAACTGATGGTTCTCTGCCATATTGAGCAAAGCCTTCTTCATCTCGGCAAATGTATAGTCTGTTTTTGCCAACTGGCAGACAGGCTCCATTGCTTCGGCTGTGTAGCCATCGAACATATTTATTTTGCCCATGAGTTCAGCCACGAGTTCGTCTATTAGGGCCTTTGTATTGTGTACAGAGAGGAGCGTCTGCATGGAGTTCTTCGAGTCTGCCTGGTATGCATTCTGCAATGTGGCGATCAGGGAGTCGAGATTGATGCTCTCTACACAACTATGGTCATTAACGAGGGGAAGTGTTTTGGCAGAATCCTTTGGCTGGCCATAGCCACCTGTCTGCATGTAATAGGCACGAGGCACATCGCCTGCCCTTCCGTGTCCATAGTCCACACGACGATGGCGTTCCGTAATCTCACCACTGTCGATGAAGTCCTGATAGGTAGTCTGTCCGAAGTCGGCCCTGTTGATGAAGTACCACTTTCCACTACCCACCGAGCGTTGGTAGTTGTTACGATAATATGCGCGACGGAAGAGTTCGCCACCCGAATCTGCCCAGTTTTCGATAAAGGAATACCACGTATTGTAGTAGTGTGACTCACCACTGTGTCGAATGGTGGCCATATAGTGCCACTCTGGGTCGTCCAGATTCTTATACCAGGTAGAGAGCAGTGAACAAGGGTAGCGTATGATGCTGTCCGAGCCGTCTTTGGCTCTGAGCGTTATGAGACGTTCTTCAGGACGTGCACAAGTAAGGAACTGCACCCACTGTCCGGGTTCCCATTTTGCATGGGAAACCATTGCCTGACAGCCTGTACCTTCTGCACCGAAGTGATTGATGGCCACGTCGTCGCCCCATGCCAAGGCACCTGCTCGCAGGTATGTTGCCAGGTTGGGCGTTACGTCCGTGTCGCCATTGTCCCAAATAGAGAAGAGGGCCTGGTTCCAGTAGGACGAAGGAATTGTGTCGGTGTCCTTGCCGTTTTCGTTCTTTACTGTCTTGCCTGCTCTCTGTATGCCCATGTAACCGCCTGTAATGCCGAGCGTCATAAGATAGGTATTGATAGTTGCCCACTGCTTGGGCATGAGCACTTCCTGATAGCACCATTCGTATGACTCGTTCTGTGGAGCATTGGGAGCAGTGGAATGTCCCACCCAAAGGTGTGTGGCAGGTGTTGGGAAGCCACGAAGATGGGCATCGATGACAGGAAGAGTGCCTGAACGTTCGAAGTTGAGTTGAATGAGGCGACTGATGCGCTGGTAGCCTTCGGGTGCTTGTATCTCCACACGATACCATGTGTCGGATGGGAACGCCATCTCAGGTATGATGGGGATGTCTGTTACCCTACCTTTGGAGCATGTCTGTGTGACGCTATGGTCGAGCAGTACTGCGTCTGTCTCACAATCCTTGACACGCACATTCAGTGTTACGTCGCCCGTAATCTTGGGATTAATCTTTGCAGAACCGGAGACGTTGGCACGGGGGATGCGCAGACAATAGACGAGTGTGATGCGGTCGTCTGTCTCGAATGTTGTGAATGTCTCTGTCTTACGGAATCCTGCATAGCGTCCTTCTATCTCCCGATAGTGACAATTGCCGTAAATAATGTCTGTTGCCTGCAGTTGCAGAACAGCGAGCAACGAGAGTAGCAATGAAGAAAATAAATGTTTCATGGTTGTTGTTAAGAGTTAGTTATCTGTTTTCGTGCGACAAAGTTACGAAAAAAAATTATTCACTCCTGTCGTAATTCTCAAAAAAACTTTTCTTCCTATGGCAAACAGAGTAACACGACGTATATCATCACAATATATGCAAACTCACCTGCCGTAGGAACGGCGAACTTTTGGCTACTAAAGAACTTGTTCAACTTCTGCAGAGAAGTTGGGCAAGTTCTGCAGAGAAGTTGGGCAAGTTCACACGTGTAGTTGCCCGGAAGGACGCGTCCGTTTCGCCAAATGGACTGCAGCGTTATGGCCGAACCACTTTTTGTCTCCATACAAAAACACCCTCGCCTCTTGCGAAGGTGTGCCTTGCAGAAAGGTTGCACACTTCACACGGGGCGAGGGTTATACCATTGTCATTCATCTACACACACCTTTGCGCGCAAACATATGACATTAAACAGGTTCTGTAGTAATAGTGGTTTCTTATGCCTGCAATGTGGAAGAGAGCCAAGTGTTGTGCTTCTCCACCTCTGCTTCTGCCAGACGAACATAGTCGCTCAGGCTTTGAGCAAAGAGTTCGGGAGCCTTTGTGGCATTCTGCATCAGGAGATAAGACATGATGACGTTGGCAACCATTTCGTAGAGATGGCGTGCGCAGAGGTCGAGCACCTCCTGACTGTCTGCCTCCTTAACGGCTGCAGTGCAAGCATTGAACTTCTCTGCCATGGCCTTCACACGAGCCTTCAGACCCTCAAACTCGGGTGCAACAGGGAGTTTCTCATAATCCTCGATGACCTGAGCATAGAAGCCGTTGGTGACGTAGCGAATAGCGGCAACCGTCTGCAACTGCGTCGGTCCCTCGTAGATGGAAGTGATGCGGGCATCGCGATAGATACGCTGGCAAGCATACTCGAGCATAAAGCCGGAACCGCCATGCACCTGAATGCAGTCGTAGGCGTTTTGGTTAGCATACTCGCTGTTCATGCCTTTAGCCAGAGGTGTAAACGCATCAGCCAGACGGCTGTATTGCTTGAGTTCTGCACGCTCTTCGGGTTCGAGTTTGCGTTCGCGACTGATGTCCTCCAGTGCCTTATAGATATCGACATAACGCGCAGTCTGATAAAGCAATGCACGACCGGCATCGAGGCGAGCCTTGATATTGCCAATCATTTCTGCCACAGCAGGGAACTCGATGATGGCCTTGCCGAACTGCTTGCGGTCTGCAGCATATGCCACAGCCTCGTTATAAGCAGCCTGCGAAAGACCTACGCTCTGGGCAGCAATACCCAGACGAGCGCCGTTCATCAAAGACATTACATATTTAATAAGACCCAGTTTGCGGTCGCCACAGAGTTCGCACTTCGCATTCTTGTACACCAGTTCGCAGGTTGGACTTCCGTGGATGCCAAGTTTGTTCTCGATGCGACGAACATCAACACCGCCGTCGCGCTTGTCGTAGATGAACATCGAAAGACCACGACCGTCGCGTGTTCCTGCCTCAGAACGGGCAAGCACAAGATGGATGTCGCTGTCGCCGTTGGTAATGAAACGTTTCGAGCCATTCAGACGCCAGCAGTTGTTCTCCTCGTCGAAAGTTGCCTTGAGCATAACGCTCTGCAAGTCGCTACCTGCATCAGGCTCTGTGAGGTCCATCGACATCGTTTCGCCCTTGCAGACACGAGGAATGTACTTTTGGCGCTGTTCCTCGTTGCCGAAGCAATAGAGCGTCTCTATGCAGTCCTGCAGACTCCAGATGTTCTCGAAACCTGCATCGCCAGTAGAAACAATTTCGTTTGCTGCAGTGTAAACCGTTACAGGAAGATTGAGGCCACCATAGCGGCGGGGCATCGTCATGCCGTTCAAGCCGGCATGGTTCATTGCCTCGAGGTTCTCGTAAGTTTTCGAAGCATAACGTACACGACCATTTTCGCAATGAGGTCCTTCGGCATCAACTTCTTCCGCATTAGGAGCCACAACATTGGCAACGATGTCGCCCACGATGTCCAACACCTTGTCGTAATTGTCCATGGCATCGGCAAAGTCCTGCGGAGCCTCTTCATATTGGTCCTTATCTGCGTAGCCGCACTCTTTCAGTTCGACGATACGCTCCATCAAGGGGCTGTTTTCGAGTTCGAACTTTATCTCTTTTATGTCGTTATAATAGTTTGCCATTTTACTTGCTGTTTTGCTTATAATACCTAATCAGTTTGGGTACCACTTCTTCTACCGTTCCATTGATGACGTAGTCGGCAATCTGGTTGATGGGGGCATTCTCGTCGTTGTTGATTGAGATGATGATGCCGCTCTCCTTCATGCCTGCCACATGCTGGATGGCACCACTGATGCCACAGGCGATATAGACCTTCGGACGGACGGTAACGCCTGTCTGGCCAATCTGCAAATCGTGGTCGCAGAAACCTGCATCGACTGCTGCACGGCTGGCACCTACCTCTGCATGGAGCACCTTGGCAAGTTCATAGAGTTGGTCGAAACCTTCTTTAGAACCTACACCATAACCGCCTGCAACGACGATGGGCGCACCTTTGAGGTTATTCTTGGCTGCCTCTACGTGGCGGTCGAGAACTTTGGTGACGTATTCCGTTTCGGGAACAAACTTTGCCACGTCTTCAATGATGACTTCGCCCTTGTAGTCGGGGTCGAGAATTTCTGCTTTCATGACGCCGCTGCGGACGGTTGCCATCTGCGGACGGTTCTCGGGATTGACGATTGTTGCCACGATGTTGCCACCGAAGGCAGGACGAATCTGATAGAGCAGGCTGTCGTAGTGCTTGCCGAGTTTCTTGTCGTCGTGCGGACCGATCTCAAGACTTGTGCAGTCGGCGGTCAAGCCGCTGTGAAGCGCAGAAGACACACGTGGACCGAGGTCACGGCCTACAACATCGGCACCCATCAGACAAATCTGAGGCTGTTCCTGCTTGAAGAGGTTTACGAGGACTGCAGTATGGGGTTTGGTTGTATAGGGTGAAAGACCTTCTGCATCGAAGATGTGCAGTTTGTCCACACCATAAGGGATGATTTGGTCCTCTACTTTTCCTGTGATGCCACTGCCGGCTGCCACTGCCTCGAGCTTTACGCCCAGCGTGTTCGCCAGCTTGCGACCCTTCGTCAGGAGTTCTTGGCTCACCTCGGCTACCTTTGTGCCTTCGAGCTCGCAATATACATATACACTATTCATAGGGCGTTATCCGATTGTATGGCTTGCGAGGAGTTCCTGAACGAGTGCGTTGATGTCCTCGTCGCTGCCGGTTAATACTTTGCTTTCCTTTGCCTTGAAGACGATGTTCTCCACGTTCTTCACCTTGGTTGGCGAGCCTGCCAGACCACACTGCTGCAAGTCGGCATTGATGTCGGCACAGGTGAGTTGGCCAATCTTCAGGTAGGGTTTCTTCTCATATTCGCTTGCGTAGGGGAGGTCGGCATAGTCTGTTCCCTGCGGAAGTTCCATGGGAGCGAGGCAACGCTTGAACTTCATGACGCGCTTCACGTTGCGTGGGCGACAGGGAGCCGCACTTCCGTTGACGGTGAGGACGCAGGGCAATGAGCTTTCCACTGTCTCTACGCCGCCGTCGATATGTCGCTTGACGGTGATCTTGCCGTCCTGGAGGGAGAGAATCTCCTCGGTGTATGTAATCTGATTCAAGCCCAACTTTTCTGCCACCTGTGGTCCTACCTGTGCCGTATCGCCGTCGATGGCCTGACGTCCGCCAATGATGAGGTCCACGTCGGGGCAAGCATGCTGGATAGCCGTTGCGAGAGCATAGCTCGTAGCAAGTGTGTCGGCACCTGCAAAGGCGCGGTCTGTAAGCAGATAGCCACCATCAGCACCGCGGAACATTGCTTCGCGAATGACTTCTGCGGCACGACCGGGGCCCATCGTTATGACGTTTACGGTGGTACCGGGGAATTGATCTTTCAGTCTCAGAGCCTGCTCGAGGGCATTGAGGTCCTCGGGGTTGAAGATGGCAGGCAGTGCGCTGCGGTTTACGGTGCCTTCGGGTGTCATGGCATCCGGACCGACGTTGCGCGTGTCGGGCACTTGCTTTGCAAGTACAACAATCTTTAAACTCATAGTATTTATAATGCTATTATTTATTGCACACTTTTGTTAATTTTGTGCAAAGGTACGGTTTTTTTTTATATTAGACAAGAAATGAGTGGAATATGTATGCCTATTTCTATGTTCCGGCATTCACGACCGGCTGTGCAGAATCGTCGCTACACAACACTACGAGCAGGTTGCTCACCATGGTGGCTTTCTTCTCGTCGTCCAGTTCCACGACATTCTCGTTCGAGAGTTTGTCGAGTGCCATCTTGACCATCGACACGGCGCCGTCCACTATCTTCTCTCGTGCGGTGATGATGGCCGAGGCTTGTTGGCGTCGCAACATCACGGCAGCAATCTCCGGAGCGTATGCCAGATAGTTGATGCGGGCTTCTATCACCTCGATGCCAGCAAGGGCAAGACGGTCGTCGAGTTTTTGTTCGAGCAGCCGGTTGATGTCTTCCGAGCCGGAGCGAAGTGTGAGTTCGCCTGCGCTGCCGTCCTCATCGTCGTATGCATACTGCCCTGCCACCTGCCGCAGTGCTGCATCGCTCTGCACACGGACGAACTTCTCCAGGGCATTCATGATGCTCTTCACGTCGGTGCCGATTGTGGATGTTGCCATGGTCTGCGTGTCGACCTCGAACAGTGCCCTGTACGTGTCTTTCAACTTCCACACCAGCACGAGGCCTATCATCACGGGATTGCCCACTTTGTCGTTCACCTTGATGGGCTCGACATCGAGATTTCTGGCACGCAGAGAGAGTTTCTTCGTGCCGTAGAAAGGATTTATCCAGTAGTAGCCGGCCTGAGAAAATGTGCCGGCATACTTGCCGAACCATGTAATGACACGTGCCTCGTTGGGTTCGAGTTCCATAAGACCGCACCACATGATGATGTTGGCAATGAGCAGCAATATGCTGCCACCGAGCAACAGACCGCCAGTTTCGCCACCGGACGACTCCAGATGGATGATGGCATATACGATGCCTACTATAGACAGCACCAGAACCGCCAAGTTGACAAACAACATCAGAAATCCATTGGCAACTGCGCCTGCAAACTTTACTTCCTTTGTTTCCATAAGTTCCTATTATATTATATAATGTAAGTCCTTCATCTGGCGACGCTCTGCAAACACAGAGATTGTCAGAGACAAAGTTACAGAATTATTCTTTATGGCAGACGATTTCGGTAAGTTTTTTTTGGCAAGATGACGGCAAAACGAAACAAAAACCTTTACATCTGTTTTGTTTCCATGCAAAAACACAGCGAAACCAAATCAACGGCAAACGACACACCGCCAACCGACAGCAGAAATGCCGTAGCCCGACAGCGGCCACGTTGCCTGTAACTAAAGCATCGTATCATGCCACAAAAAGAGCCTCTGGTTTTCAGCCATATAGAGAAGTCGACAAACTTCTGCAGAGAAGTCGGGCAAGTTCTGCAGAGAAGTCGGGCAAGTTCACACGTGTAGTTTGCAAAACGGACACGTCCTTCCTGCGAACTGCACAGCAAAAGAGCGGCACACCATCTGCTGATGATGTGCCGCTCCTGTTGTACTGTTATATATATAATATGTATATCGCCGCTTAGATGCCGAGTTTCTGACGGATGTCGGCAGGGATGGCGTTCTTGTTGATGACGATGTTCATGGTCTTGTATGCAGCATAAGCCTGGCTTACATACCAGAAGCCCTTGTAGGGACCACTCTCACCCCATGAGTTCTTCATCATGAAATACTCCTTACCCCACTGGTCCTTGGCAATACCATAAATCTGCATGCCGTGGTCGTCTGTGGTTTCCCAGTTGTCATAAGCCTGCTGACGCATCTCCTGTGTGATGGTCTTCTCGGCATTTGCACTCACGATTTCCACCTTCTCGCTGGCTTTCTCGCCTGTCCAACGTGCCTGGTCGCTGCCTACGCCTGCCTTGAACTTGGTGTCGGGCACCATGGCAACGCTCTTGTTCTTACCGGTGCGACGGCTGAAACCATCCTCGCTGACGTCTGCACCCCAAGCGAAAGTCCAGCCATTCTTCACTGCCTCGTACATAACACGGCTCAGTTCCTCCATAGGAAGGTTGTAACTGCTTGCCCAACGCCAGTTGTCCTGAATCTCGAGAATAAAACTGGTGTAGAAGGGATGGTGTGTATAACTGGTGAGGCTGACATAGTCGTTAGGATCGAGTGTGAGGTAGTCCTTGACGAAAGACTGCGGTGTGTAACGCTTGCCCTTGTACTCGAACTCTGTGGGGCACTTGCCGAAGTAGCCATCGAGCATTGCCTGATGTGCAGACTTCCATGCTTGAGGATAGATCTTCTTGGAACTGCTTGTGGCAACGCTCTTCAGGTAAGCCTCCATGGGAGGGAAGAAGAAACCGAAGTTGAACAGCGAGTCGCCATACTCTGTGATGGGATAAGGCATCACACCTTCCGGCACAAGACCGTTCACTCTCATGCAGTGGATGGCATCCTCGAAACTGCCACCCTGGCTGAAACTTGCATCGCCATGGGTGCGAACATGCTTGTCGGCACGGTCAACATAAGTCTTGCTCACGAGGAACGACTCGCAGAGGTCGAGGTCGTCCTTCATCTCAGGATGCTTCTTGATGACTTCACTCTCCAGGAAAGCCAGAGAAGAATAAGCCCAGCAAGTGCCGCTGCTGTTCTGGTTCTTGATGCTTGTCACAGGGTTCTCTACTACTGTTGTGAAGATAAGGCTGTCCTTCGGAGCCTCTTTCTTCTTACTTTTTGCAGCCACAGGCAATACGAGCATTGCTACTGCAGCAAATACGATAAGTTTTTTCATTTGTTTTGGAATTTATTATTATGGATTTTCTATTTCGCTCAAATGATATGGGATTCGCTTCTCGCCCAAATAACGGCAACCGTCGGCAGTAATAAGGATGTCGTCCTCAATGCGAATGCCACCAAAGTCCTTGTATGTCTCCAGAAGGTCGAAGTTGAGGAACTCTGCACAATGGCCCTTGCTCCTCCAATCATCGATGAGGGCAGGAATAAAATAAATGCCCGGCTCATCGGTCATGACAAAACCTTCCTGCAAACGACGTCCGCAACGGAGGCAATTTGTTCCAAACTGGTCGAGATTGGGACGCACCTCATCGTCGAAGCCGACATAGGTCTGTCCCAAACCTTCCATATCGTGAACATCCATGCCCATCATGTGACCCAGGCCATGAGGCATAAACATGGCATGGGCACCGGCACGAACGGCTGCCTCGGTATCGCCCTTCATGAGGCCGAGTTCCTTGAGTCGCTCCGTCATCAATCGGCAAACACCAAAGTGCACGTCCCACCACTTCACACCAGGCGCAGCAAGCGTCAAAGCATAGTCGTGACATTCTTCGACAATGCTGTAAATCTCACGCTGGCGTTGTGTAAAGGTGCCGCTGATGGGTGTCGTACGTGTATTGTCGCTACAATAGTTCTCGTTCGTCTCTGCTCCTGCATCTACCAAGAGCAAACGACCTGCCTTGAGAAGGCGAGGACTGGGATAGCCATGCATTATCTCGCCATGCATCGTCACTATGCTCGGGAAACTTTCCTTGCAGCCATAACTGCTGGCAATGCCACTGATTCTGCCCGCAATCTCCTGTTCCGTCACACCTTCGCGACACATCTTCATAGCCGTGGTATGCATCTCGTAGCCAATGGCACATGCGCGCTCTATCTCTTCTATCTCGCCCTGACTCTTCACCGCACGCAAGTCGACCACCGCCTTGATGAGTTCCAGGCTGGCAGCCTCTCTTTGCTGAGATGGATGTATGCCCAACATGTCCATGAGTTGAATCATGGTGTCGTGACGATAAGGCGGCAGGAAATGGATGCGCCGGCCACTGGCCTTTGCCTTCTTCACGAAGTCCGAAAGGTTCTTCATAGGCAAAGTGTTTGCCACACCGCACTCTGCTGCCATGTCGGCAACACTATCTACAGAGCCGAACCAAACGATGTCGTCGATGTCGATATCATCGCCAACGAGGTATTCCTGATTGTTATCTACATCGATGATACCGGCCAAGCCTTCGCGATGCTGTCCATAGAAATAAAGGAACGAACTGTCCTGACGGAAGCGATAGACGTTGTTGGGATAATTGGCTGGCGAGTCGTTGTTGCCCATCAGCAAGATGATGCCCGAGCCGATGCGTTCCTTGAGCAACCTTCTTCGCTCAATATATGTCTGTTTGTCGAATAACACCTTATTATTTACTATTTAATCGTTTACTATTTGATACATTCACTTACTAAGCCTCTCTGCAGCCTGGCGAATGACTTCGAGCGTTGTTGTGTCTGATGCAAAGACAGCGTTCAGGCCTTGTTCCTCTTGAGCAGGGTCGCCTACATAATCGTCCCAACGCTGCCAGCGAACATGCTTGGGCTGAGCATAACCGCCCCAAGCCCAGAAGCAGCAGCCTTGCAACTTGCCCTCGTCCATCAGACTGAAAGCATATTCATAATAACTGTCGCGACCTTGAGTGGTCGAATTCAATTCTATGCGATAGCCGTCTCGAGGATAGCCGAACTCCTCCAAAACCATTGGTTTGTTCAATTCCTTCACGACATCCCAACAACGGTCCATATAAGCACGAGTCATACGAGAAGCAAAAGGGACACTGTCCACGACAGAGGTCTCGCCATTCTTAGCCAAGCCATTCGTAAGCGGACCACTTGCCGGACCAAGCCAACGCCAGTTGTAAGGCCAAATATGGATGCAGATGTAGTCAATCTCGGGAAAGGCATGTATCTTGCGGAATAGAGCGGAATCTTCCTCACAACCTTCAATTCCCTCGCTTCCTGTCGTAACCAAATGGTTGCTGTCGAGGCTCTTGATGAGTTTAGCCTGTGCCTCAACCCACTCTGCAAAGCAAGCCTTCGTTACAGAATCTCTTGCAAAGGCACGAGGTTCGTTAGCAAGTTCCCAAGCCATGATGGCAGGCGACTCGCTGTAAGGTTTGCCTGTAACGGTATTGGTGCGAGAAACAATATAGCGAACATGACGCTCTGCCATTGCCTTTGCACTGTCGTTCTTCACGAATTGGCAATGATAGTTCTGTGCTATTGTCCAGTCCGACCAGTCGGGTACAGGACCGCAACCTGCCCATTCCAGATAAGCACCATATCCCCCACTCCATTCCCATGAATTATTTAGGAAGAGGACAGCCGTCATTTCACGCTTCTCAAGTCCTGCTATGAGATAGTCCAAGCCTTGCAAGATGGTGTCGTTATATACGCCCGGCTCGGGCTGAAGGACAGGCACAACATGAGAAGCCACAGTGTCCGGACCTTCGCCACCAACAAGGACACGCACGTTGGTGATGCCCACTTCCTGCATCAGGTCGAGTTCCTTCTGCAGCCGTTCACGGTCGCCGCCCTGACCTTCACTTGCCAAAACTGCACCGTACCAGAAGTTTGCGCCAATGAACTTGTACTCGGTGTCGCCGCGATAGAACCTTCCATCGCGAGTCGTAACGAACTCCAAATCCGTCCCAAACTGATTGCTCTGGCAGCCAATGAGTGCAGCAAGAGCCACCACTATATAGAGATAAGCGAAACGCTTCATAACTTTTACTATGAATATGAACTAAATTATTATCTTACTCTTGTGGTAGTTGTCGCGGAAGGCTGTAGGCGAGCATCCTTTCTTCTTCTTGAAGATACGGTTGAAGTTGCTGATGTTATTAAAGCCACAATTATAGCATATCTCCGCCACATTGGAATGTGAATCGACCAAAAGACGGGCAGCATAGCCCAAACGGATGTCGATGATGTAATCGGAAACAGTCTTTCCTGTACGAGCATGGAAGAAACGACTGAACGCAGCGGGCGTCATGCCAGCGATATCCGAGAGTGTTTTCAGGCGAATCTCCTGACGGAAATTCTGGTCGATATATTCCTCGACGGCACGAACTCGACGGCTCTCGGGTGTATTCTTCACGTTGGCAAACGATTTGCTGGCCAGCAAATGGTATTCCTCCTGCAATGAAAGTTCGTAAAGTATTTCGAGCAGAGAAAGCATACGGTAGAAGCCCGGTTGTGCCGCCGTGATGCTTGTAATCTTTTCATACACTCTCATTATGACAGGTAACTCGAAAGCGACACCGCGTTTGGCATTCTCGAAAAGAGTACGCAAACTGTTCAACTGGTTCTTCTTCAAGAACTGCTCACCCAACAAATCGGGCGGGAACTGAATGGTTATCTCGTGAATAGAATGGCTTTGGCAATCGTATTGCTCCCACATGTGCTCCAATCTGCTGCCGACAAGTACAAGGTCATACTTGCCGAGCACTTCTATGCTGTCGCCCACAATGCGTCTGGCACCGTCGCTATTCTCCACGAAGTTCAACTCCAACTCTTCGTGTTTGTGCAAAGGATAGGTGAAAGCGTCTTTGTCACGATCTACCATCAGGAAACAGTCCTTCTCCCCGAGCGGTGTAACCTCTGTAATTGCTTTGGTTTTCATGGATATATAATATAGCTTTTTCTTATTTTCGCGGCGTAAAATTACGTTTTTTTATCTACATCGACAAGTTTCGCGCTAAGAAAACATTAAAAGAGTTGCATAACGCCACTTGCAGGCCTGCCGGCAAGGAGTTCTTTTCGCATAAAATCCATATAAGGGCCCACATGTTGGAAGAAAATACGATAGCCGGCACAAAGATAATTGAGTCCGGGTTCTCCGTCGGCAGTATGGAGGAAACGAAGGCGTGGACATTCGCCATGGCATGCTTTGAGCCATTCGCACTGGCGACACTGTCGGGGCAATGCTTCCCGTTTGAGTCTGCTGAATTGGCTTTGTTTGGTGCCGTAAAGCATTTGTGGCAAGCCATTTGTACGTATGTTGCCCAATTTATATTGTGGGAAGACAAAGTGGTCGCAGGAATAGACATCGCCGTTGTGTTCCATGACGGCTGCGTGTCCGCACTCTTCGGCATAGACACAAATGCCTGGTTCTACGCCCATCCATCCGGCAAGTGTGGCATCGAAGAGTTGTACGAAGACTTCTCCCACATCGTGGCGAACCCATTCGTCAAAGATGTCGCACATGAAATTTCCCCATTCCTCGGGGCGGATACTGAAGGGGGCAATGGGACAGTTTTCATCGAAGAGATGTGCAAGATGCCTGCCGTCTGTGTGTTCGC
Organism: Bacteroidaceae bacterium; assembly: GCA_017461345.1. Lineage (GTDB taxonomy): Bacteria > Bacteroidota > Bacteroidia > Bacteroidales > Bacteroidaceae > Physcousia. Next base: position 30,526 of record JAFTYP010000010.1, on the reverse strand, counting down.
GAATACGTTCTACTACGGGACTTATCTGGAGGAACTTGCAATGCAATTCGTCGCGGAAGAAGCGATAAAACGCTAATGGATTCTTGGCATTGAAGTGGTTGGCTGTTGCCATGGCGTTCCATTCCACTCCGTATTCGTTGAGCATTTTGATGCTGTCCACCACCTTTTGCCAGGTGCCATTGCCCTGAATGTCGTGCCGATAAGCATCGTGTTGCTCTTGTGTGCCGTCGATGCTGATGCCCACGAGCCATCCTTCGTCGTGGAGAAAGCGGCACCATTCGGGCGTGAGCAGCAGGCCATTGGTCTGGATGCTGTTGCTGATGCGTTTGCCTCGCCCGTAATATTGTTGCAAGCGCACGGCTTGTTTGTAGAAACTGAGGGGCTTGAGCATGGGTTCGCCGCCATGCCATGTGAAGAGTACGTCGGGGGTTTGCTGGAGTTGGATATAGTCGCGGATGTAATGTTCCAGCAGTTTGTCGTTCATGCCGCCTTGTTGTCTCTCGGACAGATGTTGTTTCTCCAGATAATAGCAGTATTGGCAGCGCAGGTTACACAGTGGTCCTGCGGGTTTTGCCATTACGTATAGCGGCCGGGCGAAGGGGTATGCGGTGGACATTGTCAGGTCTTAAGTATCTTTTTGGAAAGGTAGTTCACCGGATACCATATGGCGAGCCAACTGACAACCAGAACGGTAACGAGAACAAGGAGTATGTCTGTGAGATAGACGCTCACGGGGTAGGCATCGACGATGAAACTGCCTTCGCTGTCGCCCATTGTTACCAATCCGTACTCTTGCTGTACCCAGCAGAGGATGGCTCCGAGCAGGAGGCCGAGCAAGGCTCCTGCAAGGCTGATGATGTGCCCTTCGAGGCGGAAGATGGTGCTTATCTGAGCATCGTTTGCTCCAAGGCTGCGGAGTGTCCGTATGTCTTGCCTTTTGTCTATCATGAGCATGGAGAGCGAGCCGATGATATTGAAGCATGCCACCAGCAGGATAAAGGAGAGGAAGACATGGGAGATGAGTTTTTCGATGCGCATGACGCGGAAGATGTCGTCTTGCTGTTCGTATCGGTCCTGCACCTTGAAGCGTTCGCCGAGCAGTGCTTGCAGTTCTTGTTTTGTCTTGTCTACCTTGAAGCCTTCTTTGACTTTGATTTCCACGCCCGACACTCTGCCTTGCCTCTCGAAGAGGCGTTGGGCGAAGCCGAGACTGGTGAGGATGTAGTTTGCATCATACTTTGCCTGTCGCACGACGAAGACGACGCCGGGACTCTGCAACTCCTCGTGATTGAAGGAGGAGAGCGGGTTGCCCATGTTGACGCGCTCGCCGGGTTTGGGGGCATAGACCTGGAGGGGGTTCTCGAAGTAGGCAGGGAGTCCGAGTTGCTGGGCAAGTTGTATGCCGAGTATGCCGTATTCCAGGACATCGGCATGCAGGCAGAAGGAGCCGTCGCCGTAGAGGATGTCCTGGATATGGGCTTGTTCGGTGATGTTGTCTGCCACGCCTTTTATGGTGACCACCTGTTGCCTTCCGTCCTGCACGACGAGTGCTTGCCCTTCGAGCACGGGTGTATAGACATCCACTGCATCGTGTTTCTTGAGTTGGAGCAGAGCGGGGTCTTTGGTGCTGACGGTCTGTCCGTCGGTGAGTGTGACGCGCAGTTCGGGATCGAAGGCTGTGAAGAGGTCGGCCACGAGGTCCTGGAATCCGTTGAAGACGCTGAGGGTGACGACCATCGCCATGGTGGCGACGGCTACGCCAAGCACCGATATGCCGCTGATGATGTTGATGGCGTGGTGGCTCTTCTTGGCAAAGAGGTAGCGTCGGGCTATGAAGAGTTCGTAGTTCACTTCTTCAGCAGTTCGTCGATATGCTCTACGTAGTCGAGGCTATCGTCGACGTAGAACTTGAGTTCGGGTATGATGCGCAGTTGTTTCCCCACGCGTGTGCCGAGTTCGTAGCGCACCTGTCGCTGGTTTGCGTTGATGTTCTGCACTATCTCTTCTGACTTTTCGCTGGGAAAGACGCTGAGGTAGGCGCGACACTGGCTGAGGTCGGGGCTGATGCGGCAGGCACTGACGCTGACCAGTACGCCACGCATGGCACTTGTCTGCTTCTGGAAGATGTCGCTCAACTCCTTCTGTATGAGGCGTGCTATCTTGTTTTGTCTTGTTGTTTCCATCGTCTGTACTTAATGTGTTGCGTTTAGTGTTTTCGGTTTCTGCCCGGCTGTGGTTCCCACCTCGTTGCGGAGGGGTCGGAGAATGGTTAAGCATTACGGGCAGAAAGGTTAACCATTACGGGCATAATGGTTAAGCATTATTGGCAAAAGGCTTAACCTTTCCGGGCGGAGGGGCAAGGGAGTTAGTCTTCCTCGCTGAACATGGGGTCCCAAGCCGGCAGGCGGACGGGCTTCTGCTTCAGTGTCTCGAGCACGGATGCGGGGCAGTATTTGCGGTTCACCACCACACGGAACATGTACTCGCGGAACCACTCGCCGGTCATGATGATGTAGCCGTTCTGGCCGCTGTCCGAGCCCCAACTGTTCTCCACCTTCCACTTCTTGGCCTTTCCGTCCTTGTCGAGGTCCACAGCCATCAGGGTCATGGCGTGAGAACTGCCGCTGTCGAAACTCTCGATGCGTTGCTTCTTGTTCATGCCGAAGGTGGTGCCCAGGAGACTTTCATAGTCGAAATTGTTCAGGTCGAGTATGCCTACGTTGCGATCGAGGAACTTGCCGACGTCGCAACTGAAATACATCTGGCAACTGTCCTTCAGCGAAGCAATGGCAATGCTCTCCAGTTCCTCGATGGGAAGGTTTACATAGAGCCAGTTGTGGCCGTCGTAAACATGGCGGTCGTAGTCGATTTCATAGACTTTATTATAGGGGCGGCTGGGGTCGTTCATCAGCATTACATAGTCCTTGACGAGGTCTTCGCCCTCGTCGATGCAGTAGGTCTTGAAGAACTCCTGCGGAGTGTAGGTCTTCTCCTCGCCCTCGGCAGAGTCGGCAGAAGGCTTCCACGTGAACTCCGTCGGGGGAACACCGTAGGCCATCACAAGCATACGATAGACCGTGCCCAACTGCTCCACCTTGAGAGCCTGCAGTTCCTTCTCGCTCATGCCTGCCTCGCTCTTCTCGCGCAGAGTGATGCCGAACTCACGAAGCTTGCGTTTCAGGTGACCGCAGAACTCGCTGGTGCTGTTGCTCACATACGTTTCGGGCATAACCTCCGCAGGCACCACACCATACTTCATGGCAAGGTCGGCAACACCGGTGTAGGTGCCGCCATCGGAAAGCGGGTTACGGAAGAGCCAACGCACCATCTCGCTGTCGATGGGCTGCTTGCGTGTGTCTATAATGCCTTGCAGGAAGAGGTTACTCTTCTCCAGCTGGTCGTAGAAAAAGAGGTGGACCTGGCTGAGGAAGAAGTTCTTATTGCCCAACTTCTTCATGGCTCTGCCACGCAAAACATTCAGCCCCGTGAACAACCAGCAGCGGCCACTGTTCTTCTGATTGCTGATGCCGGTGTTCTTCACCTCGACGTTGAACTTCTTGTCCTTCAAGCCAACGTTCTCGCTATTGACAGCCATCTGCTGTATGCCCACATGGCTGATGGCATTGCGGACAGCCTTCTCGGTAGGCGTACCCGTATAACTGCCCTCGAGCTGCTTGAGCACCTCGGGCGTAATGTTCGTCTGTGCAGAAAGTGCTGTGCAGAAAGACGCTGCAAGCACGCTTAAGATTGTTTTTTTCATATTCTGAGTTCTTAATTTATACATTATTCCGCGCAAAGATACAAAAAATACTCATATCATAGCCCTCCATCGCCAGAATTGTTTCGCTGTTTGGCCATTTCTCGCCGAAATGGCAGCAGAAAAGAGCCAGCCACAAGGCCCCAAAAGGCATTTCACACCACACATGCCACACACACGGCACACCACATCGGGAAACATCTACTGCCAAGTCCACCAGAAAGGTTAACCATTATGGGCAAAAGGGTTAACCATTATTGCCGGAAAGGTTAACCATTATTTTCCACAAGCCACTGCCCGCCGAACACACATTATTCCGACTTTCGGCACATTCTTTTACCTTTTCCTTTGGCATATCAAGTAAATTCACTATTTTCGCAAAAGAAAACAGATAAAACCTATGAGAAAAAGCAATTACGACAAACAACCAAGTACACACATCGAGGGCAGCATGACACTCGGGTGGGACAATATCATCAGCACACTCAGCCAGGCATGGGCAGACGAACCCATCTGGGCAATCGACCTCTACCCCGGCACATACGAAGAAGACTTCATGGCAGCCTTTGCCAAAACCGGACGCAAAATCATCGACACACGCACACTCATGCGGCCGGAAGAAGAGATCCGACAACTGACAGAACGCTTCATGACAGACGACGTTCTCTTCGGCTACATGTCCAACATAAGGCTGGAAGAATACTTCCCCAATACCAAACCCGAAATAAAAGAACCCAGCATCGTCATCGGCACCGCAGCAGCCTGGCTCGCACCCAGCGCCCCCGTCTGCTACGCCGACATGGCACGATGGGAAATACAACAACGATTCCGCCGACACGAAGTAAAGGCACTGGGCATCGACAACCACCAAGACAGCCCATCCGTACAATACAAACGAGGATACTTCAACGACTGGAACATCATTGACCACTACAAAGACAACCTCATGCAAAGCAGCCGAATCCAATACTGGATCGACTCAAATCAACGCAGCCAACCCAAAATGATTACCGACGCACAAATGCGTCAAGGACTGCAACGCACAGCACACAGCCCCTTCCGCGTAGTGCCATTCTTCGACCCCGCACCATGGGGCGGACAATGGATGAAGGAAGTATGCGACCTGCCTCGCGAAGAACAAAACTACGGCTGGTGCTTCGACTGCGTACCCGAAGAGAACAGCCTCTACCTCGAAGCCGACGGCACACTCTTCGAACTGCCATCGCAAGACGTCGTCCTAAGCCACACACGCGAACTGCTCGGCCAGCAAGTATGGCATCGCTTCGGAAAATCATTCCCCATCCGCTTCGACTTCCTCGACACCATGCAGGGAGGCAACCTCAGTCTGCAAGTACATCCCACCAACGAATTCGCCCAACGCGAATTTGGCTTGCCCTATACACAAGACGAAAGCTACTATCTGCTCGATGCAGCACCAGATGCCGTCGTATATCTCGGCTTGAAAGAAGGCATCGACAAAGTGCAAATGATAGAAGACCTGCGGGCAGCACAACGCGGAGACATCATCTTTGACGCAGAAAAGTACGTCAACAAACTCCCCGCAAAAAAACATGATCACTACCTCATCCCCGCCGGAACCATCCATTGCTCAGGCCACAACAGCATGGTTCTCGAAATAAGTAGCACACCAAGCATCTTCACATTCAAACTTTGGGACTGGGCTCGACTCGGACTCGACGGCAAACCACGCCCCATAAACGTAGAGCGAGGCAAGCACGTCATACAATGGGAACGCACCACACCCTTCGTGAAAACAGAAATCGCAAACCACTTCGAGGTACTACATGAAGAGGAAGGTATCAAAGAAGAGCGAACCGGTCTGCATCCCAACGAGTTCATAGAAACCCGTCGCCACACCTTCAGTCGCCCAGTTGAGCACAACACAAACGGCGGTGTGAACGTGCTGAATCTGGTCGATGGCACAGCCGCTCTCATCGAAAGCCCTGAAGGAAAGTTCGAACCCTTCGAGGTACATTATGCCGAAACCTTCATCATTCCTGCCTGCATCGGCCGCTACACCATTACGCCTCTACAGGGAGAATGCATGACGCTGAAGGCTTCTATCCGACCAATCGACTTGTAAAACTTCATAACAACAACTATAACCATGAATACTACTAACAAGAAAATCGTATTAACGCTTGATGCAGGCGGTACGAACTTTGTGTTTTCTGCAATCTGCAACAACGAGGAAATTGTCGAACCCGTTCGCCTGAAAGCCGTAACCACTGATACTGAAGGCTGCTTGGCTACGCTTGTCCAAGGCTTTACCATAGTGAAAGCGAAACTGGATGCTGAACCTGTTGCCATCAGTTTTGCTTTCCCCGGCCCTGCCGACTACGAGCATGGTGTGATTGGCGACCTGCCTAATTTCCCGTCTTTCCGTGGCGGTGTTGCTCTCGGCCCATACCTGGAGAGTGTTTTCGGCATTCCCGTTTTTGTGAACAACGATGGCAATCTGTTTGCTTACGGCGAGGCTTTGGCCGGAGCACTGCCGCGTGTGAACAAAGCATTAGAGGATGCCGGCTGCAAACGGCGTTACAAGAATCTGATAGGCATTACGCTCGGAACGGGTTTCGGCTGTGGTGTGGTAATTGACAAGGTGTTGTTGAAGGGCGACAACGACTGCGGCGGCGATGTCTGGTGTATGCGTAACGGGATGTATCCCTTTGTGATTGCGGAGGAGAGTGTCAGCATTCGTGCCGTTCGCAGAGTGTATGCCGAGATGTCGCACGAGGACATTGGCGACCTCACCCCGAAGGATATTGGCGACATTGCCAACGGAACTCGTCCGGGCAACATGAAGGCGGCGCAGGAAAGTTTCCGCCAACTGGGCCAGGTTACAGCAGCCACTTTGGTGAATGTGTTGAACATTGTGGACGGCATCGTTGTCATTGGTGGTGGTCTTACCGGTAATGCCAAGTGGATTTTGCCCGGCATAATGGAAGAGTTTGCCGCCTTGCCGGCACGTTCTCCGGTAATCTGCTGCCCACCTTGCAGTCGGAGGTTTACAACTTCGAAGACCCTGAGCAGCGTGCAGCCTTCCTTGAGGACAAGGATGTCTATGTCGATGTGCCTCACACGGACAAGAAGGTGCTCTACCAGGCTCAGCGAAAGGTGGCCATCCTGGTGTCGGAACTTGGTGCGAGCAAGGCTATAAATCTTGGTGCATATAACTTTGCAATCAATCAGATAGAGAAATGAACAAGAAACTTATTCCCGTCATGCTGTGCTTCTTCGCGATGGGTTTCGTGGATATGGTAGGCATAGCGAGCAACTATGTGAAGGAGGATTTGGCACTTTCGGACGCGATGGCGAACACGCTTCCTTCGCTTGTTTTCTTCTGGTTCCTTATCTTCAGTATTCCCACGAGTCTGCTGATGAACAAGATTGGCAGGAAGAATACGGTTTTGCTGAGCCTTGTGATGACGCTTGCGGCGATGCTTGTGCCGATGTTCACCGTTGACTTCACGATGTTGTTGCTGTCCTTTTCGCTTTTAGGAATAGGCAATGCCATCATGCAGACCTCGCTCAATCCGTTGGTTGACAGTGCCATGAGTGGTGGTGCATCGGCAAGTACTCTCACCTTTGGGCAGTTCATCAAGAGCATTGCCTCGTTCATTGCCCCCATCATTGCCTCGTGGGGTGCTACGGTCGGTGCTTTTGGATTGGGCTGGCGCGTGCTTTATCCTATATATTTATGTATAGGTGTTCTGGCAACGCTGTTGCTTTTCGGCACACGCATCAAAGAGGAGCCTGCCGCTCAGGAGCAGAAATCTGTGGCAGAACAGTTTGCAGGGGCTTTTGCTTTGCTGAAGAATCCTTTTGTGCTTTTCTGTTTCCTTGCCATCATCTGCCATGTCGGCATCGACGTCGGGACGAGCATTACTGCTCCGAAGATACTGATGGAGCGCACGGGTATCGGTCTTAACGAGGCCGCCATCATTGGCACCATATACTTTATAGCAAAGGCTGCAGGCAGTTTCAGCGGCACGTTCATCATGAACTACCTCAAGGACTGGACCTTCCTCCTTGTGAGTGTTCTGATGATGCTGGCAGCCGTAGTCGGTCTCGTGGCAGGCGAAAGCACAGCCGTCATCTATGCCAGTGTGGCTCTGATGGGCTACGGCAACGGCAACCCCTTCAGCATCATCTTTGCGAGAGCCTTGCAGGCCAGTCCCGGCAAAAAGAACGAAGTCAGCGGACTGCTCATCATGGGCATCTTCGGCGGCACGGTCTTCCCCCTCATCATGGGCATTGCAAGCGACGCCATGGGGCAGGTCGGCGCCGTCCTTGTCATGACGTTGGGCATATTCTACCTGCTCGGTTACTTCGTGGCATACAGACGGAAATAAAGGCTCGCCTCATCGCTGCGGACCATCCCGCCAAGGCCGTGAACATACGCCCTGAACCTGGTCCGTAAACATCTACTGCCAAGTTGGCAATAATGGTTAACCTTTCCATGCATAATGGTTAACCTTTCCGGCTGACTTGGCAGTAGATGTTTTTGCACAAGGCTGGCGGCGGGCAAGACACTGACATTCGGCAACATACATCATGCCCTGCAAGTCTGCCGCCAAAGACACACAAAAAGAGCCCGACTGAACTTGGATTCAGCCGGGCTCCCCTATGACTTGTCACTTTATTGTCGTACCCTTTGACCCATCGATGTTGTCGGAGTGGGTGATGACCACTTGCCGGACACCTTGACGAATCGCTTGGAAAGCATTCTCGAGTTTCGGAATCATTCCGCCCGAAATGATGCCTTCGGCCGTGAGTTGCTGGAATTGTTCCTCGTTGATGAGCGGGATGACACTGCCATCGTCGTCGGCATCGCGGAGCACACCTGCTTTCTCGAAACAGAAAGTCAGCGTCACATCGTAATGTTCGGCCAAGCCACACGCCACAGAACCCGCTATGGTGTCGGCATTCGTGTTGAGGATGTGCCCCTCGCCATCGTGCGTGAGCGGAGCAACCACTGGCACTGTGCCGCCCTCGATGAGTTGCTTCAACAACAAAGCGTCCACCCTATCGACATCGCCCACATAGCCGAAATCGACCATCTGCTCCGTGCCGTCGTCCATCTTGACACGCTTCAACGGACGCTTATGGCTGCGAATGACGTCGCCATCGGCACCCGTCAGACCAATCGCCTTCACGCCCTTTGCCTGCAAACCCGCAACAATGCTCTTGTTGACCAAGCCCCCATAGACCATCGTCACCACCTGCAACATCTTCTCATCCGTAATGCGGCGACCGCCAACCATGCGGCTCTCGATGCCAAGACTGCTCGCCATCGCCGTAGCCAGACGGCCACCGCCATGCACAAGCACCTTGCGGCCCTGCAACACAGCAAACTGTTCGAGCAACGATGCCAGCGATGCAGTATCCTCCACCACACCGCCGCCTACCTTAATTATATTTAGCGTTTCCTTCATTCTACCTGAATTTGCCAATCTCCACCCATCGTGAAGACTGAATTACCACCATGTCACAACCGGAGCAAGCCGTCAAGTCGCCCCTCTGTACTTGTCCTCGTCCTTATCCTCGAGCATAGAAAGATAACTCGTAAAACGGCTCTCCGCAATGCCACCCTCTGCCACTGCCTGCAAGACAGCACAGCCGGGTTCGTGCGTATGAGTGCAGTTACCGAAACGACACTCTGCCGAAACCATGAATATCTCTCGGAAATAATGCGAAACCTCCTCACGCTCCATGTCGAACGTGCCAAAGCCTTTGATGCCCGGAGTATCGATAAGTGCACCACCCTGAGGCAGGAAAAACATCTGCGAGAAAGTGGTCGTGTGCATACCCGCATCGTGAGCCGCACTGATTTCCGCCGTCCTTGCATCCGCATCGGGCACAAGCAGATTGAGCAAAGTACTTTTACCCACACCGCTGTTACCGCTGAGGAGCGTCGTCTTGCCCTGAAGTTCCGTCCGCAACGCATCAATGCCGTCGCCCTTCTCTGCAGAACAAGTCACACACTTATAACCGATACATTGATACAAGGCAACAAGATATTCCATCTGCCCCCGCTCCAACTCATCGTAAAGGTCCGTCTTGTTGAAAATAAGAAGCACTGGAACACGATAAGCCTCCGCACTCGCCAGGAAACGATCGATGAAGGTCGTACTCGTCTCCGGATGGGCAATCGTAACAACAAGCGCAGCCAAATCCACATTGGCCGCGATAATATGGCTCTGCTTCGAAAGGTTAGAAGCACGACGGATAATGTAATTGCGACGGTCCACAATGCCGTCTATCAACGCCGTCTGCCCGTCTGCACCAGGCGTAATGGTAACCATGTCGCCCACAGCAACAGGGTTCGTGCTACGAATACCCTTGAGGCGGAACGAGCCCTTCACCTTGCAGTCGAACAACAAGCCGTCGTCCGTCTTAACAGTATACCAACTGCCCGTATTCCTAATGACCAGTCCGTTCAATGCCGTGAACTTGAGAACCCGATCAGACAGTCATTATTTCCTTCTCCTTGGCAGCGTACAACTCGTCCACCTTCTTGATGAACTTGTCGTGCATCTTCTGCATATCTGCCTCGGCATCCTTCTCCAAATCCTCGGAAAGGCCTTCCTTAATGCCCTTCTTCAACTTCTCGATAATGTCGCGACGTGTATTGCGGATGCTGACTTTCGCCTGCTCAGCCTCCTTGCCACACTGCTTGGCAAGTTGTCTGCGACGCTCTTCCGTCAAAGGAGGAATGCCCAAACGGATAATCTCGCCATTGTTCTCAGGGGTAATACCCACTTCGCTGTCCATAATAGCCTTCTCGATAGGACGGAACATGTTCTTGTCCCAAGGCTTAATAGTAATGGTGCGTGCATCGGGAGCATTCACGGCGGCAACATTATTCAAAGGCACCAAACTTCCATAACTATCAACACGGATGCCATCTAAAATCTTAACATTAGCCTTACCCGCACGGATATGCGCCAAAGCCTCTTCCAGATACATTACCGATTCCTCCATTCTCTCCTCAGCAATGCCAAGCATTTCCTTTACGTCAATCATATCTTTTTATCTTAAATTATATATTTATTCTGTAAAACCAGTACAACCTTTTTGCACCTCTGCCACTATATTTCAGTAGCAAAAGTAATGGTTTTTATAAAAAAAACAAAGCAATGTAACCATATTTGCAGAAAAAACTCCTATATTTGTACCGTAGAATACAAAAAACATGGATATTGATGCTCGCATAGATGAATTACTTGCCAATCTGGAACCAATAACGTTGGAAGAGATGAAGGGCATACGTCTGATGAATCGAACAGATACCAAGTTCGTGACAGACAAGGCGAATTTGGCACGACTCCTTGAGTTGACGCAAGGGAAATACTATGCACAATTCCTCAACGGCAGTAAGATTGCGAACTACATGACTACCTATTGGGACACGGACAGGCATCTATTTTACCTGGAACACCACAACGGACGTGCTCCAAGGCAAAAGGTTCGTGTCAGGACATACATGGACAGCGACATCACTTTCCTTGAAGTGAAGACAAAGAACAACCATGGCAGGACAAAGAAAAAACGTGTAGAAGTGCCATGCCAACAGATAACAGGTGAGAACGGCAACGAGGAATTCCTGCAAGAACGTGTACATCTCGGCATGAACGACCTGCACCCTACCGTTCGCAACCAGTTCCATCGCATCACACTCGTCAATTATGAAAAGACGGAACGGTTGACGATTGACTACGATGTCCACTTCCACAACATGGAAACAGGCAAGGATGCCAATGTCGGCCCCATTGTCATTATAGAATTGAAGCGTGACGGCAATGTATTCAGCCCTATCCTTGATATGCTCCGAGAACTGCGTATCAAGCCGAGTGGCTTCAGCAAATACTGCATCGGCTCTGCCTTGACGAACAAAGCACTCAAGCAGAACAACTTCAAGATACGTTTAAATAAATTCAACAAGATAGCCGGAAAGAAGTTGTAAGTATAAGCAATAAAACATTAACCTTCAACATAATGGAATTAATTCAGCAAATAAACTACGAGTTGGGCAACATGATTGGCCTGACACTCTTTGACCCTCAGCACTTCATCTCTTTGGTGATGCGCTTTGTTATCAACTTGATTGCCGTGACTATCATGGCGCGTTGTTTCTATTATCCACGCAGTCATCGCAGCGACTACATGTTCATCTTCATCCTGATGTCCATGAGTATCTTCCTGCTGGTTAGTCTGATGGAAGGCGACAGCATGAACATTGGTGCGGCAATGGGTTTGTTTGCTATCTTCGGCATCATGCGTTTCCGCACCGAGGCTGTGCCCATTCGTGAGATGACATACCTCTTCATGCACATTGCTTTGAGTGTTGTCAATGCCATGGGGCGTGCAGAGTACCACCCGAAGGCTGACTATTGGGACGGTTTCGGCATTGTTACCATTGTCTTTGTCAACATTGTTTTCCTGGCTATGGCATGGTTGTTCGAAAACAGCAAACTGGTCAACACTTCTTGCAGCAAGTATATAAAGTATGACAATGTTGCCCTTATTGCTCCGGAAAGGCGTGGCGAACTGATTGCCGACCTCGAGAAGCGTACGGGTTTGAAGATAGAACGTATTGAGATTGGCATTGTCGATTTCCTAAAAGACGCATGCCTGATTCGTATCTTCTATGATGAACCTGCCGACAGGGGGAACAGCATTGAAGAAATGACAAAAATACCTCGTTTATGAAGATTCGCATCCTTGTTCCTTTACTTTCGTTGGCTTTCGCCATTTCTGCAATGGCGCAGGAGAACGATGAAGTCGGCATCTGGTCGGAGTTGGGCATCGAAAAGTCCATCACCAAGAAGTGGGATGTCGGTGTGGACCTGGAGTATCGTGCGCAGGACCGTGCTCGTTTCTCTGCCGGTGTCAGCACGAGTTACAAGGTGGCCAAGCCTTTGAAGATTGGCGTGGGCTACAATTTCCTCTATTCTGAACGGCCGGACAAGTATAAGGTGAAGGACGAGGGCGTAGAAGGCTCTGACGAATGGACCAAGGGTTACAACTTTACTCCCGAGTATTGGTTTCCCCGTCATCGGTTTTTTGCTGAGGCAACGGGCAGCGTCAAACTTTGGGGCTGGCTGAAAGTGTCTCTCAGAGAACGTTATCAGTTGACGCATAGCAAGACAAGATATGTAACGAAGCAGAAGCATCGTGTTGACTATTTGAAGAAGGTTGACTTCGATGAGGACTGGAACGAAGTTGTGTGGTTTGAAGAATTGGTAAGGGACGAGGAAGAGACGGAAGTCAAACCTGCCATTACCGACCATGCTTTGCGTTCGCGACTGAAGTTGGAGTACGACAAGAAGCGCTTCCCGTTTTCTCCGTACGTCTCGGCTGAGTTGCACAACAGCCTGGGCGTTGGCGACCACTTCCTGCTGCAAAAAGTACGCACCGCCATCGGTTCGGGCTATAAGTTCAAGAAGCAGCACGAGATTTCACTTGCCTACATACTGACTTTCGACATATACGACATCGAAGACAACGAGGTGGTTCGTCTGGACGAGAGAAAGCATGCCATCAACATTGGCTACAAATACAGTTTCTGAACTTAAACAGATTTTATTTACACATTATATATTATAAGCATTATGAAAGCGAAGAACATTTTAGCAGCACTGCTGCTCATGATTGGCTCCAACATGATGGCCGAAGAAACAAAGGCTCTCACCATCAGTTATAGCGGCACGGAACAAAGCATTCCCCTGCCCATCGTGAAGAGAATCACATTCGAAGACGGATATGTTGTTGTGAGCACTGCCGAAGGCAAGCACTCCTACCCCATCAGCGTTCTCGAGAAGATGACATTCACCACCGTTGACGACCCCACTGCCATCGAGGCTTTGCCCGAACAGGCAGAGAACGTTGTCTACAAGAACGGTACACTCTCTGTTAAGGGCAACGGCTTGTTGCGTGTTTATTCCACAAGCGGCGCGCTCGTAAGCATAGCACAGGTTGCCGAAGGCGCAAACATCAGCCTCAACGGTCTGCCAGCCGGCGTCTATGTGGTTCGCATGGGCGACAAGACCATCAAGGTAAAGAAATAAGCCGACTCATTCCGCCCCTCTCCATTGCAGGCAAGAGGGGAAGGAAAGACACCCCGTACATAGTGGCAAAACATATACTGCCATGTTGGCCGATTAGGCATGCCTTTTCGGGCATAATGGTTAACCATTCCGGGCAACTTGGCAGTAGATGCTTCCAGGCGTGGCACAGAAGAATCTAACACTATGAAATACAATAAGGTACAAAAAGCCATGTCGGGCAGCAACAGAAGAGCGGAGAAACATCGCCATTCCTGCTGCTGAAAGCCACATCCACAATTCAACGATTACGGTTAACTAATTCTATCGAATAATATGTATCAGTCAAATAACAACATCTCCCAACTTGGAAGAAGATTCGGAGGAGCACTCCTGTCCCTTCTGCTCTGCTGCACCATGCAGGCACAGGAACAGATTCGCATCTGGCAAGGTGGCAACACATCCAGTTCACGCTTCACCACCTCCGAGTTGTTGTTCTCGGAAGACGGCGCAAACCTCTCTGTAAACGGAACAACATTCCAGACAAGCGAGATAGACAGCATCATGGTGGTGCACACCGTCACCGTTACATACAACGGCGCACAGGCAACCGTTGACCTCGGACACGCACCCGGTGTGACCTACACCACCGACGGAGCACACGTCAACATCGTCAGCACCAATACAAAAGACGAGTTGGAATTCGTGCTCCAAGGCGAAAGCACACAAGGCTCGCTGACCTACACAGGCTCGTTCAAATGCAAGTTCTACCTGAACGGACTAAAACTAACCAGCGACAAAGGCGCAGCCATCGGAGCAGATGGCGGAGTCATCGACATCCAGTGCGGCAAGCGTGTGGACCTGATTCTTAACGACGGAACAGAAAACATCCTCACCGATGCGCCAAACGGCCAGCAGAAAGCAGCCCTCTACTGCAAAGGACACGTCGAACTCTCCGGCGGCGGCTCACTCACCGTAACAGGCAACACCAAGCATGGCATCGCAACAAACGAGTATCTGGAACTGAAGAAAAGCGCCGGCAACATCACCGTAAACGGAGCAGTATCCGACGCAATGCACATCGAACAATACTTCCTCATGCAAGGCGGAAAGGTAACCCTCAGCGGACAAGGTGGCGATGCTCTCCAGGTAGAGACAAAGATGCTGGACGATGGCATTACAGAAAACCCCGACAAAGAAAACAATGGACTGATGTTCATACGGGGCGGAAGCATCGACATCGTAGCAGCAGCAGCCGACACTAAAGGCATAAAAGCCCCAAAAGACCTCGTCATAAGCGGCGGAACATTCAACATCACAGCCAGCGGCGACGGCACAAGAGGCATCTCGGTGGGTGGTAACCTGATAGTCAACGAAGACCACAATAGCACATTAATACAAATACGTGCCACCGGAACCGACTACGAAGACCCCGTAACGGAAGAGACAAAACGCTGCATGGGCATCAAAGTTGACGGAGACATGACCGTCTATGCCGGAACCATCCGCGTTTCCAACACAGGCGTCGGCACTCGCGGAATCAGAGTCAACGGCACCTATACAAACAATGGCGGCACAGTACAGGCAAGCATCAAGCAAGGTCCCTAATCCAACAGCCGCATTAACCCATACAACAAAGGGGGCAGTTCCATCGGACTGCCCCCTTTGCTATTTATCCTATACCCTTCGTCTCCCACCAAACAAGGCAGAGGCGAGGCAAAAATAGAATTACATATCGCCCACGTTTCCACTGAAACGTTTCACATCCTCGATAACCTTGAGCAAATACTGGCCATACTGATTCTTCAGCATCGGCTGAGCCAACTGGCGCATCCGCTCCTCGTCAATCCAGCCCTTACGATAGGCTATACCCTCAAGACAACCAACCTTAAGGCCCTGACGCTTCTCGAGAACCTCGATATAGGTAGAAGCCTCCGACAAAGAATCAAAAGTGCCCGTATCGAGCCAGGCAAAGCCTCGGCCAAGCGTCTGCACCTTCAACTCGCCATCCTCAAGGAAACGCTGGTTGACAGTCGTAATCTCATATTCGCCTCTGGCACTGGGCTTAATGTTCTTTGCCACATCAACCACCTTGTTGGGGTAGAAGTAAAGACCCACAACAGCATAGTTGCTCTTCGGATTAGCAGGCTTCTCTTCAATGGAAAGGCAATTCCCCTCCTTGTCAAACTCAGCCACACCATACCGTTCAGGGTCGTTTACCCAATAACCGAACACCGTCGCCTTCTGCTCCTCTTCTGCAGTACGGACAGCCTCCCTCAGCATGGCACTGAAACCATTGCCCTGGAAAATGTTGTCGCCAAGCACAAGACAAGCACAATCGTCGCCAATGAAGTCGGCACCAATGGTGAAAGCCTGAGCCAAACCATCAGGCGAAGGCTGCTCGGCATACACAAAGTTTACGCCATAGTCGCTGCCGTCGCCAAGCAAACGCTTGAAGCCCGGCAAATCAAAAGGCGTAGATATAATCAGAATATCACGTATGCCAGCCTGCATCAACACACTGATGGGATAATAAATCATCGGTTTATCATAGATAGGCATAAGTTGTTTGCTGATACCTTTCGTAATGGGATAGAGTCTGGTTCCCGACCCTCCTGCAAGAACAATTCCTTTCATATAATTAGTTTTAGTCGTTAATCTCATAATCAAGACAAGCACGCATGCAAGTATAAGGAACAACCTTACTCTTCGCAACCTCAACATGTTCCGGGTGAACTGCATAAGCCTTCAGCGCAGCCTCATCAGCGAAAGTACTGTCGAGCATCACATCGACATTCGACGAATCAAGGCGACCGTCTATATTAACCGCAATACTCAACAATCCCGCTATGCGGCCGGCAAGGCCTTCCAAGCCCTGCTTAATATCCTTCTTTACGCTCTCCTTCTCCTCTGCCGTAAGGTCTTCCCTCAACTGCCACAGAATAATGTGTTTGACCATATTACTTGTTTACTGTTTCAATAAATCTTATTTCCTACTTCATCGTATTTCTCGGCAAATCTCCTTAACCGATGGGGTTATCCATATACATGAATACTGGTACCTTGTGCCGATGGCAGATAGTTAATGCCCCACCAACACATCTGCAGACACAGGAAACATATCACTTGCCAAAGCAGGGCTGGAGTGATTGCAGCAGGGCGGCTCTGGCGAAGATGTACATAGATGAGATAGTTGAGCCACGTCGCCGCTGCCCATGTCTCCTTCGGATCCCACGACCAATATGTGCCCCAAGCCTCCTTTGCCCACAGCGCTCCGAAGAGCATGCCGATGGTAATGAACGAGAGACCCACTCTTGTCAGATTGTCGATGGCAGCCATTTGTTCCTGTTTTCTGTATAGTTGCCATAAAGACAAGAGCATTGCGACGCCTGTCGTGGCATAGGCAAACATATAAATTATTACATGTGGCGCGAACCAAGGGCTCTGCAATGCAGGCATCAAGGTCTTGCTGTGTATCTCCGGTTTCAGTATATTGATGGCAATGAAGACTGTGCTGAGTATCGTGCTGAAGAGGAGGATCCAACGATAACGCCAACGACTATATGTTATCAGCCCAACGAGAGGCAGGAACAAAGAATACCAAAGTCGCGTTTCTCCCATTGTGCGCATGGGTGGATGCTTAAGCGAAATCCACATCGAGGCAATGTACGAACCGAAAATGAGCAGTCCAATTATGGCGAACAGGCAGACTGTTTTCTGTCTTTCGCCACGCAGAGAAAGCAGAGAAGCCACAGCCCAGCAAAGAATTGCCGGCAAGGCAAAGAGCCAAAGTTCATTCCATGTTACCATTTCTTACCTGCGAATATGCTTAATGCTCCTGCAAGCATCATGAAGATTCCTACGTAGACGACGGGCAACCACGGGTCGCGAACGAGTTCGAAGACACTGACATCGCTCCGGTTTCCTTTTGTTTCGTCGTAACTATACTGATATATTTTCCATCCTTTTGCCGAGAGGGGTTTGTTGACAAGGATTGTATCGCGCCCGATGATGCCGTTCTTTGTATGGACCGATACATCGGAAGAGAAGGAAAGTTCCGGTTCCTGTGTGATAGAGAAGTCGTGCAATTCTATGGCTATCGGCAGATGATGTATGCGATGATGGTCATCGACGGCACGCCATTCGGTCTTCCCTTCCTGCACAACCATACGCAAACGTTGCATGTCGGCACTGCCGAGTGTGCCTGCCACGAGTGCGATGAAGATTCCCATGTGATGAAGGAGGAAGGGGATATTACGTTTCTTCGGACGAACCAGTCGGGTTGCACATACCATTCCGACGAGTAACATGAGCCATATATAAGAGAGGACGAAGGGCCAGAAACTGAGCATCGAGGTGATGCCGATTG
This sequence comes from Bacteroidaceae bacterium, assembly GCA_017461345.1. Lineage (GTDB taxonomy): Bacteria > Bacteroidota > Bacteroidia > Bacteroidales > Bacteroidaceae > Physcousia. Next base: position 12,330 of record JAFTYP010000010.1, on the reverse strand, counting down.
GTTCTGTCGGCACGTGGCCTGCAGGCACCTGGCGTGTCACGCCCAGCAGTATGGTCATCATGGCACACGTCAACAAGGCGGGGATGCCGGCATGGAGTGTTGCCATCCAGCGGAAGAGAGCGACACGGCTTCGCAAGGTGTGCATCAGGGCAATGCTTGTCAGGAGCAAGAGCATGACGATACCATTGGCAGGCCATGCCATCGTCTCCCAGCAGACGGGACCGAGTGCCAGTTGGAGCAATAGGCCCGCCAGCATCAGGGCGAGGCAGACGAATCCGCCTTCGGTCATTCCCCAGGTCTTTTTCTGTGTTTCCACTACTGATTACTCTAATTCCAATGTTACGGGACAATGGTCGCTACCGAGGATTTCGCTGCTGATGTCGGCCGACTTGACACGTGATGTCAGGCGGTTCGACACGAGGAAATAGTCGATGCGCCAGCCTATGTTTTTCTCTCTGGCATGGAAACGGTAACTCCACCAACTGTAGCGGTCGGTATCGTCGGGGTGGAGATGTCGGAAGGTGTCGGTGAAACCGCTGTCCAGCAACACGGTCATCTTCTCTCTCTCTTCGTCTGTAAAGCCCGGATTCTTGTGGTTTGTCTTCGGGTTTTTCAGGTCGATTTCTTTGTGTGCCACGTTCATGTCGCCGCAGACGATGACGGGTTTCTTGCTGTCGAGTTCGACGAGATAGTTGCGGAAGGCATCTTCCCAGGTCATTCTGTAGTCGAGTCGGCGAAGTCCGTCCTGACTGTTTGGGGTATAGACGCAGACGAGATAGTGGTCTTCCATCTCGAGAGTGATGACGCGCCCCTCGTGGTCGTGTTCTTCTATGCCAAGCCCGTATGTCACGCCGACGGGGGTATGCCGGGTGAAGACTGCTGTTCCGGAGTAGCCTTTCTTCTCGGCGTAGTTCCAGTAGGCGGTATAGCCGGGGAATTTCAGGTCGAGTTGTCCGGCCTGCATCTTGGTTTCCTGGAGGCAGAAGAAGTCTGCATCGAGTTCGGCAAATGCTTCGGCGAAGTTCTTCCCTACTGCTGCTCTGAGGCCGTTGACGTTCCAACTGACATATTTCATTGTTTGTTTTCTGATGGTTTATTCTTTAATCTGCAAGGGGCGGAAGTGGGTTGTGGAATCTTTTCCCTTGCCTTATGTTTGTTTTGAGAGCAAAGATACAACTTTTCTTTTGTATTACAAAAAGAATGTCGTAACTTTGCGTCTGACAAAAGTTAAGACTTACTATGGCAAACCTGAAAGTTTTGGCAAAAGACACGGCCATCTATGGTCTGTCGAGCATCGTTGGGCGTTTCCTCAACTATTTGCTTGTGCCTCTCTACACCCATGTCATTTCGGCAGCGAGCGGCGGTTATGGTGTGGTGACGAACTTGTATGCTTACACTGCTTTGCTGCTTGTTGTGCTGACGTTCGGCATGGAGACGACGTTCTTCCGCTTCATGAACGACGAGCGGGAGGACCACGATACGGTCTTTTCCATGGCGTTTGGAGTGATTGCTTTGCTGACGTCGGTTTTCCTTGCGCTGGTGTTTGGCTTTTCTTCTTCCATCAGCAGTGCTTTGGGTTATGCCGACAATCCCGAATATCTGCAACTGATGGCAAGCGTTGTTGCCCTTGATGCTTTGCAGGCGTTGCCTTTCTGCCACCTGAGATACCAGCGCAAGGCGATGCGTTTTGCTTCGCTGAAGTTGCTTTTCATTGCGATGAACATTGGCCTCAACCTGCTCTTTTTCCTTGTACTTGGCTATCGCGATGTGCTGTGGGTGTTTGCCTTGAACCTTGTCTGCACGGGTGTCATCACGTTCTTCTTCATTCCCGATGTGCTGCGCATCCGTTGGAGGTTCGACTGGAGCCTGCTGCAAAGGATGCTTTCCTACTCATGGCCTATTCTTGTTTTGGGCATCATGGGTATTCTGAACCAGGCGGCAGACAAGATGATATTCACGCTTGTCTATCCCGACGAGTCGGCGGCGAAGGTGGAACTGGGCATTTACGGCAGTTGTGTCAAAGTGGCAATGATTATGGCTATGATAACCCAGGCGTTCCGCTACGCCTACGAACCCATCGTTTTTGCCAAGTCGAAGGACTCGGACAAGACGGAGTATTATGCTCTTGGCATGAAGTATTTCGTCATCTTCACGCTGCTGGCATTCCTTGCCGTGATGGGCTATCTGCCCTTGCTTCGCTATATGGTTGGTTCCGACTACTGGGCCGGGCTGCGTGTCATCCCCATCGTGATGGCTGCGGAAATCATGATGGGCATCTACTTCAACCTGTCCTTCTGGTATAAACTGATCGACAAGACCTACTATGGCGCCTTGTTCTCTTTGGCCGGCTGCATCGTGCTTTTTGCCGTCAATCTGTGGGGTATTCCCCGATACAGTTATATGGCTTGTGCGTGGGGCGGTTTCGCAGGCTACGGCACGGCAATGCTGTTGAGTTACATTGTAGGCCAAAGGCTCTACCCCATCCCCTATCCGCTGCGTTCTCTGGCCGGCTACACCGTCGTTGCCGGAACATTCTACGGGGCAATGACGCTCGTGCCTTCGGAGTGGCCCATGTGGCAACATCTCGCTGTCAGCACACTGCTCATCCTCGCCTTTGCCGCCATCATCTACTGCAAGGAACTGAGAAGAAAAACATCCGCCTGAGGATGTACAAAAAAATGGTTAACCATTCTGCGCAGAAAGGTTAACCATTATTGTAGGAAAGGTTAACCTGTTTGGCCAAAAAGGTTAACCTGTTTTTATAGACTCCTCAAACTACTCGCCCAAGATGAGTTTGCGCAAGGCATCCATCATCTGGTCGGCCAAGCCGATATTGTAGCCCTGACGGAACCAGACAACACGGTTGAAGGTGTCGCAGAGCAGCAGAATGGGCAGTTCCTCGTTGCCGTGCGTAAGTTCCTCGATGTGCATCGCCTCGATGGTCTTCGGGTCTGCCACACCGAAAAGAACATTGCTGGGCAAGCCGCGGAACTCCTTGCGGTCGAAATTGTCGTACTCCTCCTGACTGGGAAAAAGCATGAGATAGCAATGCTCCCACTGCGACAGATGTATGTTGGCAGCCTCCATGTCGTGCAAGAGATGGGTGCTCGGCTCATGACCGCTGCGGATGAGTGCCAGCATGTAGTAGCCCCTGCCCGTAGTGTCGAGTATCTTCTTATGCACACCCCTTGCGTTGGTGAAGTAGTTCTCACAGTCGAAATTGGCAATCACACGCAACCTGTCCTCGTCAGAACTGAGACGCAGCGGCACAGTTTCAGAAGCTTTCGGCGAAAGGCCAAACACCTCCATGTGTGCCAACACACTGCCATTGGCCATACGCGTACCGCTCAAGAGCATATACTGGCCGGCATCAACACTCACGCCCTCGGCAAAAGTATCCTTCCAAGTAGCACTCTCCGAGAACTCCTGCAACTGCGGACGGCCATCCACAATGCGCGAAAGAGCAAAATGCGAATAGTAAGACGGATTCTCCTTCACCTCCTGGTCGGCATAAGAGAGGCACAAAAGCCCCTGCTGAGCCACCTGCTCCATAACAGAGCCGAACATAACATCGTGCCACTCACCAGTCATAACGTCCGCCCACTGCACCTTTCCCGTCACACCATCAATGCGCGCAGGAATACCAATGCTACGAGCAGCCGACACAAAGAAAATGTCGCGACTGTGAACATCGCAAACCCTATGGCGCAACACACCAAGCGGACTCATACAAAGACGCTGCGGATTGCGACCATCGTCCACCGCAATGCTGTCCGTCACCCACTGCACAAGGTCCTCTGCCGTCCTGCCTTCAAAGAAAGCCTTAAGCACACCTCGGCAAGGCGTCAAACGCTCGTTGCTGACACGAGGCCGAAGAACATAGTCCTGCCACAGAGGGCTGTCCGATTTGACAGTATGCCGTGCCACATCCTCCAGCACATCCAGCGTAACATCACGATAGTCCTTCCTTGCAAGCGTGGCAAGAATGGCATCCGCCAATGCCCTGTCACCACAAGCCTCCCTGAAAGCCACAATGGTCCGCCAGTTAACCCGCGCCAGAGCCTCCGGGCTGTCGGGTTTCGCATCTGCGCAGAAAGCCTGAGCCATATAAGCCGCACGGATGCTGTCCTCATAAGCAAGACGCCTGCGATTGGCACGCAGCGCATCAGCACTCACGTCGGGCCTGTTGTTGCGTACCACCGGAGGAACAAGTTCGAAATCCAACGACGCAGAATAAGAACTGTCCTTGTCGAGCACAAGAGAGAAAGGAATATCCTTGCCCACACTCACCTTGCGGAAACCAAAACGCCCATCCTTGCTCGCCCAGACAACAAGGTCACCCCTGCCACAAGTCAGCGTAGACTGGCCTGCAACATCAGTCTTTTTCGTCACCAAAGGATACAATTCGGCATAATTGTATAAACGATAATCCACCGTCGCCCCCTCCACAGGCAGGCTGTCAGCATCAAGCACCGTCACCTTCACCGTAGAAACGTCGGTGTAGTTCTTCGTCACATTTATCTCCGTATAACAAGCATTACGGCTAACCACCTCTTCCGGTCCGGAATAATTGCCGAACACCTTCGTGTGCATCAGCATACCCCGGGCAGCAGGAGCATTGAACCATCCGAGATTCAACACAGGCTCCGGCTCGCAAGCACCCAGGAAATACCACTTGCCATCCACCCAAGCCTCAACCCAAGCATGATTGTCGTCCGTATGCGCCCAACGTGGCGTATAGACCTGACGAGCAGGAATGCCAACCGCACGAAGCGCAGAAACCGTGAAAGTACTCTCCTCTCCACAACGGCCAATAGCAGACCGCATCGTATTCATAGGCGAAGAAGTTCTGCTGTCGCTGGGCTGATAACTCACATGCTCATGACACCAATGGTTCACCTCAAGCACAGCATTATACATCGACTTGTCCTTCACCCTATCCCGCAACTCATCATAATAGACAATGCGGAACGAATCGAGGTCCTCATTATTGACGCGCAAAGGAAGAACAAAGTGACGCCACTCGCGGCCAGGCACCTTTTCGCCCCAAGGCATCTCACGACGTGCACGAAGAGACACTGCAACATTAGCCTCCCAAAATTCCTTCGGATAGTCCACACTGTCGGGCAAAGGCATATTGGCATAAAGGAAGTCGAGTGCCTGCTGTTCGGAGGAATCCTTTGTGCATGACGCCACACAGCAGAAAGCAACCGAAAGGCTGAGAACCTTCAAATGCCAACGAAAGACCTTGCTCCTGAAAAACATCTTTACATTCATACCTACAAATTTCCTTGTCAATTCCTACTTCAATGCATCAAGGTTCTGCGGATTAAGAAGTTTCTTACCTTCAGTTGTATACATGTAGTCGATGCGCGCCGCATAAGCCTTCTCTATCTTTCCGCGCACCATCTTCATTGTGCTGTTAATCATATGGTTCTGCTCTGTGAAAGGTTCTGCCAGCACAGCAAAACAACTGGGCAGCCAACGCTCGGGGAACATACCTTCGAATTCGCCTCCCTTCTTGAACTTTCCTACTTCCGCATCAAGGATTTCCAGAGCCGCCTTGCGACCTTCTTCTGCAGAAAGGTCAAGACCTTGAGCCTTAAGGGTGCGCAGGAGTTGGTCGCGGTTGGGCACAAGCACCGCTGTCGTGTAGTTAGACTGATTGTTATAGAGCATTACCTGATCTATATAAACAGACTTCTCCACCAATGCCTCTTCGATACCTTCCGGACTATACTTTTCTCCATCGCTACTGATAAGAAGACTCTTGAAACGACCCTTTACATAGAGCAGTCCTTCCTCGCTCATATAACCGAGGTCGCCTGTATAAAGGTAACCATTGCGTACTGTTTCTGCCGTCGATTCCGGATTCTTCCAATAGCCAGCCATTACATTCTCGCCCTTTACCACAATCTCGCCCATCTCGCCAACAGGCAGTTCCTTACCCTCGCTATCACAGATTTTGAGTTCGATGGGCTTCACTAATTTACCACTCGAACCAAAACGATAGAGTTCGGGACCATTGCTGGAAATTACGGGAGTAGCCTCGCTCAATCCATATCCCTGGAACATGGGCATGCCAACGCCTACATAGAATTTCTGCAAGTCCTTGTCGAGCAAAGCGCCACCACCGATGAAGAAACGAAGTTCGCCACCAAAGTTCTCACGCACCTTGGAGAAGATAATCTTGTCGAAAAACCACACCAGTGGTTTGAGGAAATAGCGGAAACCTTTGAAATCGAGGTTGCTGTCGCCATAGTACATCTGCCGCACCTTCATACCCCAGTTGAAGAGACGCTCCACTGTGGGACCCTTGGCACGTATGGCCTGCTCGATGTTCTTCTTGAAAGTCTTTGCAAGCGCAGGCACACTGAGAATGAAGTGCGGACGCACCTCCTTAATGTTCTGCGGTATGTTCCTAAGTGTTTCGAGCGGTGTGCGTCCCACTTGTGTTGTAGCAGCCGTAGCACCCACAGACATCATGATGTAAAAGCCTACTACATGTGCAAAGCAATGGTCGAGCGGCAGGATGATGAGGGTACGCCAGGTTTGGTCGATATTGACAAGAGTAAGTGCCTGTTCCACATTGGCCGTGTAATTGCGGTGTGTGAGTACCACTCCCTTGGGGTCGGCTGTCGTTCCACTTGTATAAGTGATTGTGGCATAATCGTCATTCTGGATGGATTTCGCAACCTTGAGGAATTCCTCTTCTGTGTGTGATGACAGGAAGTCATCTCCCATCTGCAGGAGTTCATCGAGCGACATTTCCTTTTCTTCATAGGTCTGCTGCGCATCGAAGACAATGACCTTTTCCACCAATGTCAACTTATCCTTGATGGCTCGAATCTTTCCGAGTTGTGTACCGCTTACCATCACATACTTCACGTCGCCATGCAGAAGGCGGAACAGGAGGTCATTGCTTTCCTCAAGTTTAATACTCAGAGGCACATTTACAGCACCGGCATAAAACATTCCAAGTTCGCCCATGACCCACATATTGCGCCCTTCGCTGAGCAATGCCATTGTGTCGCCCTTCTGGACGCCCAATGCCTGCAGACCGGCACCTATTCGGTACACCTGCTTCTGCGTCTGTGCATAGGTAGTAGGTTCAAACTGCTTTCCGGTCTTCTCCAACAGGAAGGTGTTGTTGGGATACTTCCTTACGGACTCTTCAAACAAATCTACGAGAGTTTTCTTCATTGCATCAAATAAATAATAAAATCAATGCCCAAAGGTAATAAAATTTCCACATATAACATATAAAAAACTTCCATTTCTATAAAGATATGGCAATAAGTTCTTCTTTTGACATATTTGTTGGGAACTTTATATTGTCTCATTTATAAAAAGGAACTGCCGGTTGTAAAAACCGGCAGTTCCTTATGTTTTGTGCAACCTTTCGGTTGCTGAGTGACTTTTTACTTAGTTTCTGCATACATGTCCACGATGAGTTCACCGAAGATTGTATTTGCCCAAGCAAACCAACTGCGAGTGAAGTCCGTAGCATCGTCCTTATTGAAGGATTCGTGCATAAAGCCTGTACCGCCATCGGTCTTGAGGATTTGCTGCACGCACCATTCCTTCTCTGCACGATCGTTTGTTGTAAAGGCTTTCATCACCAGACTCATTGGCCAAGGTTTGTCCAGACCGCAGTGTGGGCCGCCAATACCTTCGCCAGCCTTACCTTTGAAGAAGTATGGGTTGTCTTCACTCCAAATAAAGCGGCGTGTATTCTGATAGATGGGGTCGTCTATGGCAACATCAGACAGGTAGGGAAGGCTAAGCAAAGAGGGAGCATTGCTGTCGTCCATAAGCAGAGAACTTCCGTAGCCATCAACTTCAAATGCATAGACAGGGCCATACTTAGGATGTTCTACGATTGCATATTCCTTCAGCGCAGCATCAACCTGGTTTGCCATCTGTTCACACTCGCTGGCCAGAACCTTCTCGTTGTTCACCTGGCGAAGAATGGTAGCGGCCTTACGAAGTACGCTTACAGCAAAGAAGTTGCTGGGAATGAGGTATGGGAAGATTGTGCTGTCGTCGCTGGGACGGAAAGCACTTGCGATAAGGCCACATGCCTTACCCGGATGACCATAACCGGCATTGCTTCGTGTGTCGTGATAAGCACGTGTCTCACGACGGAAATGGTAGTTTGTCTTATAGCCGTTCCAGTTCTGCTGGTCGCGGAACACATCGAGTGTGGCACGAACCACCTTCAACCAAGTTTCGTCGAAGATGCTGCTGTCGCCTGTTTTCTGCCAATAGGCATAGGCAAGGCGCAGGGGATAGCACAGTGAGTCTATCTCATACTTGCGTTCATGCAATTCCTTCTTCATCTCTGTTTCGTCTGTCTGCCACTCGCCGCCTGTGGGGCCGATGTTAAAGGCATTTGCATACGGATCGATCAGGATGCATGCAAACTGACGACGGATGACGCCACGGATGAGGTGGCGCAGTGGCTCATCCTGATTGACGTAACGAAGATAGGGCCATACCTGAGCGGCACTGTCGCGCAACCACATTGCTTCGATGTCGCCGGTAATGACGAATGTGTCGTCATCGCCGCTTTCGTTGCTATACCACACGGTTGTATCGAGGGTATTGGGGAAACAATTGACAAACATCCAATAGAGTTTGGGATCGATTGCAGTGAGTTTCTCCTTGAGATCGATGATTTGTTTCTCAATTGCCTCGCTGCGGAAGAGGCGTTTTTCCGGTGCAGGACGGAGGTCCTTAATGGTGTTCTGTACTGCCTCCTGCTTCTTTTTGGGGAGCTCGGGCATAAAGGGAACTGCCATTGCACTTGCAGGAACAGCCAAAAGGAGGGAAAAGATGATCTTCTTCATTTCGTTTGGTTGTTTTTGAAAATAGTAAGTTTTTTATTTTGCTGTCATGTAAACATCAAGTGTGCCACCTGCCATAATTTGGTCGTGTGTGATGGTAGTACCCTTGATTTGTTTGCCATTGAGAACATACTTCTTGACATAGATTGCTTTGTCGCTGCCGCCGTGTGTGCGGATGGTAAAGGTCTTGCCTTCGCCAACAGGAATCACTGCTTCCTCTACGATAGGTGAACCGAGCTGATAAACACCACCACAGGGTTCTACCTGATAGAAGCCGAGAGCCGACATGATGTACCATGCAGACATCTGACCTACGTCCTCATTACCGCAAAGGCCTGCAGGCTGGTCGGTATAGAGTTCGTCCATCACCTGGCGGATGCGCTTTTGTGCCTTGCGGGGCTGACCTACATAGTTATACATATATAATATGTGGTGGCTGGGTTCGTTGCCGTGAGCATACTGTCCGATAAGACCGGAGATGTCGGGGGCATGGTGTTCGCCGAGGTCTGTGCTTGCAGAGAGAAGGTCGTCGAGACGTTTGTCGAGAGCCTTGTCACCGCCCATGACTTCTGCCAAGCCCTTCACGTCGTGGGGAACGAGGAAGGTGTACTGCCAGGGGTTGCCCTCTGTGTAGTCGTGGGTCTGCTGATTGGGGTTGAAGTTGGGTGGCAAGGGACGGAACTCACCCTTCATGTCGAGCGCACGCATCACGTTGACGCGCTTGTCGTAGAGTTTCTTGTAGTTCATGCTGAGTTCGTAGAAGCGGACGCTGTCTTCCTTGTGACCGAGTTTGCCTGCAAGTTGAGCAGCAGCCCATGCTGCGATGTAGTACTCCATGCTCTTGCCTACCACCTCGCCTTCGCGGCCGTCGTAGGGCAGATAGCCGAGTTCTGCCAGATAGTCTTTACCGCGGAGAGGTACGCGACGCATCTTGGCATATTCTGTGGGGAGCATACTTGCGCAAACGGCTTCGTATGCCTCGTCGATGTCGATATCCTTGGCCTCGTTCTTGAGGATGATGTCTGCCAGTACGGGCACTGCAGGTTCGCCCACCATGCAATAAGTGTCGTTGCTTACGAGGTGCCATACGGGGAGTTCGCCCCACTCGCGATAGATGGCGAGCATCGTCTTGGCATAGTCGCGCATACGGTCAGGCATGATGATGGTTGCCAGAGGATGAGCAGCACGATAGGTGTCCCAAAGGCTCCATGTTGTCAGTGTGGTGTAGTCGGCACCACGATGTACCTTGAAGTCGGCACCCATGTAGTCGCCTGTTACGTCGCACCAGATTTGGGGAGCAACCATGAAGTGATACATGGCAGTGTAGAAGATGGTGCGTTCGCGTTCGGTGCGGAAGGTTGCCTTGACGCGTGAGAGTTGCTTGTTCCACGACTCGGAAGCGGCATTGGCAACAGCGTCGAAGTCAAAGCCGCCGGGCTGTTCTGCATTGAGGTTGATGAGTGCATTTGCCTCACTTGTGGGAGAGAGAGCCACCTTGACCATCACCTGGTCGCCAGGGTTCACCTCGAATGTAGCCTGACCATACTTGGCATCAGGACCTTCGCTCAACCAGTTGTTGATGGGCTTGTTGAACTTCATGCAGAAATACACAATTTGGTCGTTAGCCCAACCGTGGCTGCGGCGATAGCCCACCAAGGTATAGTCGTCGATGGGCATCACACGAGTGTCGCGAGCCTCGTCGCCGATGGTGTTCTCCAAGTCGATGATGATGCGGGCATTGTTGCTGCCCTTTGGGAAAGTGAAGCGATAGAGAGCGGTACGCTCCGTAGCCGTCATCTCCGACATGATGCTGAAGCGGTCCAGCAGAACACGGTAGTAGCCCGGCACCGCCACCTCTGTCTCGTGACGATAGTCGCTGGCCAAGCCCTCGCGAGAAAGTTCCACATCACCATAAGCAGGCATCAGACCGATATCGCCCAAGTCGCCACAGCCGGTGCCGCTCAAGTGCATCTGGCCGAAGCCAATGATTTTCTTACCCGTTTCATGATAACCTGAGCACCAGTCCCAGCCCATCTCAATCTGCGTAGGGCCCGCATTCACCATGCCAAAAGGCACGCTGGCACCGAGGAATACATGACCATGGTCGCCCGTACCGATAACGGGATCGACATACTTCGCCAAGTTATCAGCCTGAGCAGCCGCAGCACACAACAAGCCAACCAAAAGGATTTTACATTTCATAGCATTTAAAAATTAATAGTTGGAAATTTGGCACAAAGATACAAATTAGAGATCAATTTACAAAATGAAAGCGATTTTTATTGACTTTGAGACACAAATCAAATGCGATGGAGATGGTAAGTGTCAACAATAAAAGCCCAAAACAGGCCTTTGACGCACGGCTTGTAGGAAATCATAAAGATTCCCGTGGTGTTTATGTAGCTCAAGAAACCTACTTCGCATATAAATTACAAAAAGCCTCTCCCCGTTCAGAAAGGGAGAGGCTTTTTTATATGAAGATGTTTCTGCTGTGACTACATGCATTACTGCTTCATCAGTACCTTGACGGTCTTGTTGCCTATCTTGACGATTGCAACAGAACCCGACAGGCCAGAAGCGTTCAGCGATGCAACGCCTGTGGTTGCAATGACAGAATCGAGTTGTACGCCATTCGTGCCGTAGAGAATAATCTCTGTGCCTGCTTCTGCACCTTCAACGGTGATGGTGTTGCCTTGTGTCTGTATCAGAACAGGAACAGCCTGCACTTCTGCTATGGCATCTTCGTCTGTTATGCCTTCCGTTTGTGGCTGTTGCTCTATCCAGCAGAGCGTAGCCTGAATGGTGTCGCTGTTTTCATAGTTTGTCTTTGTGGCATAGACACTGATGTTGTAGGTTGCGGTTAGTGAAACAGAGGCTGTGTAATGCTTTTTGATGTCGGCGTCTTTAATCTCCGAAATGAATTCTGCGCCTTCTGTTTCGCAGGAGAAAGTCAGTTCGCCTTTACTGTAACTGATGGTTGGCGTAGCGCACTTCTCGGGTGTTGGCGGTTCGGGTGTTATGCCATCTGTTGCAACTATTGTGCCAAAGTTGCTCCAGGGTGCTGTCGCTTTGTATTGTTCGATGGATGCAGCCGGTACATGGAGCGTAGCATATTCGGTGTACGAATCTGCAAAAGCATCACTATTTGTTGAGGGCACCTTTTCAGCATAACAATAGACATCTGTCAATTCATCACAGTTGGCAAAGGCTTTGCTTCCGATATTCTTTACGCCATTGCCGATGATGACAGAGGTAAGACTGGAGCAGTCTCGGAATGCTTCTTGATTTATGATTGTTACGGAATTTGGGATGGTTATAGAGGTAAGACTGGAGCAACCTGCGTATTTACAACCATTTATTACTCAATGTTTTGCGAGTAATAAGTCAGAAATATGGTCATAACCTTTAAGGGTGCATTCTAAAAGGTGAGGATTTAACGTTTTTATTGTTTCTTAACGCTTAAAGCGTATCAATAAAGGGT
>JAFTYP010000009.1 GCA_017461345.1 Bacteroidaceae bacterium | reverse complement strand
TCGTAAATTATATTCTGGGACAGTGCTGCCTTTGGATGCCACAGGAATAGATGCTGTTGCAGACCTTCCTTCGAAGACAAGAGAAACCTTCGACCTGCAGGGCCGTCGCATCGGTAAGCCACAGCAAGGCATCAACATCATCCGCAACACCGACGGCACAACAAGGAAGGTGCTGACGAGATAACGACAAATTCAAATCTTCACATATACATAAGCATCTGCAACCATTTGCAGGTGCTTTTCTTTTCCATGTTGTTGTCTCAAGTGTCTGTTTTATTGCTTTTTCGCCCTTTTTTGTATAATTTTTAAACCTTAATTTCCAATTCTTGTTTTTTTGTCATACCTTTGCACCCCAAACAATACATTATATATAATATGGTTAAGATTACCTTCCCCGATGGCTCTGTTCGTGAGTACGAGAATGGCGTCACTGGTTATGAGATAGCACAGAGTATTTCGCCTCGTCTGGCACAGGACGTAGTTGCCTGTGGCGTGAATGGCGAGACAACAGAACTCAACCGCCCCATCAATGCGGATGCAGACATTAAACTCTACAAGTTCGAGGACGAAGAAGGCAAACACGCTTTCTGGCACACCAGTGCCCACCTCCTTGCCGAAGCATTGCAGGAACTTTATCCCAACATTCAGTTCGGCTTCGGCCCTGCCATCGAGAACGGCTTCTTCTACGATGTGCTTTTGCCCGACGGCAAGCAGATAGGTGAAGGCGACTTCAAGATGATTGAAGACAAGATGCTCGAACTCGCTCGTAAGGACGAGGCAGTAGTCCGCAAGGAAGTAGGCAAGGCCGACTGCTTGGCTCAGTTCAAGGCAGCAGGTCAGACTTACAAGTGCGAACATATCGATCAAGACCTCGAGGATGGCAGCATCACAACTTATACTCAGGGCAACTTCACCGACCTCTGTAAAGGTCCGCACATTGTCAGCACGGGCATCATCAAGGCTGTCAAGTTGATGAGCATTGCCGGCGCATTCTGGCGTGGCGATGCAACGAAAGACCAGATGCAGCGTCTCTATGGCATCTCCTATCCCAAGAAGAAGATGCTCGACGAGTACCTCGTTATGCTCGAAGAAGCCAAGAAGCGCGACCACCGCAAGATAGGCAAGGAGATGGAACTCTTCATGTTCAGCGAACGTGTGGGTAAAGGTCTCCCCATCTGGCTACCCAAAGGCACAGACCTTCGTCTTCGCTTGCAGGAAATGCTTCGCAAGATACAGAAGCAGTACGGTTATCAGGAAGTGATTACTCCCAACATTGGCGGTAAGAACCTCTATCAGACATCCGGTCACTGGGATCACTACGGCAAGGATAGTTTCCAGCCTATTCAGACTCCCGAAGAAGGCGAAGAGTACTTGCTCAAACCCATGAACTGTCCCCACCACTGCGAGATATTTGCTAACCGTCCTCGTTCTTACAAAGAACTGCCTTTCCGCTGCGCAGAGTTTGGTACGGTATATCGTTACGAGCAGAGTGGTGAACTTCATGGTCTGACACGTGTTCGTTGCTTCACTCAGGACGATGCACACATCTTCTGCCGTCCCGACCAGGTGAAGAAAGAGTTCATCAACGTCATGGATATCATCCAGCGTGTGTTCACAACATTCAATTTCAGCGAAGAGAACGTAGAAGTACAAATCTCGTTGCGCGACCCGAACAACAAAGAAAAATATATCGGCTCCGATGAGGATTGGGCAAGTGCAGAGCAGGCCATCATCGATGCTTGTGCAGAAAAGGGTATGAAGGCTCGCCAGGAACGTGGTGAAGCAGCATTCTATGGTCCTAAACTCGACTTCATGGTAAAGGACGCCATCGGACGCCGTTGGCAACTTGGCACCATTCAAGTTGACTATCAGTTGCCTCAACGATTCCAGTTGGAATATATCGGCGAGGATGGTCAGAAGCATCGTCCCGTCATGATTCATCGTGCTCCGTTCGGTTCAATGGAACGCTTCTGCGCTGTACTCATTGAACACACAGCCGGACACTTCCCCCTGTGGCTTACACCCGACCAGGTTGCTATCCTTCCCGTAAGCGAAAAGTATCAGGAGTACGCAGAGAAACTGAAGGCATACTTCGACACACAGAACGTGCGCAGTGTCATCGATGACCGCAGCGAAAAGATCGGTCGTAAGATTCGTGATACGGAACTCAAACACATTCCTTATATGCTCATCGTCGGCGAGAAAGAACAAGCAGACGGCACAGTTAGTTTCCGTCAACGTGGCGGTGGAGAGCAGGGAAGCATGAAATATGAAGAATTTGCGAATAAAATTCTTGAAGAAGTGCGTAGAATGACAGAAAAGTGTTAACTTTGCAGCCGCTTAAATAAAATTAATGAAGAAACCTACCTTGAAACAACAGTATCGCGTTAACGAGCAGATTCGTGTTCGCGAAGTTCGTATCGTTGGCGACGATATTGAAAGTTGCGTAATTTCAATATCTAAGGCATTGCAGATGGCAGAGCAGCGTGGTGTAGATCTCGTGGAGATTTCGCCCAACGCAGAGCCTCCCGTATGCCGACTGATTGATTACAGCAAGTTCATCTATCAGCAGAAAAAACATCAGAAGGAAATAAAAGCCAAGCAGGTGAAGGTTGATGTCAAGGAAATTCGCTTTGGACCGCAGACGGACGACCATGACTACAACTTCAAACTGAAACATGCTCAAGGCTTCCTTAACGATGGCGACAAGGTGAAGGCATACGTTTTCTTCAAGGGACGTAGCATTCTCTTTAAGGAACAGGGCGAAGTGCTCTTGTTGCGTTTCGCTGCCGACCTGGAAGAATATGGCAAGGTAGAACAGATGCCTCAACTCGAAGGAAAGCGCATGATAATGTTCCTCGCTCCGAAGAAGCAAACAGGTGCGCCAAAGAAGCAGGAAAGCGTTGCAGATGTTGCTGTTGTCGAACAAGTTCGCGAGAAGAAGGCTCCGCAGCAGAAGGCGCGCAAGGAATACACCGGTCCAAAGGTAGAGGGCGAAGATTTCGACGATTAATAAGATTTCGTCTCCCCTCCTATATATATAATAATGTATAAAAGACAGTGCGTAACGCCTGGTATATGCGTTGCCACGTCATTATTAATAATTAATTAACAAAAAACAATTATGCCAAAAGTAAAGACTAACTCCGGCGCGAAGAAGAGATTCTCTTTCACCGGAACAGGCAAGGTTAAGCGTCGTCATGCTTACCACAGCCACATTCTGACAAAGAAGACAAAGAAGCAAAAGCGCAACCTCGATCACTCAGCAATTGTTGTGACCGACAACATGAAGCAGGTTCGCGACCTTTTCTGCCTCCGCTAAACCTCTGAATCAGAAAGAAACAGTTTTAACTTTAGTTATTAACAGAATGTTTAGCACCTAAAGAACGCTCGGCGTCGCTAACATTCAAAAAGAAAAAAATTATGCCAAGATCAGTAAATCATGTTGCTTCAAGAGCAAAGAGAAAGAAAATTCTGGGTCTGACCAGAGGTTACTTCGGTGCCCGTAAGAATGTATGGACCGTTGCCAAGAATACTTGGGAGAAGGGTCTTACCTATGCTTTCCGTGACCGTCGTAATAAAAAGCGCAACTTCCGCGCTCTTTGGATTCAGCGTATCAATGCCGCTGCTCGTATGGAGGGCCTCAGCTATAGCCAGTTGATGGGTCTTCTGCACAAAGCCGGTATCGAGATTAACCGTAAGGTTCTTGCTGACCTTGCAGTTAATTACCCTGAGGCTTTCAAGGCAATTGTTGCTAAGGTAAAGTAAGCAAGGCTGACTAATCCGATTAGGATTTACAAAATCAAATGAGAAGGGTAGCGACGTGTGTCGTTGCTCTTCTTTTTTTGTTGGTTGTGGTTTGTTGTGTGGGGGAAAAGAAAGAGCGCAGTGCATTGTTGTGCATTGCGCTCTTTTCTGTCTCCTTGTGGGAGTGGGATGTTGGACTACCTGGGTTCGAACCAAGACTAAGAGAACCAAAACCTCTTGTGCTACCATTACACCATAGCCCAATCCAAATCCAAACGTTTTATCGTTTGCGGCTGCAAAGGTACGACAAATAATTTAATTTACAAAATTATTAAAATTAAAATTGTTTGTTTTCCCTTGCTTTTTTACTTTACTATGAGGAGGAAGTACTTTTTCTTGCCTTGCTGAACGAGGAGGTATTTGTTGTCGAGCAAATCGGCTTCGGTGACCATTTGGTCGAAGTTGGCAAGTTTTTCCTTGTTGAGGCTTACGCCGCCTCCTTGGGTGAGTTTGCGCATTTCGCCTTTGCTGGGGAAGCATTGTGTGTGCTCGGCAAAGAGGTCGACGGCTTTTGTGCCTTCGCCCTGGAGCAGTTCTTTGTTTATTTCGAACTGTGGTACGCCGCTGAAGACGTCGAGAAGTGTCTGTTCGTCGAGTTTGACGAGGCTTTCTTTGGTTGATTTGCCGAAGAGGATGTTGCTGGCTTCGAGTGCCTGTTCGTAGTCTTCTTGGCTATGTACCATGATGGTGAGTTCTTCTGCCAGGCGTTTTTGCAGTGAGCGACGGCCGGGGTCTTGTCTGTGTTCTTCGATGAGGGCGTCGATGGTTGCCTTGTCGAGTGATGTGAATATCTTGATGTATCGTTCTGCGTCTTCGTCGGCGACGTTGAGCCAGAACTGGTAGAAGGCATAGGGGCTTGTGCGGTTGCGGTCGAGCCAGATGTTGCCTTTTTCGGTTTTGCCGAATTTTTTGCCGTCGGATTTTGTGATGAGTGGGCAGGTGAGGGCGTAGGCTTCGTTTTCGCCGCCGAGTTTACGGCGGATGAGTTCTGTGCCTGTGGTGATGTTGCCCCATTGGTCGCTGCCGCCCATCTGCAGTTTGCAGTTTTTGGTCTGATAGAGATGGAGGAAGTCGTAGCCTTGCAGGAGTTGGTAGGTGAACTCGGTGAACGACATGCCGTCTTGTGCTTCTCCGTTGAGGCGACGCTTTACGCTGTCTTTTGCCATCATGTAGTTGACGGTGATGCATTTGCCGATTTCGCGAGCGAAGTCGAGGAAGGAGAAGTCTTTCATCCAGTCGTAGTTGTTGACCAGTTCGGCTCGGTTGGGTGCATCGCTTTCGAAGTCGAGGAAGTGTGCCAGTTGTTTTTGTATGCAGGCTACGTTGTGGCGGAGTGTTTCTTCGTTCAGGAGGTTTCGTTCCTGGCTTTTTCCGCTGGGGTCGCCTATCATGCCTGTGGCTCCGCCTACGAGTGCGATGGGCTTGTGGCCGCAGCGTTGCAGGTGGCGCAGCATCATTACGCCACACAGGTGGCCGATGTGCAGGCTGTCTGCCGTTGGGTCGATGCCGACGTAGGCAGAGACTTGTTCTTTCTGCAGTAATTCTTCTGTGCCGGGCATCATCTGGTGGACCATGCCCCTCCATGTTAGTTCTTCAACAAAATTCATCGGAGTTATGTGTTAATTTGTGAATTGCTTTTTTCTTTGTGCAAAGTTACAATAAAATGTGTAATTGGGAAAGTGAAATGAGATAAAAATGGATTGTTCGTCGGTATTCGTTGTTTTTTGTGTTGCTGCGCCTCCCTGTTCGGCTGTTCTGATGTGGGGTGTTTGTCCGGTTCGGCCCTTGTGTGGAATGTGTTTGCGGGCAGCCGGGGGTGGCATTGTTGCGGAGGCGGATGTGCTTGCCGTGGGGTGGTGGCGAGAATGGTTAACCATTATTGATGGAAAGGTTAAGCATTATGACAAGAAAGGTTAACCATTCCGGGCAGAAAGGTTAACCTTTTTTGTGGAGTATCCATGCGGCGATGTGGAACTTCAGAATTGTTCCAGATAGGCAATGCGGCTCTCGATGCTTGGATGTGTGCTGAAGAGGTTGCTCATCATATTGGTGAACTCGCTGGCAAAGGCTTTCGGGCGGACGATGAAGAGTTGCGCCACGTCTTCGCGGTCAACGCCACCGAGGCCCGGGTCGTTGCTGATTTTGCGCAGTGCGGAAGCCAAGGCCATGGGGTTGCCGCAGAGTTCTGCTCCGCCGGCGTCGGCCATGTATTCGCGTTTGCGGCTGATGGCAAAGCGTGTAAGTATTGTGAAGAAATAACCCACTGCAGCCAGTACGACGGCAATGACGATGACTACAATCATGCCGCCATTGTTCTTCCCCTCACGGTCCGAACGGCGATTGCCGCCGCCGAAAAGGAAGGCATTCCACAGCATACGCGTTGCCAGACTCAGAGCCGTACCCATGATGCCTACGAAAATGATGCTCACGATGAGCAGCCTTGTGTCCCGATTGCGGATATGCGTCAGTTCGTGGGCGATGACGCCGGCCAACTCCTCGTCGTTCAGACGGTTGCAGATGCCGGTTGTCACGGTTACCGTATAACTCTTCTCGTCTATGCCGCTGGCAAAAGCGTTGAGTTGCGGGTCGTCTATGACGTTTATCTTCGGCATAGGCATGCCACAAGCCATTGTCAGGTTCTCGACGATGTTATACACTCGCGGATTCTCTCTGCGCTCCAGCGAACGTGCTCCGGTGGCCTGGCGCACCATGCTGGCGTTCGTGAAGTAGGAAATAAGGAACCAGATGCCTACAATGCCCAACACCCAAGGCAGCGCTTCGAGGAAAGCCGCATTGGCAGTCGCCGTGTCAACAACGAAACGGCTGCTTTGGTAGCCGTCGGGAACTTCATACATGTTCGTGATAGCCAGGAAGGCATACACCATGCCTAAAACGATACAGGGAAAGAGAATGAGCAGCAAGATGCTCTTCATGTTGTTCTGCACTTGCTGTGTATGGATGCCTACGTAACTCATTTACTATTTACTGTTTACCATTAAATGCACTCCCCCAACGGGGAACAGGAGGGGTTTTAGAACTTTATCTCCGGCGCTTTGTCGAGAACAACTCTCTCGGCCTCGCCTACGTCGAAGAGAGGCTCTTTGTGGAACCCGAACATACCGGCAAGAAGCACAGCAGGGAACTTCTCCACACCATTGTTCAACTCCTTCGTTGCACTGTTGAAGTAACGGCGTGTTGCTGCCAGTTTGTTCTCGATGTCACTGATTTCCGTCTGCAGTTGCATGAAGTTTTGGTTAGCCTTCAGGTCGGGATACGCCTCGGCAACGGCACGAAGGTTCAGCATCGCACGTGTCAATTCGTTTTCGGCCGAAATCTTGTCGTTGATGGAAGTCGCATTCATGGCATTGGTGCGGGCAGCAGTCACCTTGTCCAGCGTGCCGGACTCGTGTTGAGCATAACCCTTTACGGTAGCCACAAGTTGCGGAATGATGTCGTGACGCATCTTCAACTGTACGTCGATATTGGCAAAAGCATTCTCGCGATTGTTGCGAAGAGTGACCAGATTGTTGTAGATGCCAATGCCCCAAAACACCAGCACTGCAATCACGATGATGATAATTGTTGATGTAGCCATAATGATAAAGATATGTTTAGTGTTGTTCTTACGTGCGTCTGGAATACACAATTCTTGGCAAAGGTACGTAAAAATGGTGTTATTCCGACTTGCCTGTGCTGCTAAATTGGGAAAGATTGTGCGTTTTTGTATGTTTTTCACAACTTTTAGCAATTCGACATTGAAATTTCAATTTAATTGTTCTATATTTGCGGGCCAAAAGTTCAAATTAATATAATAAGGTGTATGAGACAACTTAAAATTACGAAAAGCATCACCAGTCGTGACAGCGCATCGCTCGATAAGTATCTGCAGGAAATAGGTCGCGAGGCATTGCTCCCTGTTGAAGAGGAAGTAGAACTTTCGCAAAGGATACGAAAAGGCGACCGCCGTGCGCTCGATAAACTCGTGCGTGCCAATTTGCGCTTCGTTGTCAGCGTTGCCAAGCAGTACCAAAACCAGGGACTTTCTTTGCCCGACCTTATCAACGAAGGCAATGTGGGACTGATTAAGGCTGCCGAAAAGTTCGACGAGACACGAGGCTTTAAGTTCATCTCTTATGCCGTTTGGTGGATCCGCCAGACCATTCTTCAGGCTCTTGCCGAGCAGAGTCGTATCGTTCGCTTGCCATTGAATCAGGTTAGTGCAGTTAACAAGATAACAAAGGCAATGACGAAGTTCGAACAAGAGTTCGAGCGTAAGCCCAGTGCCGACGAACTTGCAGAGTTGGTCAACGAGTTGCCCGAGAAGATTACCGACTCTCTTCGTGCCAGCGGCCGTCACGTTTCCGTGGATGCACCGTTCGTGGAAGGTGAAGAGAACAGCCTTTTGGACGTGATGACCAACCCCGACTCTCCTATGGCAGACAAAGGTTTGGTTAGCGAAAGCCTGTCAACTGAGATTGACCGTGCTTTGGGAGTTCTCAACGAGCGCGAAAAGCAAATCATAGAACGCAGTTTCGGCATCAACAATCAGCCTGAGATGACGCTCGAAGAGATAGGCGAAACCTTCGGCCTTACCCGCGAACGTGTTCGTCAAATCCGTGAGAAGGCGATTCGTAAACTTCGTGCCGGCAGTCGTAACAGCCTGCTCCGTTCCTATTTGGGCTAAACCAAATCAGAAAAGACGATATAAGAAAGAGAGACGCTCAATGCGTCTCTCTTTCTCTTTATCCATGATGTGTTTGTGAACTCCTTTAGCCGAGTTTCTCGATGGCATAGTTCATGCGGCGGAGCGTCTCGTCTTTGCCGAGGAAGGCTGCCAGTTCGTACATGTCGGGGCCTTGTCCTTCGCCAACGAGGCAGATGCGCCATGCGTTCCATGGCTTAATGCCTGTTTCGGCCGACCAAGCGTCGACAACGGCTTTTTGGCCTTCGATGGTGAAGTCCTCTACTGTGGCAAGCACTTCGGCAAGTTGCTGCATCTCGGCTGCAGTGCCTTCTTTCCAGTTCTTACGAATGAATTTATCTTCGGTGTCGAACTCTGTGGGAGCAACGAAGAAGAATCGTGTCAGAGGCCAGAGGTCGCTGACAAAACTGATGTTGCGCTTGTGCTTCTGTCCTTGTCCGTCGGTATATTCGATGACTTTCTGCTTCATCATGCGCACCACTTCCGCTTCCTGTTCGGCTGTTGCCTCGATGCCTTGTTCGCGGAGCACTTTGTCGAACGATGGCACCCACGCCTGGTCGGTTTGCTTCAAGAGGTACTGGTGGTTGAACCAGGCGGCTTTGATGTAGTCAAACTTTGCACCGTTCTTTGAACATTTGCTGAGGTCGAAGAGTTTTACCATTTCGTCCAGACTCATTACCTCCTGATCGTTGCCTGGATTCCAGCCAAGCAGGGCAAGGAAGTTGACGACTGCTTCGGGCAGATATCCTTTTTCCCGATAGCCGCTGCTCACTTCGCCGCTCTTCGGGTCGTGCCATTCGAGCGGGAAGACAGGGAAGCCGAGTTTGTCGCCGTCGCGTTTGCTGAGTTTGCCGTTGCCTACGGGTTTGAGCAAGAGAGGCAGGTGTGCGAAGCGTGGCATTGTGTCGGCCCAGCCGAAGGCCTCATAGAGAAGGACGTGGAGGGGAGCGCTGGGCAGCCATTCTTCGCCACGAATGACGTGTGTTACCTCCATCAGGTGGTCGTCCACGATGTTGGCAAGATGGTAGGTAGGCAGTTCGTCGGCACTCTTGTAGAGCACTTTGTCGTCGAGGATGCTGCTGTTTATGCGTACTTCGCCACGAATGATGTCGTCCACAATTACGTCTCTTCCTGGCTCAATCAGGAATCGAACCACGTATTGTTTGCCTTCGGCTATGAGTGCGTCGACTTCTTCTTTGGGCATTACGAGCGAGTTGCGCATCTGCATACGTGTGCTTGCGTCGTACTGGAAGTTTTCGATTTCTGCACGTTTGGCATCGAGTTCTTCGGGTGTGTCGAAGGCGATGTAGGCTTTTCCGTTGTCGAGAAGTTCGCGAACATACTTCTTATATATGTCGCGACGTTCGCTTTGGCGATAGGGGCCATGCTGTCCGCCGAAACTTACGCCTTCGTCAAACTTGATGCCAAGCCAGTTGAACGATTCGATGATGTATTCTTCTGCTCCGGGAACGAAGCGTCCGGAGTCGGTGTCTTCGATGCGGAAGATGAACTCGCCGCCGTGCTGACGGGCAAAAAGATAGTTGTATAGTGCGGTGCGCACACCGCCGATGTGCAGAGGGCCGGTAGGGCTTGGCGCAAAACGTACCCTCACTTTTCTCATTTCGGTCATGTGATGTTGTTAAGAGTTAAGAATTAAGAGTTAAGGAAAAACGCTTCTTCTATTTCTGTGCAAAAGTACGAAAAAATTTGCATTAAAGGCTACAGATTGGGGATTATTTAGTAACTTTGCGTACGAAATAGTGTCTCGTTGACAGTTTTTCCTGATTCTTAATTCTTAACTTTTGACTAAAAACGATGAGCCGATACAATCATAAACACAAACTTGGCTTTAAGGCATATTTCTATCGAACTCTCTTTTCTGCCATTGTCATTGCCGCTCTGGTGGTTTGCATGCCGTATGGCAACACATCGTCCTTCCGATATCAGAAGGGCGAGCCGTGGGAGGATGAGGCTTTTATTGCGCAAGACAGTTTCCCCATCCTCAAGTTGGCGGAGCAGGTGGCTCACGAGCAGGACAGCCTGAAGCAGTTTTATGAACCATATTTCCGGCAGGATGTGGATATCATGGAACAGCAGTTGGCGGGATTGCAGCAGGATTTTTTGAGTCTTTCTCCGGCTGCTCCTCACTACTTCCTGCCTCATTTGCTGAACAAACTCAGGCACATTTACTCGGTAGGTATTCTTCCGGTGGATGCTCCGCTTGGCTTTGAGGGCAGGTTGCCTCGGCAGATTCGTGTCTATCGGGGTAATGAGTCGAGTTCCAAGCCGCTGTCATCTGTTTTTAGCGAAAAGACTGCCTACGAATATATGATGGCAGAGGAGGACAGTGTCCGCTTCAATCACACCCATCTGGGTAAGTTGAATCTGGGTAAATACCTCACTCCGAACCTCTTCTACGATGCCCAGAAGAGCCTTCAGCAAAGGCAGGAAACCGACGGGCGTCTTGTCCGGACGAAGGGTGTTGTGCTGCAAGGTCAGAAGATTGTCGACAGAGGTCAGATTGTCGACGACGAGGTGATGAGTATTCTTCTTTCGTGGGAACAACATCAGAAGGAGCATAAAATCACTCCGAAGGAGATGATGTTCCGTGTTGGTGGCAGCATACTCTATATCACCATACTGGTCATTCTGATGATGATGTACTTCCAGCAGTTCCGTAGCGACTATCTCGACAGCCTGCGCACCATGTTGCTTGTCATGACTTTGTCGCTCTTCTTCCCGATTATTACCTATACTATTGTAAAACATTCATGGGGGAGTGTGTATATCGTGCCATATTGTGTGCTGCCTATTATGCTTCGAATCTTCCTCGATTCGCGTACGGCATTCGTCACCCATGTCATTGCAATACTGGCGTCGGCCGTTGTGCTGTCCGACCCTTATACATTTATCGTGACGCAGATTGTGGCAGGCCTTGTGGCGATATATTCTTTGCGTGAACTCTCGCAGCGACATGAGTTGTTCCGGGCAGCCATACTCGTCACCATTGCTGCGCTGCTGACTTCCTTGTGTATGGAGTTTGTGCGAGGCGCAGCCGCAGGTAATCAGGAACTTTCTCGATGGCCGTATCCATATTTGATGATGGCAGGTGTGCTTTCCATGCTTGCCTATCTGCTGCTCATCCCCATCGAACGCATCTTCGGCTTTACGTCTATCGTGACGCTTGTCGAGTTGCAGAACGTGAACAATCCTCTGCTGCGTCGCCTTTCGGAAAAGGCGAATGGCACTTTCAACCACAGTCTTCAGGTGGCCAATCTTGCAGCCGAGGTGGCCAACAGACTGGATGCGAAGGCTCAGTTGGTGCGTACCGGTGCGCTCTATCACGATATAGGCAAGATGGAGAATCCGGCTTTCTTTACGGAGAACCAGAGTGGAAAGAATCCGCACGACGGGCTTTCTTACGAGAAGAGTGCGCAGATTATTATCCAGCACGTGGAGAGTGGAATGAAATTGGCCGACAAGTATAGGTTGCCGAAGGCGGTTTCCGACTTTATCTGTACGCATCACGGTTGCAGTCGCACCCGCTATTTCTACACTTTACGCAAGAACGAGTCGCCCAACGCCCCCATCGACGAGCGTCTTTTCACCTATCCCGGTCCGAAGCCGCAAACCTTGGAGCAGGCCATCTTGATGATGGCCGATGCCGTAGAGGCAGCATCGCGCAGCCTGCCTGTTTATACGGAGGAGAGTATTGGCATGTTGGTGGAGAAGATAATCGGCGCGCAGATGGAAGAAGGTAGTTTCAGCGAGTGTGCCATCACCTTCCGTGAAATTACGGAAGCCAAAGAGGTGCTTTGTGCAAGACTGCGCACCATCTACCATACCAGAATACAGTATCCGGAATAAAGCCTAAGGGCAAGCAGGCCGTTCTACTTTATCTTAATGCCGAAGACGAAGAAATGTGGAATGTTTTTCACGATGTCCGACGAGAGGTCGGGCTTGATTTCATTGTCTCCACAAAAACGGCATCCGCCATTTGCAGGCTCGTACCAATAAGAGCCATACAAGACAAGCGGAATGAACTTTCCTTTCTCAAATGGTGCAGTCAGTTCAAAGGGACGCGACTGGTACATGTACCACTTATCTTCAGGGGCTTCAGGGGCAAATATCGGCTTTAGGTTGAGCCGACTGCCAAAGCTCCTGTTCTCGTTGAAATAGAAGAGATAGTTGGCTGTCGAATCGTTGTCGGACGGTCTGAAACCAATGATGAGCTTCTTTTCGAGAGTCATGGTGACGTTGAAGCCGAGGACATCTTTCGGCTCTTCTCCTTTTACGTATTCCATGACAACAGGTTCCACGTCTGCGCCTTTCAGCTTCTTTGTGTTGAAACTGTATGCCATATAGCCCTTGGCATTAAGTAAAGGAAGGTAGTCACAGAACGATGGCTCATTCATTTTGATTTCTTGTGCCTGCCCTGTCATGCAGACGATAGCGAGCATGATGGTGATGATAGTTTGCTTGTTCATTTGTTATTCAATACTGAGTGCTTTCTTGATGAGTGGTTCCAGTTCTTCGGTTTCAGTAGAGGTGGAGAGGATGGTGCCGTCGCGGTCGATGAGGAACATGCCGCCTCCTCCTAAGCCGAGACCATTCTTCTGCCATACATTCAGTTCGTCCCTTAAGTCGATAAGGCTTTCCCACGGATATCCGTCTTGCCTTGCTGCCTGAATCATATCCTTTGGGTCATTCTCTCGGGCAATGGCTACCACGGTAAAGCCCTTGTCCTTGTACTTTTCATAAATTGGAATCATGGCCTTGCTGTGCCGACGGCATGGACCGCACCACGATGCCCAGAAGTCGATGAGAGCCACTTTTCCGCGATAGAGCGATGACACTTGCACTTTCTTCCCTTCTATGGTGTGAACGTCGAAGTCGTGATAAGGCTTGCCGGGCTTTAGAAGCCATGCCGCTTCGAGTGTGCGGATGGTGTTGTGAATAGGATTCTCCGGATGAAAGTTCTCATACATGTTGTGATAGAGGCTCATCAGCTTCTGTTTCTGTTCGTCATGGCGGTTATTGTTGTAGCGCATTTGGTCAGCCATGTCATAGAGCGCATACTGCATGGGATGTTCAGCATAGTATTTCAATTCCCAAGCGCGATATGCGTGGTACAGTTTCTCGTACTCCTCCTCATACTTTTCCACGCGCTTCACCAGCAAAGAGTCCTCTTCGGGGTTCTTGCCTTGTTTTCGCAACTCCTCCACTAAGGGACGGATTTCCTTCTCGGCTTGTTTTGATATCTCCTCCATCTTGCCGAGGTATAGCTTCTCTGCCTCTGCATCCATCTTGACCTTCAGCATCTGTTCGGGGCCACCACTAATGACTTTCCATTTTCCTTCGTCGAAGCGAAGCGTTACGGTTGCACCATTCTCTACAAGAAATTCTGTGTTCGCCAATGAGCCGTGTTCATATTGCTCATATAGGAAGACATTGTAGAGCGTCATCTTGTCTGTCTCGACATTGCATAAAAAGCGTCCTTGCACGCCAGCTTTCGCCGTGATGTAATTGTTTGATACTCGCAAGTCTGTGCCTGCAGGACAAATAATAACTGTCTTGCCTTGTGTCGTGTCTCTCAGTTCGCCCCAAATGTGGCATTTAACTTGTGCCTGCCCTGTCATGCAGACGATAGCGAGCATGATGGTGATGATTGCTTGCTTCATTTTATTCTTCTTATTTTCTCATTCTCCTCTGACTTTGGCTTCTTGTTCAAGCGCCATGTGATGTGGAAGAGGGCGTAGGAGGGCAGGACGTTGTAGAAGGTCTCGGTGCGGCCTTGCGCGTTGATGCTGTGGCGGACGTTGGAGAGCTGGCCGAGCATGTCGAAGCCGTCGAGCTGCAGGAGCAGGTTGCCGTGCATAAGTCGCTTTGTGATGCGTGCATTCCAGACGAGTTCGTTGGTGTTCATCGTCGCGTCGCTATAGCCTCTGCGCGAGTACATGGTCAGGTCTGTGGCGAGCTGGAAGTTCCATGGCAGTTCAATCTGTCCGGCGAGACTGTAGTCGAAGTCGAAGACATTGATTCGCGTGAAGTCTGCCCGTGCACTGGTGGAACGCTGATAGTGCAGGTCGCCTTTTGCCGTGAGGTCGAGCTTGTCGGTGGGTTCCCACGAGAGAGAAAGCTCGTCGTCGAAGTAGTTGGAGGCTACGACGCTTCGGGCATTGTTCATCAAATCAACGCTGTGATTGTGTCTGTGCCTGAATGTTTGCTTGAGGCGAAGACGCTCTTTGTGGTCGAGCGGGAAGTCAACGCCGGCAGAAGCATTGGTGTTCCAGTTGCCGTCGATGTTCTGCGGCGAACTAGTCCGCACACCTGTCTGCTTGTCGTAGAGCACGGCTGTGGCGACAGCATCCTGCGTGGCATCGAAACTGAACGAGGCATTGACCAGCGTTCTACGCAGCTTCTCGCGGTAGTTGCCATAGACGCTGTGGCTGCGCGAAGGGCGAAGTTCGGGGTTGCCAAGCTGTATGTTGAGCGGGTCGCTGTCGGTGCGGATGTTGAGCAGGCTGCGCATGGAGGGTTGCGAGACGTTCGTCTGATAGCCGCCCCAAATGTTCCGGTTGGTTTTATGATGGGAGTGAGAGAAGTACAGTCTTGCCGACAGACTGGTGGTGCGGCGGCTCATTGTGGTATCGACCTGTGTGCCCTGCCAGTAGTCGAGCGTCTCATGGATGATGGGCAGCGAGAGGCTGGCGTTGAGGTTGTTCAATGTTCCTGTTGAGTCGTTGTAGTGACGGAAGCTGTAGCTTATGCTTGGTGCGTTGTTGATGGTCTTGCGGTGCGAGCGCTGGCTGTTGTCGGCATCGAGCGTTCGCAGCATTTCCTCTGTCGAAGGCAACGTGCCGAGAGGATGCAGTTCTGTGTTCGCCCATTCTTCCATCTGGTTCAGCAGGTAGAGACTCCTGTTACTTTCATTATTATTATAAGAGAATCCGTCTTCAATCTGAATGTTGTGGTTGTACTTTTGGTCGAGGGCGAAGGTCAGTTCGGGAATAAGGCTGAAGTCGTGTGTGCGGTCGATGTTGGGACGATAACGGTTCCTGAAGTCGGATGCCGCCTCAGTCTTTGGGTAATCCAGCAGGTAGTGCTCGAAGACGTCCTAGTATCTGTCGTAGAAGTAGTAGTTGTAGTTGAGCATGAAGTTGATGTAGTCGTTGTGGGCAGGACTGACGTTGAAGAAGCCATAGTCGTTAATGTTGATGTGAC
Organism: Bacteroidaceae bacterium; assembly: GCA_017461345.1. Lineage (GTDB taxonomy): Bacteria > Bacteroidota > Bacteroidia > Bacteroidales > Bacteroidaceae > Physcousia. The sequence goes on along the minus strand of JAFTYP010000009.1, from coordinate 1,844 downwards.
GACCCGTGCCGTGCCGACGCGAGGTGTCGCGGTTGAGGGCATAGCGGCGCAGGAGGTTTCCTGCGTATGGCGTCATCAGACTGTCCATCCATGCCTTGCCCCAGCCCTCTGCCACGTCCTCTGCCAGCGTCGCACTCGCAGAGTTGGAGTAGTTCGACCAGTGCAGGTACTCCAGCGAGACGTCGTTGTCGAAATACAAACCCTTGAAGGTTTCCCACAAGGTGCCGGATTTTCGCAGGCGTATAGAGTGGTCTGTGTTCAGGCGAGCGTCGTAGCTGCGGCGCGTGAAGAACGAGCGTCCGTAGGTGTTGCCGCCCTGGAGGAACGTCTCGCTCGCTGTATGGTTGGCCTCTTTGCTGTCGGCGTAGGTTCCCTTGATGCTGCCCTGATAGCGGAAGTCCTCGCCTTTCTCGTAGAGACCGTTGGCTCCCAAGGTGTAGCTCGTCGTGATTCCCCGTTCCTGTCTTAGCGGTGACCACTCGCCCTTCTCGCCCGGCGTATGGTAGTCGCTCAGGTTGTTGACGTTGGCGAAGAGTGCGATGCGCGAGTTCGTGGAGTAGCGCATGGCAAAGGCTCGGCCGAGGAAGGGTGGGGCTTTCGTCGTCTCTCCGAAGTCCTCCTGACTGCCGAAGCGCTTGCCTATGCCGCCCTCCGCATTCGCAAGCCACGCCGTGTTGTAGTCGCGCTTCAGTCGCACGTCCATCACCATTTCTTTCTGCGTCGTCTTCTCGCGAATGGTGCCCTTCACGTTGTCGGGTGTCCGCTCGTAGCTTCGGATGTCCTTCACCATGTAGGATGGCATGTTGTCGAGGAGCAGTTCGCGGTCGCTGTCGAAGAAGTCCTTGCCGTTGAGCAGCAAGGCATCCACTTTGCGGCCGTTCACGGTTATCTCTCCACCGCCTTTCAGCTCCACGCCCGGCAGCTTCTTGATGAGTGCGTCGAGCATCGAGCCTTCTGCCATCGAGAAGGCATCCGCGTCATAGACCAGCGTGTCGCCGTCCATGTAGAACTTCAGCTTCGTGGCCTTCACGACTACTTCATCCATGATGGTGGTGGAATCGAGAGCCCCCTCTAACTCCCCCTTGGGGGAGGACTTTTTGGCTCGATGCAGGTAGATGGGCTTCAGTTCGCGGTAGCTTTCGCGCTTGTACATCTTCTGGATCTCGAAGGGAGTAAAGCGTGTCTGGTAGCCCTTTGCTTCGAGGCGCAACAGGTACTTGCCCGCCTCTTTGATGCTTGCATCGACATAAGTGTGGAGTTTGTCGTTGTATTTATAGCTCTGCACGTGAACAGTATCGACGAAACTGCTGTCGGCAGCACGGAGCAACGTTGCCTTCAGGCTGTCGATGCCGTCGTGCGTCAAGTGGTCGGCAACTGAGGTATAGACGCTAAGCTCACGCTTCTTCGTCTTTGTTGAGTCCGTCTGGCCGTAAGTCGCCATGCTGAAGAGGGCGAGCAGGAAGGCAATGATGGTTTGCTTGTTCATATTTATACCTTTTATATATATAACGCACGAAAAGGCGAAATGTTAACTGCCTTGGGGCATGATTTAAGTTTTATTAGCAGGAAGCCTTTCTGTTTTTGTTGTTTTATGATTGATATTGCGGGAAATGTTGTACCTCCCTCTAAAATTAAAATCTGCTGCCGCATTTCGCAACGCAGCAGCAGAAAGGCGCCATTTATTAACTTTTAAAACCGACGGCAAAGGTACATGCCTTCTGCCAAACTGACAAACAAATCCTGTTTCAATGTGTTTCACTGCAACGTTAAAAGATATTGCCAGCACCTCGATTCCTGCAAAGTTACAGATTGTGAAACACATTGAAACACGATGAAACGCTCCT
>JAFTYP010000008.1 GCA_017461345.1 Bacteroidaceae bacterium | reverse complement strand
ATTTGTTATAATTATCATTGAGAATTGAAACAATCTTTACTTTAATTTATCCGCATTATATATGTGCGGATGATAAAGTAAAGTTATATATTTAAATGTAGGGAAAAAGAAACTATATATTATTCTTTCCCTACCTTCGTTATATATTTGCTGGCCAAAAGAAAAACATGGTTTATTTCTTTGTCTTACCGAAATTATGCTTTTGTGACACTCAAGTGACATTATTTTCATTTCACTGCAAAATTATGCTCCGCAAAAGTACTGATAACTTACAGATATAAAGACTAATACAATTATATTACTGTTACCTGTTATATTGTATTACAATTACTCAAGAAATCTCTTCTGAGGTGCTAGTTCGGCAGAGAATTGAGCAACAAAATGTGAAAATTCCGTCAGGAATTCTGTGCAAAGATACAACTTTACGGGATACTGCACAAATTTCTTCAAGGAAAAATAACGGTCTTTAGCAAGTGGACTTGTTTACGAACAGGGAAGAAAGACATTGCCCGACCGACAGAAACATACGGAAAAGGAGGTGTGGTTTGGATATTTATGTGTATCTTTGCACCGCAAATTGACCAAAAATGGGAAGAAAGAAGTTTTCACAACGCGAAATAAACGTTATCGGCAAGTTGCTGGCAAGGAAGATGGCCGGCACTCGCTTCCAACAGAAGATGGTGCGCCACACGCTCCGAACGACATTCGAATTCAATATTGCCGACTTCAATGTGCAGGGCAAGGCTTTCGGGCCTGAGGATTTGCAGAACTGCATACGGCGAGGTGCCATCCAGATTCTTGACGATGCAACCATCGAGAGCATGAAACTGCGCCATGCCGAAAAGAGGCAGCGCGACGAGGAACTGCGTTTGGCCGAAGCGGTTGCCAGTGGCGACGAGGTGGATTGGCGCGAAGTGCAGCGTCAATGGGACGAGTATTATGCCGAAAACAAGGAGTAGACGTACTGCGACCTGACTCCTTTGAATCCGGTCCTCACACTGGGGAATAAAAGATTGTATTTTTTCGTAACGGAACACTCCTTGCGGGAGGTTAAGAAAACACACAAGAGAACTTCGCCGACTTCTGCAGAGAAGTTCCCCGACTTCTGCAGAGAAGTTGGACAATTACACTGGAGTAGTTTTTTCGGCGGACTCATGGGGACGCACAGGTACACGCGTCCATTGGGTCCTGAAGGACGCGTGGACTTTGCCAAACGGACTGCAGGATGTTTTGCAGTTCACTTTGGCGTCGCTCAAAACGAGGGAATAGTGTAAGGCGGCAGCCTACTTGTGGAGTTCCTTTCTGCCGTCGATGATGTTGATGCCCTTCTGCTTCTTGCTCAGGCGTTGGCCGGAGATGTTATAAATAAGGCCGCTTCCATTGTGTTCCTGAATGCTTTCGATGGCTGTTGCATCATCGGTTATCAGCACACTGCCCTTTATTCCAGCACTGTAGAAGGCTTCTGCATTGGCATTGACGAGCAGCGACTCGCCTACCGTCTGCACTGCACATTCTCCCACAGGAGCAGCATCGTCTGCCCGAACACAAAAACTGAGCAGCGGACCTTCCACATCGTCTAACGCCTGACCGCTTACGGAACTGACCAGAAGTTTCAAGTTGCCGTCTGCAAGGACGTTGGCAAGGATTTCGTGATCTGCAATGCGATTACGATAGAGTGTTGCCTGGGGATTCCCTTCTGCGTCCTTTACGACGACAAGCCCTTCGGGCAACTGTATCTCTGCCTCAAAGCAAGAAAGGTCTGTGGCATCGTTTCTCATGCAGAGTTCGATGTTTGCTGTCTCGCCGGGCCTGATGACGGCATCGGTGAAGTAAAACTTATTATTGTCCTCCGCCCAACCTGCAACGCAGGCAAAAAGTGCAAGAACGAGGAGGTGTATTTTCTTCATATCGGTTTTCGTTACATATACTTTGCCTTGCAAAGATATAACTTTTTGGGCGAACAATGGATGTCCGCAACCGTTTTTTTCTCTTCCCGACGCACTTTTTAAGTTCTCGCCTGCGGCAGAAGGGCATTTGGCACCACACATTGCCCGGCAATGTCATTAGATTTTCCTGCACCGACATAAGCAGAATTCATTCATCCTCTCGTATTTTTCTCCACAAGAAAACACCTCGCGTGCGTCTGCATGGCGCACGTATAAAAAGAAGAATTATAGGGAACCGTAAAGAGGAGAAGTTTTGCCGAAGGACTGATTTTTGCATATAAATAATGTGTAGTTTGGAAAAAATGCTTATCTTTGCGCCCAAAATCAAAAAACACAGAATCGACAATGAAGGAGAATCTTGTAATCGTGGAGAGCCCCGCAAAGGCAAAAACCATCGAGAAATTCCTGGGTGACAAATACAAAGTCCTGTCAAGTTACGGGCACATACGCGACCTGAAAAAGAAATCGTTCAGCGTCGACGAAAAGACCTTCGAACCACAATACGAAGTTCCCGCCGACAAAGTAAAGGTCGTGGCACAACTGAAGAGCCAAGCCGAAGAAGCACACACCGTGTGGCTCGCATCCGATGAAGACCGCGAAGGAGAAGCCATCAGTTGGCACCTCTATGAGGTGCTCGGCCTGAAACCGGAAAAGACACGTCGCATCGTCTTCCACGAAATCACGAAGTCGGCCATCCTGGACGCCATAGAACACCCACGCCAAATAGACCTCAACCTGGTGAACGCACAACAGGCACGCCGAGTTCTCGACCGCATCGTAGGCTTCAAACTCAGCCCCGTGCTCTGGCGAAAAGTGAAACCCAGTCTGTCGGCAGGTCGCGTGCAGAGCGTTGCCGTGCGCCTCATCGTAGAGCGTGAGCGCGAAATACAAAACTTCCGCCAAGAAGAGAACTACCGCATCACCGCCGTCTTCCGCAACGACGAAGGCAGCGAAGTGAAAGCAGAGTTGAGCCGCCGCTTCCCGACAGAAGAAGAAGCAAAAGCCTTCCTGGAAAGTTGCAAGGAAAGCCGTTTCACAGTGCAGGACATCACAACCAAACCCGTCAAACGCACACCTCCACCTCCCTTCACCACCAGCACACTCCAGCAGGAAGCAGCACACAAACTTGGCTTCACCGTGGCACAAACCATGATGGTGGCACAGCACCTCTATGAAAGCGGACGCATCACATACATGCGTACAGACAGCGTCAACCTCAGCAAACTCTGCCTCGCTGCAAGCAAAAGCGTCATTACAGAACAGATGGGCAAAGAATATGTCAAGACACGACAATACCATACCAGTTCGAAAGGCGCACAGGAAGCACACGAAGCCATCCGACCCACCTACATGGACCAACAGCAGATAGAAGGCAACCAGCAAGAACGACGCCTCTACGACCTCATCTGGAAACGCACCATTGCCAGCCAGATAGCCGACGCAGAAATGGAGCGCACCCAAGTCGTAATCAGCATCGAAGGCAAAGAAGAAACCTTCCAGGCCGACGGAGAAATCATAAAGTTCGACGGTTTCCTGCGCGTTTACAACGACACACACAACGACAACTATTCCGAAGGAGACAACGACAACGAAAACCTCAGCACACTGCCCGTCATGAAACTCGGCGACAGTCTCGACCGCGAACAAATCATTGCCACACAACGCTTCTCGCAACGCCCCATCCGCTACAACGAAGCAAGCCTCGTACGCAAACTCGAAGAACTCGGCATCGGACGTCCAAGCACCTATGCCACCACCATAACCACAATCCAACAACGCGAATACGTCGAGAAAGGCGACAAACCAGGGCAGGAACGCAACTACCGCACCATCACACTCGCCGGCAACGAAATCGCCGAAGAATCGCATAGCACCGTCGTCGGACAAGAAAGAGGAAAACTCCTCCCCACAGACACAGGCATCGTTGTCAACGACTTCCTCAAAGAAAACTTCCCCGAAATCATGGACTACAACTTCACTGCCGACATAGAAAAGAAGTTCGACGAAATCGCTGAAGGAAAAATCGCATGGGAAGGCATCGTAAAAGAATTCTATGAAGACTTCGAACCACAAGTGGAGAAGTCCATCAACACACATACCGAACACAAGGTAGGCGAACGACTGCTTGGCAACGACCCCGCCACAGGAGCACCCGTCACCGTAAAGATAGGACGCTTCGGCCCCGTAGCACAGTTAGGAAGCACCGACATCAAACAAAAGCCACGCTTCGCACAACTTGCAGCAGGCCAGAAACTCGAAACCATTACACTCGCCGAAGCCCTCGAACTCTTCCGACTGCCACGAAAACTCGGCATGTACGAAGGCGAACCAATCACCATCGGAGCAGGCAAGTACGGCCCGTACATCGCACACAAAGGCTCATACGTCTCCATCCCAAAAGGCACAGACCCCATGGAGATAACCTTCGAGCAAGCCGTCATCATGATGCATCGCAAACACGTAGAAGAGTCCGAACGACACCTCAAAACCTTCAGCGAAGATGCAGAAATGGAAGTACTGAACGGACGATACGGACCATACATCGCATACAAAGGAAACAACTATCGACTGCCTAAAGCATTGCACGAAAAAGCAAAAGAACTGTCCTACGAAGAGTGCATGCAGATAGTGAACGAGCAAAGCGACAAGACAACGAACACAACAAAACGACGCTACACACGCAGCAAATGAAGAGTATCGTTCTGATTGGCTACATGGGTTCAGGCAAGACAACTGTCGGCAGACAACTCGCCCTCGCCCTCGGACGCACCTTCTACGACCTCGACTGGTACATCGAGATGCGTTACCATCGCTCTGTGGCACAAATCTTTGCCGAAAGAGGCGAAGACGGATTCCGAGAACTCGAACGCAACATGCTACACGAAGCAGCAGAATTCGAAGACATCGTACTGAGTTGTGGAGGCGGAACTCCCTGCTTCTTCGACAACATGGAATACATTCGCAGCGTAAGCGAAAGCATCTACCTGAAAGCAACACCGGAAGTCCTTGCACAACACCTCCAAATGGGCAAAGTAGAACGTCCGCTCATCAAAGGCAAAAGCCCGGAAGAACTGCTCGAATACATCCGGACCACACTCGCACAACGAGAACACTTCTACATGCAGGCAAAGCACATCGTCGATGTGACTCTGCTCGACAACTACGACAAACTGCAAACCAGCGTTCAGATTATCCGCAAAGAACTGAACCTGTAATTATGAAATGATAATCCTGAATTGAACTAAAGATGAAGAAATGGCGCATTGAAGACTCCGAAGAGCTCTACAACATCAAGGGTTGGGGAGTCAATTACTTTGGCATCAACGAAAAGGGACATGTCTATGTTACGCCTAAGAAGAACAGCGTGCAGGTCGACCTCAAAGAAGTCGTCGACCAACTTGCCACACGACACGTAACTGCTCCCGTACTGCTTCGCTTTCCCGATATTTTGGACAACCGCATCGAAAAGACAGACGAGTGCTTCCGCAAAGCAACAAAGGAGTACAACTACAAAGGCGAGCACTTCATCATCTTCCCCATAAAGGTCAACCAGATGCGTCCCGTCGTAGAAGAAATCATCAGCCACGGCAAACGCTATAATCTTGGCCTTGAGGCTGGTTCAAAACCAGAACTCCATGCGGTGCTTGCCACGAACATGGATAGCGACAGCCTCATCATCTGTAATGGCCACAAAGACCAGAACTTCATCGAACTTGCCTTGTTGGCACAGAAGATGGGCAAACGCGTCTTCCTTGTTATCGAAAAGTTGCCCGAGTTGGCAATTATTGCAGAAACGGCAAAGAAACTTGGCGTGCATCCCAATCTTGGCATTCGCATCAAACTTGCCAGCAACGGCAGCGGCAAGTGGAGTGAGAGTGGTGGCGATGCCTCCAAGTTTGGCCTTAACTCGTCCGAACTGTTGATGGCTTTGCAGAAACTTGATGAACTCGGATTGCGCGACTGCTTGCGTCTTATTCATTTCCACATTGGCAGCCAGATCAACAAGATACGTCGTATCAGCACTGCCCTTCGCGAAGCCGCTCAATACTACGTGCAACTTCATGCAATGGGCTTTGGCATCGAGTTCGTGGACTGCGGTGGCGGACTGGGTGTTGACTACGACGGCACACGAAGCAGCAATAGTGAAAGCAGCGTGAACTACAGCATTCAGGAATATGTCAACGACTGCGTCTATACTTTTGTAGAGGCTGCCGACAAGAACGAAATACCTCACCCCAATCTCATTACAGAAGGTGGCCGCTCGCTGACGGCGCATCACAGTGTCCTCATCATAGATGTTTTGGAAAGTGTCTCAGCGCCTCAAATGCCGGAGGACTTTGTTCCCGGACCTGAAGACCATAAACTCGTGCATGATTTGACAGAGATATGGGACAAACTTTCACAGCGTTCTCTGCTTGAGGACTGGCATGATGCGGAAGACATCCGTGAGGAAGCGCTCGACCTCTTCCGCCATGGCATTATCGACCTCAAGACGAGGGCTCAGATTGAGTCTTTGTATTGGGCTATCAGCCACGAGGTGGCGGAACTGGCGCACCACCAGAAGCATGTCCCCGACGAACTTCGCAACCTCGACAAGCAGATGGCAGACAAGTATTTCTGCAACTTCTCGCTCTTCCAAAGCATGCCAGACTCGTGGGGTATCGACCAACTCTTCCCCATCATGCCCATTGCACGCCTGGAGGAGCACCCCACCCGCAGTGCTACGTTGCAGGACATCACTTGCGACAGCGACGGTAAAATTTCGGCATATGTCAACGGCGGTCAGCAGACGAACTACATTCCTTTGCATCCGATTCGCCATGATGAGCACTATTATATCGGTGTCTTCCTTGTGGGTGCCTACCAGGAGATTCTTGGCAACATGCATAATCTTTTTGGCGACACGAATGCCGTTCACATCAGTGTTGACAAGGAGAATTACACGATTGAACAGGTTATCGACGGCGAGACGGTTGCCGACGTGCTGGAATATGTGCAGTACGACCCGAAGAAACTTGTGCGACGCCTGGAGATTTGGGTAAGCAAGGCCATCAAGGACGGCAAGATAACGCCCACCGAAGGCAAGGAGTTCATCAGTAACTATCGTGCCGGCCTCTATGGATATACCTACCTCGAGTAAGGTCCTGGCCTACCCTATTGACGGAGGAATGCTTTGATTCAGAAATCTGTAAACATTGAATTATGAAGAACATCAAATACATCGGCGTCGATGACTTGGACATCGACCTCTTCGAAAGCCAATATATCGTGCCTGAAGGCATGAGTTATAATTCCTACCTCATTGAGGATGAAAAGATTGCCATCATGGACACTGCCGACCGCCGCAAGGCTGAGGAGTGGAAGGCGAACTTGGCGGATGCTCTTGCGGGCCGCCAGCCGGACTATTTGGTAACGCATCACATGGAGCCCGACCATGCTTCGCTTATTGCCGAGGCGTTGAAAACGTATCCGGACATGAAACTTGTGTGCAGCGCACAGGCTTTGAAGATGCTGCCTAACTTCTTTGTGGATTTCTCTTTCGACGGTCGTGTCATCACGGTCAAGGAGGGCGACACTCTTTCTCTGGGCAGCCATGTGCTCCACTTCATTGCTGCGCCTATGGTACACTGGCCTGAGGTTATCATGTCATACGAGAGCCACGAGAAGGTACTCTTTGCTGCCGACGGGTTCGGCAAGTTCGGTGCGTTGGTGAACGAGACGGACGATTGGGCTTGCGAGGCACGCCGTTACTACTTCAACATCTGTGGCAAGTATGGCGTTCAGGTGCAGAATGTGCTGAAGAAGGCTGCCGGTCTTGACATACAGACCATTTGCCCACTGCATGGCCCCGTGCTCGAAGGCGAGGCCATGGCCGAGGCCATAAGGCTCTACGACATTTGGAGTCGCTACGAACCCGAGAGCGAAGGTGTGCTTGTGGCATACGCCAGCATCCATGGCGGAACGGCTGAAGCGGCAGAGCGCCTCGGGGAACTGCTCCGCGAGAAGGGTGCGAAGAAGGTTGTGGTGAGCGATTTGAGCCGCGACGACATGGCAGAAGTCATAGAAGACGCTTTCCGCTACCCCAACATCGTGGTTGCAGCCGCCAGTTACGACGGTGGCGTATTCCCCGTCATGCACGACTTCCTGCACCACCTGCAGATAAAGAATTTCCAGAAACGCAGGTTCGGTATAGTGGAAAACGGCAGTTGGGCACCCTGTGCAGGCAACGTCATGCGCAAGATGATTGAAGGAATGAAGGACTGCCAGATAGTGGAACCGATGGTAACCATTCGCTCACGCATGAAGCCCGAAGACGAAATACAACTCGAGAAACTGGCAGAAAGCCTGCTCTAAACACTGGCAGAAGGCTACAGACCTCAACCCATAAAAAGCACCTCCCCGACTCCGTTCGACAGAGACAGGGAGGTGTTTTCTTTATCACTATAGGCGAGTGTCCGGGAATGGTTAAGCATTATTGGCGGAAAGGTTAACTATTCGGGGCAGAAAGGTTAAGCATTATTGCAATAATGCTTAACCTATTTTTCTATGGCACCACAACCTTCTTTCCGTTGCGTATATAGATGCCACGCCGAGCGGTGTTGCCCGTTCGCTGACCGGCAAGATTATAGACGGTTCCGTCCTGCTCGTCTGCCGAAGGAAGAGAAGTGCCGATGTCCGTCGGATCTTCGGCTTTGAGATAGCCATAGACAGCAAACTCATAGATGCGGGTGGTGTAGTCGTTGCTTTCGCCCTGCACCATTTGCAAACGGACACGAGAGGCGGTGATGGGTTTCTCCAACGTGCGGACCACTTTGTTCACCTGATTGTTGTCGACCACATCGGCATCCACCCAAGTTCCGTCTGCGGCCTGATACTGAAGTTTGAAGGATTTGGCCACATAATCGCCACTCTCGCGTGCAGCGCCAAGCACCATCCACCTCTCCACGACGGCAGTGTCCTTCAGCACATATTGCAGATAAGGCGTATGACTCTGCGAACTTGTCACACACCACTTGGTGGTCACATCCTGATCGTTCGCTTTGGAAGCCGCCTCGTTGGTGCCGTTCTGATGCGACGCACTGACGGAACGCGGCACCAGACGGCCGTCCATCCAGTCCATGCCCTCCTGCCCGTCGTATTCCACCTCTGTGGTGAGAGGCGTAAACACCTCCACGTCGTCACACCGACTGGCCGAGGTGCTGGCAGCAAAAAGGAAACATTTACGGTCGGAAGAAGCAACCTTGACCTCCGACACACCCTCCGGCAACGTCATACCATATTTATATATATAGAGCATCTGCATCGACTGGTTGCTCTTGTCGGACACCTTGTGGGCATGAGAAGAAACGAATACCACATTCTGCTTGCGGTAGTTCTGCGTAAGAGAAGTACAAGTAGGCGGCTCGGCAATACGGCCGGAGAAGTACGGAACACTGAACTCCTCAGTCCGGTCACCGGCAGTCACCGTCACCGTCGCACCATCGGGCGTCGGACTTGCCAACAACAAATAGAGTTTATTATAACCGGGCTTCCTCTCGAAAGAGAGCGTCTGTTCGCTGGACAAACGCAACACATTCTTGGCACTTGTCGGGCGTGGACCCATAACAAAGCCAACCCCATCGGCCATAAGCGTGTCGGGAATCAGTTCCGCAGGATAAGCATAAGTATAAGACGTCAGCGCATTACCGCGAGCATTGTCAGGCGACATCATGTCAATAGTATAAACAAGCGGAACAGACTGCCACTGCTCGTCAACCAACCTGTCGCCCGAAACATCACCGGCAGACTGTTGCAATCGTATGGCAAACGTCTTTGGCTGGTATCGATTGATGTCGAACACAACCTTACCATCCACAAGTCTCGCCTCGCCCAACGCTTCCTCAATACCATTAACCTCACGGGCCGAAACAACAGGAACCGGGAATGACAACGCCACATCCTGCTGGTCCACACCTGCCCACTCATACACTCTGACGATGATTTCGTCAGTATCTTCCGCCTTCTTCACCGCCTTAACGGACACCTTCTCCGTATTGAGCGAAGCAAAAGCCACACGGCGACCAAGACTTCCCGCATGCCTGTCGGTCACAAAAGCCACAAGAGGCTGGTTGAGTTGCCCTGCCTGCATCTGCGTATACTCACTCCAACCGCCCTCGTGAGGCAGCAGAGCATATGTAAACCGATTGGGGCCGATGTCCATATTGGCCTGATGGCTGTAGTTTTTGCAAGAGGGAGTGTGGAGCAATGTAAGGCGAAGCGACGTGGCAGACGGCTTGTCCCAACCATATTTGCAGTCGGACAGAACAGAAACGCCATAGCGATTGGTTGTCGAACTATGGTCGGCCCACTGGTGTCCGCACACCTCATACTCGTCACTGCTACGGATTCCGCGCTGGATGGTACCGAGAGAAATGTCGTAAGTGTTGTTTGCGTTGCTGAAAGCAAAGGGGAAATTAACCTTAAGCATACGTTCATGTGTCTGCCAATCTACCTCGTTTACACACTCCACGCGGTCGTTCAAGGCATTCATACGAACATATTGTATGAACGTGGAGCCTTCCTGCTGACGCTTGATGCGCAAGGATTTTCTCAAAGGGCCATCTTCTACAAGTTCCATCTCCACTGCCTTGGAAACATACGACGACGGTGTCCGGCACACATCTGTATAACTGATCTCCCAAGCGGGCCATGTGTCTTCGTGGTCGTAGATGAGTTGTTGGCGGACTGCCGAATTGATGAATGTGCGGAAATTCTGTTCGTCGTAGAGATTGGAGATGTCGCCATTTCCATTCACTGTAACACGATAACGGCCGTTGGACAGTCTTCTTGTGCTGCCCGTCTCTGTGTAAGTAAGGTCGGAAGCAAGGCTGGATTTCTCACCTACTTTGGCTTCGTAAACGGCACAGCCAAGCGAAGGCACTGTTGCGGCGAAGATGAAGTGCAGTCGGCGTGTGGCAAAATCGTAGCCGGTGACTTGCGAGAGGACTTCGTTGTCATCGGGGTCGAGCACACGAACTGAGGCTTGGAAGCGTCCGGTGTAGAGCGAACCTTCCACAATGTCTGTGCGTTCGTGTGAAAGAGGATTGTAAACGACGATGGGGATACCTTCCGTTTGGGTATCCATCTCTTGGGCTGTTGCCCCGACGCTTGTGGATAGTTCCTGGGCGAAGGCTCGGTTGGCGATGTATGACTCGTTGTATGAATAGTCGTTGGCTGGAAGGATGCTTGTGCCGGGCAAGCCGTCGTGATGTTGTTGCCAAAGCATACGTACCCATGCATCACGCAGTTGTTCGGAGGGATAGTTGCGCAGTCCGAGCCAGTAGGCAAGGGCTGATGCCTTTTCGGCAGCGTCGGCCAGCAGTTCGTTCTTGCGGTTCCATAGTTTCAGGGCGCCCCAACTTGTATATGCGCCTACGCCGTGCACTTTCATGGGCAACTCGCTGTTCCAGACTTTATACTGCCCTGTGTCGTGGTCTTGCAGGTATTGGAAGAAGTCGTCGGGTGTGGCGAAACGTACCTTGACGGTGCCATCTTGCTTTTGTGCGTTGTAGTTGAGCCAGTAAGGCGTGTTCTCGCCTTCGCTGTTTGGGTTGTCCTGGAGGGCGCCTCCTCTGTCGCTTCGTGGCCCTACGTACCTTACGGCGATGGGCAATCCGCTTTCTGCGAGGTTGGCATTTATTGTGTTTCGGATGTCTGCATTGTTGGTAAGGTCTTTGTTGAATTCTTCGTGGGCGTCGTATGCTCCTGGTTTGTAGAGTGCATAGACTTTGCTTCCGTCCACTCCTTGCCATACTCCGAAGTTGGGAAGTTTGTCGTAGACGGCTGAGCCCCAGGCAAGTTTGGCTGTGTGAAAGCCTTTCTGGCCGGCATGGTGCATGAGCGATGGCAGGGCATAGGAGAAGCCGAAGCAGTCGGGCAGCATTACGTCACGGCCGCCTCGCACGCCAAACTCTTTCATGTAGAAGCGGTTGGCGTAGAGCATACTATGGAGAATACTTTCGGCGGAGGACATCATTACGTCGTTAGCATCGACGGACATGCCGCTGACATGCCATTGTCCCCGCTGGATGTATTGCTTCATCTGCTCGTACTGCGTCGGGTAGTATTCCTTCATCCACATGTATTTGATGGCTCCTTCGTAGTTGAGGTGGAAGTCGGGATACTTGTCCATGAGGGCAATATTGTCCACCAGAGTATTCTTGACGTACTGCGTAATGGTCGTCTTCACATCCCAGTTCCACTGCGTATCGAGGTGGGTGTTGGAGATGAGGAAGAACGTCTTCTCGTCCTCTGCCCGGCAAAAGGCGGCACAGGCAAGCATCGTTGCTATCGTAATACTGCGGATATTCATTTTACTCCTTCGTTGCTTAAATTTTACATTTAATATCACACCGAAAAACATCTACTGCCTAATTGGCAAAATAGGTTAACCTTTCGGGGCAACTTAACGTGCCTAATTGGGCAACTTAACGTGCTAAGTTTCCCAATTAGGCACAAGGTTTTTATTTTCTACTCTCAACAGATTGCATATCAGAGCATTCCATCTTTGCTGAAAATGTTGCAGACACTGCAGCCGAAGAGGTGTCTCTGCCAGCCTCTATCCGTCGAGAATCATCGGGAAGGGCTCTTAACGGACAACCTTCTTCTTGCCGTCGACAATGTAAATACCGCCCGACAATTTGCTGCCTGTCACTTTTCTGCCGCTGAGGTCATACACATCGTTCTGTGTATTCTGCTTTGACGTCACAACCGACTCAATAGCGGTCTGCAACGCAAAGCCACACAACTCACGATAGTCGCCACGCTTGAACTGCCATTCCAAAATAGGATAGCCATTGCCGGCAGACGGGTCCTTGTACCAGGGACTGCCCCAGGTTCCGGCAACTGTCTGGAGTTCACGGTGAGTCAAACCATCCTGCACGGGCTCCCCGTTCACCGTCATTCCGGCAAAGGTATAAGTTCCGTTCAAGACATCGAGAGCCGTAGTCGTACCGAAAGGCTCTGCCGTAGAGCCGTCAACACTCGGATTCCAGGCAATCACATTATTGTATGTTGACGCCGGAGTGGTACTATTCTGGGCACCGGCAACAACACCACCGGCAACAGGAGCCGAAACAGGAGCAGCAGCATAGCAGTTCTCAATGGTAAGTTCTGTACGAACACGACCCACAAGGCCACCGGAATAGTTGGCAGACGAACCATTACCCGTAATGGTAGCAGCACTGTAACAGTTGCGAATAAAGACAGGCGAATTGCCCAAAGTACCACCAATAGCACCAACATATCCCTTACTTGTAACAGAACCGGTCACATAACAGTTCTCCACAACAACAGGAAGCAAATTCTCGTCCTCATCCTTATAAGTGCTATGTCCGAGAGTACCACCAATGATAGCAGCACCCGAGGCAGTGCCATCAACCTTCGCATCAACAAAACCCGTATTGCGAATCTCGCCGCACAATGTACCAAAGAAACTGGGATAGTTCTTCGAGCCATTAGGCGTAAGGTTGCGAATAATATGACCCTGGCCGTCGAAATTGATGCGGTAACGGTAACTGTTCTCCGAACTGTTGAGCTGCATCCAGTCGAAACCCTTCATGTCCACATCCGCACCAAGCACAAAATACACCATCTGGTCCAGAACAAGAACATCGTGCATATGGTCAAGTTGTTCAGGACGAAGTATAACATAAGGATTATCCTTCGTGCCATCACCAGTCTGATAAGAATACATCATGTTATGACCAGCATCCTTCAAACGCTGTATGAGCGCTTCCAGGTCCTTATCCTTGCAATCACACTCGTCCAAAGTTTCTTGACCTTCCTGCAAAGCATCCTTAGCCTCCTCGGAAACATAACCGCCAGCCTCAGCCTCCGCAACCTTGTCCTGCAAGATTTGCACCTCTGCAAGAAGTTCGGCATAGCCCTCGATGCTCGACTGGATGCTGTCAGTAGTACGATGAATCTTCAAAAGTTGCTGATAACGTGTCAATGCATCGTCCGTTCCCTCTGCAGTCTCCTTATAAGAAGCAATAGTTGCATTGTAGCCATTATAGTATGGATTGCCACTGTTAGCATAGTCTTCAGCCATAGCATAATAACTGTTCAGCACAGAAGCCAACGCCGTAGAATCAGCACTTTCCTGCTTGTCACGATAAATAAGACTTATGTTACCCACACAGAAACGTTCAGCCTTCCCATCAATAGTCGTAAGAGGCTGCTTTGTGCGCATGCCGAAAGTCAACTTGCCACCCACCACAAGGCCATAAACACTTTGGCTAAGTCTGCCGTTGAGGAAGTTATTGGAAATCGTAGCATCGCTTGCCGGGGCAGTAGCACCATTGTCGGCAGGACAAAGGACAGGCGTAGCCACTTTGCCTACATAGTATTCTACGCTGTGGCCTGTATCAAATCCATTCAGTTTCATCTCGTACAAGCCATCCGAAATGCGGTTGCTGACAGTCTGGGAAATGTCGAATGTCGCACCTTCGTTTGTAACGCGACCAAATGGCATGAAGGCAGTTCCCTTACCACTTACTATATCGCATTCCTCATTGGCAATAACATCCCAGCCTTTCCATTGGCTTTTGCTGAGGTCTGTATTGTAGGCCTTATAAGTAACGTTGGCTCCGTTTCCGGAATAGAAGATAGGTCCTTCCATCTCGCCACTGCTGGGATATCCGTCATTGATGACGGGCCAGTCTGTTCTGTCCCAAGTGATTTTATCGAGAAGCATGAGACGACCATTACAACCATTGTTCATGTCATAACTATGATACAGGAGCCATGTCTGTCCTTCGTCATCGACAATGATTTCACTATTATGTCCGGGACCCTTCCAACGATCGTTTCCTTTAATGATGGTTGTGTAGTTGTTGTTTATCATCGTGCCGCCATTTTTATTGACGTATGGACCTGTGAGTTTCGTTGAACGTCCTACGACGGTGCGATATGTGCTGTTCTCACCTTCGCAGCATGAACCTACGCTGCAGAAGAGGTAGTAGTATTTGCCACGTTTGTATATCATGGCTCCCTCGAAGGCTCCGCCTGCCAGTTTGGTTACGCCTTTGTGTCGTGTCCACGAGCCGTCGCTTTGCGGGTTGTTGAGTGGTGTGAAGTTTTTGATGGCAAGGGCGTCGTCGGTTAGTTCTGCCATGCAGATGTCGTTGAAACTGCCCCAGATGATGTACTTCTTGTCGAATTCTTCGACGTAGCAGGCGTCGATGCTGTTCTTGACACCTATTTCGGTGCTGCGGAAGAGTTTGCCTTTGTCGGTAAACTTTGACGGGGTGTCGCCTACTGCCACGCCGATGCCAGTGCGTGTTCCGTTGCCCCAGAGTGCGGAGGCGTAGTAGCAAACGTATTTGCCGTCGATGTAGTTGACGTCGGCTGCCCAGAGGCTATAGTAGTCTTTGGTGCCGTCGGCATGGGTGCTGTCGTTCCATGTGGGGCGACTGATTACATTGCTTACGCTCGACCAGTTGATGAGGTCTGTACTTCTTCTTGCCTTGCATCCGGTGGCATAGGCGTAGAATGTGCCGTCCGGTGCTCGCTGGACTGTTGGGTCCGGAAAGTCGGAACCATAGACGGGGTTGGAGTACTTTTTCTGTGCATTACCCTGAAATACGGCAAGAGCAAGGAGCATTGCGGTTGCCAATAGGTTTCTTTTCTTCATCTGTTAATATGTATGTATATGTATTCTTTTGCATGCAAAGATAGGAATTAGCATGGTAACGGCAAAATTTCTTAATGATAAATTCTTCTTTCTTATTTCTTTTTTATACCTTTGCAGTCAGAAAAATCACACCGAGATTCGGAATGAAACTGATTCTGCTTACTTGTCCGGAGTTTTTCGTCGAAGAGGATAAGATTTTGACTACGCTCTTCGAGGAAGGGTTGGATATTCTCCATCTCCGAAAGCCTGATTCTGAGCCCGTCTATTGTGAGCGGTTGCTGAGCCTTATGCCGGAGCAGTACCGCAGCAAGATTGTTGTTCACGACCATTTTTATCTGCGCGATGAGTTCGACCTGATGGGCATCCATCTGAGCAAGCGTCATCCGCAGGCTCCGGCTTCGTACAAGGGTCCCATCACTCGCACTTGTTACGACTTGCAGAGCCTTAAGGAGCAGAAATCGCAATGCGAGTATATTTTGCTTCGCAACATCTTCGACAGTATTTCGGAATGCGAGAACAAAGCCTCTTTCACCTCCGACGAGTTGCTGGCTGCGGCACGCCAGGGCATCATAGACCGCCATGTGGTGGCCGAGGGTGGCGTTTCGCTTGAGAACATCGAGCAAGTGCGCGAATACGGTTTCGGCGGTGTGGCCATTAGGGGCGACTTGTGGAATCACTTCGACGTCCACTCGCAGCAGGACTACAAGGAACTTATTGCCCACTTCCGCAGGCTGCGCAAGGCGGCTTCTGCCTAACTCGGGAATCATTTGGAACTATAAGACATAATAAGACATAAACCATGGAAGAAAAGAAGACATTTAAGGTATTTTCCGGAACCAAGTCACGTTATCTGGCAGAGAAGATCTGCCAAAATCTGGGCTGCGAACTGGGCAATCTCTCTATCACCCAGTTCAGCGACGGCGAGTTTGAGGTTTGCTTTGAGGAATCCATTCGCGGTGTGGATGTGTTTCTGGTGCAGAGCACATTCCCCAGTGCCGACAATCTGATGGAGTTGCTCTTGATGATTGACGCAGCCAAGCGCGCTTCGGCACGCACCATCAATGCCGTTGTTCCTTACTTCGGCTGGGCTCGTCAGGACAGAAAGAGCAAGCCCCGTGTAAGCATTGCTGCAAAACTTGTGGCCGACATGCTCAGTGTGGCCGGCATCACACGCCTCATCACGATGGACCTCCATGCCGACCAAGAGCAGGGCTTCTTCAATGTTCCCGTCGACCACCTGTATGCTTCGAGCGTTCTGCTGCCTTACATCCAGAGTCTCAACCTGAAGAACCTCGTCATTGCCACTCCCGACGTGGGCGGCTCCAAGCGTGCCAGCACCTACAGCAAATACCTGAACTGTCCGCTTGTGCTTTGCAACAAGACGAGAAAGAAGGCCAACGAGGTGGCTACGATGGACATCATTGGCGACGTTGCCGATGCCGATGTCATTCTTATCGACGACATGGTGGACACCGCAGGCACCATTACGAAGGCTGCCGACCTGATGAAGGAGAACGGAGCCCGCAGCGTTCGTGCCATTGCCAGCCACGGCATCATGAGCGGCCCTGCCAATGAGCGTGTAGAAGCCTCTGCCATCGAAGAGATGGTCTTCACGGACAGCATCCCCTACGCCGGCGGATGCAGCAAGGTGAAGCAGTTGTCCATCGCCTCACTTCTGGCACAAACCATCCAGTGCGTAGAGTGCAACGAGAGCATCTCCGACCAGTATCTCTGCTAAGCCCCTTTCCATGCCAAAAATAATGGTTAACCTTTCCGGCAATAATGGTTAACCTATATCAAAGGAATGGTTAACCTATTCGGGCAGAAAGGTTAACCATTCTTTCATTACATGCCATAGCCTATGAAAAGACTCCTTCTCGCCCTGTTGCTGACAGGCATTGCCTCTGCTGGCAGAAGCCAGGACTCGCTGGTCCATCTGCTGCAGCAACTCGTCGTGGAAGACAGCCTCGTGCGCAACGAAATGCGCTTCAGCCGCGACGGCATCTTCATGCCCATACGCGGCATCGTACAGACCTTCACCCACCGCAACTTCAACAGACTGCCCGCCCCCTACCGCGAAAACAACCACCGCTGGGAAGACTACGGACTCGCCCTCTCGCCACTGGCAGCAACCTGGGCCATGAAAGCCTTCGGCGTCAAGTCGCGAAGCACCACACGACGCATGCTGGTCGCCAACGCAATGGCAACAGGACTGACCATCGGACTCACGCAAACACTGAAATGGAGCGTGAACGCCGAACGGCCCGACGAGTCGAACAACAACAGTTTCCCCTCCATGCACGCCTCGCTCGCATACATGGGAGCCACCATCCTCAGCCGGGAATACGGCCACATCAGCCCCTGGATAACCATAGGAGGCTACGCCGCAGCCACAGGAACACAGATGCTGCGCATCGGACACAACGCCCACTGGATGAACGACATCTTCATGGGAGCAGGCATCGGCGTCGTCAGCACACACCTGGCATACTTCCTCACCGACCGCATCATAGGCAGAAAAGGCATCAACCCCTTCCTAAATGCCGACGGAAACTGGGAAGCATGGGTGAAACCACGACTGGAAGAAGGCTCCGGCATACGCCTCATCTCCGGAACAGAAACAAGCGGACGAAGCCTCAGCGCAGCAGATTTCGCACAAGCCGAAGAGGGATTCGACATGACAGGCGCAACCATCCGAAGCAGCGCCTCCATAACAACCGGCGTGGAAGCCGAATGGTTCCTAACCGACCAATGCTACCTCTCGGCCATCGCACGCTACACCATGTCGCAAGCAAAACTGGAAATCCCCGACTACACCCTCACCGCCTGGGGCGAACACATACACACCTACCACGGAAACATCGCAGCCGGATGGGTATATCCCGTCATGAAAGACATACACGTCGGCATACGAACACTGTGGGGAATACGCTACAACGAAGGCGTCACCTTCCACCGCGTCAGCCAAGACCGACAAGTAGGCGAACCACTTCTCCACATCAAACCACAACTGAGGCCCGTAGGCGGAACCGGCATCGTCATCGACATGCTCCAAAGCCACAACCAGACCGTAGGCTTCAACATCGACTTCCTCCACACCTTCAACACCCGTTTCCTGGCAAACAGATGGGTAATAGGTTCAACCTGGAAAGCCAAATTCTGAAACAACACACCCGTCCCTTTTGTCCACAAACACAAAAGAAAACACGAAGACCTTCGGCTTTTAGAGCAGTCAACTCTTGCAAAGCACACAAAATATTGTTAACTTTGCATCCATACTTTTATATATTATATATATGAAGAACATCCTCTCACGCATAGCAAACTGGTACTTCAGCCGTAACGCACTGCACTACTGGTGCATCCTGCTCATAGATTACCTCATCATCATCTTCTGCGGCTACCTCGCATACTACATCCTCGAAAACGGACACGAAGTAACAATCCACTTCTGGCCCATCTTCAGAGACCTCTGCATACTGCTCATCCCCTACACCATCGCCTTCCGCATTTTCCACACCTACAGCGGCATCTTCCGATACAGCAGTTTCGTCGACCTCGGACGACTGTTCTCCGCAATGCTGCTCGGCACCGCAATCGCATCTGCCGGCTATCACATCTTCCCCAACAAAAACAACATCTTCCTGGAACACCACCCCCGGCTGATACTCCTTCTGCTGTTCGCCACATTCATAATGGCAGCCGTGCGCATCATAGTCAAAACAATGTACGACACCCTACGCACAGACAACTACAACAAACGCATCTTCATCTACGGCGTACAGAACGGCGGCATCAGCCTCGCCAAAAGCATACGCAACGAAACACCCAACCGCTACACCATCAAAGGCTTCATAAGCCCGGACAACAAACTGAAAGGGAAATACCTCATGGGATTACCCGTATACAGCGACGAAGAAGACATCGTAACGCTCATGCGTAAACAAAACGCAACCACGCTCGTGGTCAGCCCACTGCAGACCACACACTTCCGCGAACAAGAAACACTCATCAACACACTCATCGATGCAAGCATCAAAATCATGATGATGCCCCACACCGAAGAAGAATGGGATGGGAAAAGCGACCTGCGATACAACCAACTGCGCGAAGTGGACATAGAAGACCTCCTGCCTCGCGATAAAATCGAAGTAAACATGCAAGCCATCGGAGAACATCTCAATGGCAGCCGAATCCTCATCACCGGCGCAGCAGGCAGCATCGGCAGCGAAATGGTGCGACAAGTGGCACGCTTCGAACCAAAAGAACTGATACTCATCGACCAGGCAGAAACACCCATGCACGACGTTCGCCGCACAATGCAAGACAACCACCCCAACATCCCATGCCACACCATCGTGGCAAGCATCACAAACCAAACATTCATGGAAGACATCTTCCGTCGCCACAAACCCGACTACGTATTCCACGCCGCCGCATACAAACACGTCCCCATGATGGAAGACAATCCGGCAATGGCAGTACAGAATAACATCTACGGCACACGCATCATAGCAGACCTCGCCGTCAAATACGGCACAAAGAAGTTCGTCATGATATCCACCGACAAAGCAGTCAACCCAACAAACGTCATGGGATGCTCCAAACGCATATGCGAGATATACTGCCAGTCACTCAACAAAGCCATTTCTACCTCACCACACACCCTGCCCCAAGCAAACGGAGACCTGCCCTGCACACAATTCGTCACCACACGGTTCGGCAATGTACTCGGCAGCAATGGCAGCGTAATACCCCTCTTCAAAGAACAAATCATCAAAGGAGGCCCCATCACCGTAACACACCCAGACATCATCCGCTATTTCATGCTCATACCCGAAGCATGCAAACTCGTGCTCGAAGCAGGAACAATGGGCAAAGGCGGAGAAATCTTCGTCTTCGACGTGGGCAAACCCGTCCGCATTGCCGACCTCGCACAACGCATGATTAACCTTAGCGGAGCAAAGAACTGCAAAATAAAATACACAGGCCTACGCAACGGCGAAAAACTCTACGAAGAAGTCCTCAACGATGCCGAGCAGACACTGCCTACAAAACATCCTAAGATTATGATTGCCAAAGTGCGCGAATATGATTATGATTTAGCCTGCAAAAATGAAGAACGCCTTCTTGAAGCAAGTTACACATACAACGACCTTGGCATCGTGAAGATAATGAAAGAAATCGTACCGGAATACAAGAGCCAACACTCCAAGTATCAAGTCTTAGACTAAATCTATAGGCAAAGCATTCCTCCTAATCATCCGACTTCCCGACAAGCATCAGCACACCCCAAATAAGAACATATATTGCCACGTCCAGCACTACAACCAACGGCATAGAGAAATGGCATTGCCATAAAGCATAATTGATGCCACAAATCATAAAGAACAATGCCAGGATACAAGCCAATGTCATGTGCATCGACAAACCGGCATTCATCAGGATGTGATGAATATGAGTCTTGTCCGGCTCGAAAATACCATGCCCCGTAAGCCTGCGCTGTAAAGCAACACGAACAACATCAAGCACGGGAATAAGCAACAATGTTATAGAAATCATCATCTGCTCCTCACCACAATCAACAGGAGCAATAGGACGCATCAAACTTTTAATGCTCATATATGCACAGACATAACCCAGGAAAAGACTGCCGGCGTCACCCATAAAAATCTTCAGTCCGCCAACCTTTCCAAAGACATTGAAAAACCAAAAGACTATCAGCGAACCCACTATAGCAGTATTAAGCGATGCAATTGCATGATTCTTGCTCAATAAAACTGCATAAGCCGTAAGGATTAAAATACAAAGTCCCGAAGACAAGCCGTCTATGCCATCTATCAAATTGATGGCGTTCACAATGACAAGTATAAGAACAACCGTCAGAATATAACCTGCCCATATAGGAATTTGATGAATACCGAAGAGCCCATTCAAGTCAGAAATCATCAAATTACACAGAGGCAAAAAGAGAGCGGCAAATATCTGAATCACGAATTTATGAGAAGCCTTCATGCCATAACGGTCATCAATAACTCCTATGAGATATATCATCAGTCCGCCAAACGTCATGGCAACTGTTGAAACACCAAAGACAAATTCCTCCTTTCCCATCAGAACCTGTGTCCATGAAGCCACAAAGAGTCCCACAACAGCCGAAGGCATGAAGATCAGGCCACCCAAGCGCGGCACGGGTTTGCTATGTACCTTTCTGGTATTGGGAAGATCGAAGAAATTGAAGTAGCGACACGCCTTAATAATAAGAGGCAGTCCTATCGCAGTTAGTATCGCTGCCGAAAGGAATGAAGTAAGAAGGGGAAATAAAACACTACTCATTGTCTTCGCACTTATTTCGTAATTCTTAATATTTCCTGAATACCAGAGTTTCCTGAGTATTCGTCTTCAGTTTCATCGTACTTCCAGTCAGGACATCAATATGGAAGATACCATCTTCCGGCACGCCAACAATGGAAAGTATTGACATTGGAAACAGTTTGTCGTGTCCATCTCCATCATATATGGCAGGATTATAGATGCGTATTTGCTCCGAACCAACTTCCAGCATAGAACTGACATAATAATTCTCCTCGCTTAACTTACGGAAACTTGCCATTTGCAACTGGAAACTATAGAATATCATGTCGTCTTTTGTTGCCCTGACGTTATTTTCCTTGTCTCTCCATTCTGTCAACTGCCACATTCCATCCAGGTCGCCGTTGCAGTCCCACTTGTCGCAACTTGTTATTGTCAGCGTTGCAACAAAGAGAATCAATATATAAATAATTTTTTTCACGATGTTTCTATCTATTAATTCCTGTGTATTCTTGTCGATTCAAATAGATTAGTTGTATTTACGAATCCAACCATCGAACGAGACTGTTAGCATTGCTGCATTGGCATTCCCAAGCAAACTTCCATGATTAAGACCGTATGCTGCGCTAAAGCCAAAGCCTTTAAGTTTCTTTGGTTTATAAGTTGCCTCGACAAGGAAAAAATGTCCTTTGAGAGGATCCTTTACGGGTCTGTCATAAGAGCCCAGATTCTTCTCGTAGGTATATAATGTCCGCCACGAAATATAAGGAGTTGGATTACCTTTTATTCCGACATGATGAGCATTAATGCGATTGTGAAAGTTGTTCAACGAACCGGGCATACCTAAATAGGAATTATACATCGGTGACGGGATGAGAGGATTGCCCATGACGAAACCTCCGTGTTGCCAGGAGCCGTAAACGTGGTTGTTATAGTATGAATCGCTGGCACTTATCTGCAAAGGGTTTTCAAGTGTTGCATCATGATAGATGGGCCCACTTTGATTCATTGTTCCTATGTGTTCATATACAATATTGCTTACATAGCGATTTTCTGGAAAATTCACTTCGATGCCCAGGAGCATATCCTTCCAAAAACCGTATTGCATTGCCAATTGGCTATGATCCTCGAAGAGGTGATCCATGTAGGCTCCTATGCTCCATCCTTTTCCTTTCCAGTCCAGACGAGCATGCCAGGAGCCGATATGATTGCCTGCTGCATTCGTAAAAGAATCGTCGTTTACGTCGCCTCCGCTTGGGAAAAATGCGTTTAGGATATTTCCTCCAAGTTCTACTTCGCCTTCAAATTGCTCGCCTCTGTAGCCGATTTGATTATATCCCTTTCCGCCGAACTGGCAAGCCATCTCGAGGCCAAAGGTCAAGGAAAGCGGAAATTTCTTTTCGTTTCCTATCCTCATGAACAATGCTTTTGAATGATAAAGGCTATTCTGCGTATAGAAATTCTTTGTGCCGGCATTCCAGTTTCTTTGCCACCTATTGTCTGTATAGATACCATAGGCAATGTGGGCTTTGACTGCAAACCATTCTTTCGTGCCGGGGATTGCCCAAAAGTCTGGCAACTCCAACCTGAGTTGTGGCAATGGACGTGCGTTGATGCCGAGTGTCATGCCACCGGTGGAGAGTTCTTCGTTCTTGAATTCAGATGCTCTTTGCTTTTGTCCGATTGACAGACGGAGCATTTGCCATTGCACATCGAGATAGAGTTGTTGGATACAGAACTCGCTCTCGTTGCCATAACCTGCTGCCATATCTGCTCCATAGCCTACGCGCCAGGCGCGGAGGGAATCGACTTCTGCTGCTCTTGAGATATAGGCACGTGCTTGAACGGTATGCCTGTCTACTGGGCCAAGACCATACTTGTTATTGGTAAACCAGAATGGTGCATTGTCTCCGCCGCCGCTTGTTCCTCGCAGACTGAAGCCATATTGTATGTCCTCACCGAGGCGGTCTGCCTGGGATTTGACGTTAAGTGGAGCAAGCAGTATGCCGAGAATTATAATTATGATGTTTCTAATCCTCATACTTCGTTTGCTGTTTTCAGTTCTTTTAGGAGTGTCTTATTGAAGCGCCTTCTGCTGCTGTCGTATATCCACCCCCATTTGTTAAAGTATTTCACAACGCTGGCCATGTGTGCCAGCGAGAGTTTCCATTTATGATATGACAGACGGCTGAACCTGTGGTATATGCTTACCGACGGATAGAACAGGGTCTTGTACTTTGCATGAAGCCGACGTGTGAGGTCGACGTCCTCCATGTACATAAAGAAACGTTCGTCGAAGATTCCTTCGCTCTTCAGCGCACTGACTCTCAGGAACATGAAGCAACCGGAAAGGAACGGGACGTTCATTTCTCTGTCGTAACCGGAATGTCGTAATTCAAACTTGTTGTTTCTTCTGACGATAAGTTTTGCCGGCATGAAGAAACGGCAGAAGAGGTCGAGGGGGGTTGGCAGAAGTTTGGCCAGGCATTGTACGGAGCCATTCAAGAAGAGTACCTTTGGCATTATGAGTGCTACGTCTTCTTTTTCTTCCATCAGCCGCCATAGGGCCGGTATGACTTCTGCGCCGAACCACACATCGGGGTTCACCACAAGGTGATACTGGCTTCCTTCGGCTATTGCCTTGCGCAATGCTACATTGTGCCCGCTGCCATAACCTTTGTTGACTTGTTTGATGTATTCCAGCCTGAAGCCTCTTCCTTCGTGCTTCAGGAACTCTTCGTCCTTGCGTTTGTATTCCTGCAGTTCGCCTTCCAAACGGATGAAGGTGTCGCTATGGTCTACCACCCACACCTTCTGCACTGGCGAGATAAGCAAACTGCGAAGAATACCTTCGAGGTCTAAAAGATTATTATTATATGTAACTATCGAAGCCGTTATCATTCTACTTCTTTGGACTGCCAGACTCGAAAGTGCCTTTACGGCTCTTAGATTCTTGCGTTTTGTGTAATTGTCAATTATCGTACAAAGGTACGATAATATAACGAATTAGACAAATGATTTATTGCATTGGTACCACAAAATGTTAATCAATGCAAAAACTCATGCTATGCGTCCTTGTTGTCGACCATCGACAGGAAGCAGAATGGCAGGCAGGTGCCGAAGTATGTGATGTCGAACGTAGAGGAGAAAAGGTTCCAGTTCTCCGTGGAATACATGTTGTGAACGAACGTTACTGCTACGAAAGCGCCAAGTGCCAAGGCCGAATTTCGGTAGAACCGACGGGGTGACATTTTATGATTGAACGCCAAAAGCACCACAAGCGGAAGGAAGAGGACAAAATCGGAAACGTTTCCTTGTCGCGTCTGCAATGCCCAGGGATTCATGTCGAAGTGATAGAATGTTTGCCAATCCCAAAGGGCGAAGGGTACGAAGGTCAGCAAAAAGACCAGCATCGTCAGCAATACGACAGAAATCTGCCTGTGCCATTTCATCCTGACGAGATATGGGAGCAGCAGTATGGCGAGCGGAACAAGTACAAGCATCCTGGTACTTGCCAACAGGCCTACGCCACAAGCAATCCACCAGCACTTCGCATCTACCCATTCCCTACTCATCCGATGCAGGACAAGGTTAACCATTGCCGCCAGCAACAGCATATTCGTCAGAAGATCACTCCTGACGGCCACCTCATACCATACGGCCACCGAAGAACACATCAACAGCCCCACCACCGTTGCCTTCTCTTTACCCTGCACCTTAAGCACGCTCCAGAGAAACAAGACGAAGGCGAAGAAGAACGACAGACCTACATTGCCCATCATATAGAACGGAACATGCAGAATCTGCCAGACGGGGAACGGCGACGCATAACCGCCTAAATGTGTGTTGGCAGCATACGGATAGTCTCCCGACAAGAGGTTCTGTATCGGGAAATGAAGAGCAGACCATCTGTCCACCTGGAGGCTATATGGGTCGATGCTGTATTGCAAAACCAGCATCATCGCAAAACAAATCAGGCAAAGCACGAAAGCCATCCTTCCGCCCAACGCCTTCCATTGTATGCAACGGCAAAGAACATAGTAGAACACCACGGCAAGGAGCGTGGCACACAAAGCAAAGGTATCCGAAATCCGGGCCGAATACTTTGCAACGAAAAGCACATTGACAAACAGAAACAACACCTGCGCCACCCCCATCTTCCTCGCTACAAAACGGTTATACATCAGCAATATACAAAAGCACAAGGCCGAGCAAGCAAAAAAGACAAGCGTGCTTTCTGCATCCTTCACCATAGCCGTAAACGGAATATGCGCAATGTAAATTTCCATACTATACTTCCCAAATGTCTGCATCAAAACACTTCTGCCCGGACGAAGCAGCGTGAGCAACGGCATGAAAGCCAGGCCTATCGACAAACGGAAGGGACACAGAAAATAATTGTAGGCAACACTCCCCTTCAAGTCATGAAAAGGAGGAATTGTCTTCAGAACAAGGCATACAAAGCCAACCAGAAACAGAATCGCCACCCATTGCCACACCTTCTTCTGCGTAAGCAAACAAAGCCACTGTCTCTTCCTCGATAGTAACACACCGGCAAGGAAACTGAACGACTGCTCCGCCTCTAAATGTCCGGCCGGAGAAGGCATGTTCAAACAAAGCAAAGCACATACCAAAAAGAAAATCCAGCGAGACCTTTCGCCCATGAAACGAGTGCCAAGCCAATAAACAAAATACCACTTCAGTATAAAAAAAACATACCAAAAACGCGGACTAAAGAACAACAACTCGTCAAGACACTTCCGCATAGCCGACCCCGCAAAAAGCGGATCATCAGGAAGAATATATGGAAACAAATAATTATAGGCACAGACAAAAAAAGCAACCGGAAGCACAACCTTCTCAACACGCTTGCGCCAATAACCATCAAGCCCCCTCGTCCGGAACGACTCCTCAAGCCCATAACCGCTCAAGATAATGAAAATCGTCACAAAAAAGGCACCCCACATATTCAGCAGAGGAGAAATACCATAGCCCCAAACGACATGGAAAAACACAATCATCAAAGCCGCAATACCCCTCAAAGCCTGAGTATTCGCCCTCGAAAACATCAAGTCTAAAGCCATAAAAAGCAGAAATCAAAGTGCAAATATAGCACAATTCTCAAAGAAAAACAACAGAAAAGCAAGCAATTTTCCAAACCACAAGACACAACCCCTCAACAAAAGAAACACCAAAAGCCATAACCCCTCACACAACAAACTCAGTCCCGGCAGAAAAACACCTTAACCATTCCGACCCAAAACCTTAACCATTCCGGCAGGAAAGGTTAAGCATTATCCCCGGAAAGGTTAACCTTTTCTCCTTGAAGACTAAAGCACTCGTATTCAGGCTCCTGGCAGGCAGCAAACACAATCGGCGGCAAAACGGACAAAACGAAAAGGCCGCCTCAGACACCACACCGCAATGAACAACCAAACAGCACACAATACATAACAGAAAAGCCCCTCGAGATTACTCTCGAAGGGCTTTCGCTAAAAACGGCGGCTACCTACTCTCCCACGGGTGTGCAGTACCATCGGCGCGGGCAGGCTTAACTTCTCTGTTCGGAATGGGAAGAGGTGGAACCCTGCCACTATAACCACCTGAAATAAGGTT
>JAFTYP010000003.1 GCA_017461345.1 Bacteroidaceae bacterium | reverse complement strand
GTCGCAGAAATTGCGGCGTTATAACTGTTATATTGCCGCACAAAGTAGAAATGCGTTATGTATATACACGAAAGAGATAATTGGACGGATTTCCGTTGGGACATGTTCCAAGTATCACTCCTTCAGGAAAAAGTATTCCGTAAGCAGGGGTTGCTTTATGGTAGGTTAAGTTCATTGGGATTTGACAGCAAACTCCGTGCAATGGCAGAGAACCTGACTTACGATGTAGTATATTCCTCGGAGATAGAAGGTATACGGCTGAATGTGGATCAGGTTCGTTCTTCCATTGCCCGAACACTTGGGATTGAGAACGTGAAATACACCGCGCCATCACATTACGTCGATTCTGTTGTTGGTGTAATGCTTGAAGCGGTCCAACACTATGACATGCCCCTCAGTAAAGAGAAACTGTGTGCGTGGCAAGCTGCATTTTTCCCTTCAGGCTATAGTGAAGGCAGCCAGATAGAAATAGGTCAGTACCGCACAAACGAGGAGCATATAGTCAGCGGGATGTTTGGGCGTGAGAAAATCCACTATATTGCTCCATCGCCAGATCGCGTAAAAGAGGAGATGGAAAAGTTTCTCGCCTGGTTTGATGGAGAGGAGCCAGTAAGCAGCGTCATCCGTTCTGCCATTGCTCATTTCTGGTTTGTGTGCATTCATCCCTTCGAGGATGGCAATGGCCGGTTGGCCCGCATCCTTTCAGACATGCTGCTTGCTCGTGGAGAAAAGAGCGAGTTCCGTTTCTACAATGTCTCATCACAGATTAACAAGGACAAGAATCACTACTATGACATTCTGGAGCGGATGCAGCATGGCGATGGCGATATAACGGAGTGGTTGGTGTGGTACATGCAGAAATTGGTGGATGCACTCGACGAGGCTGACACCATCGTCACCACAATCCTGAACAAGAGCTTTTTCTGGCAGAAGGCATCGGCAGTACCAATGACCGAGCGTCAGACTCAGATGCTCAATCTCTTTCTTGACGGATATGAAGCAAAGATTACGTCAAAGACTTGGGCGACATGGGCAAAGTGCTCGAAGGACACAGCCATACGTGACATACAAGACCTCGTGGAAAAGAATATCCTGATAGAAGACATACCCGGAGCCAAACGTCCAAGTTACTCCATCGTCTATGATGCTGAGGACTTGACGCAGTTCTTCAACGAGGTGAGCATCACAGAGGAAAATGGCATTCCATATCTAAAAGCATTGTTCAAGGGAAAGAAACCTATCTGCGAAAGAGTCCTGAAACTTGATGCTGACCGATATAAGAAAGGCGATTTGCCATTGTCCAACCTGCTCAGTAAATACTGCTCTTATATCGTTGCAGGCAATATAGAAAAGAATAATAACATTCGGGTATTTTAAAAATACATCATAGCCGGCATGTTCGGCTTTGAAAAGCGCCCGTATTTCGAAGCGGAAGAAGGCGCAAGAAATGCTCCGGAAGTGAAATTCTGATGCGTGGCAGCAGCAATCAGTCCTATCCCTTCCCCCTAATCAGGGAG
>JAFTYP010000002.1 GCA_017461345.1 Bacteroidaceae bacterium | reverse complement strand
CAATTTCAACTCTTTGCACAGAGGTTCAAGAGGCTCTCCAGATTGCAAACGACTTACGATATTTAATCGTTCTTCAAAGTTATGATGTCTGTACATAAAACACCCCAAAAGTTTTGTGTCTAACTTTTGGGGTGCAGTTCAACAGTGTCCGTGGGGGGATTTCTTTTGCCCTGTGCGTTGCAGTGGCAAGGCTGTTTCTGCTGCACGCAAAGACCTCTCGCTGTGGCTGCAACGGCTGCTGCGGCAACATGCCTCCAGTCTGCCGGAAAAGGCCTCTGTGGGCCTTCCGAATAATGGTTAACCTTTCTGGCAACAATGGTTAACCTTTCCGCCTATAATGGTTAAGGTTTCTTGCAAAAAGGGTTAACCATTCTGACGATAATGGCTAACCCTTTGAAATGATGCCCCCGACGGGTGGGGAGAATGTCGTTTAGGAGAACTGCTTCAGATATTCGTCCAACTTGATGCCTTCCGTCTTCAGGAAGCAGGAACGCACCGTCTGGAGTGTGCCGAATCCAGCGTTCAGCGTGTCGCTCATGGCCTTCACCTCGCCTCGGCTTATCATGCGTTTCAGTTCCTCAATGCGGAAACTGCTGATGTAGTCGTGTACGTTGTTGAAACCCTGGCTGCGCACACTCTGCAGGACAAGGTGGCGGTTCAGCCCCACCTCCTGGCAGAGGCGGTCGCGGCCAAACGTGCTGTCCTTCCACTCCTCCTTATGTGTCTGCATCCAGAAGTTGATGCGTTCAAAGCGATGCAAGTTCGCCTCGTTGAAGTCATCCTGGTCCGATTCCTTGCTCTCCTTCGCCTGAGCCTCCGTCACCTCCTTGATAACAGGGCGTGGCAGTTCCAGAGCCAGCGACTCCAGGGTGCGGAACGTCAGATAAAGGTTCAGAATCGTGAAGAGAATCACATAGACAGCCAGCAGCCTGACGTCGAAGTCGATGGCAACATACGTGTAGAACACCACCGACAGACCCATGAAGAAGCAGTAGCCCAGCAGATAGTGCGGCACGTTGGCATGCCGCGCCATGCGGTGAGGCAGCAGGAAGATGTTCATGATGTAGAGCAGGCTGAGCCCCAAAGCACAAAGGCGCAGCAGGATATCGCTGCTGAGAATGTTCTCCAGAAGGTCGCCCACCGAGTAGATATACACAATGCGACTCCCCATGGCAGCCGCTGCAATATAAATGGCAAGCAACACCAGAATGGGGCGCGCATAACGCCACATACGCTCCCATTGCAGAAAGCCCGGCATGGAAATGTTCAGCGGATAGATACTCTGCAAGTAGCACGTGCAGAGCAAAGCCAGCAGCATGCCAGGGTGGAGGATGCCCGGCTCGCCGTTGACAATGATGCGACTGAAGAATGAAGCAACGATAGCAGAACAGCAGAAGATGCCGTTCACCCACGCCAAACACAAGTATTGCACCCTATGGCGTGCAAACAAACCCATCACACACGTCGTGACAAAATGGACAACAGCCGAACTGCCCAAAGTAATAAAAAGAACCGTTTCATTCATGATGATGAAGATTTTTCGTTAGCAAAGTTATGCCTTTTCCGCCAAACAACCCACCTTTTCCGCCATTTTTATCTGCCGGAACACACCAATTCACCTCCCGCCTTGCCAAAACAGGCATAAGACAACCACCTCAATAGAGCCTCAGATACTCATATCTGTTGCCCAGAGTGGCAAGATAACGCTCGAAGTCCGTAAGCGAAATCACAACCGTTCCGCGGCAATCGTTCGGGTGAAACGAAAGCGTCTTGCAGTCCGGATTGCGGTAATTCCCATCGTCGAGCAAAGCCGCATCAAGGAAAAGTTGCACGTGATGTTCACCGTCGTTGATGAGGCCGAAGGGCGAAACACTCCCCGGCTCAAGGCCAAGATACCTCATCATGCGTTCGGGCGAAGCAAAAGAAAGTTTGCCGCACGAAGGCTTGCCCTGCGACTGCAACGCCCCCTTCAGCCGAGCCTCCAGGTCGTGGATGTCCAAGTCGTGGTCGCAATGGAAGCAAATCAGGTAGTGCTGATTGCCCTTATGGTTGCGCATGAAGATGTTCTTGCAGTGCACAGAACCATCGTCCTTCCACCATCGCTTTGCCTCCTCGATGGTCTTGCCTTCGGGATGGTTGTAACAAGTGAAGGGAATGTCATGCTCTCGCAGGTAGGCGAGGACTGCTTCTTGTCGGTCAGACATAAAATTCGTTGTTAGTAAAACATCAGAACCCGCTCGGAAAAACAAAAGCCACAATGTCCGGTCGCTCCGTTTGCCCTTCGGTTCGTGCCACAAAGATAAGCATAATAATCGAAAACACCCGTATGCATGCAGGCTAAATGTCTGCCCGGAACGGCAAATTGACATTTACGCATAATTTTCAAGGCAATGGCATCAACTTATTGCAAAAAACCTTATCTTTGCAAAGGAAACAGAAAGACAAGGATGATTGCAGGCAAACTACTAAGGTATTTCATACCGACAATACTACTGATTGCAGTCGTTTTCGCCAGCAAAGCAGAGAACAACGACAGCACAGCAGCAGAGTGTCAGCCGTATGCCTTGGTTGCCGAACTGGATTACCACAACTGGGAAACGTCCCTATCACATATCGACCTGCATCAGCCTTGCCGCATATCCGCCGTAAACGTCTTTCGCTTGCAGAGCGCAGGCAAGCGGACAGGCAAGGCATACAAGAGTGTTTCCGACTTTCTGAAAGCAGGCAAGGCAGTCGAAGTGGCCGCTTTCGTCAAAAAAGACCTTCCGCGCAAACATTATTCCTACGTCAAGCCTTTTCACAGACTGATAAGTCTTGGCAGACTCATCATTTAGCCAAGCGGCACAACCATAAGTTGATGCGGCAACGCCTCCTTCTTTCCGGAGCAATGCCACACACCGCTTGCCGTATGTGCAAGCATCAGACAAAACCACTAAATGATAGTGTCGGCTGTATGAGTACAGCCAATCAGGAATAAATGTAATCTTTCAAGATATGGAATATATAATACTGATTGTGTCCTTGATAGGCATAGTCTTCAGTGCCGACCTTCTGGTCGGTGGGGCAGTGTCCATTGCCCGAAAGTATAAGGTGTCCGATTTCGTCATCGGAGCCGCAATAGTAGGAGTGGGAACATCAATGCCGGAGTTCGTGGTAAGTTTTCTTGGCGCACTGAATGGCAATGCAGATGTGGCGATAGGCAATGTCGTCGGCTCCAACATATTCAACGTGTTAGGTATTTTAGGCATTACTGCCATCTTCTTTCCCATTGCGGTGGACAGGAAGAACATGAGGTTTGAACTGCCTTTATGTATATTCGTTTCGGTTCTCCTCCTGCTTCTTACGTTTAATTGCTTCAATGATTCCCTGTCGTCATTGGCTCGTCTGGACGGCATTTTGCTGTTGCTTGTCTTTGCGCTTTACATGCTGTATTCCTTTGTTCG
This sequence comes from Bacteroidaceae bacterium, assembly GCA_017461345.1. Classification (GTDB taxonomy): domain Bacteria; phylum Bacteroidota; class Bacteroidia; order Bacteroidales; family Bacteroidaceae; genus Physcousia. The sequence continues at coordinate 192,599 of JAFTYP010000002.1, read as the reverse complement.
CGACAAGAAGGAAACTGCTTTGGCTGCAGGCAACGACGATGGCGGCTCGTTGTGGGTGGCGGTTCTCAAGGTTGTTGGCGGACTGGCACTGCTCATTACGAGTTGCGACTTCTTTGTGGACAATGCCGTTTCCATAGCCAAGTCTTTCGGTGTGGACAATGCCTTCATTTCGCTCACGCTTATAGCCTGCGGAACATCGTTGCCCGAGTTGGCTGCCTCTGTTGCGGCAGCGGTGAAGAAGAATACAGACATGGCACTTGGCAACATCGTCGGCTCGAACATCTTCAACATTACACTCATCCTGGGTCTTAGTTCTCAGGTAATGCCTCTGACGTCCTCCGGCATCACATACGTTGACTACATCGTGATGATTGCTGCAGCCGTGTTGCTTTTTGTGATAGGGCTGTTCGGCAGGATAGGCAGGTTGAGCGGACTGTTGATGTTCATCTGTTTTGTTGTTTACAACTGGTATCTCGTTTCAAATCAAATGGCTTAAGACGACTATGGGAATACTTCAACTTTTCACTTTACTTGGAGCATTGGGAATGTTCCTGTATGGAATGAATTTGATGAGTTCGGGACTTCAGAAGGCTTCCGGCGACAGATTGCGCAACTTCCTTTCTGCCATGACGTCGAATCCCTTTAAGGGTGTCATGACGGGACTTGGAATAACGTCTGTCATCCAGTCGTCTTCTGCCACGACGGTGATGGTGGTGAGTTTTGTCAATGCAGGTCTGCTTTCGCTTTCGCAGGCCATTGGCGTCATTATGGGAGCAAACATCGGCACGACCGTTACGGCTTGGCTTGTGTCGTGGCTTGGCTTCAAGTCCGACATCTCCATCCTTGCTGTGCCACTGATGGCATTAGGTTTTCTGTTTTCCAACTCGAAGAAGAATCAGCGACAGAACATCGGCGAACTCATTGTAGGCTTTTGCCTGTTGTTCCTGGGCTTGTCTTTCATGAAGGAGTCTGTGCCGGACCTGAACGAGACGCCTCAAGTTTTGGACTTTGTCAAGACGTGGTCCAACTATGGTTTCGGCTCTGTGTTGATATTCCTTGCCTTTGGCACGGTCCTGACCTTGGTACTTCAGTCCTCTTCTGCCACGATGGCCATCACGCTGATTATGCTCAGCATGGGCTGGATACCGTTTGACATGGCCTGTGCCATGGTGCTTGGCGAGAACATAGGCACTACTATCACGGCCAACATTGCTGCCTCTGTGGGCAATACGCTTGCCAAGCGTGCAGCCATGTCGCATACGATATTCAATGTGTTTGGCGTGTGCTGGGCGTTGCTTTTCTTCGAGCCGTTTCTTGCGTTGGTAGGTTCGGTGATAGAACTCTTCGGCTTGCCCAACCCCGCAGCAGAAGGTTTCGTCGTTACGGCCTCTGCGGCTCCGAGCGGTACGGCTGCGCTCTATGGCCTCTCCATGCTCCACACGTTGTTCAACACCTTCAATACGTTCATCCTGATATGGTTCATAAGGTACATAGAGCGTGCGGTGACCTGCATCATCAAGATGCCAAAGAACCAGGAAGACGAAGCATTCAAGTTGAAGTACATCTCTGCCGGACCGCTTGCAACTCCCGAACTTGCTACGGCACAGGCATTCGACGAAATCGTCAATTTCGCGCAGGCTTCCAGGAAGGGGCTTGGCTATGTGAGGTCTGCCATTGCAGAGAAAGACGCCGATGCTTTCGAGGAACTGCGTACCAAACTGGTGGGCAACGAGGAGAACTCCGACAAGATGGAGTACGAGATTGCCGCTTTCCTGAACGCACTCTCTGCAGGCGACATCAGCACATCCACCTCGGTGAGGGTAAAGGCCATGTATAAGATTATCGGCGAACTGGAGTCTCTGGGCGACTCAGGAGAGGCCATCAGCCGTATCCTCTCGCGCAGAAACATCCATCGCAAGAGTTTCGACGACGCCACCATCAAGAAACTTCAGGACATGACCGACGCCGTGGACGCCGCCTATGCCGCCATGCTCCACAATCTCGAAGCGGCACACAACGGCACGCTTACAGACATCACCAATGCCTACAATGCCGAGGAACGCATCAATCGCCTGAGGAGCAACCTGCGCGATGCAGAGATAGAAGAGTTGGAGAACGATGGAAGAAACTATCAGACCAGCGTTTACTACATGGACATACTGAATGCTCTGGAGCGCATGGGCGACTTCATCATCAATATCTCACAAGACCTGAAGCGCGCCTATGGCGTGAAGTAGCCGATGAAGCCGCAGCCCCTCGTCACTCCAGACGTTTGAGCAGACAGCGGCAGCCCTCAAGAACATCGCGCCACGTAGCGTCGAAATCGCCCGTGTACCAGGGGTCGGCAACATCGCCAGGCCTGTCGGTAAGGTCCAGCAAACGAACAATCTTGCCATCTGTGTCGTCGACGCAGATGGCTTTCATATTACGTATGTTCCAGGAGTCCATGCCCACAAGCAGGTCGAAACGGTCGTAGTCGTTGCGCGTCATCTGTCGGGCCCTCTTGCCACTGCAGGCAATGCCATGCTCGGCAAGTTTCCTGCGAGTGGCAGGATAGACGTCGTTGCCAATCTCTTCCGTCGATGTGGCAGCCGATTCTATGTAGAACTCAGCCTCCCTGCCAGCCTTCTTCACAAGGTCTTTCATTACGAATTCAGCCATCGGACTGCGGCAAATGTTGCCATGGCAAACAAAAAGAATCTTCTTCATGTAGATCATGTTTCGGTGGAAGGAAGTCCTTCCCGGTTTACTGTCAGTGTGCAAAGATAGAAAAAACTTTATACTACACGGCTTGTGGCAGATGTTTTTTTATGTTTTTGCTACGTAGCAACATGATGTCATGCCCTCGAAAAACTACAAACCAGCAGTCCACTTGTCCCAATGGACGCGTGGACCTGTACGCCCCCACGAATTTGCCAGAAAAACCACTCCAGAGTAATTACCCAACTTCTGCAGAGAACTTGCCCGACTTCACTGCAGAAGTCGGGCAAGTTCTCTTGTGTGTTTTTTTCTTATTTCGTCATCTTCTCGTATTCGGCAAGGATGGCGTCGGCTGCAGCCTCCATGGGGGTCTGTCTTTTCATATTATCGGGTGGTTTGCCTGCAAATAATTCAAGATGGGTTTCTGTGTTTCGATGGTGTTGGCAATCCTTGTTGTGTAAACGCTTTGTTCATTGATGCGGCAGAGGCAAAACCACTTCGAAAAGCGATATCTATCATTTTTGATTGGGGTTCTGTCTTGATGAGGTTGATGGCATATTTTACCCTGTAGTGATTCACTATGTCGTAAAACGATTTAAACCCACTGCGTGCTGTGGTTTCACACAGGTAGTTCCTGTTGGTTAACAGTTCCTTGAGCAGCATGTCGAGCGAAAGATGTGGGGTGAGGTATATTCTCTTTTCTTCAAAAAGTTCTATCATATTGTCTCTGAGGGCAATGTATCTTGATTCAGACATTCTCCATTTGGATTTTGACGATTCTGCATCGGAAATGTCATCAAGCACCAGTTTTTGCTCGATGTATTCAACTTCGCGCCAAGGGTCAAGCGTGAGCATTACAAATCCCACAGTGGCGGCGATGCAAATTATGTCGTACGAAAATTTTACCCATTGGTCATTGCATAGATAGTTTACAAGCGATATGACACAGAGACTTGTCGGTAACCACTGCACATAGTTGGCAAAAGTTTTCGTATAGTCGCTTTCGTCGGAATACTCCAATAGTTCTATTCCTGTTGTTACCCTGCCTATTCTTAAGGCCATCCGTATGGTAAGGAAGAAGAACCATGCAAATATTGCTACGGCAGAATAGATAACTATGTTTCTTCCTGTTTCGGAAAAAGACAATATGCCAACCGACCTGAGCAGGAATATGATGAGGAATATGAATGCAGGCAGAAACATGTATATCCCCTTAAAGCGAAAGTTTTCGCGTGGGAAAAAGAACTTGCGGCAGATTATTAGCATCAACGATGGCGCAAGAAGCAGGGAGAATGCATTGGCATAACGTAAAGACTTAACGTCTGCCATATCCAATAAATAAGGCAGTTCTAAAACTTGTATCAAAAACAATAGTCCGATGTAGAATTGTCCGGGGAAGAGTTGGTTGAAATGTTCCTTATAAGCCCGTGGACGATAAAACCATTTGATAATCCAGGCGAATAGACTTACAACAATTAGAGACAGGGTTGCTGCAAAGAAAAGTTTATGATATTGTTCCATATATGACATATATGGGCATCGTGACGTGCGGTGTCCTTGCTTTTACGCTACAAAATTAAACGTTTTTTTACAAATTCGAGCGGTTTTCCCTTTTGTTTCGCCATAATTTTATCATATATTAACACTATAGACGTATAATATAAATGGTTTCGAAGTTGGTTCTTGTATGTTGTGGCGGTTTAGTTGGAGAGGTTATAACCGAGGAGTAAATTGGCGATAATCCATAAGTTTGTCTGCGGTCTTTTTGCTTAACTCTCATGAATTTTACCGTATCGGGCATTTCTACACTTAGAGGAAATGGAAATAAAAGCACGGGAAAATAAAATCAATTTACTGATAACGAAGAGTTTTTCTTATTCGCTTTCTTTGCATATCAAAATTAATATAAATTATGAATGCGAATTACAATGTTACGGAAAAAGGTCTTATGCCAGTCTCGAGCAAACTTGCATGTGTCAAGGATGCAAGGGATTTTTCGGACTTCTGTGAAGCGACCTGTTCAAACCTGTTTGCATTCTCGCCCTATCATTTACAATTAGATTGTGAGGCTTTTCTGCGTTTTCAGGAACAGGCAGACGCTCTCAAGGAGATGGTCGGCAAAAAAGAGGCAAGCATAGAAGAACTGGAAAGTTTGTGTGGAAATCTCAGAAATACATATATACGTCTGCTCCAGGGTGGATGGCAGGCGTTTGCAGAAAATGCAGAGTTGGGTTGTGAAAGCGGGAAATTTTTGTCAGCCCAATTAATGACTGTCGCAAAGTACAATAATCGGATTAATGCGGCAGAAAGCCAGTAAACATCGGGGTTTTCCCATCGATGTATACATCTAAGGTAAAGGTTTTTTATTGAAAAGAAAGATTTTTAAACCGCTGGACAAATGTTTTCAACGCATGAGAATTTCTTTTCATTTAGGAGAAAACGCTTCTGTTTGGAATAAAAGTAATTTTGCATTTGCCAAGGTGAGACGGGCTCTGTGTTTATGGTGATATATTATATATAGAAAAGGAAATAACAAAACTAAAAAATAAGTGATATGAGTGAATGTAAAAAACTAAGGTATTTGTTGCTTCTGACTTTGGGACTCTTTTTTGCCCAAGAGATGAAAGCACAAGACGTTGCAATCAAAACTAATCTTGTGTATGATGCAACAGCAAATGTCAATGTCGGTGTAGAAATCGGTGTGGCACCAAGGTGGACAATTGATTTGTCGGGAAATTTCAACGGTTGGAACATGTCACAAGGTCGCAAATGGAAACATTGGTTTGCGCAGCCGGAATTAAGATATTGGCTTTGCGACCGATTTGCAGGTCATTTTTTCGGGGTGCATCTTCACGGCGGACAGTATAATGTAGGCGGTTTGAAGAACAGCATCTCTTTTCTCGGAACGGACTTTTCCCGATTGAGCGACAGCCGTTTCCAGGGATGGTTTACAGGCGTAGGTTTGGCCTATGGCTACACTTGGGTTCTTGGCAAGCACTGGAATCTTGAGGCGGAATTGGGCTTCGGATATAGTTATACTCAGTACGACAGATTCGAATGTGCAGGTTGTGGCAGGAAAGTGGAAGAGGATGAAGACCACCACTATGTAGGTCCTACAAAGGCTGCGATTAATTTAGTTTATGTATTTTAATAAAAACAGATAACGATGAAACGTATATTATCAATTTTAATCGCTTTGCTCATCGCTACTACAGGTGTGAAAGCACAGAGCATTGATGGAGTAAAGGTTGAAAATTTACAGATGAAGCGTCAAGGTGAATACATGGCTGTTAAGATGAATATGGATTTCACCACACTTGACATGCCGTCTAACAGAGCCGTGCTCTTCACACCGATGATTGTGAATGGGAAGGACAGTCTGGAACTGTCTTCAATAGGAATCTATGGTCGTCGTCGCTACTATTACTATGTGCGTAACGACAAGAGCATCATTGCTGAAAATGGCAAAACCTATCGTGCCTCTGAGCGTCCTGAAAATATGGAGTATAATGTGATGGTTCCATATTCTCAGTGGATGAACGGATCATATCTTTTGCTTCACCGTAGCGATTATGGTTGCTGCAACAAGGTAGTAGATGAGCAGTTCTCTCAGATGGCCAGTTTTAAGGAAATGGTGTTCTCACCCAAATTTGTTTATGTTCGCCCTGTGACAGAGATGGTTAAGACCCGTTCGTTGAGTGGTAGTGCATATATAGATTTTGTTATAAACAGAACAAACATCAATCCAAACTATCGTAACAACAAGGTTGAAATTGCAAAGATACAGGCCACAATTGATTCTGTCAAAACCGATGCAGACATTACTCTCACATCGGTTTCAATCAAGGGTTTCGCATCTCCAGAGGGTTCTTATAAGAACAATGAGCGCCTTGCAAAGGAACGTACAGAAGCACTCAAGAAACATGTTCAGAACCTGTATGATTTCGAACCTGATTTCATAAAGACTTCTTATGAACCAGAAGATTGGGCAGGTTTGAGAAATTATGTAATTGCTTCAGATCTTGTGAACAAAGACGAGATTATCAAACTCATTGACAGTGATCTCGAACCAGACAGTAAGGAATATGCTATCAGAAAATACGGAAACGACTATTTACATCTGTTGGCAAATTGTTACCCAACTCTCCGGCACTCTGACTATAAGGTTGAGTACAGCATCCGTAACTACAAGGATGTTGATGAAATCAAGAAAGTTTTTGCTGAAAGTCCGCAGAAACTCAGTCTTGAAGAGTTCTACATTCTGGCTAATGAATATGGTAGTGATGCTCGTGAACTCAATGATATATTTGAAACAGCGGTGCGAATGTATCCTAATGACCCTGTTGCAAATCTTAATGCTGCAATATCAGAAATGCAGAACAATGACTTCGCAAGTGCGGAACCTCATCTGAAAAAGGCAGGTACTTCTCCTGAGGCTACTTATGCACGCGGATTGTATGCAGCATTTATTAAAGATTATGACAATGCTTTGGAGTTGCTAACGTCTGCAAAGAAACAGGGAGTGGCTGAAGCCCAGGATGCGATTAATCAAGTAAATGAAATGAAATAAATTAATTATAGAATTAAACATTAACATCATTAACTCCTAAAAAATTAAATTATGAAAGTTAACAAAATTTTATTGGCCCTATTGGCTGCTGGTATGTTTGTAAGTTGTACAAACGATGTGGTTGAAGAGAATATTCCAACTCCTAGTGGAGGGGAAATTGAAACTTCTTACCTTAATGTACACGTGAATTCTGTTTACGAATCAGGAACAAGAGCTTCTGACGGTGGTTTCGCTGAAGGTACTGCAGAGGAGCAGAAAGTGACAGCAGCACACTTCTTCTTCTTCAATAATAGCGGTGGTGCTTTTAACGTTAATGCAGAATCTCTAGATCCAACGGATGCACCAAATGTGAATTATCTTGTTAGAAATATCTCAGACAATGGCGGTTCAGAGAACCCTAATGTTGAGACATTGACAGATGCAGTGTTGGCTATCAAGAACAGCAAGGGTGAGATTCCTGCATATCTCGTGGCGGTTCTTAACTGGGACTACAGTGGTGCGTCCCTCAGTCTTGCCGATCTTAAGACAACACTCGTTGAGGAGGCTAAACTCCAAGGAACAAATGGTTTCATAATGAGTAACTCTGTGTATGCAAGCGGTTCAAACGTAGTTGATGCAACTCCTATCACGGCTGCAAACATTGCTTCTTCAGCAGCAGATGCTTTAGCGCTCGGCAAACCAGTTAAAGTATATGTTGAGCGTGTGGCTGCAAAGGTGACTTTGACTCAGAGCGGCGCGAAGTATGACACAGGTGTTGCAAACCCAGGTGCATCAGGTGGCAATGTGTATGCTGTAGTTCAGGGTTGGGACATCAACACTACTATCAGTCACTCTAACATGGTGAAGACTATTGACACATCTTGGGACAATGGTACTCTTGGCTTTACATGGAATGACGAACCATATTATCGCTCATATTGGGCACAGTCAGTGGAAGCAACAGGTTCTGTGATTATGAAGAAGAATTTCTCATGGAACAGTCTTTCCAATACTGTAGACGCTGCTGACTATTGCCTTGAGAATACAAGTGATGTTACAGGCGATAACACAAAGGCTCTCGTGGCAGTGAAATTTGTGGATGGAAATGACAATCCTGTAGATGTGGTAAAACTTTTTGCAGATATGATGACAATAGATGGATTGAAGAATAGCATTGCAAACTCTTTGGCTGCGACTTATTATTATGACGACGCAGGTACTAAGACTTCTATCGCTCCTGAACACATCGAACTCGTTGCTGCAGGAACTGTAGGCCATGACAGTTATAAGGTGACATACAAACTTACAACTGCAGCAGAAGCACTTACTTGGACAATCAAGAACGGCGCAACTTACGATCCCGAGACAACTGCTAATATCAATGCGAAACTCGCTACTTTGGAGAAGGCACAAGTTTGGAACGGTATGGGATACTATATTGTAGACATTGAACATCTCGGAACAAAGAATATCAATGGTGTGGTTCGTAACCATACTTATGCAATCAATGTTGAAGACATCAAAGGTCTTGGTACTCCTGTTTATGATGGTGACAATGATGTTGAAGAGCCTATCAAGCCAGAGGATTCAGAGGCATTCATCGCTGCTCAGATTAATGTCCTCTCTTGGAAACTTGTAAATCAGAATGTAACATTGCAGTAATTTCTTTTAATTATTTATAGTAGTGTGGGGGCGACCCCACACTACATAACCACCCTTATTTTATAACAAAACGAGTTTATTAAAAAACAAGGTTTAAATAACTCAAAATTACAAAAGCACTTAGCGTGTTGGTGCAAAGAGAAACATGCAAATGAAACCTCAGCAAGGTTTCCACCTGATTGGAATTTTTCGACTGTGCAAATTATAACGTACGGAATAAAATATAAAAACATAAAACTATGAACAAATTATTTTTATTAAACAGGTTAGGAGTACTGGTGGCTTTAATGGCACTTACGTTCTGGTCATGCGACGATAGTTTAATATACGATGACGAAGGTGATTGCTCTGTGAATTACAGAATCAAGTTTAAGTACGACAAGAACATGAAATTCGCTGATGCATTCAGCAATGAAGTAACTTCTGTAGCACTTTTTGTGTTTGACGAAACCGGAACTTTGATGTTCCAAGGTGTTGAAAGCGGTGAAGTTCTTGCAAACCCCAATTATGCGATGCCTGTTGAACTGCAGCCAGGTAATTATGAGATGCTTGCATGGTGCGGAGTGGGGAGTGGAGAGTCTTTCACTATTCCAGAGGCAGTTGTAGGTATAACCCAAAAGGAGGAACTTACTTGTTGTATGAACCGCGTTAGTGCTAATGGAGTAGGCGTTGTGGATAGGGATCTTGCTCCGCTTTATCATGGTATGTTAGATGTGAAGTTTACGGATGTTCCAGGTACTCATTACGAAACAATTTCCTTGACGAAGAATACAAATGTTGTGCGTGTTGTTTTGCAGCAACTATCTGGCGAGGATGTTGACCCTGAACAGTTTTCATTTGAGATACAGGACTACAATGGTTTTATGGATTATGACAATTCTTTGTTAGAAGACGAACTTATGGTTTATAAACCTTGGAGTTTGGTGGCTGGTAGTGCAGATGTCGATGCCGACATCTATAATGGCAAGACTCGTGCGACTTCTGTGGGTGTTGCTGTGGCGGAAATGACAACAGGCCGTTTGATGGCCGACGCTCGTCCGATTCTTGTAGTGAGGAACTTGGTGGAAGATAAGGTGGTCCTTTCTGTTCCGATTGTAGACTATGCGTTGCTTGTTAAGGGCTATTATAAGCGGGCAATGGATGATCAGGAATACCTTGATCGTCAGGATGAGTACAATATGACATTCTTTCTTGATGAATCAGGCGATTGGGTGTCCTCTACGATTATTGTAAATTCTTGGAGAGTAGTTTTGAATAATCAAACAATAAAGTAGTGCTATGCTAAAGAAGTTATCATATATAATAGTTGTTTTGTCGGCTTGCTTCTTTACGTCGTGCGACTCAATCAACGACGAAGGTTTTTGCAACACTGACGAAGGTGCAGTACGCAAGGTGTCCTTTACGTTGACTATCGATGATGCTCAACGCAAGACGAGAGCAGCATGGAGCGACTCCTACGTTACCGATATCGGTACATCTTTTGACAGTCGTATAGCCCTGGAAGGTATGCAAGTGCTTTTCTATACAAACAATAATAATTTTGTCGGGAAGGTTAGCAGTTTGATGCATTGGCCGACAAGTTCAACAGAATATCGTTTTGCAGGTGATATTACAGATTTGCATCTTACAGAAGGAACAACTTATAAAGTTGTAGTCCTTGCCAATTGTGCAGATGCTGTGGCGAATTTGGGCACTCTGTTTTATTCTCTCGATGACATTGTCTACCCAGAAGGATATGTTCCAATGTGGGGCGTTAAGCAAATGATTATGGGCGGAGAAGAATTACAGGACATGGGCGATATTATGATGTTGCGTGCGGTTTCAAAAGTTGAGGTGGTATTGAGCGACGAAATGTTGGCTAAAGGCTTTACGCTTGAAAATGCAAGCATAAACCATTATAATGATATGGGCTATTGCTTACCGTCAGGATGGGACAAAGTGGCAAATACACTTGACATTGATCAGGAAGACTGTTTGAATGCATATCATAGTCACAAATCTGGAAATCTTGAATTCACAGAGGTTGTGGGTGGCAAGGCTCATTGGCTCTATATTCCGGAATTTAATGTACTTCATACAGCAACAAATCGTCCAAAGTTGAGTGTTACACTAAGCGACGGATCGTCTTCTCCACTTGTGTTTACAGATGCAATACAGTTTGGAAGGTATGATGCAGACGGTTATCCAATCGAAGGCTCTGAGGGTAATATAGTACGAAACCATATTTACCGCTTTAATATAGTAGGTATAGGCGCATTCATTGAAATAGACTATGAGGTTCTTGATTGGGAAGACGGTGGCGTCTGGGATAGAGGAACTTTTGAATACCCTACTTATCACAATCCTGTAGTTCCAGATTATTTGAATCCGACAGAGTTGATAACAACAGAACCTGTTATGACATACGATAATCTGAATCCTATGGCAGGTGCATTCTCAGTGTGGTTTAGAATGAGTGAACCAGTGGGTCAAGTCTGGACTCCTGTTGTGGATAAGGCTGATACGGAATACTCTATCAGGGTTTACAATATATCTGGTGTTGAGATAACAGATCCGAATCAATGGGTGGCAGCTGATACATGGTATAACATAAAAGTCATACCTCTCGACCCAGCCAATGTTGGTGATGTTGTGAGATTTGGCATTACATACAAGCAAAATTGGATGCCTTCTGGAATGTCGATGTATCTGTTCATCAATGGAAAGACTGACGAAATAGCATGGCCAAATAGTGGCAGTGATCCTAAAATAATAGAAATAAAGCAGAATTAAAAATAATCAATATGAAACGTCTATTGTATTTCCTGATATTTGCCCTGTTCACTGCGATTGTGCAGTCGTGCAGCAACGATGATTTGGATTTTGAAACCGCTCCGGTAGGTTCTGACTGTATAACGATAGATGTGTCGTCCAACAGATTGCTTACGCGTGCTACTGTAAGTGATAACTCTGTAGAGGACTCGGTAAGACATCTTGATGTGGTGATTTTCGCCGAGGACGGTACGTTTAAGTATAGTGAAAGAATTAGCGTGAACGCTCCTGCTGGAACTGTTAGGCTGAAGGCTAAGCGTAAAAACATATTTGTCGAGGATGACAAGTATTTCGTATATGTCATAGCGAATAGCACTCGTCCGGCAACTGACTTCTCAGGGCTTTTAACAGTGACAGATTTTGTGAAAATGACACAGGTCGATGAACGTTTGCACATTACGGGGACAACAGTTGATGGTGCACCGACTCATTTCCTGATGGATGGCGCGGCATTCATGAAATCAGGTTCTGAACCTGCTACGCCTACTCCGGTTGTTCTTTATGAAGGGAATGATAGGGAAAATACTGAATTGAAGGTGAATTTGCGTCGGGCGGCTGCGAAGGTTGTACTCAGGCTTTTAAAGGGCGACAAGGTGACCTTCAACCGAAATGGTCATGAAGGCTATTATGTTCGTAATCTGCCATATGTGACAAATGTGCTTACGCCTATTGCACCTTATTCAGAACTGCGGACGCCAGACAAGACTACAGGAGAGTATTTCAATTGGAGTGACAATGTTATAGAGGTTGTTGCCTATGTTTATGCACATAGTTGGGATGGTAAAAGTTTCTACGAAAAGGGTACCTCGCTTATTGTGAACATTCCAGTTACGTATGATGGTGTGGAGTATGAGAACAGTTATTATCAGATTGCCATGAGCAAGGACTCCAAGTTTGAGCGTAATCATTACTATGCTGTTACGGGCACAATTAATGCTCCTGGGGCTGAGGAAGAGTCGGTGCCAGTGGAAATAGAAAATTTGGAGTATTCTGTTCGTGATTGGGATGTGGTTAATGTGGACGTAAATGGAGAGAACTCCCCTAAATTTCTGACGGTGAACCGCGATACGATGAAAATGTATAATGTGTCGGTAGATTCGGTAACATTGCAATTTTCATCCTCGTCGAAGATTACAGTTACTGCAGTAGAGCCATATTTTATTGACAAGTTTGGTCAGAAAGTCAACTATCAGGGCGGTGGCATTTATAGTACGACAGACGGCGGAGTGTCAGGTAATATAAAGGTTGTGAGTCCTATTCCAACTAATAATACTATCCGTTATTTCAAACTTACAGTCATTAATGAGGATGGGCTGGAAGAAACTGTGGTTGTAGAGCAGTATCCTCTGATATATGTAACAAATCAGCAGGGGTGGTATTCTTATAGAGACGACTTTAAAACATTAACAGGCGAAGTGACTACTTATGAGAATAAAGGTGCCGGACAATACGTGTCGGTTGGACTCCCTGGTACTACATGGAATAACACGTATTCTTATAGTAACAACAGTTATGATAGGGCCGTTTATGATCGCTCCTTTTGGCATTCAAAGTTTGTGTCTTATTATGATGAGGAAACGGGCAAGTCCACAACCTCTTTCTATGAATGGGATATTAATGGAACCGCAGCAAGAAATGCTGGTCGGTGTGAGAGTAATACCAATGCCCGCATGTATCACATTAGGGTTACTGCCACTTCAGATGAGTATAAGGTGGGTCGGCCACGTATGGATGAAAACGGCTATACGGACTTTGGTGCTGACAATGCGGAACTTGTTTCTCCGTCTTTCATGATTGCTTCACGCTTGGGTGCAATCTACTCTTCTTACGGAAACCTTTCCAGTGTAAAGGATTCTGATGATTATAATGGCAATAGCATTCCCGATCGTCTTGAGATTTTCCGTGAGCATTGTCTTAATTATGTAGAGGTATACAAGGATGAAAATGGCAACAAGGTCGTTCTTGATGATTGGAGAGTCCCTACACGAGCAGAGTTGGACATCATTATTGATTTACAGGGTGGTCCAAATGCTAATGCCGATGCGATAGACTATCTGCTAAATGGTTATTACTACATGTCCGCAAATGGTCCTTCGTATAACAGACAAGGCAATAATAACAACACAAACACTTCGGCTATACGATGCGTGCGTGATGCTTACGAGAAATAAGTAAATATGTTTATTAAAAACAAGGATAAAGGTTGTATTATGAAAATGAGGATTTTTAGCATACTGACGATAGTGTTTTGCTGTTTTATCGGCTTCGTTTCATGTACCGACGATGATTGGTATACGGCACCGGAACAATATGGTGTTCCAGAGGGCTATGTCAGAATCAGTTTTGATGCAGAGATAAGTGAAATGGAGGCGGTGAAAGTGCGTAGCGTCGATCCGGACGGCGTTGATGTGCACAATATGATATTGTTCTGTTTCAATCCTTATGGTTTGTTTATTACTACTGTTGAGGCAACACTTACAAAGAAAACAGGAACAAGCGGAACATTTGATGCGATTATTCCTGAGGAGACCCAGATAGTACATTTCGTTGCAAATCAAAATCCGGGACTTTTTTCCAATGAGGATTTCATAAACAAGACGGAGGCCTCTGTTCTTGCAGATATGGAAGGTGCCTCAGGTATGTTGGTTTATTGGGCGCGTTTTGAGGCAAGCGGCAATGGACCGGATTTGAAGAGTGAATTGGCCAAATTGCCAAATGGATTGGTTCTTATTCGTAATCAGGCTAAGGTTTCAATTGCAGATTGGAATACCTCTTATATACAGGTTACAGGTTTTGTCACAACAAACATCCATGCGTTCGGGACTGTCGCACCGTATTCTAATGATGAAGGTTTTGTGTGGCCTGGAACAACACCGTATGTAACGCTTCCGCACAATACTGTGATGATGAGTGATATTGAGGAAGTCAATACCAAGGAGGAAGATTATATATTTGAACATAAAAATTCTATAGACAATCCCGTCAGCGTAATCATACGAGGCGTTCCTCGGGGTGAGACGCAGGAAAAATACTACCGTGTGGCTCTTGTTGATGCGGAAGGAGAGCAACTGATGATTCGTCGCAATCATTCGTATGTGCTTAATATAAGTGGAGAGTTGACGCATGGCAGTGAAACTTTTGCAGAGGCTCTCGAGGCTCCTTTTACCAACAATGTGTGGATAAGTATAGATAGTTGGGTAAAGGCTGTAGAGGATGATACTTTCAAACTTGAAGTCAAAGAAACTGGACTTGTTCTTGGAGCAGACAAGGCAGGTGCGAACTACAATGTGTATTATACAGTGACAAGCAAAACAGGAACTTTGACTGCTGAGGATATTGCCAATGTTTCATGGTTAGGTGATAATGACGTGGCGCAGCATAATTTTGTCAGTCATGAGTTTGCGGTCAATGGAAATGTGGGAGAAGGGTGTGTGACAATAAGATTGAACCCGATGGCTAAAGACGTGCAGACGGGCACTTTGTTGGTCAAGAAAGGCCGCTTGCAAAGGACAATCGAGATAAATGTAATCAGGACACAGACGTTTACTCCTGCATGGGTGGGAACACAGGTGTATGGAGGTACAACAGGCCAGTTCGTTACAGTGAAATTTACGATACCAGAGGAGTGTCCGCATGTACTTTATCCATTCCCTGTCTTGATTACGGTGAATAGTCTGGATGTGCGTTCCGCTTCTGGTATGCAACTGCCTGTCATACGCAAGGGCGATGACGAGTGGTTCGGTGCTGATTATGCAAACCATGACTACAAGTATGAATATATTGTAGAAGGGCCGGGCGTCCATAGAGTCTATTTCGAAAATATCCTGACCCATGAAGATGGTGACAAAGAGAGCATTTGGCTTGAGGCTAAACATTTTGAGACACTGGAAAAGACATTTGAATTCTCAGGATACCAACGGACAATAACCGTAAGCGGGCTCAATGAATTTCATGGCAGTTCGTCAGGAGGAACATATGCCAAGGATGAGTATGTCTTTTACAAACTTGTGCCTAAAAAACGTTATGCGCACGTTGATTTTAACATGGTCATGATGGACAACTCAACAAATCCTCCTGTTGCGATAAATGTGGAAGAGAATGATGAGTTCCTCCTTTATTCCAAGACTCTTGACCATTATGCTGATGACGAACCGATTCCTGGCGGATTGACTCGTGAATGCAATTACTATGAAGTGAACGAGAGTTATTGGGAAACGTCGACCAACGGACGTGTGGTGATGTTCATGCCAAAGAATCCTGTTTCGGGAAATACAGGCCATTATGCTCTGCATTTGAAAACGAACAGGCCGGAGAGTGATGATGTGGTGCGAATAGCGTCTAATACAAACGAGAATCCCTCTGCACTCCCTGCAAATGCCGGAGCAGCATATACGGGTAATTCCTATCGTTCTGTAATCTTCGAACTTGCCACATACCGTCCTTTCCGCTTTGCAGCACGTGTAAATGGTATGGGAGAGAATACGACAGGACAGAATGAAGAGAACGTGAGTAATATAGAACTGACATATCAGCCAAACCAGAATGTGGACATATCTTTCGATGTCACAAGTTTTGAGGGTTCAGATGGAGCGTGTGTAGACCCGTTCGGCGAGTCTTTCGAAATCTATATAGATGCGCCTATGCTGACCATCGACGAGAGCCGTCTTGCCACCTTCAACCTTACAGACGCCAAACTGTTTGCCCATCCTACAGTCAATGGTCGCTTTGTATATAAAGTTGAATCTACGCGTGATGCGGAGCGCAATTTCGGAACAGGGGAGGCTCTGTTAAAGGACAATTCTGCTTCAAGCCAGGCCGGCGAGCGTAAGACCCTTCCTTTTAAGACGAACAGAGTGACCGCTGCCGGTGACATTAAGATTAGTTCTAATAAAGAGAAGGTGGTGTTTTACGACAAGGTGTTCAGATTGCGGAACAAAAAAATCACCGGCACGATTCAGTACAATGATGGAGGTTCGCTTCATGACGTGCCTAAGGATGCGTTTGTGGCATTTGCCCGCTCTAAGGACAATGTGCGTATCGGTTCAATAGAAGTCACCGAAGACGGCAAATATAGCCTTAATCTCCGCTCTGAATATGAATCCAATTGGACTATGGACGAAATAGAGTTTAATTTTAACATTGGTGGTGTCGACTATGATTGTAAGATTGGTAGTCTGAATGAACTTTTCAATTCGCCTAACGTGGTTTTGAATGTGTCAATTTAATCCTTCTGCGATTGCATGATACCTTAATCGTCCGGCTTTGCTTAAGCGGAGCCGGACGATTTTTTCTCTCAAAGGTATTGAATGTTGTGTTTTTTTTGTAATATTGCAAAGAAAAAATATCATTATATGAGATTTCCCCGTTTCGCAATCATATTTCTTTTTGTGATGTTTGCGTCTGTTGTGCTACAGGCGCAAAAAGACTCGTTCCCTCTTCCTGTGGTGCCTTCTACTATCAAAACCCCGGAGGCAAGGGCTAACTATTTGGCTTTGCATTATTGGGACTTGTATGAATTTTCAGACAATGGGCTTATTGGGAATAAGGACGTGTCGGAACAAGGTTTCTCCAATTTTATAAGTATCATGCCTTATGTCACTCAGCGTGAGGCGGCTTTTGAGGCTTTGGTGGCACGAATGAATACCAATCCCAAGATGACGCCTTATTTCGTTGCATTGGCAGAAAAATATCTTTCAGAACCGCTGTCTCCGGTTTACAATGAGGATTTGTACTTGCTTATGCTTGAGAAGGTGGTTGCAAGCAAAGGCTTGTCTGAATTGGATAAGGGAGAGTATAAGTTTGACCTTAAGATGGCAAAGAAAAACCGCTTAGGCACCAGGGCTGCCAATTTCACATACTTGTGTCGCAATGGCATGAGAGGTGAATTATGGGATGTTTGTGGTGGTGAATATGTGTTGTTATTGTTTGGCGACCCGGATTGTAACGTATGTATGGATGCAAAAGAGCAACTTGCTGCTTCTGCAATCATCAAGGATATGGTTGATGATAAAAGACTTACAGTTCTGTCTGTATGTGTGGAGGGAAAGACTAAGGTATGGGAGAAATCATCTGCTCCGGATGGGTGGATTGATGCCTGTGATGAAAAGATGGTTATTTACGACAAGCAATTGTACGAGATAAAAGGATTACCTGTTATTTACATTCTTGATTCAGAATGTAAGGTTGTCATGAAAAATGTGCAGCCACATCAGGTGTTGAGGTTCTTTTCGGAAAAGAAATGAAAGCCGGTAACGGGCCTTGTTGAAAGCAAAAATTACTCCGGTAGGACAAAAACCTGTCGAGAAAGTCTTACACTCCCATTTCGACAGCAACTTTGATGTTGGCAGTATTAATAAACTTCTTGCTTTTGAGGGCTTTGGCAAGAGTCCCCTTCTTGCCTTGTACAATTAGAGAATCTCCAATAACAGCCTGACCAAAGGGAAACGTCAGTTCCCAAAACCGGCAGCAACAACGGTAAACGCTTCGGCATAGTTCCTCCTTCCTTGTTCCCCTACCAGTCAAAGCCCGGCCTGGATATGTTTATTCTCGGTTAACTATGGCATATAGGAAAAGCGTGGACTTTTACAATAACCACAGACCTCACGTGAGCATCAACACGACGATACCCAAACAGACAGCAGGCTTTAAGGGGGCAAATCCGCAAGATGTGGAGCAGCAGAAAGGAACAAACCGTAAAACGGGCAAGAATACAGACAGAAGGTGAAAAACTATAACTGCCTTTGTTGCAGAAATCCCGATAGGCATTGTAAGGCACAGCCTAAGAAACGACATGCTTGGATACAACAACCGCAACAAAACAACCGATTGAAAAGCAATTATGGGATTAAGGATTTAAACGGTCAATCAGGTATGGGAATAAGACAGAAACCGGAAAACTGCATGTCGGATTAAGTCTCCAAACCGACAACCAAAAACAGGAAGACACAAACACAACAGTCCGCTTGTCCAAACGGACGCGTCCATTTTGCCAAGTGGACTGCAGGGGCAAAAATCTGCCACTCGTCGGCTTGTAAAACTTCTCGTGAGTAATTGACAAACTTCTGCAGAGAAGTTGGGCAACTTCACTGCAGAAGTTTTCGAAGTTCTCTCGTGTGTTTTTCAGACCTCTTGCATTGAGGTTGTTTTTTCTTGCTTTTGGGTGTGGAATCCTTTGCAAAGAGGGGCGAACGTCTTCAGGAGGTTACACCCCTCTTTCTGCCCAGTCGCCGCGGTCCAGACTACGGTAGCCGATGGCTTCGGCAATGTGGTGGCTCTGGACTTTTTCGCTGCCTTCTAGGTCGGCGATGGTGCGTGCCACCTTCAAGATGCGGCTATAGGCACGGGCACTGAGTTTGAGGCGTTCCATTGCCATACGCAGCATGTCCATGGATGCTGCATCGGGTTCGGCAAATGTGTGGAGCATCCTTTCCGTCATCATAGCATTGTTGTGTATGCCGGGATAGGGACGGAAACGTTCTTCTTGTATCTTCCTGGCCCTGACAACCCTTTCGCGAATGACGGCACTCGGTTCGCCCGGCTGCATCTGCGACAGTTGTGCGAAGGGCACAGGCTGTATCTCGCAATGTATGTCGATGCGGTCGAAGATTATGTAACCCCGTTTACAAGAATTGTTTGTTCCTGTAAGAAGGCTGATTGTCAGTATTGCAGCGATTAAACAGAATGTGATTATTTAGGATATTCTTCATATACAAGTATTGTCTGATCGCAGGTATGACTCTGTTTGTGACTTCAAGATGATAGTTGAAGGACAATTTGTTGTAAATTTAGCATGTTTTAAGACAAACGATGCACATAATTGAGGTAGAAATTGTACCTTTGTAAATAAAAAACTTTATTATATGGCAAACAATCCTTCATACAATGGTATCGGCTCTTCAAGCAAGACCGTTCTAAGAACTACTCGTAAAGAACCTGAGACGAGAGTATCGACTCAGAATCCTCCGTCATCAACACCATCTCCAAGAGGTCACGCATAAATACGAGAAGACATGTTTGAATATAAAGAGGCTTCTTTCTACACTTCTTATTTCCAGAATCATCCAGACTTTAGGGTCATTGAGGAATTTAAGGAATCAGAAGACAAGGAAGAAAAGAATTGTTATGTGGGACGTATTGAGGTTCTCAATACAATTCACCTACTTGAATTAGGAGTTGAAATACCCAAGGCTTTTCCCCATAAGAAGCTGGAGTTTCGCACTAAGTCTTTATTTGGGTATCCACATCTGATTCACAATCCGAGAAGAGACCCTAAGGCAGAAAAATATGGTGGTTGGTTTTGCCTGAACACCCCTTTTGCTGAAACTGCTGAGAACCAGTTAGAGCAAGAAGTTCTACGTCTCAAAGAGTGGATAACACGTCAAATGCGCCCTGAATTAGAAGCCATTATTGAGGATGATAAAGTGAGAAAAGCCTTGGCATTTGAGAGCGCATATAGTTGGGAGAATGCTGATGAATTAAGTGAATATCACGGTGATGCCATTTTAACTTTTGTCGGAGACTTCTCCAATGATTTAGATTATTTCAAAGAAAAGATGGGCACCATCCATTGTGTCAAGACTCCAGACAAACGCTTTTATGCTCTTCAAAATAAGGAATTGACAAATTTCGAACTACCATACATTATTGTAGATGAAGCTCCAAAGAGCGTAGACACTTATAAAGATTTCGTTCTCCTTAGAAATCAATATGATTGGGATGAAAAAACTTGTGAACATCTACTTTCTACTTTTAATTTACACAAGACTTGGGTGATAGATCCATCTTATTATTTTTCTATGGGTGAAAAGAATAAGTTTACTCTAGAAGAATCATTGTCTGCTCTTGATAGAGTAAAAGAAGAACTATCTAAAGACGAGTCTTATTTACCTGCACATATTGGCAATGGCATAAGGAAAGAAATTGTTTCGACGAAAGTAATCCCGCAAATAAAAGAATTAATAAAAGAAGGATTAGTGGAGATCGAAAAAGAAGTGAAGAAAGACAACGGCATTAATCCTTTTTCTTCTTTTTCTGGGTCTTTTAAAGATTTTGACGAAATGACACCCGAAGAACAAGAAGAAGAGTATTATGCTATCTATGTTTACCCTTATGAGTTCCATTTTTTTGCTTTAGGTATAAAAGAAACAGAAAGCATAAAATGGTTAATCTACTATACAAACCGAAACGTTGGTCAATACGAACAAATATCATTCGATTTGGGCTTTAGAGAATTAAGGCTTAAAAAGCTTGTGTCTTATCCATTATGGCTACTATCACCCCAGATTATTGAAAATAAACAATTCTTTGGCAGAGGAGTTCTTTCAGAAAGACTCCAAGGTAAGAAAATTGCACTTGTGGGACTTGGAGCATTGGGGTCTATAGTTGCCGAATCATTAGCAAGAAGCGGTGTTACAGTTCTAGGGCTATGGGATAATGACATAGTGGAACCAGGCAATATCTGTAGAAGCACATATCAACTTCCTGATTTAGGAGAAAGTAAGGTTGATGCTTTAAAAAAGAAGATACTATCAATCAATCCATTTATAAAAGCTAAGGAGATTAAAGATAATGGCTATTGGCTTCAACATGATAATGTCAATGACTTCACTTTTGTAGATGGTTCATTCTATGGAAATATAAATTACAGTAATCAAGAGGACAGCATTAAGCAGATAAAAGATTATGATTTGATTATTGACTGCACAGGAAGCAACGAATTGCTTCATTTCATTAGCTATGCTATTCCCGAAACGGATGTTGTCAGTTTGTGTATCACAAACCATTCATCAAATCTGTTGTGTATATCTTCAAAAGACGGCAATCCTTTTGAGTTACGTAAAGCATACTTGTCACGTATAGAGCAAGATACAAAGAATTTTTATCTTGAAGGGAGTGGTTGCTATTCACCTACCTTCCTCGCAACAAATAGTGACATTGCTTCATTGCTTAATCTATTTGTACGCGAATTGAATCAGAGAGTTGAGCATGATGACGTATTGCATAGCACTATTTGGTCACATGACAAAAGAGGTGTGTTGGCAGATCGTTTGAAAACTTATAAACTCGAAGGACATGATATTCGAATGACTGTCAGCTCTGAAACTATCTTTGATGGTGAAGATATGGCAGACAGTTCTGATGGTTCTATTGGATATTTGCTTGGTAGTTACAGTCGGGACGGTCTGCTGATAATGATTACTCATATAATTGAAGTACACAATGCAAAAGCATTATTGGGAGACGCCTTTAGGACATCCAAGGGTATCATTGACTATATAGGTGATTATGTGTATTCAACAGAAACAGCAGGAACATATTCACAAGAATCATTTGAACTCATAGCCAATAAGGCTGATGATGAGTCTATCAATACATGTAATCCTATGTTGGCTGTTAGGAATCCTGACCGATCAATCTCATTTTTCTTGTATATCAATAATGAATTGGTGCCATTTATTGAGGAGAGCTAACGCCTACGTTTCATATTTGATTTGCCGTGAATGCCTCTTCCATGACATTCACGGTATTTCTTTTTACTACCACATGGACAAGGATCATCTGGGGCAATAACAGAATGGTTTCCTATTGGCTTAATAGAGAAATTGTCATTAATTCCAAATGGTTCTTCTTGCTGACTCTTTATATCAAAAATGATTGTGGAATTTAAAAGTCTACTAAGGACAATGGAATTAATCTCATTCATCATCCTATCATATTTATCATCGAGCAAATCAATTTCATGACTATCCAAATTCCCCATCATATAAATTACAAAGGCTTTCCATTCCTTATCATAGACCTGCAACAACACTTGTCTCTTAAATTCTTTATCAAAGTTCTTACGACTTTCAATTACTGAAGGAATATTTAAATGGATAGCAAAAGAGTGTCTGTTGCATGAGAATGGTACTAAAGTATGCAATGCAAATGGATTATTTTTCAGACTTCTTCTAAGCAATACAATTGTTTTCTGGTATAACTCATCCAAATGATTGTCAATAGAGTCAATAGCGACATTATTGGTTTTTGCGATTTCCTCTACTAATTGTACCGCACTCTCTGGATTAAAAAGCAAATCGTTACGTTGATTATAGAATCTCAACCTGCGTGGTGCGACTACATCATCCTTACGTGCCGTGTTTTCTCTGCTTTGATATGATAATGATTCTCTGTTGGATTGTGCTTTTGCAAATAAAGACAGGACCTCTGGGTCATTAAGTTCATAATCCTGCTTACAATTTACCAAAGTCTCAAATTGAGTTTGCTCCTCTTTACTTAGGTATTTCAGTATAGAGTCTTCTAATGACGCGAAAAAAACTGAGGAGCCAGGATTTCCTTGCCTTCCAGTTCTTCCCTTCAGTTGTTTGTCTATTCTCACAGAGTCAAATAAATCGGTTCCGATCACCATCAGTCCACCATGTTCAAGCGCATCAGGTGATGGCTTGATATCTGTACCACGCCCGGCAACACTTGTGGCAACAGTAACAGCGTTACCAATTCCCGCCTTTGCGATGGTAATAGCCTCCTGCTTGATGGTTTTTGCATCCAAACGATTAAAAGGGATATTATCATTTTCGAGCAATTTGGCAATAGAATCAGAACGTTTCATGTTAACACATCCGACCAATGTAGGTCGACCTGCTTGCCGATTATCTTTGATTAGAGAAATAATTGCCTTTTCTTTTTGTTCTTCTGTTCTAAAAATACGCAATGGCATATCCACGCGAATCAGAGGTTTGTGAGTGGGCAAGGCTTCGCAATTTAATCCATAGACAGTTTTCAATTCTTCATTTACTGACATAATAGTACCAGACATTCCCGCCACTTTGTTGTATAGTTTGAAATAGTTTTTCAATGATATGACAGCCATACCATCAAAATCATTCTGCACCTCTACTCCTTCTTTTACTTCAATAGCGGTATGCAATCCATGCTTCCATCTGTTACTTTCTTTTATGCGCCCAGTATTCTGGTCTATTATTTTAATCTTGCCATTATCTACAACATAATCTATATCTTTCTCATAAACAGTGAATGCCACGAGTAACTGGTATAAAACGTTTTGTATAAACAGCTTTTCTAATAGTTCATTCTTTTCTGATAAATTAAGATCATCATAATTGTCAATTTCGTATGTTTTCACTACAGAGAACAAATCCGGAATCTGTTTCTTAGATGCAAGCCATGACTTTCCTTCATTGGTAAATTCAGCTTTTTTTCTTGAAGCATCAGATATGTAAAGAGGTTGGTCACACTTTATTGTCAAAAGCTCTTTTACTATTGGAAGATTCTCTTTATAATACTTTCCGTGATTGTAATAGTTTCCACCTCCTACGATATGTGGAATTCCTGCATCATCGATCAATATAGAATCCAATTCATCTATGATAGCAAACGTATGCTTTTGCTGAACACATTCTGAAGGATCTATTGCAAGGTGATCACACAAATAATCAAAGGTAAATGAAGAATTAGTTCCAAATGTTATATCAGCTTCGTATGCTTTCTTCCTTCTTACGCTGCTATTTAGGTAATACTCAATACAGTCTGCCGTTAGACCATAAAACATATATATGGGACGTGTGAGTTCGAAGTCTCGCTTTGACAAATAGCTATTCACGGTCATCATGTGCACACCATTGTGCGTAAGAGCATTCAACATAACTGGTAGGGTGGCGACAAGAGTTTTCCCCTCTCCCGTCAGCATTTCAACCGCATAACCTTTGTGAAGCAAAATACCACCCAATAACTGCTCATCATAGTGTACCATGTTCCACTCAAATGGCACTCCTCCAGCATCCCATCTGTTTTTATATATAGCCTTACCATTATCTATAGCAACAAAGTCATAAGTCTCTGAAAGAAACTTATCATAGTCATTAGCCGTAACGATAATGTTTCCTTCTTTAAAACGCCTTGCAGTTTCCTTTATAATAGCAAAAGTGGATACAAGATATTTGTCAAGTGCTTTGCTTTTGTTTTCGCTATCATTAATTACTGTTGCTATTTGGGACAATCTAGTTCGTAGCTCATCGTTAGACAATCTACATAGAGTATTGTATTCCATGTTTATGGAATCAACCAACTTCCTATATTTATCTAATACTTTACTCATATTTGACAAAGTTGGAATCTAATGCACTTATTGTTAGTCGCTGCCCGGATTTCGTACATGCAACATCTACTTTGAGGCTTCCATTATCGTCTAAAGACATAGCAAAACGAACAGGAAGATTCTCATCACATGTTCCTTTTGCTATTTGCATTAAATCAACTTCCTTTATAAGTTTGGGTTCTTTTTGGTCGTTCGGTTTCTCATATATGAATTTGCAATGAAATTCTTGTTCATGTTTACTGTCAAAAAAATATTCCTTTTCGGTAGAATGATAAGGCAATTGTGTTCCAGAGTTGATAAACGGGTCAAAGAATTCAGTTCCTCTATTGTCACAAACTAGTATTCCAATGGAATATTTTGCAAATGGTATCTTCTTTATTTCGGTTCTCACTACCTCTGTTCTTGTTTCGAAGATTCTTCTCACAGGTTTATTTTGGACTTCACAAATACGCTCAATTTCGTAGTTAAGTTCGCGGAAGTCAATGTCTTCTCTGGCTTCAATGTCATCCCACGAAAGGCGAGCACAAAATGAACTAACAGGCAACAAACTCGTCAATCTATTGAACTCCGTTGAAAAACGATTGACAATATCCGGATTATCCGTAATAACGATGTTTTCAATGTTTCTCGTCTCTGCATAGTAAGTCCAGTTGTATGAACC
This sequence comes from Bacteroidaceae bacterium, assembly GCA_017461345.1. Classification (GTDB taxonomy): domain Bacteria; phylum Bacteroidota; class Bacteroidia; order Bacteroidales; family Bacteroidaceae; genus Physcousia. The sequence goes on along the minus strand of JAFTYP010000002.1, from coordinate 167,102 downwards.
AGTAATAGCAATTTTATCGTCAATGACACAGAACTTATGATGCATGAAGCCTATATCTTGCTTCGCAATCCATAAGCTACCACCAGACTTTATTAATTGATTGAAATCTGGGGCATAATACATATAATTAATTGGATTATCTAAAAGAATAAGCTCAACACGAACACCTTTGCCTCTACATGATAGTAAAGCCTCAAATAGTTCTGCACTTGTGAACCAAGCCATTGCTATTAGTACTTCGTTTCTTGCATTATTAAGAAGTGGAATAATCTCACTTCTGATATTCGTAAAAAATGCTTTTTCCATATAGTTGAATTAATTAAGAATTATCATCAAAGGCGTATGAACTTTTATCCAAAATCAATACACTATTATCACAATCCCCTTTCTGCCCAGTCGCCGCGGTCGAGACTACGATAGCCGATGGCTTCGGCAATGTGGTGGCTTTGGACTTTTTCGCTGCCTTCCAGGTCGGCGATGGTGCGTGCCACCTTCAAGATGCGGCTATAGGCACGGGCACTGAGTTTGAGACGTTCCATTGCCATGCGTAGCATATCCATGGATGCTGCATCGGGTTCGGCAAATGTGTGGAGCATCCTCTCCGTCATCATGGCATTGTTGTGTATGCCGGGGTAGGGACGGAAACGTTCTTCTTGTATCTTCCTGGCTCTGACAACTCTGTCTCGAATAACAGCACTCGGTTCGCCCGGCTGCATCTGCGACAGTTGTGCGAAGGGAACGGGCTGTATCTCGCAATGTATGTCGATGCGGTCGAGCAGCGGACCACTGATTTTGTTTAGGTACTTCACGATTTGTCCGGGTGTGCAGCAGCAGTGTTTGTCGGGATGGTTGTAGTAGCCGCACGGACATGGATTCATCGAGGCGATGAACATGAAGGAGCAAGGATAGCTGATGGTATATTTGGCTCGTGAGATGTTGATGGTGCGATCTTCGAGAGGCTGGCGAAGCACTTCGAGCACGGAACGCTGGAATTCGGGCAGTTCGTCGAGGAAGAGCACACCATTGTGCGCAAGGCTTATCTCGCCGGGTTGCGGGTTGGAGCTGCCTCCCACAAGTGCCACTTGCGAGATGGTGTGGTGGGGCGAGCGGAAAGGCCGTTGTGCAATAAGCGAACAGTTGCTTTTCAGTTTGCCTGCCACAGAGTGAATCTGTGTCGTTTCCAGGCTCTCGTGGAGCGAAAGAGGTGGCAGAATGCTCGGCAGACGCTTTGCCAACATGCTCTTGCCGCTTCCTGGCGGACCTATCATAATCAGGTTGTGTGACCCTGCAGCCGCAATCTCAAGGGCTCGTTTCACTTGCTCCTGACCTTTTACATCTGCGAAGTCGAACTCAAACTGACTTTGATGGGCGTAGAACTCTGCCCGAGTATCGATTTCGGTCGGTTTCATCGGTTCTATGCCGTTCAGGTGACCAATGACTTGGCTGATGTGGCGTGCGCCATAGACATTGAGGTTATTCACCACTGCTGCCTCACGAACATTGGCTTCAGGAACGAAAAGTCCCTCGAATCCTAACTCGCGTGCCTTGATGGAGATGGGCAATGCACCCCTGATGGGCTGCAGTGAACCGTCAAGACTCAGTTCGCCCACCATCATGTATCGGTTCAGTTTCAGCGTGTCCACATGACCGCCCGTTGCCAGAATGCCAATGGCCATGGGCAGGTCGAAGCCCGAACCTTCTTTCCTGACGTCAGCCGGTGCCATGTTGATGGTTATCTGACGTGTGGGAAACTCATAGCCGCTGTTCTCTATAGCGGCAGTGATGCGCTCGTAACTTTCTTTTACGGCATTGTCGGGAAGACCTACCAGAGCGAAGCGGACACCGCGTGTGGCGTTCACTTCTAATGTGATGCCTGTGGCTTGGAGCCCTTGAACACTGGCACTGAACGTTTTGACTAACATATTCTGTTGTTGGTGATTTGGGGTGATACGATGTGACGTTTACAGTTGTCGGCAGCGAAGCAATGCGTGCGAACCGTCGCTGAGTGTCGTGGCAAAGAGATAGCAACTTCCGCCTTCGCGCAGTTTCAGGCGTTTGCGCAGTTCGGCAACAGACGTGGGGAAGTTGCGGATGGTCAGGTTGCACTGGTCGATGCCTGTCAGCAGACGTTTGATGTCCTTCTTCGAGAAGCCGCAATAGTCTTCGATAATAAAGGAACGACCTGGAAAATCTTCGATGAAATGGGAAGAAACGAACAGATGGCTGAATGGATGCAACTTGCGAATGTCGTAGGCTTGACATAGCGCATCCTGAATACCGGCCTTAAGAATCGAGGCATTCGGTTCGTAGAGATATTGTTCGGGAAGAGAGGCGATAGCAGGCTCCGCCTCTCTTGTTTTTGTGTAGAATGTTTGTGTTTGTGCTGCAATGTTTGTAGAGAAATAATGCACAGATTCTTTTTCCTTATGGCAAAGCACCAACAAAACCTCTTTGCACTCACCATCCACGCTCACCACATGCACTTCGCAGACATGAGGCAGACGACGCAGCGCGTCCGGAATGTCCAGCATGGGCGAAAGTTTGACGATAATAATGGGAGCGTGGTCGAGCAACTTGTCTTGCAATGCCTCCATATCGGGGGAGCAGTCGTTCAGCGCAACAAGTTTTCTGCCTGCTTCGTCTCTACGGCTCGGGTCGAGATAGATAAGGCAATAATTGCCCATTTCATCGATGAAATCCTCACACGTCTTGTTGTGAACCGTTGCTTTTGGCAGGCCGAGAATGCCGAAGTTGTGGCGTGCTATTTCGCATAGTTGTTCGTTCCGCTCTACGTAGTCCGCCTCGTCGAACAGTTGTGCCAGATACGAGAAATCAATGCCGAAGCCGCCCGTCAGGTCTGCCATGTTGTGCCTGTTCTCAGGCAGCAGTCGCTCCACCAGTTGTTGCTTATAGAGAGCAGTCTTCTCGCTGCTGCATTGCTCCATCGAGATTTTCGGCGGAAAGATGATGCCCTCCCTGTTTGCCCACGACGGTAGTTTCCGCTCTGCTGCTTGCATGCCTGCTATCTGTTGCAAGCAAAAATGAATGTCGATGCCTTCAGGTGTTTTGCTCAATGCCAAACGATGAACGTCAGCCTGCCTGTTCTGTGCTATGAATTCCTCGTTTGTCATGCAAAATGGCAAATCATATTCCTGACAGAAACCGCATCAACGGAGAGTTGATGTTGTAAGGCTTCGAGCGACGAAAACTGTTTCTCTTCTCGTATTTTACCGATGAAATCGACGTAAATGGATTTGTCGTACAAGTTTCCATCAAAATCGAAGATGTGTACTTCTACACTGATTTCACCATTCTTTTCCAGTGTCGGACGATGACCGATGCAGAGCATTCCGCCCCTCTTTGTGCCGTCTGGCAGTGTAACCTCAACTGCATAGACACCACATTGCGGCAAAAGTTTTTGCTTGGGCAGGGAAAGATTGGCAGTGGGGAAACCGATGCGATGCCCTATCTGCTTGCCTCCGACAACGCTACCATTGAGGAAATAGCGATAGCCAAGCAGTGCGTTTGCCTTTTCCATCTCTCCAAGACTTATCAGACTCCTGATTCTGCTGCTACTTACCTTTTCGCCTTCGAGAGCCACCGCTGTGTTTACGGAGATGCCAGTTTCTTGTCCCCACTTCACATAGTCCTCAGGGCTCCCACCGCCACGACCGAACCGATGGTTGTAACCCATCAGCAAATGTTCGGCATTCAGTCTCGAGCGTAGTATGGAGTGCATGAATTCTTTTGCTGTCAGTGCGCAGAGTTCTTGGGTAAATGGCAGAACAACAACTTCTCCATCGAAGGTGGACGCAAGCAAATCGAGTTTTTCTTCCAGAGTTGTCAACAGCAAAGGCGCAGGGCTGCCTCCTGTTATGCACTTGGGATGTTGGTCGAACGTTATGGCAACAGCCGATAAACCTTCTGCCTCAGCAAGTTCCTTCAACTGTTGAAGCAGAAAACGATGTCCCCGATGTATGCCATCGAAGAAGCCAATAGTCACAGCGCATGCGTTCTTCATAACGTTATGCAAAATTACTCAAAACTCCGTGCAATGCCAAATTTTTCCTCTTTTCATTTGCATAATTCGGTAGAAATGTCTAATTTTGCAGCCGATAAGCCGATAGCATATCACCGGACTTGTAGCTCAGTTGGTTAGAGCAACAGACTCATAATCTGGAGGTCCCTGGTTCAAGCCCAGGCTGGTCCACACTAAAAATCAAGCAGTTACGAGCGTAACTGCTTTTTCTTTATCTGCGTAAACAAACGACTCAGTAGCCCAAAGGTGTGGGGAGTCTATTAATTTTTATCGGGCACAGGTAATGGTTTTTCTTTTGTTGGCTTTCATGGTGAGGGTTTGTGTTGTTCCGTTGTAGTGTAATGTTGTGGTGCCGCCTTTTCGGGAGGTGATGCTGATTTGGGTGGCTTTTCCTTCTTTCCATGTGATGTCTACTACGAATCCGCCTCGTGCGCACAGTCCGCTGACTGAGCCTTCTTGCCATTGTTGGGGTAGGGCGGGCAGGATGTGTATGTCTGTCATTGTTGATTGTATGAGCATTTCTGCTATTCCTGCGCATCCTCCGAAGTTGCCGTCTATTTGGAATGGTGCGTGTGCGTCCAGCAGGTTGGGGTATGTTCCGCCGCCTCGCTTTGCGTCTTTTCCTTTATATTCGTCGGGGCTTACGTAGCGCAGCAGTTTCTTGAAGATGCCGTAGGCGTGTGTGTTGTCTCGCAGTCGTGCGAAGAGGTTGACGCGCCAGCCTGCGCTCCATCCGGTTGTTTCGTTGCCTTTGATTTGGAGTGTCCGTGCTGCTGCTTGTGCGAGTTCGGGTGTTGTGTGGATGGTGATGTGGTGTCCGGGGTAGAGGCCGAAGAGGTGTGACTGGTGTCGGTGTCGTGGGTCGCTGTCTTTCCAGTCGTGATACCATTCTTGCAGGTTGCCTTCTTTGCCGATTCTGTAGGGGAGCAGGCGGCTGAGGGCTTGTTCCATTTTTGCTGTCAGTTCGTGGTCTTGGTCCAGTTCTTTGGCTGCCAGGATGGCGTCGGTCATACATTCTCGCACCATGGCTATGTCTGCGAAGCCGCCATAGAGTGCTGCTCCGTGGTATCCGTCGTGTGTGATGTATGAGTTTTCGGGTGATGTGGCTGGTGCGGTCAGCAGGTGTCCGTCTTTTTCCACGAGCCATTCGAGACAGAATTGTGCTGCTCCTCGCAGGTAGGGGTAGTGTTGTTGTAGGAAGTTGGTGTCTTTGGTGAACATGTATCGTTCCCAGATGTGTGTTGCCACCCATGCTCCTCCCATTGTCCAGTTTGCCCATGTGATGCCTCCGGTGTGTAGTCCTACGGGGTTTGTCATGGCCCAGATGTCTGAGTTGTGCCCCATGCACCATCCGTTTTGTATGCCGTAGTATGCTTTTGCCGATTGTTCTCCGGTTTTGCTGATGGCGGCTATGAAGTCCATCAGTGGGTTGTGCATTTCGCTGAGGTTTGTGAGTTCTGCTGCCCAGTAGTTTTCTTCCAGGTTGATGTTAGTGGTGTAGTTGCTGCTCCAGGGTGGCAGTGTTTTGTTGTTCCAGAGTCCTTGCAGGTTGGCTGGTACGCCTGGTGTGCGCGAGCAGGCTATGAGGAGGTATCGTCCGAACTGGAAGTAGAGTTCTTCCAGGTCGGGGTTTTGTTCGTTTGTTTCGCTGTATCGGAGCAGTTGTTGGTCGGTGGGGAGTGCTGAGATGTCTGCTGCTGTTTGTCCGAGGTCGAGGCTTACGCGGTCGAAGTATGTGGTGTAGTCTTTGATGTGTGCTTTGAGGAGTGTGTTGTAGGACTTTCGGGTGAGTTGTTTCAGGCGTTTGTTTGCGAGGTGTTTGTATGGTTTGCCTTCTTTTACGGGGTCTTTGTCGAAGCCGTTGAAACTGGTTACGTTGACGATGAGGAGGAGTGCTTCTCGTGTGTTTTGCAGTTGTATTTGTCCGTTTGGCAGGGTTTGTGTTTTGCCGTCTTGTGTGATGATGTGTATGATGGTGCGGAAGTGTATGCCGCGATTGGGGTCGTAGTAGTGTGATTTGCCGTTGGGGATGTAGTAGTTGGGGTAGGAGTGGTAGGCTGCGTAGCCGTCGATGGTGATGGTGTTGCCTTGTATTGTTGTTTCTGTGGGCAGTGGTGAGGTGAAGTGTATGCGGGCGTTGATGGGGGTTTCCGATTGCAGTCGGACGATGATTGCCGAGTCTGGTGCCGATGCGAAGTAGTCTGTCTGGAAGTGTTTGCCGTTGCGCAGGTATTGGTTGTGTGCGGTTGCGTTGCCGATGTCCAGCCATCGTTTGTAGTTTTCGACGGTTTGTGGCTTGTCGTAGTCGATGAGGAGTTCGCCCAGTGGCTGGTAGTTTTGGCTGTAGTGTCCTTGCACTTGTCGCAGGTCGTCGTTCACTCCGCGGTAGTCTTCTGCGAAGAGTCGTTTGCGTATGGCGGGGATATATTTGTAGGCATTGGGGCTTGTTATTTCTTTTTCCGGTTCGCCTGTCCACAGGGTGATGTCGTTCAGTTGGATTTTCTCCTGTTGTGTTCCGCCGTAGATCGTTGCTCCCAGTGTGCCGTTGCCTATTACGAGCGCTTCTTCGAAGTAGTCTGCCGGCCGATTGTAGTGCAGTTGCAGGTTTTTGTTGTCTGCGTGGTTTTTCGGGGTGATGCAGGTGAGTGCGCAAAGAATGAGGATGAGGTGTTTCATTTGAATGGTATTTTATTCTCCTACAAAGTTAGTGAATTATTTTGTTTGCCGGTTCTTTGGCTGGGACTTTTATGTGTTTTGGCGGATGAGTGTGTGTGATGTCTGCGGACATCTACTGCCAAGTTGCCCGGAATGGTGTGGCTTTCGGGCAATAATGGTGTGGGTTGTTGGCCAACGAGACAGTAGATGTTTTTGGGCACGACGGCAGCAGTCCGCCGGCGAGGGTTTCCTTGCGGGCGGACTGCGTTGTGGGGTGGTGCAGGTCCGGCTGTGTCGGAGGGTGTTTGTTCTGCTCCGTGTTGTTGCCTACAGGGTGTAGGCTGTCAGTTCTGCACAGATGTGTGCCAGGTCTTTCTCTGCCTCTGCCTGTTTCTGCTGGCAGTCGTAGATGTATTCCATCTCGAGGAGATATTCCAGCAGAGTGAGTTCGCCTTTCTCGAAAGCCTTCGTCAGCAGCGATTCGTTGCTGTTCTCCTTGAGCGAAGAGGTGTAGAGGGCGACGCATTGCTGCAGGCCGATGGCTTGGTTGTGGAGGCTTTTCAGGTGGTGGTAGTACTGCAGGCGGTTGTCTTCTGCCGTTTGGGCAGAGGCAATGGCTGCCGCCTCGGCCTGCTTCACGCGGTTCTTGTTGTGCCACAGGGGAATGGACATCCCCACGGAGATGCCCTGGAAGTGTTCGCTGCCGACGAATTCTCCCATGTATCCAACCGACATCTTTGGCAGTCCCTCGGCCTGCGACACCTTGACTTGTCGCTTGGCAACTTCCACTTGCGAGCGCAGGTATTGCAGTGCAGGGTTGTTGGCCTCGGCTTCGAGAAACCATTGTTCGAAATCGGCAGCCAGTGACTGGGCAGCGTATTCGGTCTCGCTGAAGGCGATGGCTTTGCCGCCGTTCAGTGCGGCAAGTCTTGCCAGCAGTTGCTCCCTCTCGAGTTCCGTCCGGCGGAGTTCCTCTTTGGCAGTGGCAAGGTTCAAGCGGGCTTTGTTGTACTCCATGCGGTTGGTTTCGCCGCTTTGCAACATCTTTTCGTACGCCTCGACGATTCTCTCGGCGTTGTGTAACTGACGGGTGTACATCGACTTCATCTTGTTCCGGTAGATAAGGTCGATGCACAAATTCTTGGCCGCCAGCAGCAGTTGCATCCGTTCGGTGCGGAAGTGCCACTCCGTGCTGTTGTTCTGCAATGCAGAAAGTTTACCGCGCTGCACGTAGGCGGTGGGGAAGTCGAACGACTGGCTGATGCCCACATCCTTGCGAGTGCCTATGGCGGCAGGCGAACCCCACAGGTATCCGAACTCCACCTCAGGGTCTTCCGGCGTCAGCCCCGTCTTGTTTTGCAACTTCTCCGCCTCCATCTGTTGCCGCAAGGCTTGCAGCGCAGTGCTGCTCTGCTCTATCTGTTGCAGCACAGGGGCAAAGACATCTTGCGCCATGCACACAAACGAGCCGGCAAACAAAGCAAGGCTCACTATGGTTTTCTTCATAAAGTATCCTCCTTTCTCAGTTGACGCTTAGCATACCACTCGTAGATGATAGGCATCACGTAGATGTTAAGTAAAGTAGAAGTAAGCAGACCGCCCAGAACAACCACAGCCATCGGGCTCTGTATCTCGTTGCCGGGCTTGTCGCCATTCAGCACCAGCGGAATAAGAGCCAGTGCCGAAGTCAGCGCCGTCATCAATATAGGATTCAGGCGGTCAACGGAGCCATGCATCAAAGCCTCATGCAAAGGCAGACCCTTCTCCTGCAGACGCTTGTACTCCGACACCAGAAGTATGCCGTTTCGGGTGGCAATACCAAAGAGCGTGATGAAGCCTATGATAGACGGAATACTGATGACACCCGACGAAGAGAACACCGCCAGCACACCTCCAATAAGAGCCAATGGCAACGAACAAAGCACAATGCCCGACAACGACGCACTGTGAAACTCACCATAAAGCAAAAGGAAAATCAGCAACAAGGAAATAGTCGTGGCAAGAGCCAGCGTGCGAGAAGCACTCTGGGCACTCTCGAACTGACCGCCATACTCTATGCGATAACCCTCGGGCAACACAATGTCCTGCTCAACCTTGCTCCGAATGTCGTCCACAATGCTCTTGATATCCCTGCCGGAAGCATTGGCGGAAACCACCAGTTTGCGTTGCACATTCTCACGCGTAATACTGCTCGGACCACCGGCAGACACAATCTCCGCCACCTCTTCCAGCGGCACCTTGCCTCCATTGCCGGTGTCAATCAACGCCTTCCTCACACCATCAATGTCGCCGGTGTACTCCTTGTTCAGCCTAAGAATCACATCGAAACTGCGTTCCCCCTCATAAATATCGGAAAGTTTCTCGCCCGAAAAAGCCAAATTGACAAACGCATTGAATTCATCAATACCGATGCCATATCTCGCCAGGGCAGCACGGTTCGCCCTGATCTGCAACTGAGGCGTCTCCGTCTGCTGCTCCACAGAAACATCCACCAAGCCCTCGATGCCCTCAATGGCAGACTTAATCTGATTGCCAAGCATAAACATCTTGCTCAAATCCGTACCGAAAAGTTTTATCGCAATGGCAGCACGTGTGCCGGAAAGCATATGGTCTATGCGGTGACCCAATGGCTGACCCACCATCGTGACAACCCCAGGAACACCAGACAACCGTTCACGCATATCGTTGAACACCTCGTCGCGACTGCGTTCGCCCAACACAAACTGAACATCCAACTCGGCACCATTGGTAGATTGCGAGTGCTCGTCCAGCTCACCACGACCGGTGCGGCGGGCAGTACTCACTACTTCCGGAATCTTCAGCAACTCCCTCTCCATCAAATTGCCCAACTCATTGTTCACCTCAAGCGAAACTCCAGGCTTGGCAACAGCAGAGATCGTAGCCGAACCCTCGTTGAATTCCGGCAGAAAACTCTGTCCCATCGTCAAAAACAAAGCAACAGAACAGACAAGCAAGGTCAGCGTGAAAAACATCACCTTCCTTTTATTTCCAAGAACCCAGTCAAGCGACAAACCATAAGCGACAGAAAGTTTCCGCGTCAGCCAACTGTCTTTCTCGTTCTTGCGGAGATACTTCTCGCCCGACAACATCATCCTGCACAGAAGAGGCGTAACAGTCATCGCCACAATGAGCGACATGAAAAGCGAAATAATATAAGCAATGCCAAGAGGCTTAAGCATACGTCCCTCCATTCCGGAAAGGAAGAAGAGTGGAACAAAGGCTACCATAATGATGAATGTAGCATTAAGAATAGAGGCACGAATCTCCTTCGAAGCCTCAAACACCACACTGAACACACTCTGTCTTTCCGCTTTCGGAAGGGCATGATTCTGCTTCAAACGTTTGTAAACATTCTCAACATCTATGATGGCATCGTCAACCAAAGAACCAATGGCAATGCACATGCCGCCCAAAGTCATCGTGTTGATATTCATTCCCAGCAAATGCAGCACTATGAGGGTTCCAAGTAGAGACAGGGGTATGGCAACAATGGAGATGATGGTTGTTCTAAAACTGTTCAGGAAAACAAACAATATGATGATGACAAAGATGGCTCCCTCCAATAAGGCACGACCAACATTGTTCACCGAAGTTTCTATAAAGTCGGCCTGGCGGAATATCTTGGTGTCCATTCGTACATCTGCAGGCAACGATTTCTTTATCTCTTTCAGATTGTTTTCAATCTTTTGGGTTACCTCCAGAGTATTTATGTTTGGTTGTTTGGATACGGAAAGGATGACGGCCGGTTCGGCGTTCTGTGATGCGTGTCCCATCTTAAGTGCGCTCCCGACCACGACTTCTGCTACATCGGACAAGACGATAGGTGCGCCGTTGATTTCTTTGATGAATGACGCTCCGAGTTCTTCTATGTTGTTGGTTCTGGCTATTCCGCGCAGGGCGTATTCGTTGCCAAAGTCTCGGATGACGCTTCCGTCGGAGTTTGAACTGAAACTTTTGCCGATGTGTTCCAGTTCGGCCATGGTGACGCCGTAGGCATCCATTTTTTGTGGGTCGGCGAGTATTTGGTATTGTTTGTAATCTCCACCGATGATGGTTACTTGCGACACGCCTCCTGTGGCGAGTATGGCGGGTTTGATGACCCATTCGGCCATGGTGCGCAGGTCCATCATTGTGGTGCTGTCGGCTTGCAGCCCTACGAAGAGTATTTCTCCCATGACGCTTGACTGTGGTGCCAGTATGGGTGTGATGCCTTCTGGCAGGGCGTCGGCCAGTGCAACCATCTTTTCGCTTACGATTTGTCGTGCTTTGAAGATGTCTGTTCCCCAGTCGAATTCTGTCCATACGAAGGAGAATCCGAAGGTGGATGCTGAGCGTACTCGGCGTACATTGGTGGCTCCGTTGACGGCTGTTTCGATGGGGAATGTGACGAGTCGTTCTACTTCTTCGGCTGCCATGCCGTGTGCGTCGGTCAGGATGACTACAGTTGGTGCGGTGAGGTCTGGGAAGACGTCGATGTCCATCTTCCGGGAGGAGTATATTCCTCCAAGTATGACGAGTGCTGCGCCGAGTATGACGAGCAGTCGGTTCTTCAGGGAGAACTGTATGATGTTATTTATGATATTCATGTTCAGTGCCTCCTTTGTGTTAGTGGACGTGTCCGGCGTGTGCGTCCAGGGTGTTGGTTGATTGTGCCAGTTTTACGAGGATGGCTCCTTTGCTGACTATGCGTTCTCCTGTTTTGATGCCGTTGAGGATGGCTGTTCGTTTGCCGTCGGTGGTTCCGATCTTCACTTCTCTTTTCTCGAAGTACTCGGGTGTGAGTTGTACGAACACGAAGTAGTTGCCCATTTCTTCTACGAGGGCGGTATTGGGGACGGTGATGACTTCTTCGGTTCCTGTGGTTTTGATGTAGAGTTCCACGAAGGAGCCCGGCAGGAAGTCGGCATTGTTTTTTATTTGATATACGACGGGGAGCAGTGGGTTGTCTGCGGAGATGTTTTTTCCGTATGAGATGAGTTGTCCGTCGAGTTCTTCGAGTGTATAGGTTTTGTTGGAGTTTGTTTGTCGGAGGTTGGCGGATGTGGCGTTTTTGAGGGTGTGATAGTTTCTGGGTTGGAGCAGTGCTTTCACGTAGAGGGTGTTGTTTTTGGTGATGACTGCCAGTGTTTGTCCTGTTTCCACGTATTCGCCGTTGCTCACCATGAGTTGGCTGATGTATCCGTTTGTTGGAGTGGATATGGTTTGTTGGTTGTTGACGAAGGTGCGTTTCAGGTTGTTGTATGCGGCTTCGGCTGTGTTGAAGTTGTGTTTTGCCTGCAGGAGTTCGCTTTCCGAGACGATTTGTTCTTCGAAGAGTTCGCTTTTGCGTTCGTATTCTTTCTTGGCGAGGTTGTAGTTGCTCTCTGTTTCTTGATACTGGAGGGCAAGGTTGTTGTCTGCCAGGTCTTCGCCGGAGAGGTAGAAGAGGGTTTGTCCTTTGGCTACGGATTTGCCTTCGGTGATGTGGTTGTTGTTGATGAATGTGACGATGCCGTTGCCTTTGGCGCAGACGATGTGTTGGCTGTTTTGTGTGGGTTCTATGCGTGCCATTGTGCGGATGGTGTTGCCCATGGGTTCTTTTCGGCAGACTTCGGTGGCGAAATCTGCTTTCCAACTCATTTCTTTGCTGAAGGCTACGCCGTTGCTGCTGGTGGCTGTCTTGCCGGCAGCGTCGTGGTTAGCGTCTGTTTCGTTGTCGAAGATGCGGATGTTGTCGATGCAGAGCCTCGATGTCTCTCCGTCGGTTTCCACGTCGATGAGTATCTTTCCGTTGCCTTTGTCTGTTGGAGTGATTGTGAGGCTGTATATGCCGGGCTGTGATGGTGTGTCGGCAGTTTGGCGGACGCTCTGGTTTCCGGTGTTGAGGCAGAGTGTCACTTTGCCTTTCTGCAGTGGTTTGAAGTTGTCGAGGCGTGTGAGGTGCACCAGAATGCTGCTTTCCTGTCCCACCACCAGCGGTGTTGCTTCGGCATAGACTTCGAGCCTGTCGTTGTAGGCCGTCAGTTGCAGTTTGTCTTCGTGTTCGTGTGTGTCGCCCGAATGAGTGTGTGTATGTACGCACGCAGTCAGAGCCAGCAGTGCCACTGCCAGCATGATTATTTTCTTCATGGTTGTGATGTTTTAGTTGATTTACCGTTGTTGTTCAAAAAGAAGGTATGCCTTTCTGCGTCAGACGCTTGTGGGGAGTCCGACGGATGGTGTGGCATGGGTAAATCAACAGTGTGGCGGGGCGCGCAGCCCGTTGGACAGAATGTAGGCACGCGGCAGCCGTTCTGTCTGCTCGCAGCATACGTCTGTCGGGGTTTGCGGCAGCCGTGGTGCCTCGAAGTCGTGGCCTGCAACATCGCAGGCGAACAGCGTGATGTAGTCCGTCCCCAGGTCTATGGAGCAAAGGCCCGGTCCTTTTTCCCGGAACGACACCAGCAGCGTCTCGTTCAGCAGGCAGTCTTCCGAATGGTGGCTGTAGCAGTGGCAGCCCTGTTCGTCGTTCCCATGCTGATGGTGCAGATGCGGATGGCAGTGCGAATGTTGTTCGTGGCCGAAGAAACCCATGAGGCCAACGATGGCAACTACCTTTTTGTCGTGATGATGATGGGGAATGACGGCATGTGCCAACAAGCAGATGTTGGCAAGAATTATTAAGAAAATAGCCGCAGTTTTCCTCATCGATTCATGTAATGACCATGCAAAATTACTAATAATAGACGATACTGCAAAGCCGCAGGCTCTAAAATAATGTTAATCTTCCCCGTTTGAAATGCCGCCTCTTCCCGGAGCCGCCCAGGCAGAGAGACAGCCCTGCGGATTCTGCTGCCAATGAGACTTTTGCATACACCCCAAACCTTCTCGCCAAAATACGTTAACCATTATTGCCAAATAGGTTAACCATTATCGGTGGAAAGGTTAAGCATTATTGCCGGAAAGGTTAACCATTCCGGCGGACATCGCCTGCAGGGCTTCTGGCAGAGTACAGGGGGAAACAAAAAAGGACCTCGCATTGCGAAGTCCTTTTGTAGCGCCTACGGGAATCGAACCCGTGTTCCATGCGTGAGAGGCATGTGTCCTAGCCGCTAGACGAAAGCGCCATCAAAAAGTTTGCGGAAGCTGGGGGATTCGAACCCCCGGTACGGTAACCCGTACGTCAGTTTAGCAAACTGGTGGTTTCAGCCACTCACCCAAACTTCCTTCCAGTATAAAAGACCGAAGCAGCCTCGAAAACGCCCTCCGTTCTCTTGTTGCGGTGCAAAGGTAGAGTTTTTTTGTGAACCACGCAAGCATTTGCGGAAATTTTTGTAACTTTGTGCGGAAAAACTTGAAAAATGTGCCCTAATACATCAATCCGGCTTCCCAAAGGATGCGCCATCGTAGTGCTGCCAAACATTTCCGACACACGAGGAAGTCTCGCCTTTGCCGAGGCAGAACGCCACGTGCCGTTCGCCATTCGACGCATCTTCTGGACCTACAAGGTGCAGAACAACAGCCTGCGGGGCGACCACGCACACCGCACCTGCGAAATGGTGCTCTTCCCCATCGGAGGAAGTTTTGATATCGAACTGGACGACGGCACGAGCAAGGTGCTCCTCCACATGGACGATGCCAGCCGAGGCGTTTACATCCCGCCACTGGTGTGGTGCAGGTTGATGAACTTCACAGAGAATGCCGCCTGCATCAGCCTCGCCTCCGAAGAGTATAGCGCAGAAGATTATATTCACGATTACGAGGAATTCAAGGCCTTGGCCAGCGCAGAAGACACAGCACAACAAAGGCAATAACACATCTTCCTTCAGTCAGCATACAGGATGATAACGATAATACCCTACTCAATAAACAGGAAAGAAACGTGGGACGCGTTCGTGGAAAGTTCCAAAAACGGAACATTCCTGCTCAAACGCAACTTCATGGACTACCACAGCGACCGCTTCTTCGACTGCTCACTACTCGTCTATGCCGGCATCTCGCCCGACGGAGAGTTCAAAGAAAGCGGACTGACAACCAAAGACCTCGTGGCCGTATTCCCCGCCAACTGGGACAAAGAAAACCGGACAGTCCACTCCCATCAGGGATTGACCTATGGCGGCCTGCTCGTCTTGCCCGAGGTGACACAGAAAGAAGTAATGGACATGATGCAGGCCATCCTGCAGTATTATCGCGACTACATGCAGGCTGTTCGCCTTGTTTACAAACCCATACCTTATATATATAGCAGCCTCCCATCGGGCGAAGAACTGTATGCCCTGTTCCGCGCAGGAGCCAGACTGACACGCAGGCTGGTCAGTACCTGCGTCTCCATGCGCAACCCGATGAAAATGGCAACATTGCGCATGCGACAAGCACGCAAGGCAGTCGACCACGGCTTCTACATCGACCGCATAATAGAAGGAGACATCGAAACACTTCGAGAGTACTGGACACTGCTCGAAGGCGTACTCGAAAAGTATCACAAAGCACGTCCCACACACACATTGCAGGAAATGGCACTGCTCATGAGCCAGTTCCCCAAGAACATACGACCGTATATCGTCCGACACGAGAAGCGCATCGTAGCCGGCGTCGTCGTCTTCGAATGTCGCAAAGTAGCACATGTCCAATACATAGCCAGTGGCGAAGAAGGACGCACATATGGCGCACTCGACCTGCTTTTCCGTCATCTCATCAACGAACGCTACAAGCAATTCGACTATGTTGACTTCGGAACCTCCAACGAAGATGGTGGACGATACCTTAACGAGGGGCTCATCCATCAGAAAGAAGGCTTCGGAGGCCGTGCTGTCTGCTATGATACTTACGAGGTAAACATCAGTTCGCTTTCTTTAGCCGGCGACGATGTCAAGTATCTCGACCTGAAACGACTGAACGACAGTTTCGAGCCGGAACTCACTGCAGAGGTGGCAAGAGTCGTACAAGGCGGATGGTATCTGCTCGGACAGGAGAATGAACGCTTCAGCAAGGCCTTTGCCGATTACTGCGGAGCAAGGTTTTGTGTGCCGACAGGCAATGGCCTGGATGCGCTCACCATGATTCTTTTGGCCTACAAGCAAATGCTTGGCTGGCCAGACGATGCAGAAGTAATCGTTCCGTCCAATACCTATATTGCCAGCATCCTTGCGGTGAGTCGGGCTGGATTGCAGCCTGTGCTGTGCGAACCCCGATTGGAAGACTATCTCATTAACCCTGATTTCATAGAAGATCTCATCACAGAACGCACCAAAGCCATTATGGTTGTGCATCTCTATGGCCGTGTTTGCGACATGAAACCCATCATGGCGCTTGCCGACAAGTATGGCCTCAAGGTTGTGGAAGACGTGGCGCAGGCTCATGGTGTCCTTTACGATGGTGTTCGTGCCGGACATCTTTCCGATGCGGCAGGTGTTAGTTTCTATCCGGGAAAGAACCTTGGGGCACTGGGCGATGCTGGTTGTGTGACGACAGACGACGAGGCTTTGGCGAATTATGTGCGTGCGATGGCGAATTATGGAAGCCAGGAAAAGTATCTTAATATAATGAAGGGACTGAACAGTCGCATGGACGAGATACAGGCTGCGGTGTTGCGTTTGAAGTTAAAGCGTCTGGATGCTGACAACGAAGCACGCCGTAGGGTGGCGCAAGCCTACTGCGAGGGTATCAAGAATCCTTTGATTACTTTGCCCACGATGCCTGCCGAGCCTTCGCAAAATGTGTGGCATGTTTATCCTATCCGCACGCCGGAGCGCAATCATCTGCGTGAGTATCTTTCGCGCGAGGGCATAGAGACGATGGTGCATTATCCGCTTCCGCCGCACAAGCAGCAGGCTTATGCTGAGTGGAACGACCGTACTTATCGCATCAGCGAGCGTATTCATCGGGAAATTTTGTCGTTGCCGATGTCGCCTGTGATGTCGGATGATGAGGTGCGGCGTGTGGTTGATGTTCTGAATTCGTACAGTTTGTAGTCTGTTTTTGTTATAGTTTGTTTGCCTATATAAAAGTATGAAGGGCATTGCCTCACGGCAACGCCCTTCTGTTTTGGTTGGTTGGAAAAAGTCTAATTGAAATAAT
This sequence comes from Bacteroidaceae bacterium, assembly GCA_017461345.1. Taxonomy (GTDB): domain Bacteria; phylum Bacteroidota; class Bacteroidia; order Bacteroidales; family Bacteroidaceae; genus Physcousia. Next base: position 150,352 of record JAFTYP010000002.1, on the reverse strand, counting down.
GGTTTGTGATTGATGTGTTAGGCTTCTGCGGGAGTTTCTGTTGTTTCACCCTCAGCCTCTGCAGCGGTTTCTTCTGTTGCTGCTTCTTCAGCCTTGGCAGCAGCCTCGGCTTCTGCCTGTGCTACAGCTTCGGCGGCCTTCTTGTCTGCTACTTTCTTTGCGATCTCTTCGTTAGCCTTCTTCTCGGCTTCCAGCTTAGCTGCTGCAGCAGCCTTCTTTTCAGCCTCGTTTTTAGCTGTTACCTGATTCAAGCCCTTCTGCTTGTCGGCTTTCCATGCGGCAAATTTTGCCTCGCATGTTGCTTCGTCAAAAGCGCCCTTCTTAACACCACCACGCAGGTGCTTCATGAGATAAACACCTTCGCCAGACAGGATGTTACGAACCGTGTCGGTGGGCTGTGCGCCACACTCTACCCAGTAAAGGGCACGATCGAATTTCAAATCTACAGTGGCAGGATTGGTGTTAGGGTTGTAAGTACCAATCTTCTCTGTAAACTTACCGTCACGCGGTGCTCTTACATCAGCGATTACGATGCTGTAGAAAGCGTAGCTTTTACGACCGTGACGCTGCAATCTGATTTTTGTTGCCATAATTTTAATTAAACTTTTTAAATATAGGTTTGAAATGTGCCATTAACTCGTAATGGCGGCGCAAAGGTACGACAAAAACTGAAAACAGGGAAACGAAACGACGAAAATTATCTGTTTTCGTGTTGATTTTTGTCACTTTATGTTGTTTTGTTGCCTTTTTTTCGGGTGTTTCTGATGTGTTTTTGTGGGGTTGCCTTGTGGAGTGTGCAAAATAGGTTAACCTTTCCGGGCAAATAGGTTAAGCCTTTTGCCAATAATGGTTAACCATTCCGGCCATAATGGTTAAGGTATTTTCGGGGTTAGAAAAAGGTGTCCGCCGGGACTGTTGCTGATGCGTTGGTCTTGGCGGACACCTTGTGTGTTTTGGTGGGCTGTTGTTTGTCCCGTTATGCCTTTGCGCGCATGGACGCGCGTACCATATATATAATAAGGATGCAGTACATGCCGAGGCTGATGAGTTCGCTCATGGGGTTGCTCCACCACTCGGCGTAGTCGAAACTGACGTTCTGCCACTTCAGTGCAGCACTGAGTACGCCCATCAGTGCGCCGCCTGCAATGAAGCCGCTGGCGAGCAGTGTGCCACGTTCGCTACGGGCATTGTTGAGGGCGCGGTCTTTGCTTCTGGTGGTCACGAACCAGTTGATGGCTCCGCCAACGAGCAGGGGCAGGTTGAGTTCCAGAGGGATGAACATGCCGAGGGCAAAGGCGAGGGCAGAAACGCCGAAGGCATTCAGCACGAGAGCAATGACGGCGCCGATGCCGTAGAGCAGCCAGGGCGCACCGTTGCCACTCATGAGTGGTTCGATGACTGCAGCCATAGCGTTGGCTTGGGGTGCTGCCAGAGTGCCGTCGGTAAAGCCATAAGTCTTGTTCAGTATCATGATGACGCCGGCAACGGTGGCTGCGCTGACCAGCGTGCCAAGGAACTTCCACGTCTCCTGCTTGCGAGGAGTGCTGCCCAGCCAGTAGCCAATCTTCAGGTCGGTGACGAAACCGCCCGCCATGCTCAGCGCAGTGCAGACAACGCCGCCCATGATGAGGGCTGCCACCATGCCGCTTGTGCCGCTCAGACCTACGCCAACCATCACTACAGAGGCAAGGATGAGCGTCATCAAAGTCATGCCGCTGACCGGATTCGTGCCGACAATGGCAATGGCATTGGCTGCCACAGTGGTGAAGAGGAACGTAATGACACTAACAACAAGAATGGCAACAATGCTGAACACCCAGTTGCCCCTCATTACATCGATGTGGAAGAAAAGGAACGTCAGTAGAAGAGCCTGAACAATGCCGTAGGTGATGAACTTCATCGGCAAGTCCTTCTGTGTGCGGACAGTCTCGCCCTGTGCATCACCCTTCTTGCCCTTCAACTCTCTTCCGGCCAGCGAAACAGCCTCCACAATAATGCGCCAACTCTTCACAATGCCAATGATGCCGGCCATAGCGATGCCGCCAATGCCGATACTTTTAGCATACTTGAAGAGGTCTTCCGGTGTGGCGGCTGCCGCCACGATGCCCTCCTGCACCTCGAGCGACGGGAAGAAAAGAGCAATGCAAGGCACGATGACCCACCACACAAGCGCAGAACCGCAGCAAATGATAAAAGCATACTTCAGCCCGACGATGTAGCCCATGCCCAGAACGGCAGCGCTCGTGTTGCACTTCAGCACAAGTTTCGCCTTCTCGGCAACCGTGTCGCCCCAGAGCAAGGCACGGCTCGTGAAGTTCTCATGCCATAGTCCGAAGGTGGCAACGGCAAAGTCGTAGAGCCCGCCCAACAGCCCCGCTATCATCAGAGGCTTGGCCTGGTCGCCACCTTTCTCGCCGCTCACCAGCACTTGTGTGCCGGCTGTTGCCTCGGGAAACGGGTATTTGCCGTGCATTTCCTTGACAAAATACTTGCGGAAGGGTATGAGAAACAGGATGCCCAGTATGCCTCCGAGCAGACTGGCGAAGAAGACTTGGAGGAAGTTGACTGTCATCTCCGGGTATTTTGCCTGCAGAATGTAGAGTGCAGGCAGTGTGAAGATGGCTCCTGCCACGATGACTCCGCTGCAGGCTCCAATGCTTTGTATCATCACATTCTCGCCCAAAGCGTTCTTTCTCTTTGTGGCACTGCTCACGCCAACTGCAATGATGGTGATGGGAATGGCTGCCTCGAAGACCTGACCGACCTTGAGTCCCAGGTAGGCTGCTGCTGCACTGAAGACGACGGCCATGAGGATGCCCCAGCAAACCGACCAGAGGTTTACCTCGCGTGGTGTGCTGTCGGCCGGCATCATGGGTTCGTACTCTTCGCCTTTGTTCAACTCCCGGAAGGCATTTTCCGGTAATGTGTCGCGATATTCTTTTTCCTTCATAATAGATAATATGGGTTTGTTTATCGGCAAAGTTACAAAGAATTTGCCGATTAGGGGTTAGTGAACGCAGATTATTTCGTACTTTTGCAACTGAAAACGGCTGTCGGCCACGAACGATGCCACGATTTAATGACGGAACAATGAAGGTTACACTGATACAGATGGACATTGCCTGGGGGGATGCTGCTGCTAATTGCAGGACGGCGGAGCGTTTGATGTTGTCTGCCGAGCGGAGCGACATCTACGTTCTTCCCGAGATGTGGAATACGGGTGTCACTGCCGAGCCGCAGGGGGTGGCCGAGGATAGTCGGGGCGAGACTCTGCTGTGGATGCAAGGGATGGCAGACAGGCTGGATGCTGCTGTTGTGGGAAGCGTTGCTGTCAAAGCACAGGACGGCACCTACAGGAACAGGCTTTACTTCGTCAAACCACAGGAAAAAGGTCAATGTTCAATGTTCAATCTTCAATGGTACGACAAGCATCACCTCTTCTCCTATGGCGGCGAGACGACGAACTATACTCCTGGAGACGAAAGGGTGACGGTGGAGTGGCGTGGCCTGCGCTTCCGTCTGTGTGTGTGCTACGACCTTCGTTTCCCGATGTGGTTGAGGAACACCGATGGTTACGACGTGCTTGTCTGTGTGGCATCGTGGCCCGACGTGCGGATGCATGCCTGGAGGGTGTTGCTTCAGGCAAGGGCGATAGAAAACCAGTGTTATGTGTTGGGTGTGAACCGCATTGGCAGCGACCCTGTTTGCCACTATGCGGGCGGCACTTCGGTGGTGGATTCCTTCGGCACGGCAACGTCTTGTCCGGATGGCGAGGCGTCAGTGCTGACAGAAACGCTCAACATGAAACGCCTCAGGTCCTTCAGGGAAAAGTTCCCGGTGCTGAAGGAGGCAGACGTTGTTTGCAGTGGTTTTGGCTCTGCCGACCAGGGTGACGACGAGGAGGGCTGAAGGCGGCAGACAGACATCCACAGGCTTTGTCGGAAAATAGGTTAACCATTATGCAAGGAAAGGTTAACCATTATGACGGAAAAGGTTAACCATTATTGGAAGAATGGTTAACCTGTTTTTTTGTATGTTGCAGCGGGCATTTTCCGCAGCGTTGTGCTGTTGTGTTGTTCGGCTGTGGTGCGAGGGTGCAGGTCAGAAGCGTTTCACGTCCTCCACCTCTTCTATTTTCTTCAAGTCGCGGCAGATGTCCTGGATGTCCCTCACGTCGTGTACGCCAAGTTTTATCTCGGCATTGAAGAGTCCGTCGCTCGTCTCGATGTGCAGACTATGGATGTTTACGTTGAGTTGTCCGGACAGGATGCCGGTAATCTTATGCAGCACCCCCACGCGGTCGAAGCCGATGACCTGCAGCGTGGCAGGGAAGGACAGCAGCCCATGCGTGTCCCATACGGCAGCAAGAATCTGGTTGCCGCCGGTCGCCTTCAGTTTGTTTGCCACATCGCACTGACGCTTGTGTATGACGATGTGTTGGTTCTCGTCGATATATCCCAGCGCATCGTCGCCGGGAATGGGGTGGCAATGGTCGCAGATGATGTAGCGTTTGATGGTCTCCTCGCTGAGGATGAGTGGTTTCTTCTTGTCAACCTGTAGCGAAGAGGCGTCTTTCCCCTTCGAGTCGGACAAGACATCGGCGTCTTCGGCATGATGACGCTTGAACAACTTCAGGTACTTGCTCCAGGTCTTCTTCTGGTGGTCCTTCTCGTTCAGAACGTTCAGGTCGTTCTCGCCCAGCACAACAGTCTGCGAGCCGATGGCGGAAAGAAGTTCCTCGCGAGTGGAGAGTTCGTGGAGTTTGCACAACTTTCCGATGTTGACACTGTTGGGCTCCTTCTCGTTCTTCTGGAAGAATTCAGACAGAAGTTCCTCGCCCGTCTTCTGCTTCTCTCGCTCTTCCTTGCGCAGAATAACCTCTATCTTGCCTTTCGCCTTGGCCGTCGTGGCAAAACGAATCCATTCCTTCTCCACCTTTTGGCTCTTCGACGTGAGAATCTCCACCTGGTCGCCACTCTGCAAGACATAACTGATGCCCACAAGTTTATGGTTCACCTTCGCGCCGATGCAGTGCGTCCCGAGGAAAGTATGAACACTGAAAGCAAAGTCGAGCACAGTGCATCCGGCAGGCATGGTCTTGAATTCGCCCTTCGGCGTCACCACGAAAATCTCATTGGCAAAGAGGTTCAGTTTGATGGTATCCAGGAAGTCGATGGCATTAGGCTGTGGGTCGCCCAGAATCTCCTTGATGGTGTGCAGCCATTTGTCCAGTTTGTTCTCGCTCTCCTCCGCAGACTGGTCGCCCTCCTTGTACTTCCAGTGCGCCGCAAAGCCACGCTCGGCAATGTCGTCCATGCGGCGGCTCCTTATCTGCACCTCCATCCAGTTGCCGGCCTTGCTCATGAGCGTAGTGTGGAGAGCCTGATACCCATTGGCCTTAGGGTTGTGCACCCAGTCGCGCATCCGGTCGGGATGCGGCTTGTAGATACTGCTGGCAGTAGCATAAATCTTGAAGCATTCGGCAATCTCGTCCATGCCTTCCTCAACTTCAAATATAATGCGTACGGCCAGAATGTCGTATATCTCGTCGAAAGCAACATGCTTCGTCTGCATTTTGTTCCAGACACTGTAGGGCGTCTTTATGCGTGCCTTAATCTCATAACGCAATCCCATCTCGTCGAGCCTCTGGCGAATAGGAACCGTAAACTCTTCGAACGTCTGTATCAACTCATCGTGCTTGCTGTCAAGCAACTCTTTTATGTGACGATATTCCTCAGGATGTTCCGACTGGAAACTCAAGTCCTCCAGTTCTTCCTTCACCTTGTTCAAACCAAGACGATGAGCCAAAGGAGCATAGATGTAGAGCGTTTCGCCGGCAATCTTATATTGCTTACCCGGAAGTTGGCTGCCCAAAGTGCGCATGTTGTGCAGACGGTCGGATATCTTAATCAGGATAACACGAATGTCATCGCTCATCGTGAGCAACAACTTCTTAAAGGATTCAGCCTGCGCCGAAGCCTTGTCGCCAAAAATTCCACCGGAAATCTTCGTCAATCCGTCAACGATTTGCGCAATCTTCGGGTTGAAGATGTTGGCAATATCCTCAACAGTATAGTCAGTGTCTTCTACCACATCGTGCAACAAAGCCGCACAAATGCCCGTACTGCCCAGCCCAATATCCTCGCAAGCAATCTGTGCAACGGCAATAGGGTGCATGATATACGGCTCACCAGAAAGGCGGCGCACACCCTTGTGTGCCTCTTTTGCAAAGTGGAAAGCCTTGTCGATGATCTCGGTATGCTTGCGGTGATGGGATGCCAAATAAGAGTCTATCAAGTGCTGATAGGCTTCAGATACCATTCTTTCGTCTTCCTTTTCCCGAAGGTTAGTTTCTTCCATAATCGTGGTACTTATGGTAGGATGTTCGTTAGTTAACTTTGAGTCGCTGTCCTGCCCGGATGTTGTTGCTTCGCAGACCGTTGAGTTTCTTCAGTCGTGAAACAGTGGTACGGTTGCGCTTGGCAATGGCTCCGAGCGTATCTCCTCGGCGAACAGTTATAGTGCTTCCGCTTCGTTTACTGCTCTTCCCCGTTTTTGCGGCAGCAGGGACTTCTTTAATGTTCAGAACTTCTGACTGTGGAACGTAAATAGAATCGCCTGCCTCGATGAATGCGTTGATGGCGGCAGTAGGCATCCTCAAGGTGCAGGGGCGAACATTTCCGGGGATAAGGTTGGTTCGGTACTGCGGATTGAGCCTGCGAAGTTCCTCTTCTTCTATATTGCAAAGTGCAGAGATGCGCTCCATACGAACGTTGCGACTGACTTGTATCGTGTCGGTACCCATCGGTAAAGTGGTGTTGACAGGACAAATATTGTGGTCGCAATAATAGTTCATAATGTAGTTTGCCGCAATGAAAGCAGGAACATAGCCTCTTGTCTCGTTTGGAAGATAAGGATAAATGCTCCAGAAGTCCTTCACTCCGCCGGCGCGTTTGATGGCTTTGTTTACATTGTTTGGCCCACAGTTGTAGCTGGCGATGGCAAGTGTCCAGTCTCCAAAGATATTGTAGAGGTCGCGCAGATAATGTGCTGCAGCATAACTTGCCTTGATGGGGTCGCGTCGCTCGTCGATGAGGCTTGTTATTTCTAATCCATATTGCTTGCCTGTAACTATCATGAATTGCCATAACCCGACGGCTCCTGCTCGGCTGGTTGCTGTTGGGTTGAGGGCACTTTCTATGATGGGAAGGTACTTCAGTTCTAATGGAAGTTGGTAACTTTCGAGTGCTTCTTCGAAGATGGGGTTGTAGAAGTTGCTTGCTCCCAGCAGGACAGCGACAGAGTTGCGCAATCGTCCGCTGTATTGGTTGATGTACTTCTGCACGATTTCATTATAGGGCATTTCTATGACATTAGGCAGTCTGCTGAGTCGGTGGGCATAGGTTTGTGCATCGAATTCAGGGTTGATGCCTGTTGTTTCGCAACTCTCGTCGAAGGTGAGGAAGTTGCGTGTCTGCCAATCGGACAGGAGGCTGTCGATTTCGTGTGCTTGCATTCCTTCTGGCAACTCGAGGTTGTTACAGAGTGTGTCTGTGGTGTTTTCTTCTTGTGCCAGAGTTGTGTGGGGGAAACACGTGACAAGTAGTGTGAGGAGTATGGCGAGTATGTAGTGATGGTTCATTGGTGTTGTGTGTTTTAGAAGTTGATTACGCATTGGATGCCGGGGGTGGTGTGTCGGCGATGTGCGTCGATGCGTTCTGTTTCTATCATGGTTGGCTGCATTTGCAGGCTGAGGTCTCGTGAGATGTCGAAGGTGGAGAGTTCGGCATCGACGTAGGCATCGATGACGGAGAGCAGGTATACGCCTCCGAAGGCAAAGATGCTGAGGTCTCGGAATCTGCGGAAGGTGTCTTTTTTGCTTTTGAAGATGCCTTTGAAGCGTTCTTCTTTTCCGGCGATGTTGTAGTGTGGTGGCAGCATTTTCTCGTAACTTTTGGTGTTGGGGTCTGTGTCCATGATGTCGAGATATGCTTGGGAGTAGTCTGTGAACATTTGGGTGTTCCAGGTGAGGGCATATACGCAGCCGAGAAATCCGCCATAGACGATGGGGAGTTTCCAGTATTTGCGGTTGTAGATTTGTCCGGCTCCTGGCAGCACGAGGGCGAGCCATGTGGAGCGTATGGGGTCGGGTTTGAATTTGGAGAGGTCGCGTCCGTAGCGTTTTTCTTTTATGATTTTTCCGGGAATGGCCAGGAGGCGTGTGGTGTCGATGGTGAGTGTATCGGTTTCCGGTGTGTGGATTTCGGTTGTGATGGTGTCGGTTGTTTGCACACGTTCTTTTTCCTGTGCCGAGAGTGGGAGCAGGAGGGTGTGGGCAAGGGTTAGGGTTGCCAGCAGTATGAGTGTGCGGAGCGACGTCATCAGCCTTGTAGTTTGTCGAGTAGTTCGATGATGCGTTCGAGTTCTGCTTCGCCGTTGAAGGGGATGCTTATTTTTCCTTTTCCGTTTTTGGAGCAGGTCATTTCCACGCGTGTTTTGAAGATTCTGCGCAGTCCTTCGCGGAGCATGTTGTAGTCGGCGCTGAGGTTTGAGCCTTTTTGTCGGATGCGGCTGCCGGTTTTGGTTTTGACGGTTGCGCCTTCGCTGAGTTGTTTGACGATGTTTTCTATTTGTCGCACGCTCAGGTGGTCTTTTTTCATTTCGGCAAAGACTTTGAGTTGTGCTTCGGGGTCAGAGAGTGCGAGGAGTGCGCGGGCGTGCCCCATGTCTATTTCGCGGTTGCGCAGTGCTACTTGTACGCTTGCTGGCAGTTTGAGCAGGCGGAGGTAGTTGGCTACTGTGGCGCGGTTTTTTCCTACGCGCAGGCTGAGTTGGTCTTGTGTGAGGTTGTATTGTTCGATGAGGTTTTGGTAGGCGAGTGCTACTTCGAGTGCGGTGAGGTCTTGTCGTTGTATGTTTTCGACGAGTGCCATCTCCATCATGTTTTCGTCGTCGACGGTGCGTATGTATGCGGGGATGGTTGTGAGTCCTACTCGTTGGCTTGCTCTCCATCGGCGTTCGCCTGCGATGATGATGTATGTTCCGTCGCCCATGTCGCGCAGTGTGATGGGCTGTACGATGCCGAGTTGTCTGATGCTGTTGGCGAGTTCTTGCAGGCTGTCGTCGTCGAATTCGCGTCGTGGCTGGTTGGGGTTAGGCTGTATGCTGTCCATGCTCACTTCCTGGAGGTTGGATGAGCCGTTGGTTTGTATACTTTCTGTTTGCAGGAGTGCGTCGAGTCCTCTGCCGAGTGCCTGTCCTTGATACTTTTTTCGGATTGCCATGGGTGTGTGGTTGGTTGTTATTTGTTCTTTTCGATGATTTCCTGTGCCAGTGCGAGGTGTGCTTTGGAGCCTGCGGCGTCGGCGTCGTAGAGGATGGCCGGCACGCCGTGGCTTGGTGCTTCGCTGAGTTTGACGTTGCGCTGGATGACGGTTTTGAAGACGAGTTCGCGGAAGTGTCGTTTTACTTCTTCGTAGATTTGGTTGGCCAGTCTGAGTCGGCTGTCGTACATGGTGAGCAGGAAGCCTTCTATTTCGAGGCTTGGGTTCATGCGTGTTTTGACGATTTTGATGGTGTTGAGCAGTTTGCTGATGCCTTCGAGGGCGAAGTATTCGCATTGCACGGGGATGATGACGCTGTTGGCTGCTGTGAGGGCGTTGACGGTGATGAGGCCAAGGCTGGGGCTGCAGTCGATGAGGATGTAGTCGTAATCTTGTGCGATGGGGCTGAGGACGTCTTTCATGATGCGCTCTTGCTTTTTGAAGTCGAGCAGTTCTATTTCGGCGCCAACGAGGTTGATGTGTGACGGCACGATGTCGAGTCCTTCGATGTCTGTGGTGTAGATGATGTCGCGGATGTCAACTTGTCCGAGCAGTGCGTTGTAGATGGAGTGTTCTATTTTGCTGACGTCTATGCCCATTCCGCTGGAGGCGTTGGCCTGCGGGTCGGCATCTACGAGGAGTACTTTCTTTTCGAGTGTGGCGAGTGAGGCTGCGAGGTTCATGCTTGTGGTGGTCTTGCCTACGCCGCCTTTTTGGTTTACTATGGCTATTGTCTTACTCATAGGTATGTGATATTCTCTTTGTTTTCTTTTTGCAAAGATACCACAAATGTACGAAATACGTGTGTTTTTCCCATACTATTCTGCCGTAATTGTTGATAAGAGCCGTATTTTGTTGATAACTTCCTCTAAAATCTCCCCTTTCAAGGGGAGTGGCGGAGGTGTTTTCTGCGTGGTTTGTCAATGACCTCATTCAGAGGTTTTTCCGCAAGGCCTTGTCTGGGGTGCCGAAAATGGTTAACCTTTATGGCCGAAAAGGTTAACCATTATGCTCGGAAAGGTTAACCATTATGCTCGGAAAGGTTAACCATTCCGGAGGGGCTTCTGCGGGGGGCTTTTGCGATGGCTTCGGGTGTTTTCTCCGTCGGGCTGCAATTTTCCGGGAGAAAGGCGGGGTGTTTGCACTTTTTTCACTATCTTTGCCATGAAAAACGATACTGAACAATGTCAAACCGACCGCTTATACTCATCTCGAACGACGACGGGGTGCAGGCGCAGGGCATTGCTGTTCTGACGCAACTGATGCGCCCCTTGGGCGATGTCATGGTGGTGGCTCCCGACGGTCCGCGCAGCAGTACGGCCTGCGGCATATCGCCTCTCAGCACGCTCCGCGTGGAGCGCCTCAGCCAGGAGCAGGGGCTTATTGTCTATCAGTGCAACGGAACACCCTCCGACTGCCTTAAACTGGCACTCGATGTCCTCGTGCCCAGAAAACCCGACCTCGTGGTGAGCGGCATCAATCATGGCGACAATGCCTCCGTCAGCCTGCACTACAGCGGCACCGTAGGCGCAGCACTCGAGGCCTGCATGAAGCAGGTGCCAAGCATCGCCTACAGCCTGCGCACCAAAAGCCAGCAGTGCGACTTCCGCCCCTACGAGCAGGTCATCGTCGGCACGGCACGCTATGTCCTCGAAAACGGACTGCCGCAGGACACGCTGCTCAACGTCAACTTCCCCGAAGTGGCCGAACTCAGGGGCACGAAAGTATGCCGCATCAGCCGCGGAGCATGGCGCAAGGAAATGAAACAGGTGGCCCCCGACGCCTACCGCCTGACAGGATACTTCGAGAACCTCGAGCCCGATGCCGACGACACCGACTACTGGGCTCTGGACCACGGCTATGCCTCCGTCACACCCGTCCAACTCGACATGACGGCATACCACATGCTAAACTCCCAGTTCCCGACGCAGTTGGCAGAAGAATACCTCAACGAAGAGAAGAAAAACGAAGCGTAAATGAAGTACTACATCATAGCCGGAGAAGCCAGCGGAGACCTCCATGCAGGCCACCTCATGGCAGCCATACGCCAGGAAGACCCTGCAGCACAGTTCCGAGGCATAGGCGGCGACACCATGGCAGCCCACGGAGCAGAACTCCTGCAGCACTACCAACACCTCGCATACATGGGCTTCATACCCGTACTTCTGCATCTGCCCGAGATACTTCGAGGCATGAAACATTGCCAGAACGACATACTCCAGTGGCAGCCCGACGCAGTCATACTCGTGGACTACCCGGGCTTCAACCTCAAGATAGCACGCTTCCTCAGGCAACACACCACAATACCCGTCTATTATTACATCGCCCCGAAGATATGGGCATGGAAGGAACATCGCATCAAAGCCATAAAGCGCGACATAGATGCCCTCTTCTCCATACTACCCTTCGAAGTCGATTTCTACGAACACAAACACCATTATCCCATCCACTACGTAGGCAACCCAACCGTCGACGAAGTGGCAGCCTTCCGCAAACAAACACACGCCGAGGCAACATTCACAGGCAAACCCATCATCGCCCTGCTTGCAGGAAGCCGAAAACAAGAAGTTCGCGACAACCTCCGACGCATGGCAGAAGCCGCAAAACCCTTCGCCAAAGACTACCAACTCGTGCTTGCCGCCGCACCGGGGCTCAGCGACGACTTCTACGCCCAAGCAACCTCCGGGCTCAACATCCGCATCGTCCGCAACCAGACCTACAGCCTCCTGCAGCACAGCACAGCAGCCCTCGTCACCAGCGGAACAGCAACCCTCGAGGCAGCCCTCTTCCGAGTGCCACAAGTCGTATGCTATTACACCAAAGCAGGACGCCTCGTCAGCCTCCTTCGCCGTCTGGTGCTGAAGATTCCCTACATCTCGCTCGTCAACCTCGTGGCAGGCGAAGAAGTCGTTCCCGAACTCGTCGCCCACCAGATGAACGTCAAGAACCTCCGCCACCACCTCGCCTCCATCCTGCCAGGCGGCCCGGCAAGAGAAACACAACTGCAGGGATACGAACGCATGGCAGCCATACTCGGCGAACCAGGCGCACCACAAAGAGCCGCAAAGCAAATGCTGAAACTCCTAAAAGACAAATAAATTGTTCAACAACCAACAATAGAAAAGTATTATGATTAGACTGAATTGTTTCTTTCAAGCCAAGAAAGGCAAGTACAACGAAGCCCTCGAGGCAGCCATTCTGCTGACAGCCAAGACACAGCAGCACGAAGGCGTCATCAGTTACGACGTGTTCGAAAGCGCAACACGCAAAGATGTATTCATGTTTTGCGAGACATGGGAGAGCGAAGAGGCTCTTGCCAAACACTCCGAAACACCAGAGTTCAAGGAGTGCGTCGGCATCATTGAGAGTTGCGGCGAAATGAAAATCGAGAAGATGGAACGCTAAAAAGTTCCACCAAGACACACGGCGGGCAGGAATATCCCAACGAGGGACGTTCCTGCCCGCTGTCTGTTCTTATAAGAAACGACTACGCTCTTGTGCGAAAGAGCCTATCGCACAATGACTATACGCGTCATGATAGCCTTGCCGCCTTCGGGCGTGTTGGCCACCACATGGTAGATTCCGCTTGCCACAGGCTTGCCATTGTTGGCCACACCGTTCCATGTGCAAGTGCCACCGGAAGAGGTTCCGTTCCAAACAAGTTGACCACCGGTGGAGATAATCTTCACCTCACTGTCCTCCACCAAACCGCGAATGGCTATCGGACCATTATAGTCTGGCGTGACGGGGTTGGGGAAGACTACGACATTGCTCTTCTTCAACTCCTCTTCGGGTGTTGTGGCATCGCTGATGAAGGTGCAAATGCCCTTGTCTGTGCCAAAGGCAACTTCTCCCGTTCCCGGATGTACGGCAATGCTTTGCACGTTGTTGCTCAGCAGAGGACTGTCTTCTGTGGTAAAGTGATGCAGCATTTCCTGTCCGTCGTCACTTATCAGGTAAGCACCATTCGACTGCGTGCCTATCCATTTCCTGTTGGCAGCATCGATGGCAATGCATGAGATGGAGACATCGTTGAACAGATAGTCGGCCAACCCGCTGCCGTCGTTGCGGTTTATCTTGATCTGTGTAAAGTGGAAGTCTTTGTCGAAGACTTTCGTCACATCTTCTATGACGAACAGTCCGGCAGACGTGCCTACCCACACCATACCTTCGAGGTCTTCGCAGAGGCAGAAGAACTGGTCGGGCAGATAGGGTGTGTCGTCTTGGTTGACGAAGTCTTGTAGCAGCCTTGTTTTGTCGTCTGTGGTGCGTTCTGTTCCTTTCATGTCGATGCAGAAGATGCCACGCCTTTCGAGTCGTCGGCTGGAGACAAGTTTGATGCCGCTGCTGTGATGCAGAATCTTATCGATAAGAGAAGTCTGTTTGAAGTTCTCGTAATATAGATTCATCCACTTTCCGTCCGGTTTGCGAACATAGAAGGTTGTGTCTAACATTGACTGTGCCATCCAGAGATTGCCATCTGCATCGTAACTTAAGGCAGAGCAAAAGACTTGTTTGTAATAGTTTGACGATAGAGGGTTTGGCCATCCACTTTTCAGGGGAGAATTGTCGGGATTGTAAAGTTCGACGAATTTTCCGTTTCGATACTCGCAGAGACCACTTCTGTATGGACTTGCGAAGTGATGTGTGTCGTCCAGTGGATCTTGAACCAGATCTGTTGTGTTGACTGGAGTAACCTTTGCAAATCGTCCTGTTCTTTCCAGTTCGGTGAAGTTGGTCCATTCTCCGTTTTCATAGTACATTGATGTAGCAGGGTTTTCAAAACTGCTTACTGTGTTGATGCCACCTGCAACGAGAAGACGATTGCCTGCCCAACTCACATTGTAGCCAAGGTCGCGAATGGGGCTGCTGGGCTGTATGACTTCTCCAGTGGGAATGAATTCGTTTCCGGACATCTTGTATCCTCGCAGACCGTTTTCCTGTTCGCTCATCCAGTATGTGCCATTAACGTGTGAGACGTCGCTCCAATTGTTCTCGCAGGAAATGGTGGTTACTGCTGCACCTAAAGTTGTTGGATCTGTTCCGCTCACGTCTGAAGTGAAGCAAATCTCTTTCGGTCCTATCCAGACGAGTTGGTTATTAAACTCCTTTAAGAAGTTGATTTTTGTCATCTTCTTGATGAGCTTTGTGGAGTATGGTTTCGCAGGATCTGCCGCATAGATGTTGGTGCTGGCATCATTTGTAAAGATGAGTTTTCCTTGGAACAGGCACATGTTTTTGATGTTTGGCCAGTCCTGGAATATCTTCCAGTTTTCTGCCAGTTGCAGATTGTCCTCCTTTTTGCAATATCGTATGCCTTCGGGGGTGCCGATGAACACTGCTTCGTCTGATGCTGTGATGCAGTAGATGGTGAAGGGCAGGCGGTATGTGTTCCGGAAGACGCCTTCTTTCATGTCCACTTCTACGAAGCCGAACCCGGTGGCAAGGTATGCCATGGAGCCTGCAATGCTGACGTTGGCGACTTCTTTGTTCAGCATTGTCTTGTCTTTCAGCGACGAGAGGTTCTGGACGTTGTCGTCTTTGTCAAGCAGGTCGATATTGCCGTTGTTGTAGACGATGAGCAGTTTGTCTGCTTCGTTGCTGTAGGCGATGTATGCGATGCCTACATCGCTCAGTATGTCCATGTGGTCGTATGTGCGCACCTCGCCGTCTTCGGTGTCGTAGGAGAGAAGGTTCCCGTTCATGAGGGAGTAGATGGTGCTGCCGCCTGCTTCGCTTTTGGTGGCTATGTAGTAACTGAGGTGCAGCCGCCATGTGCCTAACTGCTGGGCGGTTACGCTGAGGCAGAGCATACAGAGGAGCAGTGATAGGGACTTTCTGCAGTTCATGGTTTATTGTTCAAGAGTTTATTTTCCGGGTTCTTCTTTCAGTAGATGTTCTGCAAACTTTTTTGTGGCGCGTCCGCGATGGCTGATGGCGTTTTTTGCCTCGGCAGTCATTTGTGCGAACGACAGTCCGCCGGCTTCTTTTGGTGCGAAGACGGGGTCGTAGCCGAAGCCTGCTTCGCCGGAGCGTTGTGGCAGTATGGTGCCTTCCACTATGCCTTCGAAGAGGTGTTGCTTGCCTCCTCTTACGAGTGCAATGACGGTGCGGAAGCGGGCGTTACGTGTCGGTGCTCCTTCCAGTTTGTCGAGCAGGCATTGTATGTTTGCGTCGGCGTCGTGGCTTTCGCCGTATCCGTTCATGGCTCCGAAGCGTGCGGTGAACACACCTGGAGCGTCGTTCAGGGCTTCCACTTCCAGTCCGGTGTCGTCGGCAAAGCAATCTACGCCATAGTTTTGGGAGATGTATGAGGCCTTCTGCAAGGCGTTGCCTTCCAGTGTGTCGGCAGTCTCGGGAATGTCTTCGGTGCAGCCGATGTCGCCCAGTCCTTTCACCGTGAAGGTGTCGCCCAGAATCTGTCGCACTTCTTCCAGTTTGTGGGCGTTGTTGGTGGCCATTATCAGTTCATATTTCATAGTTCACAGATTCTGTTGTGTGTTGAGGCAGCAGGGTAAGTCTGCTGTCGTTATGCATAAATCCGACAAATGGCATATGTCATCCGTCAGGGTGTTGTGGCTACAAAGTTACAGAAATAATTCTGTAGGACGGACTAATTCCGTAAGTTTTTTAGTTAAAAGTCTGTAAAACACATGCTGTAACATTGTTTGCAGAACCTTTTTCGGGTGCATTTGTCTTCCTTGTCTGTGAGGGTACAATATCGTTGAGTCCGTACACTGCAAAAGTCAATCCAAAAAACTTCTGCAGTCCACTTGGCAAAGTTCACGTGTGAAGTTGCCCGACTTCTCTGCAGAAAATGGCAAACTTCTCTGCAGAAGATGACCAACTTCTCTGCAGAAGTGCGGAGGCAGGTCTTAATCGCCTGTGACTTCGGTGGTTAGAACTCAGGGCATTTGTGTGGGCGGGAAGGCCTATTTTTTTATTGTGTCGAAGCCTTCGCCAAAGACGCCTTCGACGTTGCTCATGGAGACGAATGCCTGCGGGTCGAGACGCTTTATCAGTTGGAAGATGCTGCGGCTTTCGTATCGTTTGGCAAGGATGAGCAGCACCTGCCGTTTCTCCTTGCTGTAGAACCCCTCGCCGGCAAGGACGGTCACACCTCTCTCGAGTTGGGTGTTGACTTCCTCGGCAATCTTCTCATACTGATCGCTGATGATGATGAACTGTACGCTCCGGCGGGCACTGTTGATGACGTGGTCGAGGAAATTGGTGCTGATGAACATTGCCAGGTAGCCAACGACGAGGGTTTCCAGGTTGCGACCGATGATGTAACTGAAGCCGATGATGATGATATCGAGCATCAAAAGCATCTGTCCGAGCGTAATGTTCCAGTACTTGTTGATGGAACTGGCAATGATGTCCGTACCGCCCGTGCTGCCTCCGGCAAGGAAGATGACGGCCAAGCCGAGACCTTCGAGGAACGCACCTATCACACAAGCCATGAACTTCTGTTCGCCAAGGATGTGAACAAGAACCTCGCTGCCGTCGGCTGCCGTCTGGGTAAGCAGGTTCTGCATCAGCCCCATAGCCGTGGAGACGAGAACGGTGACAATGACTGTGCGCACCAGATAACGCCACCCCAGAATGCGCGCTGCCAGCAACAGCAGGAAGAGGTTGATGATAAGATACGTGCTGCCGGCAGAAAAGTCGGTCAGGTAGTAGATGATAGTCGAAATACCCGTCACACCACCACTCACAATCTTATAGGGCAACAGAAAAACCGTATAGCCAATCGTGTAGATGACGGTGCCCACAAGCATCTGCAGGTAGTCGCGCAAAAGTTGCCAGGGAGAGGGGCCTATGATGTCCTTCAGCGTCATGGCTTGATAGCATTGAATCCGTTACCGTACACACCCTCCGCACGGCTTTGTGAAACAAAGGCAGCAGGGTCAATCTCATGTATCATGCGTAGTATGGTAATCCGCTCGCGCTTGTGTACGATGGCAAAGACAACCTTTATGTCCTCGTGCGTGTAATAGCCCTCGCCGTCGAGAACAGTGGCAGAATGTACCGTTTCGGAAATGATGCGGTCGCATATCTCCCGATGCTTCCGGGTGAAAATGATGAATTGAATGTCTTGCCTCGAACTGTTGACGAGCATATCTATAACATAAGTATAGATGGCAAGTGTCACATATCCGAAGACCACCATGCGCAAGTCGTGGAAGATGGGCCAGCACGAACCGATGACGATAAAGTCGAGGTAGAGCAGTATGCGCCCCAACGAGATGTTGTACTTCTTGTTGATGAGAGCGGCAATAATGTCCCATCCGCCAGTGCTTCCACCCGTTATGAAGACAAGGCCCACACCGATACCATTGAAGAAAGCCCCAAGCATACACGCCATGGAGTCCTGTCCTGGACCAAGTAACTGTATCAGTTGGCCGTCGTCTCCCGTCATAATCTGTTGCCCCGCCTCAAGGAAGAACGAGAGAGCAACAGCAGCGTAGGCCGTCTTGCCAACGAACCTCCAGCCCAACGGCTTGAAGGCACAGATGAGAAGAACAGCATTGGCAATAAGCATGGCAGCAGCCATGGGGAACTTCGTCAGGTAGAAGACAATGGCAAACATACCAGTCATTCCACCAGTCGTAATGTGGTAGGGCAACAAAAACGCTGCCCATCCCAGCGAATAGAGGGCAATGCCCAGATTGACGGAGAGAAAGTCTTGCAGGAATTCCCAGAAGCGGACCCTCTTCAGTAATGGTTTCATGGTTAGTAGAGATACTTAAATCCTTTAATTAGGCTTGACAACAATGTTGACAATCCTCTTTGGAATGGCAATGGTCTTCACTATCTGCATGCCTTCCAAGTGCCTTGCCGCTTCAGGAGCCGACGTGGCAAGTTCAATCATCTGTTCAGGCGTTGCATCGGCAGGGAAGAGCATGTCGAAGCGAACCTTGCCGTTGAACTGAACACCGAGTTTAACACTTGTCTCCACCAGGTACTTCTCTTCGTACTGTGGCCACTTGGCGTCGCAAACACTTCCTTCGCCACCGATTGCCTCCCATAGTTCTTCAGCAATGTGTGGAGCAAAGGGCGAGATGAGGACGGGAAGTGCCTGGAGTACAGCACGGCTGTTGCACTTCTGCTGGCCCAACTCGTTGACCGCAACCATGAATGCCGAAATGCTCGTGTTGAAAGAGAATACCTCAATGTCTGCCGTCACCTTCTTGATGAGTTTATGCAACGTCTTCAGGCTGTCGGCAGAAGGTTCGCCGTCGGTCAACGCAAGGTTGCCGTCCTTGTCCCAATACAGGGCCCAAAGTTTCTTCAAGAAACGGAAGCAGCCATCGATGCCGTTGGTGTCCCAAGGCTTAGACTGTTCCACAGGGCCAAGGAACATCTCATAAAGACGCAAAGTGTCTGCACCATAGTTCTCGACAATCATGTCGGGATTGACAACATTGTACATCGACTTCGACATCTTCTCGATAGCCCATCCGCAGATGTATTTGCCGTCTTCCAGAATGAACTCTGCCGTCGCATACTCAGGACTCCATGCTTTGAACGCCTCGAGGTCGAGGACATCGTTCTTCACAATGTTGACATCCACATGGATGGGTGTGACATCATACTGGTCCTTCAAGCCAAGAGAAACGAAAGTGTTAGTGTCCTTTATTCGATAGACGAAGTTGGAACGACCTTGAATCATGCCTTGGTTGACAAGTTTCTGGAAGGGTTCGTCCTTTTTGCTTACGCCGAGGTCGAAGAGGAACTTGTTCCAGAAGCGGGAATAAATAAGGTGACCGGTTGCATGCTCAGAGCCTCCGACGTAGAGGTCAACGTTCTGCCAGTAAGAAGCAACGTCGTCGCCGACCAAAGCCTTGTCGTTCTTCGGGTCCATGTAGCGGAGGAAGTATGCACTCGAACCGGCAAAGCCCGGCATGGTGTAGAGTTCGATGGGGAAGACGGTCTTTTCGTCGATGAGTTTCTTGTCGACGATTTTGCGGTTTACTTCGTCCCATGCCCATATTTGGGCGTTGCCAAGAGGAGGTTCTCCTGTTTCTGTAGGCAGGAACTTCTCCACCTGTGGCAATTCGATGGGCAGACAGTCTTCGGGTATCATTGTGGGGATGCCGTTCTTGTAATAGACGGGGAATGGCTCGCCCCAGTAGCGTTGACGGCTGAAGATAGCGTCGCGAAGGCGATAGTTCACTTTGACGCGACCCAGATTGTGAGCCTTGACGAAACGTTTTGTCTCGGCAATGGCTTCTTTTATGCTGAGGCCGTTGAGGCAAAGGCTTTCGCCGTCGTACTTCACGCTCTTGTCTTCGCTGACGGGCGAATTGATGACTATGCCTTCTTTTGCGTCGTAACTCTCTTCCGAGACGTCGGCTCCTTCCACGAGGGGAACGATGGGCAGGCCGAAATGCTTGGCAAAAGCATAGTCACGGCTGTCGTGAGCGGGCACAGCCATAATGGCACCTGTGCCGTAGCCTGCAAGGACGTATTCGGCAATGTAGATGGGGCAGCGGTCGCCTGTAATGGGGTTGATGCCGTAGGCACCGCTGAAGACGCCTGTCACGGTGTGGTCTATCATGCGCTCTCTCTCGGTGCGGCTCTTGACGTACTTGAGGTATTCGTCCACTGCAGCGCGCTGGTCGGGCGTGGTTACCTTGTCAACCAGTTCGCTTTCGGGTGCGAGGACAAAGAATGTGACACCGAACATTGTGTCGGCGCGTGTGGTGAAGATGGTGAAGGAAGCCTCCTCCAGACCTCCCCCTGAAGGGAGAGGCTTCTTCATTTCCCCCTTCCCTTCAGGGGAGGGGTTAGAGGAGAGGCAGATTTTCACCTCGGCACCTTCGCTGCGACCTATCCAATTCTTTTGTGTTTCCTTGATGCTTTCGCTCCAGTCTATGGTGTCGAGTCCGTCGAGGAGGCGTTGGCTGTATGCGCTGACGCGCAGGCACCACTGTCGCATCTTCTTTTGTTCTACGGGATAGCCGCCGCGGACGCTGACGCCTTCCACTACCTCATCGTTGGCGAGGACGGTGCCGAGTTTGGGGCACCAGTTCACCATTGTCTCGCCGAGGAAGGCGATGCGGTGGTTCATGAGCAGGTCGTTCTGTGCCTTTTCGTCGGCCGGCCAGGTGCCTTCTGCCTTGAATTTCTCGACGAGTTTCTCGATGGGTTGTGCTTTTTGGAGTGCTTCGTCGAAATAGGAGTTATACATTTTTTGGAAAGCCCACTGTGTCCATCGGTAGTAATCGGGTGTGCAGGTGCGCACTTCGCGGTCCCAGTCGAAGGAGAAGCCTATTTTGTCGAGTTGTTCGCGATAGCGGTCAATGTTGGCGAAGGTAGTCTTTTCGGGGTGTTGGCCTGTTTGTATGGCGTATTGTTCTGCGGGGAGTCCGTAGGCGTCGTAGCCCATGGGGTTGAGAACATTGAAGCCTTGTTGCCGTTTGAAGCGTGCATAGATGTCGCTGGCTATGTAGCCGAGCGGGTGACCTACGTGCAGACCTGCGCCGCTGGGGTAGGGGAACATGTTGAGGACATAGAATTTCTCACGACTTTCGTCCTCGCCTATTTTGTAGGTTTGGCGTTCCGTCCAGAGGCGGTGCCACTTTTGTTCTATTTCCCTGAAGTTATATTCTTTTGCCATTGGTGTAATATTGTGAAAGAGAGGTATGGGTATGTTCTGTACGATTAGAAGCGATAGCCCAGTGTGATGCTAAAGTTGAAGTTCTTCACTTTGGGCAGGCTTGCGTCTATGCCCATGGTTTCTTTATAGAAATCGTGGAAGTCGTCGCGGAAACTGTTGC
This sequence comes from Bacteroidaceae bacterium, assembly GCA_017461345.1. Taxonomy (GTDB): domain Bacteria; phylum Bacteroidota; class Bacteroidia; order Bacteroidales; family Bacteroidaceae; genus Physcousia. The sequence goes on along the minus strand of JAFTYP010000002.1, from coordinate 129,243 downwards.
GGTACATGTCGGTCAGGCCCCAGTCGCAGCCGATGATGAGGTTGTAGTGTTCGTTGTATTCTGCACCTACACGGAAGCCGAGACCTGCGTCCCAGCGTTGAAAAGACTCTTGGGGGAAGCCGTAATTCTTGAAGGCTTTGTAGGTGAAAGCGTCTTCCTCTTCTCTGACTGCCTCGCCGTCTCCGTCGATGCTTGCTTTGTGTTTGCCGCCAACGCCTACAGAGAAGTAGGGACCGAACTCTGCGTAAACGCCAATGTTCTCGTTGAAGTTATAGCGGAAACCTGCGTGGATGGGTATTTCGAAGTAGTGCATGGAGTACTTGACTGTGCCATCGTAATCATTGTCATCGCCAGTCATAATGACAGATGTCTTGCCGCCTTTCATGGTCCAGTCAAGGCCGGAAGTGATGTAGGCACCGTGGGCGTGGGGCAGCATGTAGTCCAGGCGGAGCCCCATGGATGCGCCGGCTTTAGAACCGTACGCGTGGTTTTGGAGTTTCGACACGTTCATACCGAAGATTCCCATGTAAGTGAGTCCTTCTTCGGGCTCGTAATCGAATGCCATAACGTTGTTGCTGACCATTGTCAAAGCAAGAAGCAAATAGAAAAAACGTTTCATAGTAAAATGCATTTATGTTAAGTTATTATTTAATTCTGTGCGCAAAGGTAAGAAAAAACTGCGTAGGTTGGTGCACGAAAGGCCCAAGAAATGTGTTTTTTCGGCAAAAAAAATTATCGCAGCCATAATGGCGTTGCCGGCATGGAGGTGTGGCTTCCTGCCGATGTCTTTCGGTTTTAGTGGGCAAGGTACCATGTGTCTGGCGAGGAAAAGGCGAGGCGGATGTTTAGAAAAAACACGACATTATTTTTGACTTCCACAGCCAAGAGCGGACGCATCCAATGGCTTTTTCGCCGGCACGGCAGACCTTTCTTGCCAACGAGGCACGTCGGGTTGGCCGACAAGGCACACCATGTTGCCCAAAAGGGTGTGGCATTTTTGCCGATGAAATGGACGTATTTTTTCGGAAAGGTTCACCATTATTGCCCGTTTTCATCGTCTCTTTGTGTTGGCTGAAAGGTTAATCTGTTGCGGATGAGCGTCTTACAAAAATGGCGAAAAAAGCCTCTTTTGCAAGCCTTCTGCAGGCGGATGGCAAATTTTTGCAAGGAAGATGACGGAAAGAGAGAAAAAAGTTTACAAAAAAGAAGGGCGCACAAAGGTGCGCCCCATAAGGTTTTTCCGTTGTTCAGAAAAGGCGTTGGGCAAACATGGAGAGGTAGATGCGCCAGTTGCGCCAGATGTGACCGCCGCCGTTCTCGTAGTATTCGTAGGGGTACTGCATCTTGTCGAGGTAACGGCGCAGTTCTACATTCTGCTGGAAGAGGAAGTCTTCCTTGCCGATGGCAATCCAGTAGAGGTGAGGCTTCGCGTCGAAGAGCGCCTTCATCTGTGCCGTTGCCTCCGGATTGTCGGCAAATTGCTGCTCCACACTCTTTGGCTGGTTGCGTCCGCCCAGGCGGATGGCAGCCGAAAAGAGCCCCATATATCCGAATGTTCCAGGGTTGAGCATGCTGATGCGGAACGTGTGGTAGCCGCCCATCGACAGGCCGCATATGGCCGTGTTGTCGGCCCCTTTCTTCGTCTTGTAGTGCTTCTTCACGTAGTTCATCACGTCGGAAAAACTCTCTTCGTACGTCGCAGCCTTTCCCCCAGCCCCTTTCCTAAAGGAACGGGGTGATTGAACTTGAGAGTCCTTCCCTTTAGGGGAGGATATAGGAGAGGCATTGAGTCCCGTCTCCAGCGGGCTGGCATCGTCCGAAGCATTGCCATTGGGCATCACCACAATCATGGGTTTTGCCTTACCGAGCGCAATGAGATTGTCCAGAATCTGTGCCGTTCTGCCCAAAGTGAGCCATGCCTCCTCGTCGCCACCGGCACCGTGCAGCAGATAGAGCACCGGATAAGCCTTCCCCTTGTCGTACCCCGGAGGCGTATAGATGCTCATGCGTCGCTTCAAACCCAGTTGCGGACTGTCGTACCAGACGTGCGCCACGTCGCCGTGCTCCACATTGTGGTTCTGGTAGAGCCAGCCCTTGTCGCCCTCCTCCTTGCTCACAATGAACGTACTCATAAAGGAGCGTACGTCGCGACTGCGCTCGATGTTGCCCGCATCCTGCGTTTCCACACCGTCGACATAAAAGCGGTAACTGTAGAGTTCCGCAGGCAGTTGGGCCGTCGTGTAAGACCAAACGCCGTCCTGCTGCGTGAGTTCGCCGTGGCCCCTCTCAATGCAGTCGCCCACAACCGTCACCTTCTTCGCCTCGGGAGCCTTGATGCGGAGGGTGACAGTGCCGTCGTCGTTGAACTGAGGCGAACGCGTGTCGTGTCTCTCGAAAATGGCTTGTTGAGCCTCAGCCACAAAGGCCGTAAGCAGCATTGCTGCAAAGAATCCGAATCTTTTCATGCTAAAACATTCAAATATTTGTTGTTCGTTTACCAATTCTCAACGCAAATTTAGGTATTTTTCTGGCAAAAGTTTTCATGTTTGCAGAAAAAAGTGTTACTTTGTGGCAAATATCAAAGAAAAGAACATTATGAGACACATCTTACTGCCCCTCGTGGCAATGTTCATGATACTGCAGAGCGTAATGGGTAGCGAACTGGAAGGCTTCCGCGTCAGCCGTATGACAGAGCCCGCCGGCATCGTGCGCACAGCCCAGTTCTCGTGGCAGATAACCAGCAAGAAGAACAACGTCATGCAGACTGCCTACCGCCTGCGTGCCGCAGCATCGAAGGCCGACCTGAAAGCCGGGCACAACCTCCTTTGGGACAGCGAAGTGGTGAGATCCGACATGAGCATCTCCGTTCCGTACCAGGGACGACGCCTTCCCTATCAGAGCACCGTTTACTGGCAGGTGGAAGTCTGGCTCAGCACGGGCGAACACCTCAAAAGCCCCATACAACATTTCCTTACCGGCATCAAACAATTCGATGCCGAGGCATTGTGGATAGGCGCAGACGATGCCGATCGCATCGTGATAGGCAACAACAATAGCCGCGACCTTCCTGCCCGCTACCTGCGCCGCTCCTTCTATGTCAACGACAAGGTGCGTCGTGCCACACTCTACATCAGCACAATGGGCTACGGCCAAACATACATCAACGGAGAGCCGGTCAGCGAAGATGTCTTCGGCACACTCCAGACAGACTACACGAAAACCGTCTATTACAACACATACGACGTGACCTCTCTACTGCGTCGTGGCAACAATGCCATAGCCTCCGTGCTGGGCAACGGCTATGTGCTGGGATTCAACTCCGGTTGCACCTCATACGGCTTGCCACGCCTGAAGGCACAACTTGTCGTTGAAACAAACCGAGACACAATAACCTACGTCAGCGGAACAGACTGGAAAGTCACCACCGAAGGCCCTATACAACGCAATAACCTCTGGAACGGAGAACGCTACGAGGCAGCACGCGAAATGAAGAATTGGCAGATGCCCTTCTTCGACGACAGTGCCTGGAAGCAGGCCGAAAAGATGCAAAGCCCCACAGGCATCGTATGTCCACAGCCCTGCAACGGCATGCGTATCCAAAAAGAACTGAAGCCAAAAAGCATCCGACGCACAGAAGACGGACGCATCATCATCGACATGGGGCAAAACATGGTGGGACAAGTCTCCGTCCGCCTCGCAGGCAAAAAGGACACACCAGTAGTCATTCGCCATGCAGAAATACTCGAGCCGAACGATTCCAACCGCATCTTCGTTGCCAATCTGCGTTCGGCAAACTGCACCGACACGTACATCCCCGCCACCGACGGAGTGTTCACCTATCAGCCACAACTCACCTATCAGGGCTTCCGCTATGTGGAAATAACCGGTGCCGCCTCTACTCCTAAACCATCGGACATCACAGGTTATGTCATTTACGACTCCATGGACGACCAGGGCACCTTCTGGTGCGACAACGAATTGCTCAACCAATTACACCAAAACGCATACTGGGGCATCATTGGCAACTATCATGGTATGCCCACAGACTGCCCCCAACGCGACGAAAGAATGGGCTGGCTGGGCGATCATGCCATGGGATGCTATGGCGAAAACCTGCTCCTGGATAATGGCGCACTCTATTATAAGTGGCTGCAAGATGTTGCCGATACGCAAGACGAAGAAGGCCTCATTGCCGACGTAGCACCGGCCTACTGGGTGGTTAGAAACAAGGATGTCGCCTGGGGCGCACTCTCAGTCTATGCAACCTTCATGCTCCTGCGTCGCTACAACGACATAAATGCAGTGACACAATACTACCCGTTCTTGCAGAGATATATGCGTTATCTGGACAAGAACCTCGAGGATGGACTCGTTCCGACCAACTGCTACGGCGACTGGTGTATGCCTCCCGAACGTCTTGATCTCATTCACAGCCAGGACCCCTCTCGCCGGACAGACGGAAAACTCATTTCCTCCGCCATGTACTACAGTATGCTGACCATGATGGGGCAGATGGCAATGACTCTTGGCATAGAGCCGGATATGATGGACTACGACCGCCGTCAGGCAAAACTGAAAGAGGCATACAACCGACACTTCTTTAATGCCGAGACAGGTTGCTATTCCAATAATACTGTTACAGCAAACCTTCTCTCCCTGGAATTTGGTCTTGTGCCGGAAGGAGAAGAGGAGCGTGTGCTGCAAAACATCGTCGATGTAACAGAGAAAACATATAAAAACCATGTCAGTTGCGGTGTGATCGGCATGCAACACCTCATGACCTGCCTGACGCACCGCGGACATCTCGACCAGGCCATGCAGATCATCTTGCAGAAAGACTATCCCAGTTTTGGCTACATGATAGGGAAAGGTGCCACAACTATCTGGGAACTTTGGAACGGCGACACTGCCGACCCAGCCATGAACAGCGGCAATCATGTCATGCTGCTGGGTGATGTTCTCCTCTGGATGTATGCCGACTTGGCAGGCATCCGCCAGGCATCCCTTAGCCGTGCCTATAAAGAGTTGGATATGCATCTCTACCTACCAGAAGACTTAAACCACGTTTGCGCTACACACAAAACACCTTATGGCATGGTCAAGAGCGAATGGCAACGCACAGAAGAAGGAATTGTCTGGCAGATAGATATCCCTGCAAACACAACAGCCCGCGTGCATATTCCCAGCGGCTACACCGTGCAAGGAATGCACAGCCTGCGTTGGGCAAGCGCAGAGGTAGAGGGAAATGACATATGCCTGCTCCTTGGCTCCGGTTCTTACACAATCAATGCTCACAAAGTCTTCAATGCACCGCAGCAAACCATATTCCGCCGTATGTCGGAAACATTCAGGAAAATACCGGAATTCCTCAAAAACTTCTAACCGAAACACATAATCTTCATAATATGATACAAAACGACTTGCAACGCCTCCGTTGGATGATTCTCGACGAGGCTCTTCGAGATCCTGTGATGGAGTATTTCATGGGAGAGCGAACGAAAACCAACGAGACCGGCAATACGCGAAGTTTGATACATTATGTAAACACCCGCCTTAAAGCAGTCAATCGCGAATTCAGTTGCAGCAAACGTATGTTGCAGAATGATGTCGCATACTTCGTACAAAAAGGCGCTCGCCTCGAGCCACGTTTCCGCCGTGGACATAAACGAATACTTCGTTACATCAATCTCGAATGGAAGAACCCGTTGCTCAAGGCTGCATCGTTCCTTAAGTACGACAAGGAGGAGGCGACACCGGTGTTGCCAGTTCTGCCAGAAGGGGAAATGATACCAGTCACATTACGTATCTCAAAGGATGAGGAGGCTGTACGCTTCAAATTCGGGTCTCCCGAAATCCTGCAACGCAGTACAGATGCAGAGGCTGGAACCGTGACCATTCAGGTAGAGTTGCCAATGAGCGATGTATTGCTGAATGTTATCCTCGGCATGGGAACGAGTGTGGAAATCCTTGCCCCTGAAAGTCTGCGCGAAGAACTTCGCCAAGCACTAAATGCTTTGCAGAAATTGTATAAGAAGGAGGTGACAGCCCCGAAGAAAACTGTACAAGGCGATCTTTTCGAAGGAATGTTTTGAAGAAATAAAACAACAATCTCAATTTATTAACCTAAAATAAAATTATGATGAAACATTTAAACAAGGTGCTCGCAGCAGCATCTCTTTTGCTCGGATTGAGCAGCACAGCGAAGGCGGTGGACATTCCCCGCAGTGAGTATCCCCGTCCTCAGTTTGAACGTGCAGATTGGGTAAACCTTAACGGTACTTGGAGTTATAGTTTCGACTTTGGCCAAACAGGTACTGATAAGGGTTGGCGCAACAGTAAGGGTTTCGATGGAAAGATTACCGTTCCTTTCTGCCCTGAAAGTAGTCTTTCAGGCGTTCAGTACACGGACTTTATTCCTTGCCTCTGGTATCAGCGCAGCATTGATGTTCCTGCGGACTGGGCAGGCAAGAACATTCTGCTTAATTTCGGCGCTGTCGATTATGAGGCTGCCATTTATATTGACGGCAAGTTCGTTGGCAGACATTATGGTGCGGGCACTTCTTTCTCTCTTGATGTAACGAAGTTCGTTAAGGCGGGACAAAGTGCTAACCTTGTTGTTATGGTTAAGGACGCTCTTCGTGGCGGTAAGCAGCCCGGCGGCAAGCAGAGTATTGGTTTCTATAGTGCAGGCTGTAACTACACTCGTGTTACAGGTATTTGGCAGACTGTGTGGATGGAGGCCGTTAATCCTCAGGCTCTGAAGCAGGTTTTTGCAACTCCTGACATTGACCAGCAGCAACTGGTTGTTCGTCCGGAGTTCTATGAAGAGAGCAATAGCAATACTCTTACCGTTCAGGTTTTCGACGGCAAGAAGGTTGTTTCTTCTCGTACTGCTCCTGCAACAAACAATACGATTGTTGTACTCCCAATCAAGAAGCCTAAACTTTGGACTCCCGAAACGCCTTATCTCTATGATGTGACTTACACGGTACGCGATGCAGAAGGCAATGTTATTGACGAGGTGAAGTCTTATGCCGGAATGCGTAAGATTCATTTGGCAGGTGGTTACTTCTACCTTAATAATAAGCCTTACTTCCAGCGTCTTGTTCTTGACCAGGGTTACTATCCCGATGGTATTTGGACGGCTCCCAGCGATGAGGCTTTGCGTCGTGACATTGAGATGAGTAAGGAGGTTGGTTTCAATGGTGCCCGTCTGCACCAGAAGGTCTTTGAGGAACGTTATTTCTATTGGGCCGACAAATTGGGTTATATTACTTGGGCAGAGCAGGCAAGTTGGGGCTTGGATGTGAACAATGAGGAGGCTGTTCGCAACTTCTTGACAGAGTGGGCAGACGAGGTTGTTCGTGACCGCAACCATCCCAGCATTGTTACTTGGACTCCTTTGAATGAGACTTGGGGCGCTCGTGACGGCGTATATGTTCGTTTCGTCAACGACCTTTATAACTTGACAAAGGCTATCGACCCCACTCGTCCTGTGAACGATGCCAGCGGTGATGGTCATGTTAAGACAGACATTTGGAGTGTGCACGACTATACTCGTGAATACGATCGTTTGGTTGCTAACCATACTATCAAGCCTGGTGTAGAGCCTTACCGCAATATGGGTGGCAAGGATTGGTTGGCGAAGTTCAATGGCCAGCCTTATATGATTGACGAATTCGGTGGTCTGCCTTGGATTCCGAAGGAAGAGCGTGCCAACTCTTGGGGTTATGGTGCGAACATCGATACTTTGGAGGACTTCTATCAGATTCTGGAGAAGGAGATCGATGCTATTATGGCTTGTAAGTATGTTACCGGTTTCTGCTACACACAGATTACTGACGTAGAGCAGGAGAAGAACGGTATTTACTTCTACGACCGTCGTCCGAAGTTCGACAACGCCCGCATCAAGGCTATCTTCGAGAAGATTCCTTCTGTGATAGAGAATCCTCAGGATTTGAGTGATTGGAAGTAACTTTTATAGTCCCGTCTCCCTTTGTGGGGGGGCGGGTTATAGTGTCTTTTAATTATATATAATTATAGTAATATGAAGAAATCTATCGTTTATGTTGCTGCTATGGCGGCAATGTTCTTGACTGCTTGCTGTGGTCAGAACAAGTGTAACTGTGACTGCGAGGCTTGCCAAAACTGCGTGGAGAAGCAGGATCCCAATGCTCCCAAGGATAGTGCTACTATCGTTGACAACGAGCAGTATGACCTTTCTAAGTTGAAGGTTGATGCTGAGGGATATTATGTTCTTTACGATGGCACCAGTCTCGACGGTTGGCGTGGCTATGGTCAGGACGCTGTTCCCACAAGTTGGGAGAGTGTTGACGGCTGCATCCACTTGGTGGGTAGCGGTACTGGCGAGGCTCAAGTAGAGGGCGGTGGCGACCTTCTCTTCGCTCACAAGTTCAAGAACTTCACTTTCGAGTGCGAGTATAAGATCAGCAAGGGTGGTAATTCCGGTATCTTCTACCTGGCCCAGGAGGCTAAGGGTAAGGATGGTAACTACCTCCCCATCTGGCAGTCTTGCTCTGAGTACCAGGTGCTCGACAATGCCAACCACGAGGATGCCAACCAGGGTAAGGACGGCAACCGCCAGGCTGCGTCTCTCTACGACATGATTCCTGCTGTTCCTCAGAATGCTAAGCCTTATGGCGAGTGGAACACCGTGAAGATTCGCGTCTTCAAGGGTTCTGTATGGCACTACCAGAACGGCGAGCAGGTTCTTGAGTACCACCTCTGGACTCCAAAGTGGAAGGAAATGCTCGACGGCAGCAAGTTCTGCAAGGGTGGCGACTTCCCCGCTGCATACGACATGATGATCGTACAGGGTCAGAAGGACGGTGGCTACATCGCATTCCAGGACCACGGCGACGACGTTTGGTATCGCAACGTACGTATCAAGATCGACGAGTAAACCATTCGGTAATAGAAGAAACGAGAAAGGCGGCAGGTTTTCCCTGTCGCCTTTTCTTATTTTGATTCCCCGCGAAGTCAATCGTGATACGTTCAATCTGCGGACGAGTTCGGCGGTGTTCACAAATTGAGAGAGTCCCACACAGCGATGCGAGAGCTGATGTAGCCTGTCTTGCCGCTTACGCTGACCTTGTACCACGCGTTGTATTCGCTCTTGTTATACTCGACCCCTAGGCAGGGATAACCCACGGGCATCTCATCTTCTGGGTTGTCCAGCGTGAAAAGCACCGCGCTTTGCTTCGAAGGGCCTTGTCGGACGTTGGCTTTCTGAATGTCGCTTCTGAGAAAGACGAAGCCCTGTCCCTTCTCTGCTTCGCGAAGTTCTACCCTTGCCTTCGCCTTTGGCACGAGGCAGTATTCTTGTGTCTCGGCGAAGTAGTTGTCGCCAGAATCGGCGAGATAGTATCCCTCCCAGCCATCGTCGGTAACGACTACCTTTCCTTTTGTAGCATATTCCCTTACACCTTTTCGCATTTCTGTGCCCGATCTAATGCACATGCCGTCGTGGGGCGCGAAGTCCTTGCAACACCACTCCAGTGTGTCGCCCTTCATTAGTTCGGCAAAGAGGCATTCACCGTAATCATGTTGTAGCTGATAAGTGTGGCTCTCGCCTCGGCTGTGCTTGAAGGGAGTGCCGAGGAAGAGCGAGTTGGGCAGTAGGATAGCTCTTGTGTCGTCGGACGTTATGCGGAGCGTGAAGTCGTCGACCTTGCCGTTCGCCCATCGAGTGGCAGGATAGAGTGCGTAGGGTACCTCGAATTTACGACCTACGCCGTAACTCATTTTATAGCGATAGGTGTGGCGTATGGTGTTCTCTCCCTTGCTGAATGGTGCGTTGAAGTAGTAGGCGTAGGCAAAGGTGCAGAAGCTGTCGGGCAGGGATGGGTCAATCAGTACGTTGTCCATCGGTATTAAACTGTCTGCCACCTCACCGTAGCCTTTCCATTTGGTAAGGTCGAGCGGTGTGAAGTCTGTTCTCCTATCGTTCTGTGAAGCAATGATGGCGTTGCGGTAAGCGAGCTTTTGTCCGTTGAAGAGCACTATGAAGTCTTGTATAAATGGGTGTTTTCCTTCGCGGGAGAAGGGTGCCCAGGCTTCGTATGGTGCAGCAGCCTCGAATGCCATTGTCACCGTTTTGCCCTCCTTGTTGTTGTATAATGTGTAATCCACGCAGACTTCTGCGTAGCCGTCCTTGCAGAGTTTTATCTCAAGGATTTCCTTCTTGACTGAGACGTCTGTTTCCTTGACGGGCACGAGGAAGTTGCCGTTGGTGTAGTAGACGCCGTCGTTGGCAAAGGTTTCTAAAGCGAGAACGAGGAGCAAAAGGGATGTGAGTTGTTTCATAGTCAATGGCTATTGCTTCTTTTGTCTGTCCTTCCAGAGGAAGTAGCCTGCCAGCAAGGTGCCGGAGATGCTGTGGTAGGCGCAGGAGATGGCGCACGGGACGACGGCGAGGGCTGCCATCGGGTTCATGGCTATCATGGCTGGCGATGCGAAGAAGTTGCGTGCCAGCACGGTTGCCATGCCAGCGTTCTGCATGCCTACTTCGATGGAGAGCGTGCGTCGTTTGGCGGTGTCGAAGCGGAATGCCTTGCCAACGAGGTAGCCCAGCAGATAGCCGGCACCATTGTGCAGGGTGACAACGGCAAGTGTCAGCAGAATGAGTTTCAGCCCTTTTTCCTGAAGTTGCGGGTGGACTGTGAAGATGACGCCGCCCACGATGCAGGCCAGGCACAGGACGCTGATGCCGGGCATGATGCCTTGTATCTGACGGAAGTCTTTCCTTTTGCCCAGAAAGTAGTTGAAGGCGACGCCGAGCGCAACGGGGAGAAGTGTCACGAGCAAGATGTTCTGAAACATTCCCCAGGCATCTACTTCAATCTCTGCCCCTGCCAGCCAAAGCACAAGCAAGGGCGTGACGAAGGGCGAAAGACAGGTGCTGACGGTTGTCATGCCTACGCTGTATGCCACATCGCCCTTGCAAAGGAAACTCATAAGATTGCTGCTCACGCCGCCGGGGCTGCAGCCAACGAGGATGATGCCTGCCGTCAGGAACGCATCGAGATGGAAAAACCGAGCCAGCATCCACGCCACGACGGGCATGATGGTGTACTGTGCTACGGCTCCGATGAGGATGTCCATGGGGCGCGACAGCAGGATGCGGAAATCTTGGGCAGAGAGTGTGCAGCCCATGGTCAGCATGATGAGTCCCAGAATGACCGAGGCGCGCTGTCCTTCCTGCACCCATGCGAATGATTCCGGTGCGAGGAACGCAACAATGGCAACAACGATGACGAAGAGGCTCGTGTAGCGAGCCAGGCAACGGCTGATGTTAAGAAGTAGTGTCATGATGTATGTTCTTGTTTTTAAGTTCTTTGTCGCACCTGTTCGGTTGCTGCCAAACGACGTTTTTACCTCGGTCTTTCCGAGGACAGGCCAGCCCTTACGGCTCACCGATGTGTGCGAATCTGCTTGCAAAGGTACGAAAAACGGAGGTTATAAGGCAGTGAAACCATCACTTTTTTTATGGTTTCTGCCACTTTCCTTTGTTCGTATCATAGAAAAAACTTTACAGAAAATTGAAACCAGCCTCACCGAAACGCCCCACTTTCAGAGCCGTGTTTCCCGACGAGGCACGCCGAGTTGCCCGACAACCACTGCCAAGTCCCTCGAAAAGGCACACCATTCCGGCCGGAAAACCACAGGCTTTCTGGAGTAAAATCATGCCGTTTTAACTGATTTCTCCCGATGAAATAGCGGTTTTTTGATACGTATAAGCATAACGCCGTAATGCAAACGCTTGACTATCTGTGCCCATTGAATTTTGGCTCCGATTCTTCCTTCCGTCTCGCCGAGTGCCATTTTGCAAAAAATCTAACGCCAGATGGCTTCAGTATAAGAAAAAACATTACACAATAAGCCAACAAAACATCAATGGCTTCTCAGCCCAGAATTTCCCTTCGTCCCTCCTGATGGACATAGAAAGAACACCGGTAAAACTTTGGCGAAACGGAATACTATGCGCTTTTTAATAAAATTTAACACTGCGAAAAAGTCCAAATTTTTAAAAAGAATATAACTTTGTATGCAAAATATGTGCGCATATGTGTTTTGATATAACAAACATAACCATATTAATCTAAATAATAAATCATTAATTCTATGAAGAAACCTTTTACTTTCTTTGCCGTAGCCACAATGCTATTTGGCTTGCAGACAGCAAACGCTGCTGTAACAGTCACTTATGTAGGTGACAGATATAACAACAACCGCCTTGTCGACGGCAACCGAGGCGCAAAATGGGAAGGCCAACTTAGCGATGACATGTGGTGCATCTTCAAGACATCCTTACCCCTTCAGGCAACATCCTACATCCTTACCACAGGCAACGACAACGCGTCGTATAGAAATCGTAACTGGAAAGACTGGACGGTCTTCGGTGGAAACTTTGCCAATGACGAGGCTGCACTGAACGCAGCACGTAGCACAGAAGGCGGTTGGGTGGCATTGGACATCCGTCAGAACGATGATGTTCTGCAGGATAAGAATACTACCGACTACACATTCCAAATGAATAATGCCGACACAGAGAACTTCTACATATACTATCTCGTCAAGGCAACAGCAACGAGAGGAGATGTCTATATGCAGATGGGCGAGTTTACATTCAAGGACTACATCGTTGACACTTCTGCCTATGCTGGTCTTATCGACAGCGCCAAGAACTTCGACACAAGCAAAGCCGATGCTCTATTGCAGAACGAGTACGCTGAACTTGTTGGAACACTCGATGCCTTGAGAGAAAATGCAACAGCCACAGGCGACTTCGACGAACTCGATGCCGCTCTTCTCAACGTAAAAAAATTCCAGGAGTACATAAATGCGTATAATACCAATACATACGTCATACTTTCAACTGCTGGCGCAACTTGGGGCGACGGCGCTGCCGCAAACCTGCTCGACGGCAAGCCCGGCACCAAATGGGGAGGAAATTTCACCTCAGGAAACATCGTTTGGCGTCTGAAAGAAGCCATCCTGCCCCTCTATTATCAACTGACTGCAGCCGGCGATACGGGTAACAATCCAGGACGAAACTGGAAGTCTTGGGCCATCTATGGCGCAAACTTCGACAAGATACTCAATGCTACGGAAAGTGCCGAAGGTTGGGTAGAACTCTATTCAACAGAAGATGGGGGCATGACAACAGAGAGTGGCGCAACACAAGACTTCGACTTTACAAATACAATCACCGAGAATTATCAATACTTCAAGGTTGTTCTGAAGTCTAACACATCTGGCGGTCAATCGCAAATGGCAGACCTGAACATTATTGACGGTCAAGCATTCCAAAACAAAAGGGCTGCTGCTTTACAGGCATTGCAGGATTTCCAGAGCAAGTATGACTATAGTGAGGCTACTGCAGAACAACAGAATGCATTCGAAGCGGCCGTGGCTGCTGTTGGCAATTCCAATTATAAGAACTTGACAGAGAATGTCAAAGCAGCATGGGCGGCAGAAAAGGTAATGGCTGAATACCTGGCAAGCGAAGAGAAGTTTGGTACAGAGTCTGTCAATATCTCTTCTGGTCTTGATGCTGATGTATTCACTCGCAATATTCCTGCCGTAGGTGGTGTGGATATTATTGAAGGATTCGATAATGAAGGTACTGGCTTCTACACTAAGACTGTGGTAGAGAATGGAGAGGAAAAGACTACAAGCTATGGTGTTCCTGATGATGGTATCTTGAAGACTACTTCGGGCCACACGTACGCATTCGACTATGATGGGCTGAATGCAGTTTCTGTAGAAAAGGGACAAACCAAGGTTATGACTGTCGATGGTGAACTTAAGAGCAAGAGTTGGAGATTCTATTTCCTGGGTACGGCAAGCAATGGCCCTGCAGACATGACGGCTACCTTCAGTTATGCTGATGGCACTACATCAACGGCAGATTTCCAGATCTATAACTGGGATACGGATAATGAGACAACACGTGAGGTGACAGTTTACCAGACGGGTCGTGTTTGGGAATATCAAGGTGTAGGTTATCTGCAGGATGGAGGTAATAACTTCCGTTTCTTTGAGATTCCTGCTTTTGTAGATCAGGACAAGGTTATTACGAGCATCAGTCTTTATAACTCTGGTGAGTCTAATGGTAACAGCAAGGCAATGGTGTTTGGCTTCTGTATTGTTGGTAAGGATAATACGGCTGAGATGTTCTATATAGGCAGCAACGGCTATGCAACTTACGTGCCTGAGGTGAATGATGTTGATTTGAGTGTTTTTGCAGACAATGAGTTGGCTGCTTATACTGTAAGTTTTGCTCCCGAGGGTTGGGCTAACCTGACAAAGGTAACAAAGATTCCTGTTGGTAGTGCTGTTGTTATGAAGGGTAATGCTGGCTCCTATAAGCTTCCTTACACCACTGGTGCTGCTGCTCTAACTGGCAACGAACTCAAGGCTGCTAATGCTGACGTTACTGCCGACGGCACACAGTATGTTCTTGCCGACGGTGCCGAGGGCATTGGTTTCTACCAGGTTAAGGCAGGCAGCACTATTGCTGCAGGCAAGGGTTACCTTGAGATTTCTGCCGCCAACGGCGTCAAGAGTTTCTATGGCTTCGAGGGTGGCGATGCAACAGGCATAAGCGACATTGACGCTAACGTTGAGGCTAACGCGGTTATCTACAACCTCAGCGGCCAGCGCATACAGAAGGTACAGAAGGGCATCAATATCGTCAACGGTAAGAAGTTCCTGAAGTAACCGACAAATCCACATCCTCGCAGGGGGATGTGACAATACAGGCGGAGGCAAGCAACATCGGTGTTGCTTGCCTCCGTGCTTTTGTGGAGAGGTGTTTCTCTCGTGAGGTGTAAAGCATTGGCTGCCATTGGCTTATAACTTCGGGCGGCGTGCCCGAAAACATCTACTGCCTTTCTGCCAATAATGGTTAACCTTTCTTCCAATAATGGTGTGCCTTTCCGGGCAACATCTACTGCCAAGTTTTTCCACACCCCATAGGGATTGGCACCATTGCTCCGCAGAATTTACGCCACATATTATATAATAAGGTGTATGCCATGTCGGGCGAATGATGCTTTAGGAAAAGAAAAAACAAGGCAACGGAAAGGCTTTCCAAAAAAAGTTGTATCTTTGTACATCGAACAATCATTATAGAAACCCAAAGACAATAAGACAAATATGCCCAAAGAGCCCAAGGCTTGCAACCCGAACGACGGACAGGTGCTGACGCCGATGATGAAGCAGTTCTACGACCTCAAGGCGAAACATCCCGAGGCACTGCTGCTGTTCCGCTGTGGCGACTTCTACGAAACCTATGCCGAGGATGCCGTCATCTCCGCCGAAATACTTGGCATCACCCTGACGCGGCGCAACAACGGCAGAAACCCATCTGCCCAAAGCATCGCAATGGCAGGCTTCCCCCATCACGCCCTCGACACCTATCTGCCCAAACTCGTCAGGGCAGGCAAGCGAGTTGCCATTTGCGACCAACTGGAAGACCCGAAGACGACGAAGACACTCGTCAAGCGAGGCATCACCGAACTCGTTACACCCGGCGTGGCAATGGCAGACACAGTGCTCAACCACAAAGAGAACAACTTCCTCTGTGCCATACACTTCGGCAAGAAAGCCTGTGGCATGTCGTTGCTCGACATCAGCACGGGCGAGTTCATCCTAACAGAAGGAACAACAGAATCCATAGCCGGGCTCATGGCATCGTTTGCCCCAAAAGAGGTACTCTACGAGCGAGGCAAGAAACTCATGTTCGAGGGCTGCTTCGGCTCGCGCTACATAACCTTCGAACTCGACGACTGGGCCTTTGCCGAACAGACAGCCAGACAGAAAGTCCTCCGCCACTTCGAAGTCAAAAACCTCAAAGGCTTCGGCGTGGAACACCTGCCAAGCGGCATCATCGCCGCAGGCGTCATCCTACAATACCTCGAGATAACACAGCATCAGCAACTCGGCCATATCACCGCCCTGCGTCGCATAGAAGAGGACAGATACGTGCGCCTTGACAAGTTCACCGTCAGGAATCTCGAACTCGTGGACAGCATGAACGAGGGAGGCACCTCGCTCCTCCAGGTCATAGACAAGACCGTCACGCCGATGGGAGCCAGAATGTTGCACCGATGGATGCTGTTCCCACTGAAAGACCCGCAGCAGATAAGCAAACGACAGGACGTGGTGGACAGTTTCTTCCGCAATCCCGATCAGCGGGAAACCGTGCTGGAACAACTGCAAAAGGTGGGCGATCTGGAACGAATCATCTCGAAGGTCAGCGCCCGACGCGTAACGCCTCGCGACATCGTGCAACTGCGCATCGCCCTGCAAGCAGTGGAACCCATAAAGGCAACCTGCATGGAGGCGGAAGACGAGACACTGAAAGAGATAGGCAGACAACTGGATCTCTGTGCCGACATCCGCGACCGTATCCTCCGAGAGGTACGTCCCGACCCGCCACTCCAGGTGGCAAACGGCGGCGTCATCATGGACGGTGTCGATGCCGAACTGGACGAATTGCGCCGCATTGCCTATCAAGGTAAGGGCTATTTGCTCGAGATGCAGCAACGCGAGATAGAGGCAACGGGCATACAAAGCCTGAAGATTGGCTACAACAACGTGTTCGGCTACTACCTCGAGGTGCGCAACACCTATCGCGACCAAGTGCCGGCCGACTGGATTCGCAAGCAGACACTGACGCAGGCCGAACGCTACATCACACAGGAACTCAAGGAGTATGAGGACAAGATTATGGGGGCGGAGGAGCGAATCAATGCCCTCGAGGCCAGACTCTTCGACCAACTCATAACCGCTCTTACGGCCTATGTCACGCCCATCCAGCGAGATGCCTCGCTCCTGGCACAACTCGATTGCCTGCTTTCCTTTGCCCGGAGCGCACAGGAGAACCGCTACATCCGCCCAATCGTTGACGATAGTGAGATTATAGACATACACGGAGGGCGTCATCCGGTCATAGAAAAACAACTTCCTGCCGGCGAACGCTACGTGGCGAACGATGTCTTTCTCGATACTTGCCAACAGCAAATTGTCATCATCACCGGCCCGAACATGGCGGGTAAGAGTGCCTTGCTGCGCCAGACGGCACTCATCACGCTGATGGCTCAAATGGGATGTTTCGTGCCGGCGGACAGTGCCCGCATCGGTTTCGTGGATAAAATCTTCACTCGTGTCGGTGCGAGCGACAACATCAGCATTGGCGAGAGTACCTTCATGGTGGAGATGACCGAGGCATCGGGCATTCTGAACAACCTCTCGCAGCGCAGCCTTGTGCTCTTCGACGAACTGGGCAGGGGCACAAGCACCTACGATGGCATCTCCATTGCGTGGGCCATTGTGGAGTACATACACGAGAACAATCGTGGCAATGCCCGTACACTTTTCGCCACGCACTACCACGAACTGAACGAGATGGAACGTTCTTTCCCGAGAATAAAGAACTTCAACGTCAGCGTGAAGGAGGTCGACGGAAAGGTTATCTTCCTGAGAAAACTGGAACGAGGTGGTTCGGAACACAGTTTCGGCATACACGTGGCGAAACTTGCAGGCATGCCAAGAGCCATCGTGGCAAGGGCAAACATCATCCTGAAGGAACTCGAAGGAGCCGTCAACCATCAGCAACTGGGTACAACGGACAAGCGGCAGCGGACAACAGACAGTGGGGTGCAACTCAACTTCTTCCAACTCGACGACCCGGTTCTCTGCCAGATACGCGACGAAATACTCGGCCTCGACATCAACAACCTCACGCCCTTCGAGGCACTCAGCAAGTTGAACGACATAAAGAAACTCGTCAAAGGCAACAACTGAACATGGCAAACGGAAAAACATAGCGTGCCAGGTTCGTTGTTTGGTCATGACCCTCCAATTGTTGCATCATGACCATTCAATTGTTGCATCATGACCAAACAAACAACAATACTATGGAGAAACAGTTGGAAGACCGCATACAGAGAGCCGTAGAACGCTTCATGCAGGGCTACGGATGCAGTCAGAGTGTGGTTTGTGCCTTTGCAGACCTCTACGGATTGGACGAGGAGATGGCTCTCCGAGTCAGTGCCGCCTTCGGTGGTGGCGTGGGACGCTTGCGCATGATGTGTGGTGCATGCTCCGCTCTTGTCATTCTTGCCGGCCTGGAGAAAGGGCAGACGCGTGGCGAGGACCGCGAGGGCAAGATGGCTTGCTATCAGTTGACACGCGAACTTCTCGATGCCTTCAAGCAACGAAACGGCAGCATCGTCTGCTCCGAACTCCTGCAAATGAGTGGGCTCAAGGCAGAAACCCACACCGCACAGCCCGACGAACGCAATGCCGAATACTACCGCATCCGCCCTTGTGCCCGCAAGGTGGAGAGTGCGGCGCGTGTCTTTGCTGAGTACTTGAACAATCAAAACAATTCGAACAACCAGAATAACTAAAACAACAATTAGTAATGAAAAGGATTTATCTCTCACTTGCAGCATTGTCGTTCTGCACCTTGGCAGGCAATGCACAAAAGACAGTCGGCACGCTCACGCAGTCGCTCGAACAGTCCGCATGGCAGCAGTCTGCATGGCTCAGTGCTGCAGATGCACAGGTCGTCACGGGGAAAGTCTACGACGGAACCCGTGCTGCCGATGGTGCAAGCTGGTTTGTCTCCACACTCCAGTGCAGCAAGAAGGTGAAGACCGCTCGCTGGATGACGACCGGACTGGGTACTTACGAGTTGTACGTCAATGGGAAACTCGTAGGCGACGAAGTCTTGAAACCCGGTTTCACTCACTATGAGAAGACGAAAATAGCCTTCACCTACGACATCACAAAAGCCTTCCGCAGCGGGGCAGGCGAGGAGAATGTGCTCGCAGTGCAGGTGGTTCCCGGCTGGTGGGCAGACAAAATCGTCACGTTTGGTGGTCAGGAAGGCATGACAGGCAAGAAGGTTGCCTTCCGAGGCGTTGTGGAACTGACTTATGCCGACGGCACAAAAGAACTCTTCGGCACAAACCAGAACGACTGGAAGGCAGGCGTTGCAGGCCCCGTCACCCATGCTGCCATCTTCGACGGCGAGGACTATGACGCACGTTTGCCACAGGGATGGGAGAGCGTGGCAGCGTTTGCCCGGCCGGAACTCAATACAGAATTTCAGGGCGAACTGTTCCCAACAGACGGCGCAGAGATATACTTCCGTCACGATCTTACGCTTTCTCCCGTCAAAGCCTATACATGGAAAGGCACAACAGGCGCAACCGATAATGAGTATGGCAAGGTAAACATCGTACAGGAGTTCGCTCCCGGCAAGACCATCACAGTGCGTCCGGGCGAAACACTCGTTGTCGATTTCGGCCAGAACGCTTCTGCTGTGCCCTCTTTCGAGTTCAAAGCAAAGGAAGGAACCGTGCTGACTTGTCTTCCTGCCGAACTTCTTAACGACGGAAACGGTGCGAAGAACAGAGGAATGGACGGCCCCGAAGGCAGCGGCCATCGCCTGAATCTCCGCATCCCCGAGACAGGAATGCTCCTCCATTACACATTTGCAGCCGACAAAGACTTCGTCTTCTTCATGCCCCGCAGCACATTCTATGGCTACAGATACGTCTCCGTGACGGCAACAGACGAGGTAGTCATCCGTTCCATCAAGTCGGTTCCCGTATCTTCCATTACGGAGGCAATAGAAACAGGCACCATAGAGACCGGAAACGAAGACATAAACAAACTCATCTCCAACACCCTTTGGGGACAACGGTCCAACTATCTTTCCGTTCCAACCGATTGCCCACAGCGAAACGAACGCTTGGGTTGGACAGCAGACACACAGGTCTTTGCCGAGACAGGCACATTCTTTGCCAACACAAACCGCTTCTTCCATAAATGGATGCGCGACATGCGCGACACACAATCACCGACAGGAGCCTTTCCCGGTGTTGCTCCTCTGGCACAATACGGTGCGGGCGATGGCAAAGGCAATAACGACATGATGCGTCTGGGCTGGGCAGATGCAGGCATCATCGTGCCCTGGGTGGTATGGAAGCAGTTTGGCGATGCAGAGATAGTAAAGGAGAACTGGGATGCGATGAACCGCTTCATGAATCACATCTACGAGACAAAGTACGAACACACCGTTATGCTCGGAGAAAATACCAACTTCCAGTGGGCGGACTGGCTCAGCTACGAGCCCTTGGAAAGTTGTGGCGGCGGCATAGACAAGGACGGCAAGAGAAGGCCCGAGGCAATCGTTTACTGGAACTATCTCAGTGCATCTTATTGGGCAATCGATGCTGCAATGATGCGCGACATGGCAAAAGCCATCGGCCGAGACACGGCACCCTACGAGAAGATGCTCTCCGAGGCAAAGGACTACATACGCCAAAAGTTCCTGAACGCAGACGGAACCTTCAAACTCGACATTCTGAACACGATGCAGACGCCCGCCCTTTTCGCTCTCAGAAACGAGTTGCTTTCCGGTTCTGCAAAGGAAAGTATGATTGCACGCCTCAGGGAGAATTTCCGCCAGCACGACAATTGCTTGCAAACCGGTTTCCTTGGTACGTCCATCCTGATGCAGACGCTTACCGACAATGGCATGCAGGACATTGCATACGAACTTCTTTTCCAGCGCAAGAACCCCAGTTGGCTCTATTCTGTGGACAACGGTGCGACTACGATTTGGGAGCGTTGGAACAGTTATACGTTGGACAAAGGTATGGGTCCGCGCGGCATGAATAGTTTCAACCATTATGCTTACGGATGTGTTTGCGAGTGGATTTGGGAGACTGCGGCCGGCATTGCTGCCGATCCTGCCGATCCTGGTTTCCGCCACATCATCATGAAACCTATTTCCGACAAGCGTCTGGGTTATGTGAAGGCTGAATACAAGTCGGCTGCGGGGCTCATCAAGAGTGCTTGGCGCTACAAGGGAGACAAGTGGATATGGACGTTTACCATACCCGAGGGTGCAACGGCTTCGGTTACTTTGCCTGGCGAGACGACGTCGAAGTTGTATGAATCCGGCAAATATACTATAAAGATGTAGGTCGGAGAGATGAGGCTGCTGCTGTTTTTGGCCTGTCTGCTTTTGGCTTCTTCCGTGTCGGCACAACATGCTTGGGAAGACTTTGTGGAGGAATACACGAGCGGGGCGTTGGAAACAGACGAGGGGAATCTGCAGCAGCACTTGTTGGACCTGAAGGAACTCTACGAGCATCCGTTGAACATCAACCTGGCAGGTGTGGACGACCTGATGCAGTTGCCGTTTCTTTCGGAGGCTCAGATTGAACAGATTCATGCTTACATCTACCTGCACGGGCAGATGCAGACGCTGGCAGAGTTGCGCCTGGTGCCACTTCTTGATGAGGTGACGCGCAGGCGTCTCTCTTTTTTCGTGTATGCCGAGCCGCAGAAGCCGGAGGAGAAGGTACGCCTTTTTGGCCGTCTTCGTCATGATTTCTCCACTCGGCTCGATGTTCCTTTGTACTACAGGAAGGCTTATATGGTGGAGGAGGGTGGTTATCGTGGCGATCCTCTTTACCATCGTGTTCTTTATGGCTTGGGCAACAGCAGCCATTTCCAGGCCGGTGTGCGTGTGGAGAAAGATGCCGGCGAGCGTTTTTACGACAGTTATGGTGGCTATGCCATGTTGCACGATGTGGGTATTCTTTCGCGTATTGTTGTGGGAGACTATCGTGTGGGGTTTGGCGAGGGACTGGTGATGGGCAATAGTACTTGGAGCAGTAAGGGTTCGCCGCCGCTCAAGAGGCAGGGTGGCATACGGCCTATGACGAGTATGGACGAGGTGAATTTTCTGCGCGGTGCTGCTGCGACGCTGACTCCGGGCAGGCATTTCCGCCTGACGGCTTTTGGTTCTTACCGGAAACGGGATGCCACGCTGACAAAGGAGGGCGAGGTTCAGACGCTTCTTGCCGATGGTTATCACCGTACACCTACGGAGTGGGGGCGAAAGAGGAATGTGGGCAGTGCTGTTGTGGGTGGCAACATAGAGTGGCAGGACGGTGGTTTCCACTTGGGTGCCACGGGTTACTGGCAACACTTCTCCAGGTTTCTCACTCCCGGAGTGCAGTTGTATCGTGCCATTTATCCGAGGGGAAATGTTTTCGGCGCAGTGGGTGTGAACTATGGCTACACGCGTTATCGTCTGTCGTTGGCTGGCGAGACGGCTTACAGCACTGCTGCCGGTGGGTGGGCAACCATAAATCGTGCGTCGTATGCGATAGGGAAGCGGTATGTTCTCTCTGCCGTACAGCGATTCTATGCTTATCAGTATTATTCTTTCTACGGCAGTGCGTTGAGCGAGAACAGCAGTGTCCAGAACGAGAGTGGTGTGCTTGTCCACTTGCAGGCCGAGCCTTTGTCGGGCCTGCTGCTGACGGCTTATGCCGATTTCTTTCATCATCCTTGGCCACGTTACCGCATGACGCGCAGCAGTACGGGGCAGGAGTTTGTGTTGCAGGGCGAGTATTGCTGTGGTGCGAGGGCATAGGCTGATGGCTCGCTACCAGTTGAAGAGGAAGGAGAATGGCGATGCCATGGAGCAGCACCACCGTGCCAAACTGCAATGGACGGCCGAGCCTTCGGACTGTTTTTGCTGCCAGACGGCTGCTTCGTTGCACAGCGTGTCGGGCAGCCATGGTGTGATGCTGACGCAGGGCATCCGTGGCTCGGTGCCTAAATGGGGTCTTTCTCTGAACGGACAACTTGGCTGGTTCCGTACCGACAACTATTCGAGTCGTGTCTATGTCTATCAGCCTTCGCTCTATAGCAGCGTGTCGTCGGCGTCGTATTACGGGCATGGTGTGCTCGCAGTCCTTGCCGGACGATGGAAGGAGAAGAGCGGACGCTGGATGGTTGAGGCGCGCTACGGACTGGTTCGCTACTTCGACCGCGACGAGCAGGGCAGCGGCTTGCAGACGATATTCAGCCCCTGGCGGAACGACCTCTCCGTCCAGTTGAGAATGAGGCTGTAGGATGCCGAAAAAAAAGGTTAAGGATTTTGACCGGAATGGTTAACCATTCTGCCCGAAAACCTTAACCATTATTGCCAAATAGGTTAACCTTTCCGGATAGCCCCCTGCACGCCTGTTCCGGCCGGGGCTTATTTCTTCTCGCCCAAAGCACGGCACAATTTGCCGCCAAGCATGCAATACAGCCCCAGAAGGACAAACGGAATGGAAAGTAACTGCCCCATGTTCAGGAGCATACCCTCTTCGAAAGCCTCCTGATTCTCCTTCGTGTATTCCACGAAAATACGGCCCAGGAATATCATGAAGAGGCAGAGGCCGAAGAAAAAGCCAGTGCCCACACGCTGCGGTTTATAGCGATAGAAGAACCATCCTACGAAGAAGAAAATCGCATAG
The DNA here is from genome assembly GCA_017461345.1 of Bacteroidaceae bacterium. Taxonomy (GTDB): domain Bacteria; phylum Bacteroidota; class Bacteroidia; order Bacteroidales; family Bacteroidaceae; genus Physcousia. Next base: position 105,871 of record JAFTYP010000002.1, on the reverse strand, counting down.
CAGATGGCCTCGTAGAGTTGACCCGGGTGGCGTGGCAGCATATCGACACGCTCGAAGATGAACGCCCAAGGCACATCCGTCGGCCGACCAATGATTTCGGAATTCATCAGGTTGCCAAGCCGAATGGCACAAGCACAGATGGGCGTCACGATAGCCACATTGTCCAACACCCTCATGATGTTGAGTTTCACACGCTTGGCGTAAAACCACAAAGCAATCATCAGCCCAAGCGTACCGCCGTGGCTGGCAAGACCTTCGTAACCCGTAAACGTCCAGCCCTCACCCGGCACATTGCGTATGGGCAAAAACATCTCTACAGGATGCCACAAGTAGTAACCCGGCTCGTAGAAAAGACAATGCCCCAGGCGAGCACCAATCAGAATTCCCAGAAAACAATACATGAACATCGGCTCGAACTGCTCTTCGCCCAACTTCTGCTGGCGATACAAACGGTGCATAAGCAAGTAAACACCCAACAAACCCAAACACCAAAACAACGAATACCAGCGAACGGCAAACGCACCAAGGCTGAAGGCAACAATGTCGGGATTCCAAGTGATGAACAGCCCCTCACCGCCCCCGCCGAAAGGAACAGCAAGCAACAGATTCTGGAAAAGTAAAGCAAATAATGTCATGACTAAGTATTTTCAATGACCGCCCCTGCACCCCGAAAAGAGAAACCAGACGGAACAAAAAGTAAATCTACACGTTGAAACGGAAGTGCATGATGTCGCCGTCCTGCACCACATACTCCTTACCCTCGACAGCCATCTTGCCTGCTTCGCGGACAGCCGCCTCCGAGCCATAGCGAATGTAGTCCTCATACTTGATGACCTCCGCACGGATAAAGCCCTTTTCGAAGTCCGTGTGGATAACACCGGCACACTGAGGCGCCTTCCATCCCTGACGGAACGTCCAAGCCTTCACCTCCATCTCGCCGGCAGTGATGAACGTCTGCAGCGTGAGCAAATGGTAAATAGCCTTGATGAGGCGGTTGCATCCACTCTCCGTCAAACCCATATCTTCCAGGAACATCTGCTTCTCCTCGTAGGTTTCCAGTTCGGCAATGTCCGCTTCCGTCTGTGCCGATATAATCATCATCTCGGCATTCTCGCCCGCAATGGCCTTTGCCACAGCCTCCGTGTGCGTGTTTCCGTTGGCAGCCGACGCATCATCTACGTTACAAACGTACAGCACAGGCTTCGTGGTAAGCAGGAAAAGACTGTTGGCAGCCGCTTGCTCGTCTTCCGTATCGAAAGTGACTGTTCGGGCACTTAGGCCTTTGTTCAGTGCATCCTGGTACTTGAGAAGCACGTCGAGTTCAGTCTTTGCTTGCTTGTCTCCACCTACTCGGGCTTGTTTTTCTACTTTCTTTATGCGGTTTTCGATGGTTTCGAGGTCCTTTATCTGCAGTTCTGCATCGATGATTTCCTTGTCGCGGACGGGGTCGACGCTGCCGTCTACGTGTACGATTCCCGGGTCGTCGAAGCAGCGCAGGACGTGGATGATGGCATCGCACTCACGGATGTTGGCAAGGAATTGGTTGCCCAGTCCTTCGCCTCGGCTTGCGCCTTTGACCAGTCCGGCGATGTCTACGATGTCGCAAACTGCGGGTACGATGCGTCCGGGGTGTACGAGTTCTGCCAATTTGGTGAGTCGTTCGTCCGGGACTGTTACTTGTCCGAGTTGTGCGTCGATGGTGCAGAAGGGGAAGTTGGCTGCCTGTGCTTTTGCGCTCGAAAGGCAGTTGAAGAGGGTGGACTTGCCTACGTTGGGCAGTCCGACTATGCCTGCTTTCATATTATGTTGTGTTCTTTTTGTTTGTTTGGGTGCAAAAGTATATAATTTGCTTCGGAAATACAAATTTTTTGGTGTTCAGAAGTTGTTAAAGGTGTTGTTCGTGGCGGTACGTATTGCGATGCATTCCATCTCGATGAGCCAGGTGGGTCGGCATACGGGTGCGAGGGTGAAGACGGTTGGCACGTGGGGGTATTTCTGTCGGAACATTTGGCTAACGGTGTTGTAGTCTGCGTTGTCGCGCAGATAGACGATGATTTGTGCTGCGTCTGCCATTGTCATGTGGGCTTCCTGGAGGAGTGTTTCGACGTTTTCCCACATGCGTTGTGTTTGTTTTTCTATGTCGCCTGTGTGCATTACTTCGCCTTTGTTGTTGATGCTGGCTGTGCCTGATATGTAGGCATGGTTGCGGTCTCCGAACTTCAGGAGTGTGCCTCGTTCGAAGGTGACGCCGTAGTCGCTGGTTCGGTTGAGGTGTGTGGGTGCGTGGAGGTATTGTTGTTGTTCGGACCGGATGCCTTTCAGGGCGTAGCATCCCAGTTGTATGAGTGCTTTTGTGTTGGTGGGGTTGCCGCCGATGCCTGTGGAGGCGATGTAGTGTGTTTGTGCTGTGAGTCCGTGTTGGTTGAAGTTGTTGCGCCGTGCGGCTACGAGTCCGTGGTATTGTGTATCGACGTCGCGCACGAAGAACCATGTTCTGATGCAGTGGTCTTGGATGGTTGCGTTGTGTTGTGCGAGCAGTGTTTCGTAGTTTTCCAGCAGTGTTTGTGTTTGTTGGAAACTGTCGCCTTGGTTTGTTGTCATGCCCATTGTCCAGATGTGTTCGTAGCCGTTGTTGCGTACGATGGTGGAGCCGAGTGTGTCTGCCTGGTGTGTGACTTGTGTGCCGCGTTGCAGGTAGAGCCAGAGGGCGATTTTGCTGCCGTCGAGTGGTGGTTGTTGTATGTAGGAGACGGTGCAGGCGGTTGTTTGCTCCATGAGGGGTTGTTGGTTGGTGGAGTCGGAGAGGAAGTATCGTTTCAGGATGGTTTGTGCCTCTGCCATGCTTTCGTCTGCCATGAGTTGTGCTTCGGCTTTGCTGAGCCGGCTGTATTGTTGCTGGAATGTTTCGTTGCGGGGTTCGACGTGCAGCATGGCGTGCCATTCGGTCACTTGGCCTTGTGGTGGGGTGAAGGCTGCCAGTTCGATGCGGACTCCGAGGTTGTCCAGGATGATTTCCTTATATTGCATGGTGCATTGTGTTAGGTGAGTGCAAAGGTACTGTTTTTAATTCAAAGTTCCTTGCTTTTGCTGTAAAAAACTCGGGTGCGGCGGGAAAAGGGGTGTTGCCGGACGAGGGTTTTTTCTTCCTCGAGGGGTGTTGTCTGGAAGGGTTAACCTTTTTGCCAATAATGCTTAACCTTTCCGCCCGTAATGGTTAACCTTTCCGGCAATAATGGTTAACCTTTTTTCGGGGCTTTGCCTGTGGTGTTTTCGGACACAGAGAAGCCCCCTGCGGAGTGTGGCTCTGCAAGGGGCTTCTGTGGGGGTGGGGCTGTTGCCGTCCCGTTATGGTTGTTTACTTGAGTATCTTCTTTCCGCCGACGATGTTGATGCCGTGCTGTGGTTTGGAAAGGCGTTGGCCGGAGAGGTTGAAGACGGGGCCGTCTTCTGTCGTCTCGGTGGTGGGGATGGCGATGCCTGTGGCGTCGTTGCCGTCGAGGAAGATGCGTGCAGGCTTTGCGTTGCTGCTACTCATGTCGAGATATCCTTTGCCCTGGGGAAGAGTCGTGCCTACGGCAACGGGATAGAAGCCGGTGTTGCCGCTTACATTGGCGAGGCAATAGATGGTGTTCGCTGCCGTGGCGGTGAGGGGCTCGATGCTTGCCTTCAGCAGATTGCTTTCCAGTGTGGCAGAAGTGCGTGTGACGGGTATCTGATAGGTGCCGGCACCGTTGACGGAACGCACGAGAACTGCCTGGTTGGCCGGTACGACGCTGACTTCCTCTGCACGGGCATAGGATTGGGTTCCTTCCACAATCTCCACTATCTGGTAGGCCTTGACGTTCGTTGTGCTGAAGTCCATCTCGTATCCCGGAGTGACGTAGGTCTGCCAATCTGTGCCCGTAAGTTTCAGAGACACCTTGCTGGGAGTCACACGCAGAATACCGCAGTCGAAATATGCGCCGCCCCAATTCTGCTGAACCATGATGGCAAGAACATTACGACCTGCCTTCAGTCTGCTGGAAGGGATGCTGACGGTGCGATAGTTGTTGAAGTCCGTGGACCAACCATCCTGGCTGTCGATGGAGACACCGTTGAGGTAAACCCGATAGTCGTCGTCGTGATAAGTGTAGAACCTGTAGGTGCTGCTGCCGGGATCGTGGTCGAGATAGAACTCACGGCGTATGAAGAGTACATTGTAGGTGCCGTCCCACTGCGAATAATACGGTGCGCCGGTCCCTTCGGAGGCAGTGGGGAAACGCTTGGTCTGCCAGCCGGAGTCGTCGAAATCCTCCGTCTGCCAGCCGGTGGGGCCTGTGATACCATCGAGGCGCGAAGCAGCATTGCTGTCCTCGCCACCGGGCTGAGAGGGACCTTCCTTGCGTAGGAACTTCGCCTCCCACATCATGTCTCTGCCCTTTGGGGCAACAAAGAGATTGCCGCTGGCATCGCAGATGGCGTCGCCCTGCTTGGCCATCGTATAGCGGAAGTTGTGGTTGATAATCTCCTTGGTGAGGCTCAGACCATAGTAACCACTATTGTCGCCATCGGCAGCATAGTCCATGAACACCAGCCCCGCAGGACCATTGTAGTTGCCCGAAGCAAGAAGTTCCTGCATATACTTGTTGCAATTCTTGGCATTGGTCTGGCATGCAGAATTAGTGCCAGTACCCTTGTAGCCGGAAGTCTCGTTGATGACCCACGTATAGTTATACTTGCCGGCAAGTTGTCGGCTTTGGTTCAGCATGGTTTCGATGGCGTTCTTCTTGTCGTTGACATCAGAGTATTCGAAAAAGTCCTGCACCCACATAGGGCACTTGTACGTCTCCAAACCATAGCACGATGCATCGTTCGTAGACGAATTGCCAGGCCAGTTGAGAATCCTGCCACCACGAATGGGCGCATTATATTCGTCGCGGCTGAGAAAAAGAATCTTGCCTCTTGCCTCGCCTACAGTCAGATTGGGGCGGAAATTAACAAGGTGGTCGCCGAATTGTGTCAGGCTTGTCTGCAACATGCTGCCGAAGTTGGAGTTGTTGCCATCTTCGTCTGTCTCATGTCTCATCACCACAACACAGAATTCCGAAGGGTGTTGGCTGACGTAATCACGGAGTTCTTCCATCACAGGGTTGAAGTCATAGGTCGTCTGGAGCGTGCCATGATAGACGGATAACTTACTGCCATTCACAGCAGGGCGCAGGTCGAAAAGTCGTACGCCAGAGGTCAGCATTACCTCTATTGTTTTGGTTTGGACTTTCCCGGAGACGGCGGCACCAAGGGCATCCCATCCCGAGAACGAGCTTGCACAGGCATCGTGTGCGCCGGGAATAGACAATTGGCAGACGAAAGCATCGTCGTCGAGCTGCGCCATCCAGTTCTGATAGTCGGTCACCTGTGCCTTGGCAACAAAACCCGCAAAGAAAATAAGAATAACAAATAATACCTTTTTCATAAAGCTAATAAATAAATGTGTGCCTACAAATGTAGAAAATTTCTTTTTCCAACACAAGAAAACGAGAGATTTAGTTGCGTGCGTGGTGTATATTAACACAATAACCCCCCTGTGGAAGTCCGCAGGAGGGTTATTCATTAACTGTAGAGAGTGATTATTGCTCAGCCATGATGTTGAGAATGCTTACGAAGTCTGCAATGTCAACAGTGCCGTCACCATTCACATCGCCAACGACATCGTTGCTTCCTTCAGCCATGATGTTGAGAACACTCACAGCATCGGCAATGTCAATGTTACTGTCACGGTTTACATCGCCCAAGATGCCAAATCCGCACAGAGCAGCGTAATCGCCACGCTCTACTTGCCACTGGAGCAGAGGCCAACCCAGACCGATGGCACCATTCTCGTTCCATCCTTCCCATTGGCTCACGTTGTCACAAATCGTCTGCTGGTTCTGCGTGTCATAGTAAAGCAGGTTTGCAATGTTGCTGCCCTGCTCGTCGGCAATGGCTGCAGAAGCCTGGCTGCCGTTAGCCTTGCCGGCAGCGTAACTGTTGCTGACGGTCAGGTTGGGACTGCCAATGCCAATGAAGTCGCCGGCATAACCGCTGCCGCTGACTTCAGCATTCGTATAAACATTGCTAACATTGGCATTCACTGCCACACCGGCAAGAGCACCCGTTGCACTGTTATTGCCTGCATCTGCCGCAACAATCTTACCATTAATATAACTGTCTGCTACAGTAGCGATGTCCTCGTCGCCGCCAAGTATGCCGGCCAGGATACCTGCGTTCTGACTGATGCCACCATCTACGGTTGCATTGTAGAAGCCAATGTTCTTGACACTACCTACCAGCGCAGCAAAGAAACCAGTTTCGAAGCCATCCGTTTTGGCAGAAATATTAAGGTTCTTGATAACGTGGCCGGTACCATCTAATGAAATGGCCTTTCCGTAACCCTCTTCGTAACTGTTAGCATAGAAAGTGCTGTTGAGAGGCCACCAGCCTTCGCCCTTCATGTCAATGTCTGCAGTGAGGTTAGCATAGGTGGTCACTCCGTCTGTAAGGCGGTCGCGCAGAGATTGCAGATCGTACTTGTTTGCAATCTGGTAAGGATTGTTCTCTGTTCCGTTACCCTTTGTGTCGAGCAGAGTTGCCTTCATAGAGGCCTTGTCCATGTCAAATTCGATGAGGTACTTGCCTGCAGGCGAAATACGCCAAGTGCGATCCAAACCACGCACAAGGTTGCCGTATTCTTGTCCACTCTTGATTTCAAGGAATTGATCTTCGCTGCCATAACGAGCCTCGGTCCAACTGGAGCGTCCCGTTGTACTATAGTTAACCATCTCTTCTGTGCTGCGGCAAGCAATAATGCCGAAAGAGCAGAAGGGGTTAGAGTTGTCGTTGACAAGATCAACTACACCAGCATATTTACCGTTGCCCACATGTTGCAAGGGGACTTGCTCGTCGTTCTTCCAGCGCATGAGCGAACCCTGACGATTGTTGAGCGTACCAGACACAAAGACAGCATTAGCCCAATTATAATCATCTTGAAGTTCGAAGTCAACCGTCATATTGTTGAGGTCAAGAACAATGTTATATGTGCCATTGAGAGCCTGGAAGTCTGCTCCACCTTCTGCAATGTTGAAATGTTGAGTGCTGGGAGTAATGAAATTACGATTTGCATCAGCACAACGGTAAATAGTGTTAATGCGGCGGAAGAACATGCCGGCACGCTGATTTGCATTAGTGCGACGGCTGCGGTCCTGCAAGGTAACACTGCCTTCAAACTTGCCTTCTTCTGTCATCACGAGAGGATAGAGTGAGCACATCTGGCTGTAGTTCCATTCGCCATTTTCACTATTCTCATCGTAGAGGTCGCCCTGAACATAGATAACACCTCCGATGGCGTGATTGGCCATCAGTTCTTGATACTTCTGTTCTGCTTCTTCGTCGGTAAGGCTGCCATCGGTAACTATTTCGATAATCTCATCATAGATGCCATAAAGCGTTTCCTGTAATTCGCCTCCGCTCAAGCCATCAGCCATATCCATTGCAAACAGTCCGATTTCGAGGAGACGCTTATAGATATCCGCACTTGCGGGAATGGCGGCGAACTCTGCATTGATGCGTTCGAGAAGTAGGAGTTGCTCTTCTGTTTCGGCAGAGCGTGCCTTATCTATCATCTCACGAATGGCATCGATATGCGATTGGCTAATATAGTATTCCTGCTCCCAACGTTGCTGCTCTAAACGTTCTACTCGCTGACTGTATTGGTCGAGGAAGTCTTGTATTGCTGCACTATTCTGACCATAATATGTAAGACGGAAGTTGCTCCAGATGGTCAGACTCTTATTGTGCCAAGGGTTACCGACGTTTCGTATGCCGACGGAGAGTTTGCCGTCCTTGACAATGCCATAGACAGTCTGCTCGTAACGGCCAGCATTGAAGGCAAAACTTGCAGTGTAGATATTGTCTGGAACAAAACCTTCACCAGTATCTATGTCAACACTTCCTGCCTGTTCTCCGTTATGAGGAGCCGTTTCGTCTTCTGTTGCATCGTAACGGCAGTTGACACCGTTCATGGCATCTGTGTAACTTACAGGGTCTGCATATACGCTCAAAACAGGTGTTGCGTAATCACCAATGAAGAGTTGTGCAGGAATGATATCGCTACCATCGTAGAGACCTTCGCCACCAGCACCTGGGCGGTAGAATGCTTGTGCCTTGAGTGCATAGATGCCATCGGCTAAACCAGTAAGTTCTTGACTGACTTCGAAACTCAGATTGTATCCTGCAGCAACAGGCATAATGTCGGTGAAGCCTCCATTGTGAACCATGTTGTAACCGTTTTCGGTACGGTTTTCAGTGACAGTCCATCCCTCCCATGCTGTTGTGTTGTTGAACTTGGGATTGGTAAGAAGCAGGGTAATGTCTGAACCTTCGCCAGCACTGTTCAGGATTGCATTCTGCAATAATTGTTGTGCGAAGGCCTTTTCTGCTTCAAGTTGTTCAGCATTGAGGAGCCTATAATCCTTAATATATAGGTAGGTTCCGTTGGGATAGTCTTCAGAGGGTTCTTGGTTGTCCGTCAGATAGATTTCGAGTTTGTCGGCATGTTCGCCAATGAGGTCGTCTCTGCTTTCCCATTGAGCGAGTATTGTTTCGACGGCTGCAATATAGTTTTCATATGCTGACACGCTGAACTTAATCATGTCGGGCAGGCGGCTTGCTTGGTCGGCTGCTTCGAGGATTGCTTCTGGCTCTGTGAGGTTTTGAGCATTTTCAATGATTTCCTGGTAGGTTTCCTTGAGTGTCTCTTGTCCGATGAGTTCGTTCAGTTGCTGAGCATCGTCTTCAATCTGCTGGGCAATGAGTTGATATGCTGCGTTGTCGTTGCCTACATATTCGATGCGGATGCGGTCGATGATGTTCCATGAACCGGCTGCATTGATTTGGTTGATGAGACCGATGCGTAGTGTGCCGTCAGTGACTGCCAAGTAGAGTGGCTTGTTCCAATAGTGTCCTTTGCCCATGTAAACTGAAGCGGTTGCTGTTGTTACTGGGACGTATTCGCCATTGGAGAGTTGGGCTTCGCCTGTGCCGCACAGGGGAACATCCTTGCCGTCGGCTGTTATATCCATGAGTCGGCGTGCTTGGCGTTTGCCTGCACTTTCTGCGTAGTAGTATGTGTTGCGCATCAGGTCTTCTTCGAAGTTTTCGTATGCTTCGTTGTCGAGGGTTGTTGCGCGGCTGAAGCCTTGCAGTCGAAGTTTATAGACGCCGTTCTCGAGGTCGGTGATGTCCTGATATGTGTTGAATGTTTTTCCTGCTTGTTCTGCTACGCCGTTGCTGACTTTGAACTCGTTTCCTGTCCAGAAGTTGCTGTCGTTGGTGAAGTTTGCGTTCTTGATGATGGAGAGGAAGCCTGTGTAGTTGGTGTCTTCCTGTCCGCAGACAGAGCAGAAGCCGTCTTCGAATTGGTGGTCGGGTATGGTAACTTCGTTGTTGTTAGAGTAGGTCATGCCCGATGGGTCGACTGTTCCGTCGCAGAGCATCTTTCCTTTGGGATAGACTTGTGCGTGACCATTGGAGAAGGGCAATGGCTGGTCGTCTGTCAGTCCGTTGTCGAGGTTCTGATACCATGTGATGGTTTGTTGGTCGCCATTGAGTTTGTAGCAAAGTGAGCCATCCATAATCTCGTCGTATGAGATGAGGCTTACTTGTTGTTCTATTTCGCTTGTGCAGTAGTTGTTGGAGAGGTGTCCGTCGGTTACGCGTGCGAAGTAGAGGTTTTTGCCGTCGTCGTAGCCTGTCACTTCGCTGCAACTCCAGCAGTTGTTGATGGTTGCTTTGCCGCCGCTGCCGCCCCATCCGACGAGGGCGCCACATTCGCTGCTGCCTTCGATTGCGCCTGTGCAGAAGCAGTTCTCGATGAGCACTGTTGTTCGGCTGCCTGTGTTGCCGCCGAAGATGCCGGCTGCTTGCTTTCCGGTAGCGTAAACATTGCCCATGTTGCCGAGGTTGCGCAGGGTGATGGCGCCGTCTAGTTGGTTTGTTCCGCCTACGAGTGCTACACATTCGCCTGTTGCGCTGATGGAGCAGGTTTCGTCGAACAGGAAGTTTTCGATGATGGCTCCATTGCCGCAGCGTCCGAAGAAGCCGGCATAGTTGGATGTTGCGTTGATGTGCAGTTCGCTGATGCGGTGCTGTTGGCCGTCGAAGTGTCCGCGATAGGGGTATGTTGCGTTGCCGATGGGTTCAACCAGTCCGCTGTATTCGGCCATGTCGATGTCGTTGGAAAGTCGTGCATTCCAGTCTGCTTTGCCGAACTCGTTGACCATGCGGGAGAACCAGTAGACCTGGCTTGCATTGCCGAGCATGTAGAATCCGTCTTCGAGGGGGGCATATTCGGGATTGCCTTTTCCGCAGTTGACGCAGAAGCCGTCTTCGTATTCGTGGGGAGGTATTTCTCCGCTGGGTGAGTTGCTATAGCCTGTGGCGTCAATGACTGTTCCGTCGCAGCTGAGTTCTCCGCCGGCATATACTTGACCGCCTTCTATATAATAAGGTGCGGGATAGGGGTCTGTGTCCAGTCGTTGGTTCCAGACGAGTGTTGACTGGTCGCCGTTGAGGGTGTAGCAGAGTTCGCCGCTTGTGAGGGGTTCGTCGGTGATCCAGTAGCCATCGGTGCCTTGGTGTCCTGCGCCTTGGTCGTCGAAGTCGCTGAAGTCGTAGCAGTTTGTCAGTGTCATGGTGTTTGGTTCGTAGCGGACGAGTTGGCAGTAGTATGTGAACTTGTTGCCGGCGAGGTCTGCTCCGTAGATGTTACCGAGGTTGACGCAGCTTGTCATGGAGCTGCCTGCTTTGTTTAACCATCCGCAGAATGCGGCGGCGGGTGCGCCTGTGATGTCGCCTGTGTTGAGGCAGTTGTTGAATTGTATTGTGGGGTATGCGCTTTGTCCTACGCCGAGGATGCCGCTTGCGCTGCCGCTGGTGGCGGTGATGGTTGCTTCGTTGACGCAGTTTTCGATGATGAGGGGGCTGCCTGCATCGGTTTGTGCGGCGCCGGAGATACCGCCGATGCCGGTGGTGCCCGTCACGGAGCATGAGCTGTCGATGATGAGGTTGCGGACGATGGTTCCGCCGCGCAGAACACCGAAGAAGCCCTGGAAGTTGGAGGCTCTGTTGATGATCATGTTTTTGATGCGGTGTCCTTGTCCGTCGAAGATGCCGTTGTACTTGTATGTGGTGTTGAGGCCGATGGGTGTGTGTGCGTTTTCTATGCCTTGATAGTCAATGTCGGCGGTGAGGAGACCGTTGATGGTTGTCTGATGTGCTTCGTTGACCATGGCTGCGAACCATTCCACGTCGGCCGGGCTGCCCAGTTCGTAGAAGCCGTCGGCATTGGGTGTGAGGTGGTCGTGCATGAGTGTTCCGCAGACGCTGCACCAGCCGTCCACGTCGGTGTGTTTGGGTGTGGGCGAGGTGTTTTCGTTGCTGTAGGTTACTTCGCCCAGTGCTACGCCGGCGCAGTTTACTTCGCCTACGGCGTAGACTTGCTTGTGTCCGTCGGCGTAGGGCAGTGGGTAGGGGTCTTCGCCCAGTGTCTGATACCAGTTGATGGTGCTTTGGTCGCCGTTGGCTTTATAGCAGAGTTCGCCGCTGGGCACCATGTTGTAGGTGATGTAGGTGTTGCCTGCTGGGGCGGATATGGGGTCGGCGTCCTGCTGCAGGGAGTAGCAGTTGGTGAGTGTGGCGCGGTCGGCGGGGTTGTTCCATGAGAAGGTGTTCATGGTTTCTGCTTCTGCGATGGAGATGCAGTTGGTGTAGTTCATGGTTTTGCCACTGGTTACCCATCCTACATAGCCTTGGTTGTAGCCTTGGTTGCCTTTCACTTTGATGGCGGAGATGCAGTTGCGGAAGGTGGCATTGCGTGAGGCGTAGCCTACGAAGCCGCCGTTAGAGATGTTGGCGGTGTAGTCTACGTCGATGTTTACGATGCTGACGCAGTTCTCGAAGAGGGCTGTGTCGCTCCAGTTCCATGCGGCAAAGCCGGCGCAGTTCTTGAATGATGCGCGGATGCGGCCGCCTACGGTGAGGTTCTTCACGGTGCCGGCAAAGTTGTAGAACATGCCTGTCTGTTTGCCTTCGAAGTCGTAACTGACGGTGATGGTGTGGCCTGCGCCGTCGAAGGTGCCGCTGTACGAGGTGGAATTCGTGCAGAGCATGAAGTCGAGGCCTTCGATGTCGTTTGTGAGCACGACGTCTGTACTCTCGTAGCCCGGCATTTCCGTCCATTGCTGGAGGTCGTCCTTGCTGCCAATGAGGTACGCACCATTCTCGTTTTGCTGCAGGTCGGCCCATGCAGCCTGTCCCATGAGCATCATGATGCCCATCAGAACTGAGGAGTAGAGTTTACGTTTCATTTGATTTTGTTTAGTTAATAAATAAAGTTTGTTTGTATGTTGTTTTATGTTTGATTCTGCTATTGTGGAGAAGCCTTTGGGTTGCTCTGAAATAATGGTTAAGGGTTTTGGCCAATTAGGTTAACCATTATGGGCAGAATGGTTAACCTTTTCGCCGATAATGGTTAACCTTTCCTGCGGCCCCCTCTTGCGGGCCTTTTCTGCATGGTGTGTGGCTCATCTTACAATGACCTTTTTGCCGTTCCGGATGTATATGCCCCTGGGCAGTGGTGTGCGCGAGTTGACGCGCTGTCCGCTGAGGTTGTAGGTGCCGATGGTTGGCACTTTGGCGGGCGAACTCTGTATGGAGTGTATGCCGTCGGGGTTGTAGTCGTCCGACAGACGTTCTATGCGGAAGTAGTCTGCGCGGAACTTTCCTGTGCGGTTGGTGCCGGTCACCTGGGTGCCGTCGCCTTTGAGGGAACCGGAACGGATGCCGAGCGTCAGGTCTTCTCCCTCGCCGAGGGTGACAACGACGCTGACCTCCTGCATGGATGTCCCGTCGACAGATTCGCTGATGTACGAGGCGAAAGTGTTGTTCTCGCCCGCCGTAAGGTTCTGCTCATAGTCGTGAGGAGTGCCGTAATACTGCACCTCGTTGTTGGCAAAGATGCGCCCCATGCCCTCCAAACCTGCTTCGCTCCAGAAGAGACAACTCACGCGATAGACGCCCGGCTGCAACTTCTCGGCAGGAATCGTCTGGTAGAGGCACAGGTCGTTGGGCATCGGCTTGTAGCCCGTAGGCGTAAAGGCACAATAGTTCTGCCCGTGCATGCCGTCGCCATTGCCGAAGATTCCGGAATTGCCAGTGCTGTATGTGCCCGAACAGGAAAGGTTCCATCCGTAGGGAACACCGCGTACGGTCGTGCCGTTGGCCTTCTCCGTAGCCGATTTATACTCGAAGTCGCTGTTCACAATCAGTTCCTCGGTCAGCGAATCCCTGTTCTCCACAGGCAGGTCACCTATGCGGCGAATCGTGAAATGGTCCACCTTGAACCAGCCCGACTCGTCGGTCTGCTTGCCGTCATTATTGATGCAACTCGTCTTGATGCCCACCGTCAAGTCTTCTCCCTCACGCACCGGCAGCACCACACGCATGGGGTGCATAATGGTATGCGTCTCGTAGCCGGCCTTGTAGCCCGCATAACTGTTCACCTCATCTGCCTTGAGCACATTGTCGTAGTCGTTTTTGTGAGCATAATACTGAACGTAGTCGTTGGCAAAAAGACGGCACGGGCCACGCTTGCCCGACTGGTTCCACAGCCAGCAGCCCACCTCATAGACGCCTGGCTCAAGTTTCTCGGCAGGAATCGTCTGGTAGAGACGGAAATTTTCCGGCATGGGTTTCGACTTGAACCAGCACACAGAACCGCCATCGTTCCAGTTGATGGAACCATCACTGTTGCTGATGCCGTAGGAATTGCCGTTCATCGTCCCCTCCAATGTCCAGCCGTATGGCACACCACGCTGTATGCCACCCGTCGGATTGGTCAGCACAGACGAGCCACTCTTATAGAGTTCGAAGTCCGGATTAACAAGAAGTTCGTTGGTAAGACCGAGGTCCTCGCCATCCGTCCTGCGGTAAACAATCTGACTTATCACAAGAGCCGGGTTCAAAGCATAGAAGCGAAGCGTCACATCCTTAGCCGTCGTAGCAGTGTACGAAAAGCGAGCCTCAGAATAACCATGCATCACATTGTCGCTCCAGATGTTCGTCTCCGCACTGCACTTAATGCTCTTCGACGTGACAGCCCCAGCCCCTACGGCCATCCCCACACAGAGGTCGTGCTTCGGAGTAATGGGGAAAGTGGGCAGACAACGCACAACAATCTGATACTTGCCCCTCTCAAAAGGCAAAGTATATTCCACATAAGGCGCCTTGCTGCGTGCAGTGGAAGTCGTATAGGTAGTATAATCGATGGGCCAGACCGTAATGCTCCTGTCGCCCACGCCAAGGTTTTCGAGCGTTTTCCATGCACCTCTGCTGCCGGAATAACTGTCGCTTTCCACATAAATGTAGCCCTCGTCGAGTACCTCTCCCCTTACATTATTGGTCTCATCTGCCATCGCAGCATAAGGCATTCCGAACTGAGTGCCCGTATCACTACCGTTGGGCGACTTGTCCATCATGCCGTTCCACTTGCCTCCGGCAGTCTGTGTGTTGAAGATATTCGTAAGATAAACGATGTCGGCGTAGCCCGAACGTGCCAGAGCGGCGTACTTCATGGCACGGGTATGGTCGCCTATGCCGGCATACCAGTAACTGAGTTTTGCCCCATAGGCCTTCAGATTCTGCCCGGCAGTAGCGAGAATGGGGTAGGTGAAGAGTTCGAAGTAGGCGTCTTTCAAGCGTTCCGGTATGCTGGATTCCAGTGCTTGAACGCGTGCGGCGAGTTCCTGATACTCCTTGATGCGCTGCTCCATCTCCTGGATAGTAAAGGTGACGTGGTAAACTGTCTCTGGCTTTGTCTGTGCCGCGAGGCGGTAATGTTCGAGTCGAATCTCGGCCATTTCGTCGGCAAGGTCTTCGCCGAAGGTCTTTGCGGACCACCATCTGCTGAACTGCCATGCTTTTTCCGGTGTCCATGAGTTGATGTTCCAGGCCAGTTCCATGCAGAATTCGAACTCTGCCTCTGCTGGTTTGATGTCGCCGACGTTAATCATCCAGAAGCGTGTCATGCCGTTTTCGTAGGCTTTCGACAGTTCGTAACTGATGAGAGAGGGTGAGATTGTGCTGAGCCAGATGTAGGAACATGGGTTGCCAAGGTAACTGAGGTGGTAGTAGATGCCGTGGCCGCCGCTTCGTTTGCGCTCGCTTGTTGTGGGTAATTGCCGGATGAATGCGTAGTTGTCGTCAACCCAACACATTGTTACGTCGTCGGGAATTTGGAGTCCGGCATTGTAGAGTGTGAGTGCTTCCTTGTAGGGGATGTATATTTGGGGTATCTTTGTGGGGTCTCCTCCAAGTGAGTCTGTGATGATTTTGCGTTGTGCGGCTATGATGTCCTTGAGGCCTTGCAGTTGTGCTTCCTGTCCGTTGTAGCCGAGCAGTGCAACGTCTTGGAGTCCTCTCATGCCGATGTCGTAGATGCCTTCATAGTCGCGAGCCTCGCCGGCGCGTTTTGCCCAGTAGTCTATGCAACCCTGCGGATTGGTGGCAAACGTGAAATTGCTGCTGTTGTTGCCGCTCTTGAAGCGTGGCCACTCCCAGAGGTTGTCGCGGAGCATGCTGTCTCCGCTGCTCATGATGATGGCCCATGCTTTTGCCAGGCGCTTGTTTTCCTCCAGTGCCCAAAAGGCTTTGGAACTGCCGTGCTTGGCGGGCCACAGGCAGTTGGCACGCAGGCGGAGCAGAAGTTCCATGACTTTCTCGTATGTTCCCGGACCTATATTGTTATAGGAGGCGTCGATGGTTTTCTTTGCCCAGGGCAGGAGTGCCCAGTCTTCGTCGTTGATGAAGAGTCCGCGGTATTGTACGGATGGTTTTTCCACTGGGGTTTTGTCGCCTTGCACATAGATGTTTGTCATGGGTGCGGGTGTGACGTCAGCCCACCAGATGTAGGGGGAGACGCCGATGCGTCGGCTTATCTCGAAGAGTCCGTAGGCTGTGCCTCGTGGTGTGCCACCCATGATGACGAGAGCCTGACTGATGTTTTCTGTGGGGTTCTGTATGAGTTGCAACGAGTAGGCTTCCCATACGCCTGTCAGTCCGGTGGTGTCCACCTTGCCGTCGGCAACGAGGGCGTCCAGAACGTCGGACTGTCCGATGGTTCCTGCAATGATGGGCAGGTTGCTGTCGCCAATGGCATTGCGGAGGGCCAACTGTTTGCCGGTGATGGTTTTTATGTCTCCGATGACGCATCGGCATGCTGTTGTGACCACTTCTGCATCGTTCTTGCCAACCACGAACACGGCATTCGTGGTGCTGCCCACGATGGGGAAACCGTTTGCCTTTTGTGAAAATGTCAGGTCGGCCATGGCTTGCAGGGTCCCGACGAGTGTCAGAACACAAATTGCCAGATATTGTGGAAAAAGTTTTCTCATGCTATAAAAACTTTGTTTTATGGGATTCTGCAGAGCAAAATTAGCAAAAAATTATTACCCCACAAGTAAAATGATGCAAAATAGTGCTTAAAGTTGCAAAAAAATATTCTTTCGGCGTGAGTTCGTGAAAATAGAAGTTTGATATCGAAATGTACTAAATCACTTTCTTTATGTCACTTCGAAAATGAACAGGAAACGACACAAAATAGAACGAAACGATGAATTTCCGACGGAGAAAAACAGGCCGTCGTTCAATGCGAAAGGGCAAGTCGGGCAACAAGGCAGTAGATGTTTGCCAACGAGGCACGCCGAGTCGGGCAAAAAGCCATGCCTTGTTGAGCCATAAATCACGATGAAATGGGGCTTTTTCTGCATCTAATCCACTCTTTTGGCCTGCCTTTTCGGGTGGCGAAAAACATAGTTGTCACAGAGTCAGACAGTTAAGAAAACGCCTGAAAATCGCTTAAATTCATCGGACGTTTGGCTTTTGCATTTCGAGGCCCTTTATTTTGCGTCGGCAAAAAGCAAGAAGTAAGTTAAAGCACTGTTTTTGATTACATTTTGTCATATTCCACAGCGCATAAAATTCTTTGGAAAGAATGTTGTGGAAACAGAAAGTTATCGTACCTTTGCAGCCCGAAAACATAAGGGATGAAATACAAGGCAATTATATTCGACCTGGACGGTACACTGACAGATACGCTCGAAGATCTGCATTTAAGCGTGAATTATGCCCTTCGCAGTTGTGGCCTGCCGGAAAGAAGCCTCGACGAGGTGCGCCGCTTCGTGGGCAACGGCGTAAGGCAACTCATTGAGCGCGCCGTGCCCGAAGGAACCGAACCGCCGGTTGTGGCAAAGTGCTTCGACACATTCCACTCCTATTACATCATCCATTGCCAGGACCATACCACCCTCTACCCCGGCATCGCCACATTACTCATGGCACTGCATACCAAAGGCTACCGCATGGCAGTGGTCAGCAACAAGATACAGGACGGCGTGACAGAACTGGCACAAAGTTATTTCCGAGGCGTAATAGACGTCGCCATAGGCGAGCAACCCGGCATCCCAAGAAAGCCCGAACCCGACATGCTCTACAACGCCCTGGCACAACTCGGTGTAGATGCCAGCGAGGCAATCTACGTGGGAGACTCCGACGTGGACCTCCAGACAGCAGCCAATGCCGGTCTGCCATGCATATCAGTCCTGTGGGGCTTCCGCAGCCGCAACTTCCTCGTCGCACAAGGAGCCACAATGCTGGCAGAAACACCCCAAGACATTCTCCAACTCGTCTGATACCAATCTTTTTTATAAATAAAGCAAAGTTTTTCCCATAGGAAAACACCTTATTCCAAAGAATTGTTGTACCTTTGCGCCCGAAAAACGAAAAAACAAGTATAAAATAACGTTATGAAAAGAACAAACTACCTCTTTTGCGTGGCAATTTCTGCCATCGCATTGACATCTTGCAGCAAGTTGGGTAAACTTTCCAGCGAGAACTTCACAGTAACACCTACACCCCTCGAAGCAATCGGCGGTGAGGTGCCTGCAACCATCAACGGCACATTCCCCGTCAAGTACATGAAGAAGAAAGCCGTTGTAACAGTAACTCCCGTCCTCAAGTACGAAGGTGGCGAGACTGTAGGCCAGAGCGCAACCTTCCAAGGCGAAAAGGTAGAAGGCAATGGCACCACCATTAGTTACAAGATGGGTGGCGTTTACACCATGAAGAGCAACTTCACATACGAAGATGCAATGCTCAACAGCGACCTCTACGCCCGCTTCGAGGCAAAGGTTGGCAAGAAGACTGTCAGCATCCCCGAAGTGAAGATCGGTTACGGCGTATTGGCAACAAGCCAACTCCTCAGCCGTTGTGGCATGAATGGCTCAACCGCTCCCGACGCCTACCAGCGCATCATCGAGCAGAAACAAGAAGCAAACATCAAGTTCCTCATCAACCAAGCCAACCTCCGTGCCAGCGAACTCAACACCGTTAGCATCAAGGATCTGGGCAAAATCCTTCGTGAAATCAACGATAATGAAGAGACTCGTGCCCTGCAGAACATTGAGGTAAGTGCCTATGCAAGCCCTGATGGTAAGTTCAACATCAACGAGAAACTTGCCGAGAAGCGTCAGGATGTCAGTGCAAAGTACTTGAAGAATGAACTCAAGAAGATTAAGATGAATGCCGACGTTGACACTAAGTTCACAGCCGAAGACTGGGACGGTTTCCAGGAACTCGTTGGCAAGAGCAACCTCCAGGACAAGGAAGTTATCCTGCGAGTCCTCTCCATGTACAAGGATCCCGAAGAGCGTGAGCAGCAGATTCGCAATATGAGCGAGATCTTCACCGACATCAAGGAAAGCATTTTGCCTGAGTTGCGTCGTGCTCGCCTCATTGTTAATTATGAAATCATCGGTCGCAGCGACGAGCAGATCCTTGACCAGTTCAACCAGGACCCCAGCAAACTCAGCGTAGAGGAGCTCGTTTATGGTGCCAACAAACTTGTGAAGGATGCTGCAACACGTCAGAAGTGGAACGAGACAATCGCTCGTCAGTATCCCAGCGACTACCGTGCTCTCAACAATATGGCTCAGCAGGCTATTGCCAATGGCCAGACCGAAGTGGCTCAGGCTTACTTGAAGAGTGCTTCTGCCATCAGCAAGAATGCTCCCGAGGTGAACACCAACTTGGCTCTGCTTGCTCTGAAGAATGGCGATGTTGCTGCAGCAGAAAGTTATCTTGCCAAGGGTAGTGGTTCCGACACCTTCAAGGAGGTAATGGGTAACCTCAACATTGCAAAGGGTAATTATGCACAGGCTGCCAGCGATTTGGCTGGTGTGAAGAGCAACAGTGCTGCTCTTGCTCAGATTCTTGCCAAGGACTATACAAGTGCAAAGGCTACTCTTTCCGGCATCAAGAATGCAGATGCCACCACAAGTTACCTGCAGGCTGTGCTTGCTGCCCGCACCGGTGACGCCGGCACGGTGACCAGTGCTTTGGCAAGTGCCATTAAGCAGGACCCTTCTCTTGCAGCGCGTGCTGCCAACGACTATGAGTTCGTGAAGTACGCAAGTGCAGTGAAGAGTCTGCTGAAGTAAATGAAGTAAGGTGAAAAACCTTGTTTTCATAGCAATATCGTTCGCCCTGCTCTGTTGCACAGGACATCCCGGAGAGGTCAGACTCGAGGGGGAGTTCGCGCACCTGGAGCAGGGCGAATTCCTTATATACAGTTCCGACGAGGGGCTGGACCGTTTGGATACGTTGCGCATCCAGGACGGTTCGTTTTCGTATAGTCTGCCTACTCAGGAGACGGCTACCTTGCATATTCTCTATCCGAACAGGTCGGAACTCATTGTCTTCGGTACTCCCGGTGCAGACCTTCGCATCGAGGGCGATGCACAGAACTTGAGCGAGGTGAAGGTAAGCGGTTCGGAGGACAACGAATGCTATACGGACTTCCGACTTGAGGCTAATGGCAAGTCGGCAAACGAAGCGCGGGCGATTGCTCGCAGTTACATCTTGGCGCATCCGACGCTGACGATGAGCCGCCATTTGTTTACGACTTATTTCCTTTGCGACACGGCGACTTCTGCCCGCGAGGTTACGGAGTTGTACGACAGCCTCAGCCGTGCCTGCCCCGACGACCTTGTCCTGTCGAAACTTGCCGTACACGTGCGTGCCAAGGACAAACTGCTTGTGGGTGAACCGTTGCCCGACTTCTCTCTTGTCTTGAAGCCCGGTCATGGCGGTAATGGAGCGGAGGAGCGCACTATACAGCGTGCCGACTACGAGGGCAAACCCTTGCTCATTGCCTTTTGGGCAACATGGAAGAGTGGCAGCCAGAATGCCGTCTATCGTGCCAGACGCCTGCATCGTGAGATGAAGGGTAGGGGTAAGGACATCAACCTCATCAGTTATTCGCTCGACATCGACGAGAAGAGACTCAGACGCATAGAGGAGCGAGACAGCATAGACTATCCCAGTTATTGCGACTTCCGTTGCCTTTCCAGTCCGCTCGTGCAGCAATGGGGCATCAGGGAACTGCCTTATTTTGTGCTTGTTGCGCCCGACGGACGCATTGCAGCCATGGGGTCGAACTGGGTGAGGGACATCCAGTCGGCGGCGGACCAGTTTTAAGTCAAAAAAACAGGTTAACCATTATTGCCAAACAGATTAACCATTATGCCCGGAAAGGTTAACCATTCCGGCCGATTAGGCGAACCATTATTTCGGTAGTGGCTCGCCTTTGTTTTTATAGCGGTGTGTTGTGTGCGGAAAAGCCTTGCTCCGAGTGGGGTGGAGAGGTGTATAAAAAGAAAAAGAGCCGAATGCTCTTGTTAGGCTTTCGGCTCTTTCTTAGGTCGGGATGACAAGACTCGAACTTGCGACCTCGCGCCCCCCAGACGTGTGCGCTACCAACTGCGCTACATCCCGTTCCTTTTGATTGATGGTGCAAAGGTATGACTTTTTTTTGTTCCTACCAAACTTTTTCGTAACTTTGTGCCCTAAAGTTTGAAAAAAGTATGCAGAAGACATCGGTATTGACGCTGACGGCTCCCGAAAGACTCCGTGTGGAAATAGATTTGCCGGCCAGCAAAAGTATCTCGGCAAGGGCGCTCATCACGTATGCTCTGACACGCCCGGATTGCCTCTCCCGACAGGCTCTGCATACGGCAATCGCCAACCTTTCCGACTGCGACGACACGGAGGCGATGATGGCTGCCCTTTCGGATATGCCCGAGGTGATAGACATCGGGGCTGCCGGCACAGCCATGCGTTTCCTGACGGCTTATCTTTGTGTCACGCCGGGCACGCACATCATCACCGGAACGGAACGCATGAAGCATCGCCCCATCGGTATTCTCGTGGACGCACTGCGCTCGCTTGGCGCCGACGTGGAGTATGCCGGCGAGGAAGGCTTCCCGCCGCTCCGCATCTCGGGTAAAAGGCTTACGGGCGGAACACTCTCGCTGCCTGCCGATGTCAGCAGCCAGGATGTCAGCGCATTGCTCATGATTGCCCCCATGCTCACGGACGGTTTGACGTTGAACCTCGTCGGGCACATAGCCAGTCGCCCCTACATCGACATGACTTTGGCCATCATGGCACACTTCGGAGCCCGTGCCGCCTGGGTGCCTTCGACGGCCACGCTGCGCGTAGAACCAGGCGGTTACACCCCAAAACCCTACGAGGTGGAGAGCGACTGGAGCGCTGCCAGTTACTGGTACGAGATGGTTGCACTCACCGCCGACGAGGCACCTTCCGTCTGTCTTCCGGGCCTCTTCCGCAAGAGCCTGCAGGGCGACAGCCACATTGCCGAAATGTTCCGTCCGTTAGGCGTAGAGACATCGTTCGTCGGCCAAGACGACGGCACGGAAACCGTCCGCCTGACACGTTCGGGAAAGCCATGCACACATCTCGAACTCGACTTCGCCGCCCAGCCCGATCTCGCCCAGACATTCATCGTCGCCTGCACCATGCTCGGCACAACATTCCGCTTCAGCGGACTGGCAAGCCTGAAAATAAAAGAAACAGACCGTACGGCAGCACTCTGCACAGAACTCCGCAAACTCGGATACGTTGTCCACGAAGACGGAGACAGCGTGGTCTATTGGGACGGAGAACGTTGCCAGGCAGAGAACAACCCCGTCATCGAGACCTACGAAGACCACCGTATGGCAATGGCCTTCGCACCCGTCTGCATGAAACAAGGCAACGTCTGCATCGCCCATCCCGAAGTGGTCAGCAAATCATACCCCAACTTTTGGAATGACTTCACCGCGCTGAAATAAAACCCTAACCATGTTCCTAACCATTTCCATCATATCAATACTCGTGCTCGGCTGCATCGCTGCACTCTTCGGCTACTTCCAGAAAACCGAAAAAGACAAGGCACGACTCGAAGCGGAACAAAAGAAACAAGACGCTGAATGCTGCGGACAACACGAAGTCTGCGAGAAAGACAGCCTCCTGGCCGGCATCAGTAAAAACGTCGAATACTACAACGACGAAGAACTCGACCGCTTCCGTGGCCGAACAGACTACACCACCGACGAGGTAGAGGAGTTCCGCGAAGTGCTCTACACCATGCGGAGCGACGAAGTGGCAGGCTGGGTGCGTAGCCTCGAACTGCGCCAAATCCTCCTGCCCGACGACATAAAAGACGAGGTTTTCCTCATTGTAGGCGAACGAAGGCAATAAAACCACGCGCACGCACGTTATATAATAAGGTATGGAAAAGCAGAAACATCATAGCAAAAAGCAGCATGCCACACATCGCATCGCGATGGGTGTCGTCACAATGCTCGTGCTGCTCGTCTCCTGCTCCACCAAGAAAAACACACCCGCCACACGTGCCTACCACGCCCTTACCGCACATTACAACACACTCTACAACGGCGAAGTGGCATATCTCGAAGGCACCGACGCACAATACAAAAGCCATAAGGACAACTTCAACGAACTCCTTCCCATGTACATCTGCACCAACAAAGCAACAGCAGCCATGGGAAAAAGCAACTTCGAAACAGCCATCACCAAGTGCGAGAAAGCCATTAAGGTGCACAGCATCAAGAAACGTCCCGTCATCAAAGGCAATAAAAAACGCACAGAAAAGGAGAAAGAATTCCTCGCCCGCAAGGAATTCAACCCATATATGCATCATGCATGGCTCATGATGGCAGACGCACAATTCCAAAAAGGCGAGTTCTTCGAGGCAGCATCAACATATAACTACATCCTTCGGCTCTACAGCACACAGCCAGACATTACCTCCGTAGCCAAAGCACGACTGGCACGATGCTACATTGCCCTCAATTGGCCTTACGATGCAGAAGACCTCTTGAACAAAATGAAAAGGGATAGTATCCCACTCAAGGGACAGAAAGAAGTGGAAAACACCAAGGCTGCCTACTACATTCTCACACAGCAATACAGCAAGGCCATACCCCATCTGAAGAACACAATACAGTCAACACGCGGGAAACTGCCTAAAGCACGCCTCAACTTCCTGCTCGCCCAACTCTATCACGAAACAGGACGAGACACGATGGCCTATAAGGCACTCTCTAAAGTCATACGCGCCAATCCCCCTTACGAAGTAGCCTTCAACGCTCGCATCATGCAGACAGAGGTCATGCACAAAGGCAAGTTCCGCCAAATGATAGCATGGCTCAAGCGCATGGCAAAGAGCGACAAGAACAAAGACTACCTCGACAAGGTCTATTATGCAATGGGCAACATCTATCTCAGCAACGAGGATACGACACATTGCATCTACGCCTGGGAAAAAGGTCTGAAGGAAAGCAAGAAGAATGGTCCGGACAAAGCGACACTCCTCTTGCACTTGAGCCAGTTATATTGGGAACAAGAAAACTACATAGACGCAGCACGTACCTACAAACAGTGTGTCGGCGCACTCGATAAGGAACACGTCGAATACAAGGAAACAGAGCGGCGCAGTAAGATTCTAAGTGAGTTGGAGCCGCATTTGAGCACCATAAAACTGCAAGACAGCCTGCAGGTTTTGGCACAAAGCCCGGAGGAGGTCTATCTTGCAGCCATCGATCGTGTCATTGCCGAACTGTTTAAGAAGGAGAAGGAAGAGGCCAAGCAGGCTGCTGCAAACGGCACCTTGAATCCGAATGCCAATAATAATGCTGCGGCAGGGGGCAATGCTGCGGGCGGAACAGGCAAGAATAACCTTGCAACAGACCTTAATTCGTTTGGCTCTCAGCAGCAGGGCGACTGGTATTTCTACAACCCCACGACTGTTCGCAGTGGTGTTCAGGAGTTCCAAAAGCGTTGGGGAATGCGTCCTAACGAGGACTTCTGGCGTATCAGCAACAAGCAGGAACTCCTCAGGAGCATGGGAGAGGATGTGGAAGACTACGAGTACGACGAAGCGGCAGCCGACAGCCTTTTCGGCGCAGCCAACAGCGCGGCAGCCGATAGCCTCATTGCTGCCGACCAGGCTCGCAAGGATTCTCTGGCAAACGACCCTCACGAACGTGAATACTACCTTAAGCAGATACCTTTTACCGAGGAGCAAATGGCGGAGTCTAACCGTTTGCTTGGCGATGCTTTGTACAATGCGGGTATTCTTGAGCAAGAGCAACTGGAGAACTTCCCGCTGGCGGAGCGCACGATGGTGAGGTTCCTTAATGACTTCCCCGAACACGAAGGTACAGACAATATCTTCTATCATCTCTTCTTGCTCTACGGCAGATTGAACGATGTGGCGAGCGCAGAAGAGTTCCGCGGTTATCTTCTGGAGGATTTCCCGGATGCTAAACTTGCCGCTTTGCTGGGCAATCCTAATTATGAAATGATTGCCCGTAAGGGGAAACACGTCGAGGACAGCATCTATGCGGAGGCATACGGTGCTTATCAGGCAGAAGAATATGATAAGGTTGAGGAGCACTATCAGTTCAGCACCGAGAACTTCCCGCAGGGACCTCACCGTGCTCGCATGATGTTCATTCGTGCCATGAGTTCTCTTTATGGCGGTGAGCGTGATACGTTTATGGTGACACTTCGTGATGTTGTGCAGAAGTTCCCGAAGGAAGAGGTGACGGAGTTGGCATCGGCTATTGTGAAGGGTCTCGACGAAGGACGCTTGTTGATGGACGACCGCTATGATGCAAGCAGCATATGGAGCCGTAGAGCACGCACGGAGTCGAACGACAGTACGGGTGCTGTTCCGCAGTTGAGTGACAATCGATACAGCGACTTCTGCTTTGTGTTGGCTTACCCGACAGGCGGCATCAACGAGAACATGCTTATCTTCGAAATGGCGCATTACAATTTCACGAACTACACGGCGCGCAACTTCGACATGGAGATTCTGGCCGATGCCGGTTTGAGCATGATGATTATCCGTGGCTTCCTGGCGTATGACGAAGTGCATGCCTATGCACAGAAACTTTATGCCGACAGCCGTATGCGCACCCGTCTTGAGGGAATACGTACTCTTCTTATCTCCGATGAGAACCTGAAGATGATAGGCAAGGAGTTCAGTTTCGACGATTACACGGAGTTCTACGACAAGAATTTTGCTCCGCTCGAGGTGCCGGAGGACTTGAAGATTGACGTTCCTGCCGACCTGGAGATTCTCGATCCCGATGAATTGGATAAGCGAGAGGCTGCGGAAGAGGCTTCCGAGGAAGGCGAAAGCGTCGAAGACGACGATGACTTCCCCTTCGGCTTCTGATGCTTTTCCCGTTCTCCGGAAATAATTTTTCTGCGCCCTGGTCGGGGTATATCACATGGATTAGTTCAGTTTTATTGGCGTTCTGTTTTGTTGGCAAGCAATGAATGGATTTGTTTACCAGATATTTTGGCATATAATTTTCTGCAAAGTTTCGTGTATATAATATAAAATGTTATCTTTGTAGCACGGAATCCAAAGAAAAAGAAAAAATCATATTGGTGTAATACGGAGGTGTTGCGGAGGGAACAGATGTTCCTTTCCTTGCAGGTTTGACGACCTGAGGGGAAAAGGCAATGATCGTGTAAGGGTGTGTATTCGAGGCGATTGTGGCAACGGGGACGTTGCTGTAGAGTAACATGCAAAGGGTGGTACAAAAACATCTACTGCTTTTCTGCCCATAAAGGTTAACCTTTCCGCCCATAATGCTTAACCTTTTTGCCCGGAAAGGCACGCCATGTTTCCAGACCTCGACTGCCATGTTTCGGACAGCCCCCCATGAAACGATTGGTTATTATGAGAACAAAACAGCTTTTACTATCATCGGCAACGCTGCTTCCAATGGTGGGAATGGCACAGACGGACAGGCCCAACATCGTCATTATCGTAGCAGACGACCTGGGGTGGGGCGACGTAAGTCACCACGGCAGCGTCATCCCAACTCCCAACATAGACCGTATTCTCAACGAAGGTATCGAGCTGGACAGATTCTATACAGCCCCTGTCAGTTCGCCAACCAGATGCGGACTCATGACAGGACGGTATCCCAATAGGTTTGGCATACGCGAAACAGTAATTCCCCCGTGGCGTGACTATGGCCTTCCTGTAGAGGAAGAAACCATGGCCGATGTGCTGGGACGAAATGGATATGCCCACCGGGCAGCCATCGGCAAATGGCACATGGGTCACAGCAAGCAACGCTATTATCCCCTAAACCGAGGCTTCACACATTTCCATGGCGCACTGAATGGTGCCATAGACTACTTCGAACATACACGCGAGAAAGAACTGGACTGGCACGACGATTGGGAATCCTGCTACGAGAAAGGCTACTCCACCGACCTCATTGCAGCAGAGTCGGCACGTTGCATAAAAGAATATGCCAAGGAAGGCCCCTATTTCATCTACACCTGCTTCAACGCACCCCATTCGCCCTATCAAGCTCCCGAAGAAGAAATACGCAAGTTCATAAGCAAAGAAGAATTCGACTCCCTCCCCCCTAAAGATCAAAAAGGATGGACATACCGAGCCATGGTCTCACGTATGGACAAAGGCATAGGAGCAATTCTGCAAGCCATCAGCGAAAGCGGAGAATGGGACAACACCCTCATCCTCTTCTTCAGCGATAATGGCGGAGTGCCCGGCATGGAACCCTATTCTGTAAACCGACCGTTGAGAGGGTCGAAGTTTGACGAATGGGAAGGCGGCGTACGTACAGTGGCAGGCATTTACTGGAAGAAAGCCTTTCGGCAGGGCAATCGCAAACTCGACCAAGTCACAGGCTTTGTAGACATTCTGCCCACCTTGGCAGACATTGTAGAAATAAAAGAGACACCTAAAAATCCCTACGACGGCATCAGTATCTTTAGCGTACTTAAAGGAGAAAAAGAACAGATAGATCGTGATTTCTACCTTGGATGCGGAGCCGGAGTCTGTGCACAATACAAGCTCATTCTGGCAAATCAGCACATGCGACTCCAAAAAGATTTCATTACAGACATCCAAAAGAATCCATCAGAAAAACGAGAAGGTCGTATCTACGAAGATCCGGAAAGGGTTAGCCAACTGCGTCGCACAATACAGGAGGGCGACGCCATCGTGCCATATCAGAAGGAAATTCCTTTTGGAAAAGGACAGAAAGGCTTCGTAGCGCCAAAAGAATGGAAGATAACCGAATACTAATTTCAATATTATTACCAAACATGAAAAAAACTCTGTTTTTGCTTCCCTTTGCTGCAACCATAGGCTATGCTCAGCAACAGAAGCCAAATGTAATAGTCATATTGGTTGATGATATGGGAATTGGCGACAATGGAACCTATGGCTCTACTATTACACCCACCCCAAACATTGACCAACTAGCCCGCGAAGGTTTGCAATTAGGTTGTTTCTATTCTGCAGCACCAGTCAGCTCGCCAGCCAGGGCAGGACTCCTTACAGGACGATACCCTATAAAATATCGTATGAATACATTTCTCGACTCCAAAGCAGCTAATGCTCGTGTTGAAAATGCCAATTATTTAGATCCAAGCGCACCAACCATGGCCCATGCCTTTCGAGATGCTGGCTATTCCACAGGACACTTTGGCAAATGGCACATGGGAGGCGGAAGGGATGTAACCGATGCTCCAGGTTTTGAACAATACGGATTCACCAGCCATGTATCTACGTACGAAAGTCCAGACCCAGACCCTAAACTAACTTCCACAAGGTGGATCTGGGCTGCAACCGACGAGGTGAAGCGTTGGAATCGTACAGCATATTTCATAGACAGAGCCATAGATTTTATGAAGGAGAATAAGGATCATGGAAAGCCTTTCTTCATGAATTTGTGGCCAGATGATGTACACACCCCATGGGTGCCAGAGGCCGTGGCAGAAAAGAGGGGAGAATGGGAAAAGAGAACCAGTTTTATCCCGGTGATGGAAGAACTGGACCGTCAGTTGGGACGTTTTTTCAATGCGATTGACAGTTTAGGTTTGACAGATAATACGATTGTTATCTATACTGCCGATAATGGCCCTGCTCCAAGTTTCAAACAAGAACGCACTTGTGGTAAGCGCGGCCAAAAGAATAGTCTATACGACGGCGGTATAAACATGCCATGCATCATTCGATACCCCAAGTTAATAGAGCCGGGAAAGGTGAACAACAAGACGGTTTTATCTACTTTGGACTTATATCCATCGCTCTGCAGCATATGTGGTATTCCAACACAAGAGGGTTATTGGAGCGATGGGGCAGACTACAGCAAAGCATTTTTGGGAAAGGAAGAACCAAAACGTAAGGAAGTTCTGATGTGGGACTTCGGACGTAACGAATCGTACAATAGACCACGTAATGCATATCATCGCAGTCCGCATTTGGCCATCCGTCAGGGAAAATGGAAGTTGCTTTGTGATGGTGATGCCTCAGATGTTCAACTTTATGATATGGTTGCAGACCCCAAGGAGACTACGAATGTGGCTTCCGAGCATCCCAAATTAGTTCGCAAACTCAGTAAACGAGTATGTCAATGGTATAAAACCTACAGATTCGGAATGTAATGAAAGGTGGCAGGTACATATTAGCATTGATGCCGTTGGGATTTAGTGCGGCAATGGCTCGGCAGAAGCCGAACATCCTGGTTATTATAGCCGACGATATGGCGCGATGCGAGTTAGGTTGCTATGGGGGGCAGAATCTTGCTACACCTAACATCGACCGGGTGGCCAATGAGGGTATGCTTATGACCAGCAACTTTGCTTCTGCGGCCATGAGTGTGCCTATTCGTGCTTCTATGTATACTGGCCTCTATCCTGTGCGTAATGGCTCATATCGTAATCACAAGGCTACTTATCGTGGCTCACGCAGTGTTACACATTTCTTGTCGGAGTTGGGTTATCGTGTAGGCAGGACGGGAAAGGATCATCCTGCAAACCAGCCAAAGGTCTATGCTTTTGAGAAGGTTCCTGGTTTTCCTGTTGGCTGTACCAAGTCTCGTCCTCCATTGGCTACAACGGATGGTATAAGGGAATTTATAAACCGAAGTGCAGATGAACCTTTTTGTCTCTTTGTTTGCAGTATTAACAGCCACATGCCTTGGGATGCGGGTGATGCTTCGGAGTTTGATCCATCAAAGGTTATTCTTCCGCCAAACTGCATCGACAATCAGGCAACTCGTGAACTGTTCTGCGATTATCTGGCTGAAATACGGCTCTTTGACAATGAGGTTGGAAGGGTTATGGAGGCATTAAGGGAGAGTGGAAAGGAAGACAATACGTTAGTTATCCTGCTAAGCGAACAAGGGCCTCGCATGCTTTTCGGTAAGTGGACGTGCTATAGTTATGGTCAGTCGAGTGCGTTTATTGCACGTTATCCGGGTCATATCAAGCCTGGTTCAAGAAGTGATGCATTGGTTCAATACGAGGATATCCTGCCGACCCTTATTGAGGTTGCCGGTGGCGAGCGCGTTGATACTCTGGACGGCGTGTCGCAGTTGCCGGTTCTTCTCGGTAAGAAGCGGGAGGTGCGACGTTGGGCATTTGGGTTGCACAACAACCATCCAGAGGGACCGGCCTATCCCATTCGCAGCATTCAGGACAAGCGTTACAAGTTAATTGTCAATCTTACGCCTGAGGTAGCCTATACCAATACCAGGATGATGAAGGACAAGGACCGCATGTGGACTTCTTGGCTTGAGACCGTTAAGACAGACGAGCATGCGCGTTGGCTTATGGACAAGTACCGTAATCGTCCGAGGCTGGAGTTCTATGATTTGGAGAAAGACCCCTGGGAACTGAACAATTTAGCATCTCAGCCAAGATATGCCAAGCGTATTCGTGCTATGCAGAACGAGTTGGAGCGTTGGATGAAGGAACAAGGCGACAGGGGTGCGGAAATGGATTTGTAGACAGGTAAAAGAGAAACAGGATATGAAAAAGAACAATTGTTTGATGCTGACAATGGCATCCGCCATTCCTGCATTGTCAGGCTGGGCACAACAGAAGCCGAACATCCTTGTGATTATTGCGGATGATTTGGCTCGATGTGAATTGGGGTGCTATGGTGGGCAAAATCTTGCGACGCCGAATATCGACCGGGTGGCCAGCGAGGGAATGCTCATGACTAACAACTTTGCTTCTGTAGCAATGAGCGTGCCGGTCCGTGCTTCTATGTACACCGGCTTGTATCCTGCTCGCCATGGTTCCTATTTGAACCACAAGGCGACTTATTCTCGGGTGAAGAGTGTGACGCACTATCTTTCCGATCTTGGTTATCGGGTAGGCAGAACGGGAAAGGATCATCCTGTCAATCAGCCTAAGGTGTATGGTTTTGAGAAGATTCCGGGCTTTGTGGTTGGTTGTACTGCTTCGCGTCCTGCCAAATCCACGCCCGATGGTATTCTGGAGTTTATGAGGCGTGATGCCAGTCAGCCTTTCTGTTTGTTTGTTTGCAGCATTAACAGTCACATGCCTTGGGATGCGGGGGATGCTTCGGAGTTTACGCCTTCGCAGATAAAACTGCCGCCTAATTGTGTGGACAATGCAAAGACGCGAAGCGATTTCTGCAAATATCTGGCTGAGATACGCCTCTTTGATGATGAGGTGGGAATGGTGATGTCTGCTCTCAAGGATGCGGGGGCGGATGAAAACACGCTTGTAATTGTGCTTAGCGAGCAGGGTCCGCAGATGCCTTTTGCCAAGTGGACGTGTTATCGCTATGGCCAGTCGAGTGCGATGATAGTGCGTTATCCGGGCAAGGTGAAGGCGGGGAGTGTGAGCGATGCTTTGGTGCAGTATGAGGATATATTGCCGACTCTTATCGATGCTGCCGGTGGCGAGCCGGTGGCGGGACTGGATGGTGTCAGCCAACTGGATGTTCTTCTGGGGAAGGAGTCGGACAAGCGTGAATGGGTTTATGGCATGCACAATAATAGTCCTGAGGGTCCTCCGTATCCTATTCGCAGTATTCAGGACAAGCGATACAAACTTATTGAGAATCTTTCTCCGGAGAGCAGTTATTATGAGAAGCACATGATGGGGGAGGGCAACAATATGTGGCAGTCGTGGCTACAGACGGCTCAGACGAATGACTATGCCGCCTGGCTTGTAGAGAAGTTTGAGAACCGCCCGGCCATAGAGTTTTACGACCTTGAAACCGACCCTTGGGAATTCAACAACCTGGCGTATATGCCCGAGCACAAGGAGCGTATCGACATGATGTATCGGGAGTTGCACAGATGGATGGAGCAGCAGGGCGACAGGGGAGCCTTGATGGATTCGAAGAATCCTGAGGACCCGTCGCTGAAGGTGCCTCAGCCTGTCAGCACTTACGAGGAGTTGAATGCCATTCGTGAGGACTTGACGCAGAACTATTATCTTGCCTGCGACATTGAGATTCCTGAGGGTGTGGAGTGGGTGCCCATTGGTGCATCGAGCATGGACGATACGAATCCGGAGCGTTTCTCCGGTATTCTGGACGGCAGAGGCCATGCCATAAAGGGTCTTACGATAAGGAACGCCAAGGCCTTCAAGGGGCTTTTCGGGAGGATGTACCATGCTGTGGTGCGGAATTTGACGCTCGAGGATGTGGATATTGCCGGCATGGCACCTACGGGAGGCATTACCGGGGCTATGATAGGGGCATGCACGTTGGAGCGGGTTGCTGTGACGGGCAGGATTACCAGCGACAGCGAGGTGGGCGGACTGGCAGGACGTGTTGCACGCGATGGCACGCAGACGGACTACAACATTATCCGCGATTGCTATGTGAATGCTGACATTCAGGCTACCCGACTCAGTACTTCGATGGATTCGCCCTCGTGTGCGGGAGGTCTTGTGGGCTTCATTCATTCCAACAACGGCACGTCGGTGGCAAAACTCGATATTGCCCGCGCTTACTATGCCGGCAATGTTTCCACCCTTCAGCAGAGCCATAAATCGGGCTGTGCCACGGGTGTGATTGGCTTTACGGACAACAATCGCAATGTTCGTCTGCAGGATGTTCTGGTGATGGCAAACAGCATCACCGGCGCCACCCCCAACTATTATTATTCGCGCCGGCTGCCTGTTGCGCCCAACAATGTTGTGGAATACATGTCGGGCCTCTATGTGCGCAAGGGTATTCAGTTGAGTTACTATGCAGACGCAGGCGTGGGCGGACAGATTCCTGCAGGAACCATCAGGGAGGTGGACGATGCCGTGCTGCGCACCAAAGCGTTCTATACCGGCACGCTGAACTGGGATTTCGACACCGTCTGGACAATTACGGAAGGCGAATACCCGACCTTCAAGTCATCGTTTGCCGACAGAATCAGCGATGTTCGACCAGACAAACTGGCGGACGACATGCGCTACGATTTGCATGGCCGCCGGCTGGACTCCATCACTTCCCCCGGCATTTTCATCCAAAACGGCAGGAAGGTGGCCATAGGCACTTCGGCACTTCGGAAACCCTCCCCGGACAGCGCTCCAAAATAGGTTAACCTTTCCGGCCATAATGCTTAACCTTTCCGGTCATAATGGTTAACCTAATTGGCCATAATGCTTAACCTATTTGACAACAAACCATGCAGAAAGAAAAACAACTATAATAATAATTAACTTAATCACTAATCAAATGAAGAGAAACCTGTTATCTTTGATGATGCTATTGCTATGCATAGCATCCGCATGGGGACTTGACATTGACAAGAATCGCTACTACACGATTTCTCCCCGCAACAACCATGCCATGTACATGAAAGACAGCGGTAACGACATCATTCAGTGCAACGCAGGTCTGGACACCTATTCCTACTGGCGGTTCATTCCTACCGGCAACGAAGGATGCTACTACGTGCAGAATCTCTGCACAGGGCGTTACGCACAGACCGTGCCGGAAACAGCCGGAGTGGCAGTGTACATGGGCACCGAACCCGTAGAGTACTTCATCAAGTCAACCCCGGGCGAAGGCACCGACTGCTTCGGCATGACAAGTTCCGACCACGCCAACCTGGCCTTCAACAGCTCGTCATGCATCGCCCTGAACTGGAAGGAAGACACCAAGATCGTCCAGTCCTACCTGGCAGCAGTAGGCACCAACCACAAGAGCTTCTGGTTCTTCAAGGAAGCCGAACCACCATCCTGCCTCCTCGGCTCTCACGAGTTCGAAAACGGCTTCTGCAGCGTCTGCGGCGTAATTAACATGGACTACATGACACCCGCGGCAGACGGATTCTACGAAATAGCAGACGCCCATCAGCTGGAATGGTTCTCCGGACTGGTAAACTCCGGCAAGAACGACGCATCGGCACGCCTGGTGGCCGACATCGACATGGCCGGCATCGAACACACACCCATCGGCAAAAACGTCGATCTGCGCTGGCGCGGAACATTCGACGGACAAGGACACCGAATCCTGAACCTCGTCATAAACCGTCCGACAGAGAACATCCAAGGACTCTTCGGCTATTTGCGCGGCAACTCCGACAGTAACACACGCGTGTGCAACCTCATCATCGACAAGAGTTGCTCCTTTACAGGCCACCACCAAGTCGGAGCCATCGCCGGATGCTCACAAGGCAACCAAGGACTCATCACCCTCGAAAACATCGTCAACGAAGCAAACGTAACAGCAGAAGGCGGAACCGATGCAGCAGCACTCGTAGGCGGACAGACAGGCAATGCACCAACATGGCGCATACGAAACATCGTCAACACCGGCGCCATCACCAGCACAGCAGCCGATGGCTATGCAGGCGTAATCGCAGGCTACTACGGCAACAATGCACAAAACATCCAGGAAAACATCATCAACCTGGGCATAGTGACAGGCTTCAACGGCGCAAACCAAATGGGCCGCCTTACAGGAACATTCATCAATATGCTCGACATCAGCCAGACAGAAGGCGCAGGCCAAGGCATAGACCACGACTTCACAGCCGAAGACGTAGCAAGCGGCAGACTCTGTTATTACCTCAATGGCGACCAGTCTGCCATCTCATTCTATCAGACACTGGGCGTCGATGCATATCCCGTACCCTTCGCAACAAGCCAGCGCGTCTACGTGCAAGGCAACATGAACTGCGACGGCACACCCATAGACGACAATGTCACCTACAGCAACTCCAGCGAAGGAAGCATACTGCCACCCCACACATACGAGGACGGCGACTTCCATTGTACCGTATGCGGAACCTTCAACAAAGACTATGTAACACCCGTTGACGGAGTCCTCCACATGAGCACACCCGCACATCTGCTGTGGCTGGCCGAATATGTGGCAGCAGGCTACGACAACCTGAAAGTAGTCATGGACAACGACATCGATATGGACGGCGTAGAATTCCCTGGCATCGGCTCTCTGTCCGTACCCTTCCTGGGACACTTCGACGGCCAATACCACACGATAAGCAATCTCGTAATGGAAGGAGTGACACACGACTGGTCGGGCTTCTTCAATTTCATACGTGGCGGTTCTACCATCGAAAACCTTCGCCTCGACGAGAATTGTTACCTGACCGGCGCAAAAGGAACAGCCCTCATCGGCGGCTCCGGTTTGGCAGGCAATATCCTCCTGCGCAATTTAGGTTTCGAAGGAAACGTAGACGGATCCGCCACTTGTGCAGGCGCAATACTGGGAGCCAACTTCCAAAGCATTGCCAAACTCACAGTGGAAAACTGCTACAGCACAGGCCTCATTAACGGTGCAGCCGAAAGTGCAGCACTCATAGCATGGCTTGGCAACAATGGTGCCGTCATCAGCAACTGCTGGACAACAGCCATCGCAGGCGGCATCCAAAGCGAAGACAAATATGCCTTCCGTCACGACAATGCAGTAGTAACAAACTGCTTCAGCATGTACGGAACCCAGGCACAGCGAATCGAAGACGGAGAACTCGAGAGTGGTTCGCTTTGCTATCGCCTCAACGGAGACCAAAGCGTCATACGATGGTTCCAGAACATTGATGCACAAGGCGTAGAACAGGACCCATATCCAACATACGTCCCCACACATTCGCAAGTATACGTAGTGTCAGAAAGATTGTGCGACGGAAGTTACGACCCGGAATCAGTAATCTTCTCTAACCTCACCACAGGCAACGAAATCCCTCCCCATACCTTCAAGGACGGCTTCTGCCAAGTATGTAATGCAGAAGACGAAAACTATCCTTTCATTCGCATCTTTGCCAATGCCGACCACGATTCTGCAGGAGGTTACATCAACAACCAAAGTAACGATGGCTCCGGACTTGCCATAAACCACAGCGTAGCCGAACACTGGAACCAGAAATGGTTTGATTCTCATCAAGTGTTGACAGGACTCGAGCCAGGCATTTACAAGTTGCGCGTACAAGGCCTTTCTCGCGTAAAAGCATGGACAGATGCAGATGATGCGGCTTACGAAAATGCAGAGTTGAATCCCGACTACGTACAACTCTACCATAACAGCCAGTATTATGTCGAAACAGGAACTCGTCGCATTAGCAATCTCTTTATCGACATTGCGCAAGGCAAGCAGGAAGAGAAGATAGGCACAGGAACACAGACATACCACGAGGCTACTGGCTACTACGTGCCGAACTCGCTGGCTGCATGCCGTTCATACTTCTCGGAGGGCTTATACTGGAACGAACCAATCTACTTCGCCGTAACAAGCAGCGAAGATACCGTCAAGGTCGGTGTAGAGAATCAGATGTATCTTCATGGTAACTGGACTGTATGGGACACATGGCGTTTGGAATCTCTGAATGACATCAGCGAGGAAGCAGCAGTAGAACTCATTCGAGCTCAACAAGAGAAGAACCTGCAGGAATTGGACGAATTAGGAGGACAAACACAATTGATAGAAGGCTATGAAGAGGCTAGCCTGCAACTTTCTCAGGTTACTGCACTGGATGAAATGTTGAACATAGCAGATCAGCTTTCACGTCTACCGGAACAGATTCGTTTGAGCCATCTGGCATATATTGACTATGCAGCAGCGATCAATGCCATAAAAGCAGAGGTAGAGTCGCGCGAGCAACTTTATGGCGTATATGCAGAGCTGCTTTATACATATCTTAATGACAACGAGGAAGAGGTGGAAGGCTTGCCTAATGGTACATATCAGAACATCATCACGGCCAAGATGCTTTCTGTTGCAGAATTGGCAGATGAAATAGTTTTCGTACAAGAACTATTCAAACAGGCAGTCAAGAACAGCATTACCGATGGTTCGGAAATTACAAATCTTATATATAACTCAGACTTTACGGAAGATGGAAACTTCAAGGGTTGGGTAGCCAAGACGACTCGTACAGGAACAGGTTGGAACTTCTCTTGTCGTACGGGCTTCCTTGACATCTATCCTGTAAATGCCAGCAAGAGCACGTCTTTCTATGTGTACCAGGATTTGGAAGAAGGTCTTCCTGATGGAATTTACGAATTGATAGTTCCTGCATACCAGCGTACAGGTGACATTGGTTTGGGCGACTTTTCTGGTGACGAACTTGTGGCATCTGATATCTTTATAAATGATTTCCATACTCCTGTGTGGAACTTATATAAATGTATTTTGCCATACAATGAGGCAATCAATGGTGTTAACTGTCGCATTGATCCCAGTGGTGATCCATCGGCTCCTCACAATGGAGAAGAGGTGTCTTCTTATGACATAGATACGGGTCTTGGTTGGGTTCCTGAAGGTCGTGCGGCAATGAGTTTTGCTTTCTCGGCCGGCCGTTTTGTTAATCATGCTTATGCTATTGTTGAAGATGGCAAGTTGCGTGTTGGTATCCAAAGCACGGGAACTCCTTGGTATGATGGTGGCGTGACGGCATGGGGCAAATTCCGTCTGATATATCGTGGTGTGAGTGATGAGGCTCTTCAGAGTATGCTGGACAATTTCGAGAGCCGCCTCAATAGCATTCGTATGGCACAGGAAATGTACGAATTCTACATCAGTGTGGAACGTCTGGATCGCATTTCTTCTTTGATTGATGCTGCCAAATCGGCAGATGAGGCAAATGAGAAGATGGAGCTTGCCAAGCAAATCAATGCGGAATTCAATGCTATCAACAGCAGTTATGCTATTTATCAGGAGTTGGCATTGTTGATGGATTATTGCTTTAATCAAGGTGACGCTTTGTTTGAAACTGATCCTACGTTGAGTGATGCGCTCTTTGAAAAGGGTAATGAGATTGTAGAGCATCTGTTGAGCGGTGACCTTTCGGACGAAGAGGTGATGCAATACATGACAGACATCAGGGACGATGCGTCTATTGGTGGTGGTTTCTATGTGCAGGGTGATTTGGTTGATGCAGAAGGCAACAAGCTTGATTATGCAACACGCAACATCAATTACCCGCTCGAACGTCAGGAGGATGGCACTTATACTGGTATGTTCACGACTCAGAATCGTGCTAATCTTGTTCATGTGGATGCTCGTGCCGGTATTTACTTTACCAGATTGAATCAGACATTTAAGTCCAACCAGCCGTACAATCATTTCGTGACACCAGAGAAGAATCAGCACAGACTGGTTGCCGGTGCAGGTCAGGACTATCAGATGGTTGGCGCAAAGATGAAGGTGACACTTAACCCCAAGGATAGTACTGTTGTTTTTGAGGCTATTGAATACGAATGGCCCGACAATGTCTTTGTGTGTGGTTCTATTATGGACAAGAATGACGAGGAGCATCGTTGGAGGAACGACGAGGTGGCGCCTTTGGAGCATAAGGGCAATGGCCTGTATGTGGGAACGGTACGTTTCTTCGAGGATTATGTATATCCTGGTTATGCTACTTTCTTGATTATGGCGAGTCGTTCTACGCTTGATGAGGAATTGGGCAGTACTGTTACGCGTCCGGGTTGGCTCGAAGCCAGTTATACGGGTTCGGAATCGGATTGTATGTTGATTCCTGGAGAGCCTGTTGGTGACTTGGCTCGTGGCTATGGCAATAATCATCGTTTCCGTATTGAATGGGTTCCTGGCGATGCGCCGAAGGACTATGTTGTTAGTTTTAATATGAATGCTTGCACTTTAAGTGTCGATCTTGGCGATGGCAGTGATGACGATGCTGTTGATGAGATTAGAGGCAGCGTGTCTTCCGATGGCGCTTACTATGATCTTTACGGTCGCAAATGGCAGGTAGAGTCGGTGAAGCGTTCCGGCCTTCCCAAAGGTATATACATTAGGGATGGCAAGAAGATTATGAAGTAGCGGACATTGTTTGTCTTGTCTGCAGGTCCCGCTTTGGCTTTGCCAGGGTGGGGCTTTTTTTGTTTGTGGCTTTGCTGTGGTGTGAGATGATGTGGTGGCAGGTAAGTTTTTCGGCTTGGGGTTTTCTGTTTTCAATTAAAAACCATATCTTTGCAGAGCAAAACACAGACTACGTTCAATGGTGACTTATAAACTGCTTTGGGTTGACGATGAGATAGAACTCTTGAAGGCTCATATTCTTTTTCTCGAGAAGAAGGGATATGAGGTTGAGACGGTGACGAATGGCTACGATGCGCTCGACCGTTGTGCGGAGGAGGCGTTCGACCTTATCCTGCTCGACGAGAATATGCCGGGCTTGAGCGGTTTGGAGACGCTGACTCGCGTGAAGGAATTGTTGCCTGCCACACCGGTGGTGATGG
Organism: Bacteroidaceae bacterium; assembly: GCA_017461345.1. Lineage (GTDB taxonomy): Bacteria > Bacteroidota > Bacteroidia > Bacteroidales > Bacteroidaceae > Physcousia. The sequence continues at coordinate 66,892 of JAFTYP010000002.1, read as the reverse complement.
TGACGAAGAGCGAGGAGGAGCACATCATGGAGCAGGCCATCGGAGCGAAGATTGCAGACTATCTGATAAAACCCGTCAACCCTACGCAGATACTGCTGTCGCTGAAGAAGAACATTCAGCAGAAGGAGATTGTAACCGAACACACGCAGTCGAACTATCAGCAAGACTTCTCCCGCCTGGGAATGCTTATCAACGACGCTTCCAGCATCGAGGACTGGAAGGAGGTCTATAAGCGCCTTACTTATTGGGAACTGCAGTTGAGCGAGACAGAAAGCGGGATGCAGGAGATGCTTGCCATGCAGAAGCACGAGGCCAACGCAGAGTTTGCAAAGTTCATACGCAAGAACTACATGCGCTGGATGCAGGATGCCGATGCCCGTCCGGTGATGAGCCCCGACATCTTCAAGCATGCAGTCTTCCCTTTGCTCGATGCAGGAGAGAAGGTCTTCCTTGTGGTTATCGACAACTTCCGTTACGACCAGTGGCGTATGCTGCTTGGCGAGATAGCGGATGGCTTTTCTGTGGAGGAGAATATGTATTGCAGTATTCTGCCTACGGCTACCCAGTATGCGCGCAATGCCATTTTCAGTGGCCTGATGCCTAACGACATAGCCCGGATGTTCCCTGAACTTTGGGTGGACGAGGACAGCGAGGAGGGCAAGAATCTCAACGAGGAACCGCTGGTCAGGACGCACCTCGACCGCTATCGCCGCAAGAATTCTTTTTCTTATCATAAGATAAACCATTCCGGTGCTGCCGAGAAGTTTGTGTCTCAGATACCGGCTTTGATGAAGAACGACTTGAATGTCGTGGTCATCAACTTCATCGATATGCTCAGCCATGCACGCACGGAGAGCATGATGGTGCGCGAACTTGCCAACAGCGAGGCGGCTTATCGCAGCATTACGCAGAGTTGGTTGCGCCATTCGGCTGTGAGCGAACTCTTTCGGGCCCTTGCGGCGCAGGACTGCACCATTGTCCTTACCACCGACCACGGCAGCATCCGCTGCTACAACCCTGTGAAGGTGATTGGCGACAGGAACACGAATACGAACTTGCGCTACAAGTTGGGCAAGAATCTGTCGTACAACCAGAAGGAGGTATTCGAGATAAAGGAACCTCTGCGGGCAGGCTTGCCCAGTCCGAACCTCAGCACGGCCTACATCTTTGCCATGCAGGACGACTTCTTTGCCTACCCCAACAACTATAACTATTACGTGCAGTATTACAAGGACACCTTCCAGCATGGCGGCATCAGCCTGGAGGAGATGCTGGTGCCCCTCATCACTTTGCGCGGGAAGAAACGATAAAGAGAACTTGCCTCGGGCAGCGTGAGCCGCATAGGAGCGCTCCAAAGCCCGATGGCCGGAACATGTGTATGATGAAAGAGATAAGAATAGAAGACACTTCTTGCCTTGCCGCTGCCGCAGAGCAGTTTGTGCAGGCAATGGGCGACCGACGCATTTTCGCCTTCTACGGCAAGATGGGTGCCGGCAAGACCACCTTCATCAAGGCTGTCTGCGAAGCACTCGGAGTGGAAGATACTGTGGCATCGCCCACCTTCGCCATTGTCAACGAATATGCCGACGCCAACGGAGAGCCCGTCTATCACTTCGACTTCTACAGGATTAAGAACCTTCGGGAGGCCTATGACATTGGCTCCGAGGAGTATTTCTACAGCGGCTGCCCCTGCTTCATCGAGTGGCCGGAACTCGTGGAGCCGCTCCTGCCCGAGGAAACCGTAGCGGTGCGCATCGAAGTCCACGACGACCAGTCGCGCACCGTCTGCATCGGCTGAACTCTCCGCCCCACACCCCGTCTGCAAGAAACCTTAACCATTATTGCCAAACAGGTTAACCTTTCTGCCCGTAATGCTTAACCTTTCGGGCACGAATGGTTAACCTTTTTTTCTGATGCCCTTTAAGCCTCCATTTTCGGAGGTACAATACGCAGATAAACAACCTGCAGAACAAACATCACAATGCCGTATGTGTATATATTAACACTAATTTGCGTATTACTGATATTTTTTTGCCTTCGGATGTTTGATTATAGGATATTTTTGCTAATTTTGTGGGCAGATGTTAGATAAAACAATTTAAATCCCAAAATTATGTCAACAAGAAGAGATTTTCTGAAGGGCGTAGGCCTTGCCACAGCAGGCGTAACCCTCAACCCAGGCAGCGTTTTTGCCATGACAAGCAAAGAAGCCAAAAAGGCAAAAGGCGACAAAGTGAAGATCGCATACATCGGCATCGGTAACCGAGGCCAGCAGAACATCGACGAGTTTGCCAGAACAAACATGGTGGAAGTAGTGGCACTCTGCGACGTGGACCTGCAGGGGAAACAGTGCCAGAAAGCACTTAAGATGTATCCCAACGCAAAACGCTTCACCGACTTCCGCAAACTCTTCGACGAATACAGCGACCACTTCGACGCCGTAGCCGTCAGCGTACCAGACCACACACACTTCTTCGTCTGCATGGCAGCCATGAAGCACGGCAAACACGTCTATTGCGAAAAACCCCTCATCCGCACCTTCCAGGAAGGCGAAATACTCATCGAAATGGCAAACCGCCATCCCGAAATCGTCACACAAGTAGGCAACCAGGGACACTCCGAAGCCAACTACTTCCAGTTCAAGGCATGGATGGAAGCAGGCATCATCAAGGACGTAACAAAAGTCGTAGCACACATGAACAACGACCGGCGTTGGCATAAGTACGACTGGAACATGACCAAAATGCCCTTCGGCGATGCAATCCCCGAAGGAATGGACTACGACACATGGCACGGCGGCATCCGCTACCACAACTTCAGCAAACTCTTCCACCAAGGCGACTGGCGCAGTTGGTACGACTTCGGCATGGGAGCACTCGGCGACTGGGGCGCACACCTCATCGACACCGCACACGAGTTCCTCAACCTCGGACTGCCCTACGAAATCAACATGAAGTACGCCAAGAACCACAACGAGTTCTTCTTCCCCTTCTCCAGCACAATCGAATTCCGATTCGGCGCACGCGGCAACATGCCACCATGCGACCTCATCTGGTACGACGGCACAGACAACCAGCCACCATTGCCCGAAGGATACGGAGAAAGCAAACTCGCCGATGGCATACCCGCAAGCGGACAAGGCGAATACACCAAACTGAAACTCAATCCCGGCAAGATAATCTACGGCCGAGACCTCACATTCAAGGGAGCAAGCCACGGCAGCACACTCGAAATCATCCCCAAGGAAAAAGCCGAAGCAATGAAGGACAAACTCCCCGAAGTACCCAAAAGCCCAAGCAACCACTACGTCAACTTCCTCCGCGCATGCCAGGGAATCGAAAAGACACGTTCACCATTCCAGATTGCCGGCGTACTCTGTCAGGTATTCTGCCTCGGCGTCATCGCACAACGCCTGAACACACAACTCTTCTTCGACCCACGCACCAAGAAGTTCACAAACAACGAGTTCGCAAACGCTATGCTCAGCGGAATGCCACCACGCCGCGGATGGGAAGAATTCTACAAGATTGATTAAGGATAAATAACAAACCAAAACAACATGAAAAAAATACTAATGGCAATGGCCATCATCGCCATCCTGCCCGCATCAGCAAAAGTAAAGAAGGTCGCAGCAACTCCTGCTCCCGCACCAACAACAGACAACATCCTCACCGAACAAGAACAACGCGAGGGATGGAAACTCCTTTGGGACGGCAAAACAACCAACGGATGGCGAGGAGCAAAACTCCAAACCTTCCCCACTAAAGGATGGCGCATAGAAGAAGGCATCCTCAAAGTTGAAAAAGCCAGCGGCGCCGAAAGCGGCAACGGCGGAGACATCGTAACCGAGAAGAACTACCACAACTTCATCCTCAAAGTAGACTTCAAGATTACAGAAGGAGCAAACAGCGGCATCAAATACTTCGTCGACCCCGACATGAACCAAGGCGAAGGCAGTGCCATCGGTTGTGAATTCCAAATCCTCGACGACCTCCGTCACCCCGATGCAAAGCTCGGCGTAAAAGGCAACCGCAAGCTCGGCTCACTCTACGACCTCATTCCCGCTCCCGAACAAAAGCCATTCGACATCACAACATGGAATACCGCAACCATTATCGTCAAGGATAACCATGTAGAACATTGGCTCAACGGCGTAAAACTCGTAGAATACGAAAGAGGCACACAGCAGTGGAACGCACTCGTGGCATACAGCAAATACAAAAACTGGCCCAATTTCGGCAATCGCGACGGACGTATCCTCCTCCAGGACCACGGCGATGAAGTATGGTTCAAGAATGTAAAGATCAAAGAACTTTAACCACACATTATATATTATATAGATATAAGACATGAAAAGATTCATTCTGACAACCATTGTCTCACTCCTGTTCATAAATACCTATGCAATAGACGATCCCGTACAATATGTCAATCCTCTGGTAGGCTCACACTCAACAGTAGGCCTCTCCACAGGCAACACATACCCGGCCATCGCCCTTCCATGGGGTATGAACTTCTGGACACCCCAGACAGGTAAGATGGGCGACGGATGGTGCTACACCTACGATGCCGAGAAGATACGCGGCTTCAAGCAAACACACCAGCCAAGTCCATGGATGAACGACTATGCAATGTTCAACATCATGCCGGAAAGTGGCGACGCACCCATCTATGATGAAAATCGTCGCGCCAGTTGGTATAGCCACAAAGCAGAAGTAAGCAAGCCACATTACTACAAGGTTTATCTCGCAGACTATGACATAACAACCGAGATAGCACCAACAAGTCGAGCAGCAATCTTCCGCTTTACCTTTACCGAGGGCAAGAACTTCGTCATTGTTGATGCTTTCGACCGTGGCTCATACGTCAAGGTTATTCCTGGCGAAAACAAGATTGTAGGCTACACAACACGTAACAGTGGCGGTGTTCCTCGCAACTTCAAGAACTATTTCGTTCTGCAGTTCGACCGTCCGTTTACTTACACATCAACAGCAGACGAAGGCAAGGAAAGCAAAAATCTTGAGATGAAGAGCAAACATGCTGCTGCCGCAGTAGGTTTCCAGACCAAGCGTGGCGAACAGGTTAATGTGCGTGTTGCAAGTTCATTCATCAGCATTGAGCAGGCAGAGCAGAACCTCAAGGAACTGGGTGACAGAAGTCTCGAGGAGGTTTCCGAAGCCGGTCGTCAGGAATGGAACAAGGTATTGAGTGTTATCGATGTTGAAGACAATAGTGATGTCGACAGGTTGCGTACCTTCTACAGTTGTCTTTATCGCAGTGTTCTCTTTCCTCGCAGTTTCTATGAGATAAATGCAAAGGGCGAAGTGGTTCACTATAGTCCTTATAATGGTCAGGTTCTTCCTGGTTATCTCTTTGCCGATACTGGTTTCTGGGACACCTTCCGTGCTCTTTTCCCCTTGGTTAACCTGATGTATCCCGAGATGGGTCGCAAGATGCAAGAGGGTTGGGTGAATGCATACAAGGAGAGTGGTTTCTTGCCGGAATGGAGTTCTCCCGGTCACCGTGCTTGTATGGTGGGCAACAATTCAGCAAGTGTTGTTGCCGATGCATATCTTAAAGGTCTCAGAGGTTATGATGTTGAGGCTCTTTGGGATGCTGTGACGCATGGTGCCAATGCAGATTTGCCTCGTACTACCAGCGGACGTAAGCAGTGGCAGAACTACAACAAGTTGGGTTATGTGCCTTATGACAGCATCAATGAGAGTGCTGCCCGTACGTTGGAGTATGCTTTTGATGACTGGAGCATCTACAAACTTGGTCAGGCACTTGGTAAACCTGAGAAGGAAATCAAGGTGTATGCCGAGCATGCGTTTAACTATAAGAATCTTTTCGACAAGGAATATAACTTGATGCGCGGCAGGCTTGCCAATGGCGAGTGGGCGCCTAATTTCAATCCTTTCAAGTGGGGTGATGCTTTCACCGAGGGCAACAGTTGGCATTATTCGTGGAGTGTGTTCCACGATCCTCAGGGTCTTATCGACCTTATGGGTGGCAATGATACTTTCAACCGTATGCTCGACAGTGTATTCATCTTGCCTCCTATCTTCGACGAGAGTTACTATGGTGGTGTCATCCACGAGATTCGTGAGATGCAGATAATGAATATGGGTAACTATGCTCACGGCAATCAGCCCATCCAGCACATGATTTATATGTACAACTACAGTGGTCAGCCCTGGAAGACGCAGTACTGGTTGCGTGAAACCATGAACCGTATGTACAATGCACACCCTGACGGTTATTGTGGTGACGAGGACAATGGCCAGACTTCTGCCTGGTATATCTTCACGGCTATGGGCTTCTATCCTGTTTGTCCGGGCAGCGGCGAGTATGTGCTTGGTGCGCCTTACTTCAAGAAGATGACGCTCCATTTGGAGAACGGGAAGGACGTTGTCATCACTGCTCCCGAGCAGAGCGACGTGAACCGTTATGTCGGTGCGCTGAAGGTGAACGGTGTGGACTATGGCAAGAACTATGTGAATCATGCCGACCTTCTTGCCGGCATGAAGATGGACTACGCGATGCAGTCGCAACCCAACCAGCAGCGTGGCACTACGGCCGAGGCTGCTCCGTATTCTTTCAGCAAGGAGTATAAGCCGACCGGCAAGGCGAAGGGCAAGAAGAAGCGTAAATAATTCGATATGGGCCCCTTGCGAGGGGCTCATATTGTTTAGCCTTTTATATCATGAGAGTTATGAAAAGACTGTTTATTCTTATTTTGTGTTTGTCTGCTTTTGTAGGCTTTGCCGATGCGCAGACGTCGATTACTTACGACAACGAAGCGCAGTGGAAGGCATATGAGGACTTCAATAATGCGTTCCTCGACAAGACGAAGTATATCTACAAAGCAGATACTAAGCAGCCGGGGGCTTACCATCGTGGCAACGGCTACAGGGACAATGATGTCAGCGGCTGTGCTGCTGCCATCTGGTGTCAGGCCATTATGTACGACATGGTCATCAATGCCTACAACCGGGCCAAGGAGGAGGGCGATGCGACGCGCATGAGAAAGTACCAGACGCTGCACAACAACATCTACAAGGGCGAGAAGGCTCACTATGTGAACTTCGATTTTCACAATCCCAACACGAACAATGGTTGGTTCGTCTATGATGATATTATGTGGTGGACGTGTGCTTTGGCGCGTGCTCACAAGACCTTTGGCAAGTCGGAATACCTGACGTATTCGGAGAGAAGTTTCTGCCGTGTGTGGTACGGCTCTGCCAAGGTGGGCGACGATGGCTCTTATGCCGACCCAGCCCGCTTCGAGGGTCAGTATGGCGGCGGCATGTTCTGGGAGTGGCAACCCATTGAGAAGGCCAATCCCCACAAACCTGGCGACTTCCGTTCGGCTTGCATCAATTTCCCCACTGTCATTGCTGCCTGCCTGTTGCATACGATTGTTCCGGAGGGCAGGACTGCCCCGACGGCCGAGCGTCCTACGATGCAGACCAAGGAATGGTATTTGGAGAAGGCGAAGGAGGTTTATGCGTGGGCAGACAAGACGCTTGTCAACAGCAGCGGCCGTGTGGCGGACGGTATCCATGGCGGTGGTCCGGAGTTCACCGACCACCTCTACAACCAGGCCACTTATATTGGTGCCAGTTGCATGCTCTACAAGTTGACGGGCGAGATAGCATACCTCTCGAAGGCTCGCCGTGCAGCAGACTATGTGATAAACAATATGTGTACTGCCGGCATCCTCAAGTATGAGAACGGCTACGAGCAGGGCATCTATGCTGCCATCTATGCGCAGTACATCAAGATGCTGGTTTACGATTGCGACTTGAGCCTTGCTTATGTGAAGAAGTACTTGACGCATATCCAAAAGAACATCCAGAAGGCTTACACCAACATGGACGCAGAGCGTGGCATTCAGATTGGCTATTTTGCCAAGAAGACTGCTTCGACCGATGTTGTAGAGAGTTATGGTGCCAGCGGTATGCCTGCACTGATGCTCATGTTCCCTGCCAGCGATACGGCTACGCCGATTGCCGATGTGGTGGAGAGGAAGTACGACGGCCCGTCGGACGTCTATACTCCCGACGGAAAACTCGTCATGAAGGACGCCACTCCCGAGCAGGTAAAAGAGTTCGAGAGTGGGCTTTACATCTTCCAGCGAAAGAAGATTTTCGTCAAGTAAGACACCCAAGAGAAAACACCGGGAAAGAGCCGTCGCAAAACAAGGCGCACCTTCCCCTCAAAACAGGTTAACCATTATTGCGATAATGGTTAACCTTTCTTGTTAAAAAGGTACAGCATTATTGTCGAAAAGGTTAACCTTTTCGGAAAGGAGGCCTAAGCCCTTGATTCACATCCCTGTTCTCTGCCTGCCGCAGGAACGCTCCCAAAGCCTGCTCGCCAGCAGTCCGCAGCCCGCACCCACAACGGCCCCGATGCTGTTGGCCACAAAGTCCAGCCACTCGCCGCTGCGGCACGTCGTCAGGTAAGCCTGCATCAGTTCCAGCACACCGCCCATCGCAATGGGCGCAAGGAAAGCCAGCAACAGCAGTCGACGGCCACGCATCTGCCTGTGCGCCCTGATGTATTCCAGCCAAATCACAAGCGTCAGCACACCATACATCACCATGTGAGCCCACTTGTCCATGAGCGGAACCTCCACCGTCGTCCTGACATCCGGTATGGGCAACAGCGAGAGCAAAACAATGGCCAAAGCCAAAAGAAAAGTAATGGGGTAGCGTCGGAAATAGAGCAGCAGCATATAACGACTTTTTTTAAGAAGAACACTGCAAAGGTACGGGAATTTTGTGTATCTTTGCAACATATTTTCCGAAAAACATACCCACATGAACAAGGATAACACAGCCAGAGGCAGTTTCGGCAGCCAACTGGGAGTCGTACTGGCTTCCGCAGGGTCCGCCGTAGGCCTGGGCAATATATGGCGCCTCCCCACAGAAGTAGGCAAAGGCGGCGGCGCAGCCTTCATCCTCATCTACCTCTGTTTCATCTTCTTTCTCGCCATGCCCGTCATGGTCAGCGAGTTCGTCATCGGACGCTCCTCGCACAGCAACGCCATCGGAGCCTACCAGAAACTCGCACCCGGAAAACCATGGGTGCTCACCGGCATCATGGGCGTGTTGGGCGGATTCCTCGTCCTCTCCTACTATTCCGTCGTGGCAGGCTGGACACTCCACTACACCACCCAGTCCGTCTTAGGCCACCTGCACGTACAAGGCGACACCGATTTCACACAAGCCTTCAACACCTTCGTGTCCGCACCCCTGCAGCCCATCGCCTATCTCGCCGCATTCCTCCTGCTCACACACCTCGTCGTGGCACGAGGCATACAGCACGGCATCGAACGCTATTCCAAACTCATGATGCCCATGCTCCTCGCCATCATCGTCATCCTCGTAGGCTTCTCGCTGACAATGCCAGGCGCATCCGAAGGAATACGCTTTCTGCTCAAACCCGATTTGAGCGAAGTCACCACCGACACCATACTCGGAGCAATGGGACAAGCCTTCTTCTCACTCAGCGTAGGCATAGGCTGCCTGGTCACCTACTCATCATATTTCAGCCAGGAAACACGCCTCGTCAAGTCCGCAACCAACGTCTGCATCATCGACACCGCAGTAGCCATCCTCAGCGGATTCATTATTTTCCCCACAGTCTTCAGCGTCGGCATCGCACCCGACGCAGGCCCCGGACTCGTATTCATCACACTGCCCAACGTCTTTGCCATGATGTTCGGCGAAATACCCCTCGTCGGATACATCTTTGCCCTCCTCTTCTACGTACTCCTCCTGCTGGCAGCACTCACAAGCAGCATCAGCATGCACGAGATATGCACAGCCTTCATCTCCGAACACTTCCGTAAAAGCCGGCACACAGCCGCAGCCATCGTCACCGCCATTTGCCTCCTGCTGGGCAGTTTCTGCTCGCTCTCCTTCGGACCATGGCAGGAGATAAAAGTCTTCGGGCTTGGCATCTTCGACCTCTTCGACGTAGCCGTCACGAAATTCCTCATGCCCCTGGGAGGCCTCTTGATGACCCTCTTCGTCGGACATTACCTCGACAAACGCTTCGTAGAACAGCAGTTGACAAACGACGGGCACATCCCCGTCCGCTTCATGCGCCCGCTTCTCCTGCTCATCCGCTGGGTCGTTCCGGCCGGCATCGTCATCATATTCCTCAACGAACTAATACCTCTCATTATAAAATAAAAGCATGGAAAAAAGAAGTAACTTTGGCAGTAAGATAGGAGCCGTATTGGCTGCGGCAGGTTCTGCCGTAGGACTTGGCAACGTGTGGCGTTTCCCTACCGAGGTCGGGAACAACGGCGGCGCTGCATTTATCGTTGTCTATCTCCTCTGCATCGCTTTCATTGGCATCCCCGTCATGTTGAGCGAGTTCCTTATAGGCAGACATACTCGTGCCAACACCATTACCGCCTTTTCCAAACTCGCTCCCGGAACGTGGTGGCGTTTAGAGGGTGTGGCAGGTGTTTTCGTTGCCTTTATCATTCTTTCCTACTACATAGTTGTGAGCGGATGGACGCTTTTTTACTTCATTCAGTCGGTTGGAGGGCAACTGATGGCCGACCGTGATTACAGTCTTGTCTATAATGATTTTGTGACGGACCCTTGGATGCCGGTGCTGATGGCATTGGCTTTCATGGGATTGACACACGTTATCATTGCTCGTGGTGTGCAGTCCGGGATTGAGAGGTTCTCGAAACTGATGATGCCGATGTTGCTTTTCATTATAGGCATATTGGTTGTGTGTTCGTTCAGTATGCCTGGCAGTTCTGAGGGGCTTCGCTTTTTGCTGAAGCCGGACTTCTCTAAGATTACGGGCAGTGTTGTTCTCAGTGCTGTGGGGCAGGCTTTTTATTCGCTGAGCCTTGCGATGGGTTGTCTTTGCACTTATGCTTCTTACTTCAGGTCGGACACGAGGTTGCCTAAGACGGCAATGGGTGTGGGTGCTATTGACACGTCTGTTGCGGTGTTGAGCGGTTTCTTTATTTTCCCTGCGGTGTTCAGTGTGGACAGTGTCAGTGTGGATGCCGGTCCGGGATTGGTGTTCATTACTTTGCCGAGTGTGTTTAACATTGCTTTCCATGGTGTTCCGTGGTTGGGATATGTCTTCTCGGGTCTGTTTTATTTGCTGCTTATGTTGGCGGCTTTGACCAGTGCGATGTCGTTGCACGAGAGTGTTACGGCTTATCTTTTGGAGACCTTTTCGATTTCGCGCAAAAGGGCTGCAATCATTGTTTCGGTTGCTTGCATGACGCTTGGTGTTGCTTGTTCTTTGTCTTTTGGCATGTGGAGTCATCTGACTTTGTTCGGCATGAATCTGTTTGAGTTGTTTGATTTTGTTTCTTCGAAGGTGATTCTTCCTTTGGGTGGCATTATTATTTGCTTGTTTACCGGTTGGTATCTTGACCGCAGGCTGGTGGAGAATGAGTTGACGAATGGTGGTACGGTGCGTTTCCGTCTGTTCCGTTTGTATTATTTCATTGTTCGCTATGTGGCTCCGCTTGCTATTGCGGGGGTCTTTGTGCAGGAACTTATTGCATGAAGCGTCTGCCTTTTCTTACGCCGTCGCAGCGTCGGGCACTGCTTGTTGTAGAGTGGTTGCTGCTGTTTGCCATCATGGGTTTTTCCGTGTGGAAGTGGCAGAGGTCCGGCAGTGCCGGTGAGAAAAGGGTGGTGCGGAGCAGGACGTCGGATTATGTGGTGCGGGAAATCACTTATGCCACTGCGGAGGATTCGGTTGAAGTCTTTCCTTTCGACCCTAATACTGCCGATTCTACGACGCTTCTCCGCCTGGGGCTTTCTCCTTGGCAGGTGCGCAGTATTTATCGTTATCGTGCAAAGCGTGGCCGATACAGCAGGGTGGAGGAGTTCAGGAATGTGCCGAATCTGACTGTGGAGCAATGGGTTCGCCTGGAGCCTTACATACGCATTGCCCCGAGGTTCCGGTATGTGGAGCGTGAAGAGCCTCGTGAGAGGCGTGAGCCGACGAGGGTGGAGAAACCGCCTGTGACGGAGGTTTGCTGTGAGGATACGGTGCCTTGCGATACGTTCCCCCGAAGGGTTAAGTTGAGGGTGGGGCAGACGGTTGATGTCAATACTGCCGACACGACGCTGTTGAAGATGGTGCCGGGCATTGCTTCGATACGGGCTGCCCGCATTGTTGCCTATCGGAATGCTCTGGGAGGCTTCGTGGCGAAGGAGCAGGCCATGGAGGCAACGGAGATGCCCGACAGTGTGCTTGGCTACATGACAGTCTCGCAGCAGCCCGTCAGACGCCTGAATGTCAACCGCCTCTCCGTTTCGCAACTCATGAAACACCCGTACATCAGTTTCTATCAGGCCAAGGCAATCAACGAGTATCGCCGTAATCATGGGCCGATTCAGAGCATTGAGGTGCTCCGGAAACTCGACGATTTCCGTCCGACAGACATAGAAAAACTACACCCCTACCTCGAGTTCTGAAAAGGCGAGGTGAGGGGCGTTTTTCTCGTACCAGTGTAGAGTCTGGAAAATAGGTTAACCTTTTCGGCCAAAACCCTTAACCTTTCCGGGCATAATGCTTAACCATTATTGCCAAATAGGTTAAGGTTTTTTCCCGGCAGGCTTCACTTTGCAAATTTGATGACACTACCGTCCGGGCGACGCAGGATGAAGATGCCGCTTTGACGAGCAGGGCCAAAGTCGAACCGACGCCCTTGCAGGTCGAAGAACTGGCCCTCTTGCAGGTCGTTCTCAGTCAGCCCCTGCCACTCGTCTTCCGCTTCTATGCGGTCGATGTCCGTCGTAATCTCTTCCGCATCGATGCGCTGCAGGCGGAAATGGTCCACTTTGAACCAACCGTGACTGTCGTTCGTAGAACGCGTACCGTCAGCCAGGAAGTTGCTCGAACGGATACCGAGTTTCAGGCTCTCGCCGTCCTTGAGCGTCACCATCACAGCCATCGGCCGGAGCGTCATCTTGCCAGCACCGGAAGCACCGTAGCCCGCAAAAGTGTTCGTCTCGCCCGGAGTGAGCATAGACGACAGGTAGTCGCTCTCCTTGCCATAGTACTGCACGTTCTTGTTGGCAAAGAGTCGGCAGTTCGCCAACTTCTCTTTCTGTACGCCCAGCAAGCAGGTGACGAGATAAGTGCCCGCCCCAAGTCTCGTTGCAGGAATGGTCTGCGACAACTCATAAACGTTGGGCATAGGCTTGGCGCTTGCCCAATATATGTTGACACCCCACAGATGCTTGGCGTCCTGGTTGACACCCCACGAATTACCGTTCATCGTTCCGCTCGCTCTCCAGCCCTTAGGCACACCGCGAACCATGCCACCCCTCTCGACAAGCGTGCCGCTGGTGCCATACTCGAAGTCAGCATTCGTCAGCAAATCCGTAAGGTCTTCCGCCCCGGCACTGAAAGGAATACTTGCCAAAGCACTCACACAAAGCCCCGGATCCATAAAGTAAACACGAACAGAAACCGTCTTGTCCTCCGTACTCGTGTAGTGAACACCCACAGGAATATAACCCAAAGCAACCGTCTCGTCCCACGCCTCGGTGCGCTCCGTCTGCTTGATGGACTGAATCTCCGCAGCACCGCCATCAACAGAAATGCCCAAACGGAGATCATAAGTCTTGTTAAGACGGAACGTAGGCAGACAACGAACCTGAATCACATTCAGACCTTTCTGCACAGGCAAAGTATATTCCGCATAAGGAGCAGAGGCAGCCGAAGAATAAGCCTGCATGTCGAGAGGCCAAACCGTAGCCGTGCTGCCCTGAACACCCAAGCCATACAACGTCTTCACCGTAGCCGAAGTGCGGTCAAAGCAACCGCCCGCAATAATATGAACCTCAGGTTGCAGAATGCTGCTCTGCTGCTCTGCCACATCCGCCGCAGTAGCAACAGCCGGCATCAAGTGCTGAGACCAGTCATTAGGCTGGAAGTCCATCATGCCTTGCCACTTGCCATTGTTCATATAGCCGGAATTATATCTGGTGGTAAGCGTCTTTATGTCGTTGAAAGCCGCTTGCGCAGCACTCGAATAGCCCAGCGCCTTCTCCTGTTGTCCTGCCCAAGCATACTCGAAACTCTGGCGGGCGCGGAGCAACTTGATGTTCTGGTCGGCACAAGCACAAACAGGATATTCCACAAGATGGCAGTAGGCGTCGCGCAAAGTGCGAGGGACACGGGTGGCAAGAGACTTAGCCCTCTTGTACAAATCCTGGTACTCTGCAATGCGTTCGTCTATCTGAGTGTTGGAATGATCAAAGTGACAAAGTTGCACATGCTCTGGCTTTGCAGCAATGCCCAAACGGTAGTATGCCATCTTTATCGCGTTGATTTCGTCGGCAAGGTCTTCGCCGAAGATGCGTTCGTACCAGTATCGGGTGTAGAGATGTGCTCTTTCCGGTGTCCAACTGTTGATGTCCCATGCCAGATCCATGCAGAATTCCAGTTCTTCTTCTGCAGGTTTTATGTCGCCAACGTTGATAATCCATTGGTCTTTGATGCCTTGTGCGTAGGCTTTACTCAGTTCGTAACTGCAAAGAGAGGGTGAGATGGTGCTCAACCAGAGATAGGAATCCGGGCTGCCCCAATAGGAAAGATGGTAGTAGATGGCGTTGCCTCCGGAGCGTGCCTGTTCGGCTTTGTCGGGCATTTGGCGTATGTATCCGTGGTTGTCGTCGACCCACATGAGGGTGACATCTTCGGGTACTTTGAGTCCGGCGTTGTAGCAGTCGAGCACTTCCTTGTAGGGGATGAATATTTGTGGTATGGTGGTTGGGTCGCCGATGCTGTCGGCGAGGAGTTGTCTCTGGTAGGCTATGATTTCGGTTAGTGCGGCAACTCGTTCGGCTGTTGAGTTGTATCCGTTGATTCCGGTGTCGTGTACGCCTCTCATGCCGAGTGTGTAGATGGCGTTTTTGCCTCGGCTTTCGCCTACGCGCTCTGCCCAGTAGCGTTTTATCATGTCTTGATTGGAGTGCCACACCCAGTCGCTGTTGTAGTGTCCGCCGTACTTGTCGCCGTTCCAGCCCCACTCGTATTCGTTGTTGCGCAGCATTTGTTCGCAGTGGCTTGAGCCCATGTAGATGTCGTACTTCATGATGAGTGGGATGTTGGTCTTTTCGTACCAGAAGGCTCTGCTGCCTGCGTGCATGGCGGGCCAGAGGGTGTTGGCTCTCAGGCGCAGCAGGAGTTCCATGATGGCTGCGTAGGTTTTGGGTCCGAAGTTGTTGAGGTTGGTGTCCATCTTCTTGGCTGCCCAGGGTCGTAGGCCGTAGTCTTCGTCGTTAAGGAAGATGCCTCGGTATTTGACGGATGGTGTTCCGGAGATGTATCTGCCTGGTGTGACGTAGAGTTGCGTCTTTGTGGTGGGTGTTGCGTCGGCCCACCATATCCATGGTGTTACGCCCATCAGGCGGCTGAGGTGGAACATGCCGTAGGCTGTGCTTCGTGGTTGTGCGCCGAAGATGACGAGTGCTCGTGCTATTCCCTCCATGGGGTTTTCGACTACCTGCATGCCGAAGGCTTCCCATTTGCCTTTGATTTCGCTTACGTCTATTTTGCCTTGTGCGATGAGGTTGTCGATGTGTGTGGATTGTCCGATGGTGCCCACGATGATGGGGTTTTGTGCTGTGGTGGGCAGGTTTTGGTATTTGGTGAATGTTTTCCTTGTGACCGCTTTGAGGTCGGAGAGGAGGCAGCCGATGACGGTCTGTACGACTTCGGCGTCTTGGCTGTCGTAGAGCAGGATGGCTTTGTCGGTGGTTTCTTGTCCGACGATGGTGAAGCCGCCGTCTACTGGTGTGGTGACGACTTTCAGGTCTTCGGCCATGGTTGTGAGGGCGAAGAGCATAAGCAGCATGGAAAGGAGTGATTTCGATTTCATGATTCTTATTGTTTATGTGTGTTATTTTCTTATGATAAGCTTTTTTCGTCCATCTTTGATATAGATGCCGCTGGGTAATCTGCCATTTGTTATAATACGACCTTGCAGGTCGTAAACGGCTCCCTCTCTTGCTTTCGACAGAGGGTTCTTTATGCTTGTTGGGTCTTCTGCATCGATGCGTTGGATGCGGAAGTGGTCCACCTTGAAGCATCCATGGTTGTTGCTGGTGACGCGTGAGCCGTCGGCTCTGTGGTTGCTGGTGCGGATGCCGAGATTCAGGTCTTCTCCTTCGGTAACGGTCACAATGACTTCCATGGGCTTGAGAATCATCCTGCCATCGCCCGAACCGACATAGCTTGCAAAGGTTTGCGTTTCGCCAGAGGTGAAGACGCTTGACACATAATCGCTCTCCTTGCCGTAGTATTGAACCTTGTCATTGGCGAAGAGACGGCAGGTGCCTAGTTTGTCCTTGAGTACACCCAGTAGACAACTGACCAGGTATGTGCCGGGTTCTATCTTGCTGGCTGGAATAGTTTGTGAGAACTCATAGACTTCGGGCATAGGTGTGCTTGTTGCCCAATAGGTGTTGATGCCGTATATCTGCTTGGCATCCTGGTTGACGCCCCACGAGTTGCCTTTCATCTTGCCAGTCGCTGTCCAGCCTTTAGGCACGCCTCGCCCTATATTGCCTTGTGGGTTGAGTGCTCCCGAGGAGTTGTATTCGAAGTCTGCATTCGTTAGAAGAGTTGTTGTTAAGTCTTCTGCATCGCTTCCGAATGGAATGCTTGCCATGGCACACACGGTGGAGCCTGGGTCCATGAAATAGACGCGAACGGGCACCGTCTGGTCCTTCGTGCTGGTATAATGTACGGCAGCACGCATGTATCCTTGCACGACGGTTTCGTCCCAAGGGGTGGTCATTGCTGTTGTCTTTACAGAGAGGACAGAGGGCGTTTTGCCATCAACCGAGATGCCGACTCTCAGGTCGTATGTCGTGTTGAGTGGGAAGGTCGGGAGGCAGCGCACCTGTATGACGTTGAGTCCTTTTTGCACGGGTATTGAGTATTCTGCGTAAGGTGCCTGTGAACAAGAAGTATAGGCAGTCAGATCTAAGGGCCAGACGGTTGCTGTGCTTCCGGCAAGACCTAATCCCGTCAGGCTGACCACGCTGCTGCTTGCACTACTGTAGCTGCCTCCAGGGAGAATTGTGATGTCCGGTTGGACGATGGTGCTTTCGGTTTCGGACACGTCGGCTGCCGAGGCGACAGACGGCATCAGGTGCTGGCTCATGTTGTTTGGTTTGTAGCTCATCATGTAGTTCCATTTGCCTCCAGCTATGCCAGTGTTGAACTTGTCGGTCATCGTGACAATCTCGTCGAAGGCCGCTTGCGCGGCAGCCGAATATAAGAGTGCCTTCTCGCCTTGTCCTGCCCAGGCATAGACGAAACTCTGTCGTCCTCTGAGAATTTTGATGTTCTGGTCGGCACAACCACGGACGGGATATTCGATGAGTTCGTAGTAGGCATTTCTGAGAGAGGAAGGGATACGAGAGCGCAGCGCCACTACCTTATTATATATGTCTTGATACTCGGCGATGCGAGCATCTATTTGTGCGTTGGAGTGGTCGAAGTAGCAGAGGTGAACGTGCTCCGGCTTGGCGGCGATGCCAAGACGGTAGTAAGCCATCTTTATCTCACTGATTTCGTCGGCATACTCTTCTCCAAAGGTTCTCGCTGCCCATGCCCGAGTGTATTTGTGTGCTTTCTCTGGAGGCCAGCTGTTGATATCCCAGGCCAGGTCCATGCAGAACTCCAGTTCTTCTTCGGCAGGTTTGATGTCGCCCACATTGATGATCCATTGGTTGCGCATGCCTTGACTATATGCTTTGCTCAGCTCGTAGCTGCAGAGCGAGGGTGAGATGGTGCTGAGCCACAGATAGCCTGCTGGTGTTCCCCAGTAGGAGAGATGATAGTAGATGGCGTTGCCGCCCGAGCGTGCTTGTTCTTCGGGTGTTGGCATTTGGCGTATGTAGCCGTGATTGTCGTCAACCCACATGAGCGTAACATCTTCGGGAACTTTGAGTCCGGCGTTGTAACATTCGAGCACTTCTTTGTAGGGGATGAAGATTTGTGGCACGGTTGTCGGGTCGCCGATGCTGTCTGCGATGAGTTGGCGTTGGTGGGCAATGATGTCGGTCAGTGCAGCGACTCTCTCTGCTGTTGTGCTGTATCCGTTCATTGCTGCATCGTGGACGGCTCGCATTCCTAGGGTATAGATGCCGTTTTTGTCTTTGCTTTCGCTAATGCGGGTTGCCCAGTAGCGCATGATCATGTCTTTGTTCGAGTGCCAAACCCAGTCTTTGTCGCGGTGTCCGCCAAAGCGTTCCCATTCATATTCGTTGTTGCAGAGCATCTGTTCGCAATGGCTTGAACCCATGTAGATGTCGTATTTCGTGATGAGTGGGATGTTTGTCTTCTCGTACCAGAAGGCTCTGGTGCCCGGATGCATTGCCGGCCATAGTGTATTAGCGCGGAGGCGGAGCATGAGTTCCATGATGACGGCGTAGGTCTTTGGGCCGAAGTTGCCTATTTCGGTGTCGAGATTCCTTGCGCCCCAAGGTCGCAGGCCCCAGTCTTCGTCGTTAACGAAGATGCCTCGGAACTTGACGGATGGTGTTCCTACGATGGTTTTGCCTGGCGTGACATAGAGTTTGGTCTTGACTATGGGTGTAACGTCTGCCCACCATATCCAGGGCGATACGCCCATCATTTTGCTGAGGTGGAACATGCCGTAGGCTGTGCTTCGGGGTTGTGAGCCGAAGATTACTAGGGCTTTTGACACGCCTTCCATCGGATTGTCTATTACCTGCAGTCCGTATGCTTCCCATTGTCCTTCTACGTCGCTTACGTCGAGTTTGCCTTCGGCGATGAGCTTGTCGATGTGTTTGGATTGTCCTATGGTTCCGACGATGATGGGGTTCTTGGGTGTTGTCGGTTGTGCTGTATATTTGACGAATGTTTTCTTTGTGACGGCTTTGAGGTCGGACATGAGGCAGTCGAGTACGGTGTGTACGACTTCGGCTTCTTGTCTGTCGTAGAGCAGGATAGCTTTGTCGGCGGCGGCTTGTCCGGCGATGGTGAAGCCTCCGTCAACTGGTGTGGTGACGACTTTCAGGTCTTCGGCCATGGTTGTGAGGGCGAAGAATGTGGCCAACAGTGTCAGGAGTGATTTGGCTCTCATTATGGGATGTTTTAGATTTTGCCTGTTGTTTTTCTTCTTGCAAAATTAGAGATTATCGCCTACATTGACAATGCTTTGGTGTGAAAATGTGCGTTTAGTGCTTATTTTTGCACTTTGTTGTGCCAAAATGGTATGATGTTTGCAAAAAAGAATGGTTTGGCGGCTTTTTGGGAGGGGATTTTTCTGTCTTTCGGAAAAGGTTAAGCATTATGGGCGGAAAGGTTAACCATTATATGAAGAAAGGTTAACCATTCTTGCCGGAAAGGTTAACCTATTTTTGAGACATGCCTGTGGGTGTGTTGTGGCTTACGGTATGAGGAGCGAACTGTCGCCGTAACTGAGGAAGCGGAAGTCGTGGGCGAGGGCGTAGTTGTAAACGTCGTGCCAGGCTTCTCCGATGAAGGCGCCGACGAGCAGTAGCAGTGTGCTTTGCGGCTGGTGGAAGTTGGTGATTATGCGGCGGACAATGTGATATTTGTAGCCGGGGGCAATGATTATCTGTGTGCTGGAGTGCAGTATCTCCTCGTTCCTTTCGTCCAGATAGCGCAGAAGGGCGGTGAGGGCTTCGGTTGCCGTGAGCCGGTCGTCGTACTCATACGGCATCCATTGTGGCACGTGCAGGTCCTCTTGGCCTTGGCTGGCGAGCACCCCCATGTAGTAGAGGCTTTCGAGTGTGCGGACACTGGTGGTGCCTACGGCAATCGCCTCGCTGTTGTGTGCCAGCAGACGCTCTATGGTTTGCCGTCGGACGGCAATGTGTTCGGTGTGCATGTCATGGCCTCCGATGTCTTCACTCTTGACGGGACGGAACGTGCCTGCGCCCACGTGGAGCGTCACCTCCTCGCGTTCTATGCCGCGAGCATCGATGTCGGCAAGAACCCGCTGCGTGAAATGCAGTCCGGCCGTGGGGGCTGCCACCGAACCTTTTATCTTGGAATAGACCGTCTGGTACGTCGTCTTGTCGCTCTCCTGCGTCTTGCGGTTGAGGTATGGCGGTATGGGAAGTTCACCGATGGCGTCGATGACCTCCGCCCAGGTGAAGGAATCCTCCGTTTTCTCCTTAGGGAGGGATGAATGTAAGTCCTTCCCTTCAGGGGAGGATTTAGGAGAGGCATCCCAGCAGAACCGTATCTCCTGGCTCGTGCCATGTGTGCCGATGCGCTCCGCCGTGAGTCGGAATCTCGAATTTTGAATTTTGAAATCTCTGGACAGAAGTCCCTCCTTCCACTTCTTCAGGTTGCCCACAAGGCAATACCACGAACAACTCCCCCGCTGCAGGAAGTTCTCCTGATACTCCACAGGCTTGGCAGGCTCCAGAAGAAACACCTCGATGAGAGCACCATCCTGAGCCTCACCCTTGCGGAAATGCAGCCTCGCCTGGATAACCCGCGTGTTGTTGAACACCATCAGCGCACCCTCAGGCAGCAACGAAGGCAAGGAACGGAACTGTGTATGGCTGACGTGACCGCCATCGCAGACAAGCAATTTGCTGCTGTCGCGCTCAGGCAACGGGAACTTGGCAATGCGCTCGTCGGGCAAAGGATAGTCGTAATCGCGTATCTGAATCTGTTTCGTTTCCATAATAAAAGCACTGCAAAGGTACGAAAGTTAATTCAAAATACAAAATAGCCACATCCAAAATATCCCAACCCTACAACACATCCCACACAACAAAGCCTTCGGAACAGCACAATAAATTTGCTTATTAACGCACGATTGCGTAACTTTGCAAAAACAAAAACACAGAAAACTCATGAAAATAGGCGACCAAGTGCGCTTCCTCTCCGAAGCAGGAGGAGGCAGAGTGAGCGGCTTCCAGGGCAAAAACATCGTCCTCGTCGAAGATGAAGACGGCTTCGAAATACCAATGCAAATGCAGGAAGTCGTAGTCGTAGGCAACGAAACATACGACAAAGGAACAACAAATACAACAGAAAACAACAAACCAACCACCACTTCCACCAGCAGAGCAAGAGAACAAGACGAACCCGAAGAAAAACCAACCACCTTCAAACCAAAACCACTCGAAAGGCGAGAAGGAGAACGACTCAACCTCTATCTCTCCTTCCTGCCCGACAATATCAAGGAGTTTTCCACCACAGATTTCGAATCATACTTCGTCAATGACAGCAACTACTACATGCAAATCTCCCTGCTCTGTGCAGAAAGTGCCAGTTGGAGACTGCGCTTCTGCGGCGTAGTGGAACCCAACAGCAAACTCTTTGTCGAAGCCTTCGAACGCTCACAACTCAACGATTTGGAACGACTCTGCGTCCAAGTCATCGCATGGAAACAAGATAAACCATTCGCATTGAAGCCGGCATTGACAACAGAACTTCGCCTAAACCTGACGAAGTTCTATAAAATGCATGTCTTCCACCCAAATGAATTCTTCAACGAACCCAATTGGACGGAAGACATTATCCGTGATGATAAACCCGTTCGGAGCGTCTTTGCCGATGCCGAACAGGTGAAAGAAGCACTTAATTCTTAGAGTCGCCGAATTTTGTGTCTGTGTGCATGCGGCGCATTGCTGCAACATCTTGGCGCGGACATATCATGAGAATCTCTCCTTCCTCAGCCACAACGTAGTCTTTCAGCCCTTTGATGACAGCCGTGCGGCCTTCGGGGAGACGGACAATGTTGCCCGAACATTCGTAGAGATGTGCATCGGTGTTGAGCAAGATGTTGCCCTCGTCGTTGGCAGGGAGGTCCTTTCCGATGCTTGCCCATGTGCCGATGTCGGCCCAGCCGAAGTGGCCGCGTTGGACATAGACGTGTTCGCTTCGTTCGAGAATACTGACGTCCATGTTGCGATTGGGTAGGACGTTGAAGTTTTCGGGCACGAGTTTTGGGTCGTTGCTTTCGGCTTCTGCCATCAGGCGGGGTATCTCGAGCCGGTACTCGGGTATGAGCATGAAGAGGTTATCCAGCATGACTCGTGTGTTGAAGCACAGCAGTCCGGTGTTCCAAAGGAAGTTTTCTTCCTGCATGAATATGTTGGCGAACTCGGCGTCGGGTTTCTCGGTGAATGACTTGACAGGGTAGATGTCGTGACTGAGTGGCCGATCGTCGTTCATTTGGATGTAGCCGTAGCCTGTTTCGGGGCGTGATGGTGTGATGCCCATGACGAGGAGTCCGTCGTTTTCGCTTGCGAATTCCATTCCGTCGAGTACGTCTTGCCGGTATTGTTCCTCTTTGAGAATTATCTGGTCGGCGGGTGTGACGAAGAGTGTTGCTTGTGGGTTTTGTTTTGCGATGAAGACGGAGCCCCATGCTACGGAGGCGAGTGTGCCGCGGCGTACCGGTTCTTCCAGGATGTGCATGTCGTCCAATTCGGGCAACTGCTCATAGACGAGTGGCAGGTATGCTACGTTTGTGCTGACGTAGATGTGTGAGGGGTCGATGAACTTGGCTACGCGGTCGTAGGTTTGCTGTAGCAGTGTTCGTCCTGTGCCGAAGAGGTCGAGGAATTGTTTGGGCTTGACTGTTCGGCTGATGGGCCAGAGTCGGCTTCCGTTGCCTCCGGCAAGTATGAGGCAATACTTGTTGTCTGCCATAGTGTTTGTTTAGCGAAGTTTCTTGATGACGGGTAGGAGAAGGCTCTCCATGATAGCGTAGCCTGCGGCATTGGGGTGTACGCCGGGGTTGTCGTTGGCCAGTTCGGGGTTCATGGCTGTGCCGTCTTCGTTGAGCATGGCGTTGAAGTAGTCGACGTACGGAATCTTGTTTGCTTCGGCATAGGCTTTGACGCGTGCGTTGAGGCTGCGTATTTTGTCCATGCCGTCGGTGATGGCCGGGCGCCAACTGAAGCCGCCTGCGGGCAGGCAACTGGTGAGGATGACTTTGCACTTGTGGTAGCGTGCCAGTTCAACCATTGAGAGTACGTTGCCGTAGGTGAGGTCTTCGTTGTATGGACCGGTGTTTTCGGCGATGTCGTTTGTGCCGTAGTTGATGACTACGACTTTGGGCTGGAGGTTGATGACGTCTTCGCGGAAGCGGAGGAGGAACTGGTATGATGTCTGTCCGCCGATGCCTCGTCCGATGAGGTTGTTGTTCTTGAAGAAGTCGGGGCGTGTGTGTGGCCAGCCGTCGGTGATGGAGTTGCCCATCAGGACGACGCGTTTTTCGCCTTTGGCGGGTGCGCCGAGTTCTTTGTTTGCTTTGGCGTAGCGTTTCCAGTTGCCAAACTCGTGTTTCTGTGCTTGGGTGCCGAGTGCGATGCTGAGCATGGCGATGGCTGCAATGATTCTTGTCTTCATAGTTTAGGGTGTTTTGTGGTTTTAGTTTTAGTTGTTGGGGTGTGTTGGAAAATAGGTTAACCTTTTTGCCCGGAATGGTTAAGCATTATGCCGATAATGGTTAACCTAATTGCCGATAATGGTTAAGCATTATTTCGAGGTTGCCCAAGGCGGTGGTTTACAGTTCCTTTCGGATGCTTTCGGCTATCTGCTGGAACTCTTCCGTTGTGAGTTGCAGGTGTGGTGCGTTGAAGCGCATGTCGGCCTCGCTCTGCATGGGGACGAGGTGGATGTGGGCATGGGGAACTTCGAGCCCCAGCACGCATTGTCCTACTTTGACGCAGGGGATGGCACGCTTGATGGCGTTGGCCACCTTCTTGGCGAATACTTGAAGTCCGGCGAGTTCGTCGTCTTCGAGGTCGAAGATGTAGTCCACCTCGCGTTTGGGAATCACGAGTGTATGCCCTTTCTGCAGGGGGCTGATGTCGAGGAAGGCGTAGTAGCGGTCGTCTTCGGCTATTTTGTAGCACGGTATTTCGCCGGCCACGATGCGTGAAAAGATGCTTGCCATGTCTGTTTTCGGTATGACGGTTTACTATTTAAGGTTTGGCGAGGGGAGTCGTCTCTTAGTCGAAAGAGATGCTCATCACCTCGAGTTGAACGGTACCCTGAGGTACTTTAATCTCGGCAATGTCGCCCACTTTCTTGCCGAGCAAACCCTTTGCGATGGGAGTTTCCACACTGATTTTGCCATTGCGCAGGTCGGCTTCCGTTGCACTGACGATGGTGTACTTCATCGTCATCTTGTTCTTCACGTTGCGCAACTCTACGGTAGAGAGAATCTGCACGGTGCTTGTGTCGAGATGTGTAATGTCGATAATCTTCGCTTCGATGATGGTCTTCTTGAGCATAGCAATCTCAGTCTCCAGTTTTCCCTGCCATTCCTTGGCAGCATCATACTCCGCGTTCTCCGAGAGGTCGCCCTTGTCGCGCGCCTCAGCAATGGCAGCACTGGCGGCGGGACGGTCCACGCTCTCCATGTGCTGCAGTTTCGCCACGAGTTCGTCGTAGCCTTTTTGAGTCATGTAAGCCATATTGTTGTCGTTATAGTTATACCTTATTATATATATGAGTGTGCGTCGGCAGGTGGGCATCGCAACCTTCCATGCCTACGCAAAGTACGAAAAAAATAAGAATCCCGACCGCCATATGGCCGAAACCCTTGTTTTTTTCCCGTTTTATAAGTTACCGGGTGCAAAGTTAGGGACTTTTTCCTTATCTACAAACTTTTGGCAATTAAAAAACCTTAAAGTAGGGAAAAAGCCCGAACCTTTAGGGTTTGCAGTGTCTTAGTTGTTCATAATTGGGACGTTGGCAGAGTTTATCGGGCAATTTTGTACTTGCCTCCGACGAGCATCTGCACCGCGCCTTTCATTTCAAGCGTGAAGAGGAGGCTGGAAAGTTGTCCGATGGGGATGTTCGTCTCTACGGAAAGTACGTTGATTTGCTTGCTGTCTGCTTTGGCGAGGGCTTCCACGATGCGCCGTTCTTCTGCCGAAAAGTCGGAGAAGAGTTCTTGCTGTATGCCGTCGGAGAGTTTCTGTCGGCGCCGGATGTCGTCGGTCCAGCCCATTGCAAGGCAGAAGTCTTCGGCATCGAGGAGCAGGGAGGCTTTGTTCGAGGTGATGAGTTTGTTGCAGCCTGCCGAGTAGGTGTCGGTGATGCGGCCGGGGTAGGCCCACACTTGCCTGTTGTAACTGAGGGCGATATCTGCTGTGATGAGCGAACCGCCTTTGGTTGCGCTTTCCACTACGATGATGGCATCGGCCAGACCTGCCACGATGCGGTTGCGCTGGACGAAGTTGCGTTTGTCGATTGATGTTCCCGAAAGGTATTCTGTCAGCAGGCCTCCTTGTGTGAGCATCTGTTTTGCTGTGTCGCGATGCATTCGCGGATAGATTTGGTCCATGCCGTGGGCCAGGACGCCGACGGTGTCGAGTCCTTCTTCCAGGGCTGCCTTGTGGCAATGGATATCTACGCCGTAGGCCAGTCCGCTTACTACGAGGGTGTCTGGACAGATTTGCTTCAGGTCGCGGACGAATGTGCGGCAGAGGTCTTTTCCGTAGGCGGTGATTTGCCGTGTGCCTACCATGCTGAGGATGTGTTGTGTGTTGAGGTTGGCGGAGCCGCGGTAGTGCAGGAGTATCGGGGCGTCGTTGCAGTCTTTGAGGCGTTGCGGATAGTTGATGTCGTTGATGCCCAGGCATTGTATTTTGCTTTCCCGGCAGAACTGGAGTTCTTCTTCGGCGCGCTTCAGATGGTTGTCTATGGCGGCCAGGGCGTCGAGTGTCTTTTGCGAGGCGGCTGGCAGGAGTTCTTTGAGCGACTTGCGGTTTTCGTAGATGGCGGTAGCCGTTCCCAGTTCGTCGATCAGCAGATGCAGGTTTGTAAGGCTGACCGATGGGACTTGCGACAATGCCATCATGTAGAGTGTTTCCTGGTCGGTCATTCTTCTGAGTAGTAGGCTTTCAGTTTTTCTTCGAGTTCGGGGCAGCGGCTCAGTTTGCCGTCGACGAGGCAGACGATGTCCACTTTCCCCCGTGTGGCCAGTTTCATGTCGGGCAGACGGTAGATGTCTTGGTAGAAGACGTAGCGGATGCCTTCTTGCCGAATGTTCAGGCATGAGAGGAATTCGTCGCGGCTGCGGAGCGGTGTCTTGTAGTCGATGGCGATGCGTGCCACTACGGAGATGATGTTTTGCTCGCACATTTCGGCGAAACTGATGCCTGTCTCGAGCAGAAACTCATGCCGTGTGTGTTCCATGTAGTGCTGGTAGTTGGCATTGTTGACGATGCCTTCGATGTCGCATTCGTAGTCGCGAACCTTCATCTTCAGTTGGTATGTGTAGTTCTTCATCTGTTGTGATTTTTGGTGACTTATTGGTTGCCTTAAAACATCTACTGCCTTGTTGCCCGGAAAGGTTAACCATTATGGGCAGAATGGTTAAGCATTATTGCCGACGAGGCAGTGGATGTTTTTTCTCCCCTTGCAGGTATTCGTATCCGAACCTGCACCTGAGGCAGTCTGTCCGGTCGCAGTATTGGCGTTTGAGTTGTATGAGTGCCTGGCTGTCGGCGGCCGTGGCGACCTTCAGCCCGCAGGTTTCCCATTGTCGCAGAATGTGGTTGTTCTCCGCAGGCAAGGCCTCCAGAAGGCGGATGGCTCGCTGGCAGATGTCCTCGTTGCTGCTGTGCTTGCCGTAGGCGAAGAGCAGGGGCACCACTGTGTTGATGATGAGCAGCCTGCGGCTGGCAGCCGTCATCCCTTTTACCTTCAGACATTCCTGCAGGTCTCCGATGGTTTCGGCTTCCAGCAGTTTGCTCATCTGTGCCTTGCCGCCATGGTAGAGTTCCGCTATCTGCAGGATACGCAGGTGGGGAAAGTTGCGGGGACGGGTTCGCATGAAGCACCAGTCCGCCCGCTGCATCGCATCCGTCAGGCCGAATTTGTGCTTCAGGAACTCAAACTCTTGCCGGTGAAACCGAGCCTCCGAACCGCCCCTCTGCTTCTCCACCTCGCCGATGAGGCCTGCCAAGCCCAGGAAGAGCGACTCAATCTGGAACAGGTCGTCGCGGTGTTTGCCTGCCGCCGAAAGCGGAACACGCATGGCCCAACGCTCGAAAGCATCGCCGTTCAGGCCAAAACCGAAACTCCGGCTCAGTGTGACAAATGTGGCACGTTCCCAGTCGCCACCCAACCTCTCTGCCAATGCCGTCAGCCGTTCCGACCGCTCCTTCAGCCTCTCCACAAGCAAAGCATCCATCCACTGGTGCACCTTCAGCAGCGGCAACGACGGAATAATGCGGTGACAACGCGGATAATCCTCCGTCCGGCAAAGCACCTCGTAGTTCGTGCGGATGTGCTCCGGAATGTCGAGCCGAACCTGAGGCAACACCTTCCCCTCCGGCGTCCTGACCTCTCCGTCTGCCTCCCCCACGACATGCAGGATGACACTGTTGTAGGAAGGATCGCTGTCGTGACCATGTCTGTACCAGTCCGACGAGCGCAGATGCATCTCGACGTTGCCCGCCCAAAGCGTCCCGCCCAGCCGAATCTTGGCATTGAAGAAGTCGGGACCCTGGTCGTGGTTGTGAAGACCCGGGTCGATGACCTCCACTTCCACCCCCTCCGACGTGTAGAGAGGGCCGAGTGGCAGCAACTTGTGCTTCCAGACATAGTGCAGCAGCCTTTCCATTCCTATTTTGGCTCCGTTAACTTATTTTGTGAAACAAATTTAAGTATATTTGAGCGAAAAGCCATACCTTTGCATAAGAAATATCAGATAACATATGAAAATAGCACTTATAGGCTACGGCAAGATGGGCCGTATGATAGAAGAAATCGCCGTTTCACGTGGGCATGAAATCGTCAGCATTATAGACATCGACAACCAAGACGAGTTCGACTCCCCCGCATTTGCCAGTGCCGATGTCGCCATCGAGTTCACAACACCATGGACAGCCTACGATAACTACCTCAAAGCATGGAAGGCAGGCGTCAAGGTTGTCAGCGGAAGCACAGGCTGGATGAAGGAGCATGGCGACGACGTACGCAAGGCATGCCAGGACGGAAAAACACTCTTCTGGGCAAGCAACTTCAGCGTGGGTGTTGCCATATTCGGTGCAGTCAACACATATCTTGCAAAGATCATGAACCGCTTCGAGCAGTACGATGTCAATCTCGTCGAGACACATCATGTCCACAAACTCGACGCTCCTTCCGGAACAGCCATCACTCTGGCAGAACAAATAGTGGACAATCTCGACCGCAAGGAGCGTTGGGGCTTGCACGAAACAAAGGAAGGCGTCCTTCGCATCGATGACATTCGCCGTAAAGAAGTGCCCGGCATCCATACCATTACTTACGATTCGCCCGAAGACATGATAACCATCACACACGATGCTCATGGCCGCAAGGGCTTTGCACTCGGTGCAGTCATTGCCGCAGAGTACACCGCACAGCACAGCGGACTGTTGACAATGGAAGATCTCTTCCAGTTCTAAATACCAATCATACACACAAACATGACAAAAAAGGAACAATACAAGGCTACGCCCAAAGACTGGGCAAAGGCCATCATTGCCATAGCACTCTATATCGTCTTCCTTAATTGGGTGGATGCCTGGTGGGGCATTATCGTCATCCCATTCATTTTCGATGCCTACATAACACGTCGTATTCCCTGGACATGGTGGAAGGATGCCGAGAATCCCGTTGTCCGCACCGTGATGAGTTGGGTAGATGCTATTGTCTTTGCATTGGTGGCCGTCTATTTTGTCAATATCTATTTCTTCCAGAACTACACCATTCCCTCCAGTTCTCTGGAGAAAAGTCTGCTTGTAGGCGACTATCTTTTGGTAAGCAAGATGAGTTATGGCCCCCGTGTTCCGCAGACACCTCTGCACATGCCTTTGTGTCAGCACACCCTTCCTTTTGGCGGAAAGAGTTATCTGGAGTGGCCTCAGTGGGAATATAAACGCGTTTCTCCGAATCCTATCCAACTCAACGACATCGTTGTCTTCAATTATCCTGCAGGCGACTCCATTGTCAGCAATGTCAGATATCAAACCGAATACTATGCCCTTTGCTATGGCATCGGCGCACAACTCTACCAGCAACAGACGGGAAGAGTGCCCCAGCCCGAGGTTATGACAGCAGAAGAGCAGCGAGAGTACTACAGCACAGTATATGATTTAGGCAGCAAGTACATCCGTCTTGCTCCACAGGATTTCGGAGAAGTGGACTGGCGTCCGGTTGACAGACGTGAGAACTATGTGAAGCGATGCATAGGCTTGCCCGGGCAGACACTTGAGATTCGCAACCGTGTGGTCTATCTCGACGGCAAGGAGAACCCTGCTCCCGAGAACGTGCAGTTCAACTATCATGTCGATTTGCGCACCAACTATCTGCCGGAATCTTTGGTCTATGAACTGGGCTTGAGCATGGATGATGTTCAAGACATGTATCAGTCGGGTTGCATTCCTTTGACGAAAGCAGCGAAAGAGGGTTTGGAGAAGCAAACAGACTACGTGGCAAGCATCACACCGATCATAAACAATGACAAGGAGAGCCTCTACCCGCAGAACGCCTACACTGGTTGGACTTGCGACAACTACGGCCCGATATGGATTCCCAAGAAGGGCGAAAGCATACAACTCAGCATGGACAACATCGCCATCTACGAGCGTCCTATCCGCAACTACGAGGGCAACGACCTGAAGGTGACGCCCGAAGGCGACATCCTTATCAATGGAGAAAAGGCAACGGAATACACCTTCAAGATGGACTACTACTGGATGCAAGGCGACAATCGCCATTGTTCGGCAGACTCACGTTATTGGGGTTTTGTGCCGGAGGACCATGTTGTGGGCAAGCCTATCTTCATTTGGCTCAGCACGGATAAAGACCGTTCCTGGTTGAGCGGCCATCATATCCGCTGGAGTCGCCTGTTCTCTTTGGTCGACAACATAAAGTAAAGCCGCCAAGCCCCTTTAGGGGAAGGAATGGTTAATGTTTCAACTGTCAAAACTTCAATGGTCCTGCCCTGTTGTTATCTTGCGCCTGTTTCGCACTATAGTGCTTACTATCGTGCCGAAGAAGTGAGGCTTGAGGTTTGCGACCACTTCACAAAGCAGACCTTTCGCAACCGGTGTTGGATTGACAGCCCTAATGGGGCACTTGCTCTCACCATTCCTGTTGTGAAGACAGGTGCAAAGACGCCCATGTGCGACATTCGTATCAGCGACCATGGTAACTGGCGACATCAACATTGGATTGCTCTGGAGAGCAGTTACAGGCAGTCGCCTTTCTTCGAATACTATGCCGATGATTTTGCTCCCTTCTACGAGAAGAAGTGGGAGTTCCTGGCAGACTTCAACGAAGAGTTGATGTCGTTGGTCACCTCGTTGCTTGACATTAGTAAATCCGTAAGCAGAACATCCTGCTTCGAAGGCGATGCGTTTGCATCGTTGCCAACATTCGAGCCACGACCTTACTACCAGATGTTTGCCTCGCGACACGGTTTCTTGCCAGACCTCAGTATTGTTGATTTGCTCTTTAATCAAGGTCCGGAGGGTGTCCTATGGCTGTAACGTTGCACTCCTTGCCGTCCTGTGTGGAAAAGGCAAACGCCCCTAAGCAATTCACTTATCCTTTCTGCTACGAACCTCATCCGCTATGTATTGCTGCTGCCGACGAGGTGCGACGCTACATCAGTCGGCACACAGAGTGGCACGAGGAGTTGCAAAGGGGCAAGATGTTTGGAGTCCTCATAGTGAAAACGCTCAATGGATTGGGTTTCCTTGCAGCCTTTTCCGGTACGCTCGATGGCAAGACACAACACGAATACTTTGTGCCGCCTGTCTTCGACTTGATGGCTCCCGGCTGTTATTTCCAGGAGGAGGAAGCAGCCATCAGCGACATCAACCGTCGTATATCGTTGCTCGAGAGCACCATGCAGCCAAGTCCTTTGCGTCGGCAAATGGACGAGGAACTGGCTGCCTACAGACGATTCATGCAACAAAGCAAGGCGGAACGCGATGCCAAACGTCAAAACTGTTCTTCCGAGGCGAAAGACGACAGTGGACTGCTTATTAAAGAAAGCCAGCACCAAAAGGCAGAATACCGAAGGCTGAAGCAGGCTTGGGAGCAACGCATCTTCGCCGACGAGGCTGCACTGCGAGAGCGACAAGAGGAGATGGCACGACTGCAGGCGGAACGCTACGAGCGGAGCAATGCCTTGCAGCAGTGGCTGTTCCGTCAGTTCTCGTTTTTGAATGCTCAGGGCAAGGCGTGTTCGTTGACAGAACTCTTTGCGCCTGCCGTGCCCCCAGCAGGAGCGGGCGAGTGTTGTGCGCCAAGACTTCTTCAGGCTGCATACAAGGAAGGCTTGCAACCACTGTGTATGGCCGAGTTTTGGGTGGGTGCTTCGCCCAAAGGCGAGGTGCGGCGCGACGGACATTATTATCCCTCGTGCAACAGCAAATGCCGTCCCATCTTGCGCCACATGCTTCGAGGGCTCGACGTGGAACCCAATCCGCTGCTTGCCGGACAGGAAGAATTGTTGTCTCAACTGCACATTATATATAATGATGGAGAAATGGCTGTGGTGAGCAAACCAGCAGGCATGCTTTCCGTGCCCGGCAAGGACGAACTGCCAAACGTGCAGGATGCCATAAGGAAGACCATTCCGTCGGCCGAAGGGCCGCTCATCGTACACCGTCTCGACATGGATACCAGCGGCCTGATGCTGGTAGCCCTTACCGACAAGAAGTATCACGAATTGCAGACACTCTTCCTGCATCGCAAGGTGCATAAGGTGTATCATGCCTTGCTCGAACGGGAGATGCCTGTCGGGCAGGAGGGCGACATCCGTCTGCCTCTGCGTCCGGACATCGACGACCGCCCTCGCCAGATGGTCGATGAGCAAAACGGGAAACCGGCACTGACGCATTATCGTGTACTGGCCAACAGAGGAGGTCGTGCCCTTCTGGAGTTGCAACCCATAACCGGGCGTACTCATCAACTGCGTGTTCACTGCGCCCATCCGCTTGGACTGAACAACCCCATTGTCGGCGACCGACTTTACGGCAAACCTGCCGAAAGGCTGATGTTGCACGCTTACAGCATTACGTTTGAAGGAAAAACATTTGAAGATGAAGAAGATATCACTTGACGTCCACACACATACCATTATGAGCGGCCATGCCTACAGCACCCTTCAGGAGATGGTGACTGTGGCTCAGCAGAAGGGACTCGACATACTGGGCATTACGGAACACGCCCCCGGAATCCCCGGCACGTGCGACCCCATCTATTTCCGCAACCTTCATGTCGTGCCCCGACAGATGGGGAACCTCAGGCTCCTGCTTGGAGCCGAACTGAACATCCTCGATACCCGTGGCACAATCGACCTCGACGAGACCATCTACCCCTTGCTCGACCTCCGCATAGCCGGCATACATCTGCTCTGCTGGCAAGGCGGCACCATCGAGGAAAACACTCAAGGCATGGTGAATGCCATAAGAAACCCGTGGACACACATCATCACCCATCCGGGCGACGGCACTGCCGAACTCCTCTTCGAGCCGATTGTGCTGGCAGCGAAAGAGACGAACACCTTGCTCGAAATCAATAACAGCAGCCTCAATCCCGTGCGTGGCAAGCAGAAAGCCCTCGCCAACAACCTCGAGATACTGCGTCTCTGCAAGCACTACGAAGTGCCCGTCATACTGGGGAGCGATGCGCACTTCAGTGCCTCCATTGCCGACTACGGTTTTGTTCTGCCGCTTCTGCAAGAAACGGAATTCCCCGACGGGCTCATCATGAACTACGATGCAGAGTGGTTCTTGCAGCACATCGGCAAGGCCTGACAAGACATCTCCTCCAGGCAAACGCAAACAGGGAAAAAACAACTGCAGAGAAGTCGGTCAACTTCTCTGCAGAACTTTGCGAACTTCTCTGCAGAACTTTGCGAACTTCTCTGCAGAAGATTCCAATTCATTTCTGTGCCTCATGACGACCCCTGCAGTCTACTTGGCGAAACGGATGCGTGGGGTTGAAAAACGTCCTTGTAGGGCTGGCCGGTTTTCCGGTTATTCCTCGTCCATAAACACTTTCTTCACCGCCTGGAGGTAGCCGTAGCCATAGACATTGTCTGGTTGCAGATAACTTGTTTCCGTCCATTCGTTCCAGGAATTGATGGTGATGAGCGGATGCAGGTCCGGGCGTTTGTCGACGTAAGCCTTTGCTTTGCGCAAGGCTTGTTCCACGTTTTCGGGCGTATTGTTTTGTACGACGGCACTCTGGCGAGTGCGTGGACTGTTGTCCCAGCCCAGGCTGACGTGCGGATAGTATGGTATCGAAAAGTCACGCTCGAGTCGTTCCCATTCCTCTGCTGCCTGCTGAACAATGCGAGGATACTCGTCGTTGACGTTGAGGAAATGGCAGAACTGGTAGTGGCTGGAACTGTCGAAACCGATTTTCCGAACAAAGGCATCCTCCGGTTTGTCATTCTTCCCGGCGTCGAAACCGCTGTAGTTGAGATTGGGAGCCCACATGGTCAGTTGCAATTCGAGGTCGGGGAAACCTGCTTTCTTCACTTCCTTGCGGAACCACTTTACAGCCTCTGCTGCCTCGTCGATGCCTCCCAGACCATCGATAAAGTTCTTGACATCGTAAATCATAAAGACGGGCTTGCCGTCTATCTTGTAGTAGTTGGGTTGAAAGAAGAACATCTCGATGTTGCGCCGACAAATCTTCTCGAACTCCTGGCGGTCAATCCCTCCACGCCAGATGATGTTGTTCTCGCCGAGATGAGCAATGCGGGTGTCCCAGTAGTTGAGAACATCATGGTTGGCCCACATCAGATAGAACTGCATACGATTGCGATTGCGAGCCTTGAGGAATCCATTCGTAAGTGTGGTCTCCATGAACGGACGTCCGTCGTACCAATACCAGTCGAAGATGAAGACATTGACTCCGTGGTCGGCAGCCTGGTTGATTTCCATCTCCATAACTGCAGGGTCGGCCTCGTTCAAGTATCCCCAAAGCGGATAACGCTTCCAGTAATGGCCGGGGTTACGCTGCTGCATGGTCATCACCGTCTCCCATTCGCCAATTCCCATTGGCCAAAAAGGACGCAGCCTCGGGTCGTCTGCAGCATAAGCAGGATAAACGTATGCAGCCACGTCGTAAGACTTCTTGGCATACATCTTCAGTGCGACGGCTGTCAGTGCCATCAAAATCAGCAATCCTTTCTGTAAAATGTGCTTCTTCATAGTGCTTTTATGTCAAATAAAAAAAGAGAGGTTGTAAAGCATCGCCTCACAACCTCTCTCAGTGTATGTTATCATGCTGTGAGAATCTCTATTAGTTTCTCCACGGCTGCAAGCATGCCGTCGGGATTCTTACCGCCGGCAGTTGCAAAATGAGGCTGTCCGCCGCCGCCGCCTTGAATGAGTTTGGCAGCCTCACGAATGTTCTTGCCGATGTTCACCCCTGCAGCAACGGCACTGTCGGATGCTGCTGCAGTGAGAAGAGGCTTGCCGCCTGCCACCGAACCAATCACTACAATGCTGTTCTCCACATCTGCTCTGAGTTGGAATGCAATGTCTTTAACATATTCGGCACCAAGAGGTGTGATGGCACTCAGAACCTTGAAGCCGGCTATTTCCTTCTGCTTTGCAAGCATATCCTGCTTGAGTGCAGCCGCACGTTCGTGCATCACATCTTCAATCTGCTTCTTGAGTTCGGCATTGTCGTTGATGGCCTTGCGGATGGTTCCTTCCAGGTCTGGGGCATTGTTGAAAAGGCTGCGAAGTCCGGCAATCAAGTCCTGCTGCTTGTCCATCGCTTCCTCAACGGCCTTGCCTGTAATGGCTTCTATGCGACGAACACCGGCAGCGACACTGCTTTCCGACAGGATGCGCACCATGCCTATGCAGCCTGTGCTGCTTGCATGGCAACCGCCACAGAACTCCACACTCGTGCCAAACTGGATGACACGCACCTTGTCGCCATACTTCTCACCAAAGAGAGCAATGGCACCGAGTTTCTTTGCCTCCTCGATAGGAGTGTCTCTGTATTCCTGCAGAGGCAGGTTCTGGCGTATTCTCTCGTTAACCAAATGCTCAACTTCACGCAGTTGTTCGGGCGTTACCTTTTCGAAGTGTGAGAAGTCGAAGCGCAGGTAGTCGGGCGTAACGAGAGAACCCTTCTGCTCTACATGATTGCCGAGGACTTCCTTGAGGGCTTGGTCGAGCAGGTGAGTGCAGGTGTGGTTTGCCTCGATGGCACGGCGACGTTCCACATCGACGCATGCCATGAATTCTGCTGCAGGGTTTTGGGGGATACGCTCAAGCAGGTGAACGCTCACGCCATTCTCTTTCTTTGTGTCTATTACCTTGATGGTCTCTTCTTCGTTTACAATGACGCCCGAGTCGCCAACCTCGCCGCCCATCTCGCCATAGAATGGTGTCTGGTCGAAGATGGCTTCATAGACAACGCCTTTCTTCTGCTTCACCTCGCGATACTTCACGATGTGGCAGGTGTATTCCGTATAGTCGTAACCCACGAACTGCTGTTCGAGTTGGTCGTTGATGATTACCCAGTCGCCGGCCTCCACTTGTGCTGCATTGCGTGCACGCTCTTTCTGTTTCTGCATTTCGGTGTTGAAACCGGGCTCGTCCACTGTTAGTCCGTTCTCACGACAGATGAGTTCTGTGAGGTCGAGAGGGAAGCCATAGGTGTCGAAAAGCGTGAAGGCTTTCTCGCCTGCTATCTCTGTCTGGCCTGCTGCCTTTGTCTCTTTCATGACGCCATCCAGCAGTCGGATGCCTGTTTCGAGTGTGCGGAGGAAACTTTCCTCTTCTTCTTTCATCACTTTCGATATGAGTTCCTTCTGTCCTTCCAGTTCGGGATATGTTGCTCCCATTTCCTGAATGAGGACGGGAAGCAGTCGGTAGATGAAGGCTTCCTTCTGTCCGAGGAAGGTGTAGGCGTAGCGGACAGCACGACGCAGTATGCGGCGGATGACGTAGCCTGCTTTTGCGTTGCCGGGCAACTGACCGTCTGCGATGGAGAAGGCTATGGTGCGAAGGTGGTCGGCTACGACGCGCATGGCCACATCGACTTCTTCTTTCTCGCCATAACGGAAGCCGCTGAGGTCGCCGATGGCTTTGATGATGGGCTGGAAGACGTCGGTGTCGTAGTTGGACTGTTTGCCTTGTATGGCACGCACGAGGCGTTCGAAGCCCATGCCGGTGTCGATGACGTTCATGCCGAGCGGTTCGAGGTGGCCGTCGGCCTTACGTTCGTACTGCATGAAGACGATGTTCCAGATTTCAATGACCTGCGGATCGTCCTTGTTGACAAGTTCACGTCCGGGTGTTTTTGCCTTTTCTTCTGCCGAACGAGAGTCGAGATGTATCTCGGAACAGGGTCCGCATGGGCCTGTATCGCCCATTTCCCAGAAGTTGTCATGCTTGTTGCCATTGATGATGTGGTCGGCGGGGACGTGTTTCAGCCAGTAGCCTGCTGCCTCATCGTCGCGGACGAGGTTCTCCTCGGGGCTGCCTTCGAAGACTGTGACATAGAGGTCTTCCGGGTTGAGTTTCAGTACATCCACGAGGTATTCCCATGCCATGTCGATGGCACCCTCCTTGAAGTAGTCGCCGAAACTCCAGTTGCCGAGCATCTCGAACATGGTGTGGTGGTAGGTGTCATGTCCTACTTCCTCCAGGTCGTTGTGCTTTCCGCTGACGCGCAGGCACTTCTGGCTGTCGGCACGACGTCGGGGTTCCGGGTCGCGTGCGCCGAGGATGATGTCCTTCCACTGGTTCATGCCGGCATTGGTGAACATGAGTGTGGGGTCGTCCTTCACTACCATGGGTGCTGAAGGCTCTATCTTGTGTCCTTTGGATTCGAAAAACTTCAGGAACGAATTGCGTATCTCATTTGCTGTCATCATTTTATTTGTGATTTGACGATTTACTATTTGTGATTTGTTGGGTTGCGTTGTTAAACGCGTGCAAATGTACGAATTATTTATGAATTATGTGCCATGTGCTTTGTTTTTTGAGTTTAATTTTATACTTTTGCAACGAAAATGTGCATTATGAGTTGCATAGTAAATTGTAAATAGTTAATCGTCAAATTGTAAATTGACATGGCATACAATCCGAACAAAGAACTCAAGAAATACTACGGCATAGCCGAAGTGGCCGAACAGTTCAATGTGGCAGAGTCGTTGCTGCGCTATTGGGAGAAGGAGTTCTCCAACATCAAGCCCAAGAAGAGCGGCCGAGGTGTCCGTCAGTACACGAAGGAAGACATCGAAGAGGTGCGCCTCGTTTACAATCTGCTCAAGGTGCGTGGCATGAAGATTGCGGCCGCCAAGCAGGTGCTGACCAAGAATCGCAAGGCTGCCAGCGATGCATCTCAGATCATCGACCGTTTGCAATCCATCCGTTCCGAGTTGCAGGAAATCAGCCGCGAACTGGGAGAATTGTAACTCCCTCATTCTTACCCGATAAAAATGGTTAACCTATTTCGAGATAAAGGTTAACCATTCCGTCCATAGAGGTTAACCATTTTGCCAATAATGGTTAACCTTTATTTTCTGACACCCATGCGGAGGAGAAACCATAGCCTGACCGTAGGGAAGAAGTTTTTGCTCGACGAAGTCAACTGCCGACCCTCTTATACGAAACAAAGGAGCAAAGCCTTATCGACTTTGCTCCTTCTTTGTGGGCGCTGACGGATTCGAACCGCCGACCCTCTGCTTGTAAGGCAGATGCTCTGAACCAGCTGAGCTAAGCGCCCAAACGGAGTACCTTTCTCCGAAAAGCGCTGCAAAGGTACGACAAATTCCGAACTTATGCAAACATTTCAGCAGAAAAATTAGCCTGACACGCACATTGTCTCTTCGCCGGGGCAATACCTGCACAATCCGGCATCAATGGCGGGAGTTGCAACACCTACTGCCACAGGGAGAAAATAGGTTAACCTTTTTGGTAATAATGGTTAAGCCTTCCGACCATAATGGTTAACCTATTTGCCCGAAAAGGTTAACCATTATTTGGAGGAGGGCCTTGGCCTTGCAGGATAAGGCTCTGCCATCTGCCGGGTTTCTGCCTGGCAGTCAGAGCATTGCAGGCGTCTGTGACTGCACATTCCGCCAGGAAATGAGGGGGAATGGCATGGGACGAAAAGCAGAGCGGAAAAGTTAATCAAATATAATAAATCTGCCCCTTTAGCATATATGTCAGCAAAAAGTCGTACCTTTGCACGAAATTATATACATCTTATTATATTATATAAGCGCACGAAATGAAGCATTTCAGACTTATCGACAACCTGATGGGGTGGCTTGCGTTCGCCATTGCTGCATTTGTCTATTGCAGCACGGTGGAACCAACAGCAAGTTTCTGGGACTGCCCCGAGTTCATCACAACAGCCTATAAACTCGAAGTCGGCCATCCCCCTGGGGCACCTTTCTTCATGCTCACTGCCAATCTGTTCACACAGTTCGTGAGCGACCCCACGAAAGTTGCACTGATGGTCAACATGATGAGTGCCCTCTTCAGCGCAGCCTGCATCATGTTCCTCTTCTGGAGCATAAGTCATCTGGCAAGAAAACTGGTCGGCGCGAACGGACAGGTGCAGAACCTGGCACAACTCATCACGGTGGAAGCCAGTGCACTGACCGGTGCACTGGTCTATACCTTCAGCGACACCTTCTGGTTCAGCGCAGTGGAAGGCGAGGTATATGCCTACAGCAGCCTCTTCACGGCAGTCGTCTTCTGGCTGATGCTCAAGTGGGAAGACCATGCCGACGAGCCCGGAAGCGACCGTTGGCTCATCCTCATAGCCTACCTCACCGGCCTGAGTATCGGTGTCCACCTGCTCAACCTGCTCTGTCTGCCCGCCCTCGTGCTCATCTTCTACTATCGTAAGGTGAAGAATGCCACCATGAAGGGTGCCATGCTCGCGCTGGCCGGCAGCGGACTCCTCATTGCCGCAGTGCTCTACGGCATCGTGCCGGGCATCGTAAAGGTAGGCGGATGGTTCGAACTCCTCTTTGTCAACACATTCAACATGCCTTTTAATACCGGCGTCATCGTCTATATCGCCCTGCTGGTAGGCATCGTGCTCTGGAGCATTTGGGAAACCATCAAACAGAAAAGCCGCATCCGCATGACACTCTCCTACCTGCTGAGCGTAGGCATGCTGGGCATCCCGTTCTACGGACACGGCTGGAGCAGTTTCCTCTGTGGCGTTGTTGTGCTGGGCGTTCTCTTCTTCCTCCTCCGTTGGAAGAAAGACGGCAAGAACATCGTCTCCGCACGTCTCATGAACACCTCGCTGCTCTGTATGCTCATGATAATGATTGGTTACAGTTCATATGCCGTAATCGTCATCCGCAGTTCTGCCAACACTCCGATGGATCAGAACTCGCCCGAAGACATCTTCACACTGGGAACATACCTGAATCGTGAGCAGTATGGCGACCGCCCACTGCTCTACGGACCCGCCTACACCAGCCAGGTTCTCCTCAAACCCGACGGCAACTACTGCGTCCCCGTCAGCGAAAAAGGCGCTCCCGTCTATCAGCGTAAAGAGAAACAAGACAAGGAAAACGAGCCCGACCGCTACGAAATACAACGCTACAAGACAGATTATGTCTATCAGCAAAACATGTTCTTCCCCCGCATGTACAGCGAACGCCACACCAACGCCTACGAAAGTTGGATGGGTGGCGTAAAGGGAAAAACAAAGACCTACGAGCGCTGTGGAGAAATGGTACAGATAAAGACACCCACACAACTCGAGAACCTCCGATTCTTCCTCAGTTATCAGGTCAACTTCATGTATTGGCGCTACTTCATGTGGAACTTCGCAGGACGACAGAACGACCTGCAAGGCTACGGAGAATGGGAACATGGTAACTGGATCACCGGCATCCCCTTCCTCGACAACATGCGCCTTGGCGACCAAAGCAAACTGCCAACAGAACTCAAGGAAAACAAGGGGCACAACGTCTTCTACTGTCTGCCGCTGCTGCTCGGCCTGATAGGTCTGCTCTGGCAACTCTTCAAGAACGACGAGAAGAACAACGGCGAAGGCGAAAAACAATTCGGCATCGTCTTCTTCCTCTTCTTCATGACAGGCCTCGCCATAGTGCTCTACCTCAACCAAACACCGGCACAGCCTCGCGAACGCGACTATGCCTATGCCGGTTCCTTCTACGCCTTCTCCATCTGGGTAGGTCTTGGCGTAGCCGCCATTGCCTACTATTTGCAGAAGGTCCTCAAGAACGAGAAACTCAGTGCCGTGTTGAGTTGCCTCTGCATCCTCGTTCCCATCCAGATGGCAGGACAGACTTGGGACGACCACGACCGCAGTGGTCGCTATGCCTGCCGTGACTTCGGACGCAACTACCTTGAGTCGCTCGACAAAGACAACTATCCCATTATCTATACCAACGGCGATAACGACACCTTCCCCCTCTGGTATGCACAGGAGACAGAAGGCTTCCGCACCGATGCCCGTGTTTGTAACCTCTCGTATCTGCAAATAGACTGGTACATCGACCAGATGAAGCGTCCTGCCTACGAATCGCCGGCAGTGCCCATTCACTGGAGCCGTCTGCAGTACGTGGCAGGCACAAGAGAAGGCATCACCGTACGTCCGGGCACACTGGAACGTCTTGTTGAATCCTATAAGGACGACCCCGAGACACTTCGTGAACTTCTGGGCGACGATCCCTTCGAACTTAAGAATATCATCGACAAGTGGGTGCTTAGCGACAATCCCGACCTGCGTTTCATCCCGACCGACAGCATTGTCATGACCATCGACAAGGAAGCAGTCCGTCGCAGCGGTATGATGATGGCTGCCGACAGCATCCCCGACAAGATGCACATCAGCCTTAAGGGCAAGAGGGCCGTCTATAAGAGCGAGATGATGATGTACGAAATGCTCCTGCAATGTAATTGGGAACGTCCGCTTTATGTTGCCATGACCGTTGGAAAGGACAACTATGGCAACCTGGGTGACTACTTTGTTCAGGAAGGACTTGCCAACCGCATCACACCTTTCAATACAGCCAAGAGCGGCAAAAACATCGACACAGAGAAGATGTATGAGAACCTGATGACGCGCTTTGCCTTCGGTGGCATCGACAAGCCCGGCATCTATCTCGACGAAACGGTGATGCGTATGTGTGGCACACACCGTCGTGTGTTCTCCATGCTTGCTACGAGACTTGTGCAGGAGGGCAAACTCGACAAGGCTGCCAAGGTGGTAGAGAAAGCCGAGAAGGTGATTCCTCCGACAACCGTGCCACACAGTTACGGCAGCGGTTCGCTGGAACTGGCACGCGTCTGGAACACTTTGGGCAAGAAACAAGAAGCCACCGACATCGTCTATCCCGTTGCCATCCAGGCGACAGAGTACCTCGATTGGTACCTGAGTCTGCCTAACAAGATATTGCTCATCAGCGAGAAGGAGTGCTTCTACTACCTCTATCAGTTGCATGCTGCAGTTTCAATTCTGCAGAGTGCCGATAGCGACAAGGCGATGGAACTCAACAAACAACTCGACGTCTATAACCAACTCATCCAAAGACGCCTTTATGGTTCAGTCGGGATGAGCATGGATGCTGACGACGCCGAGGAAGAAAGTTACGAAGACGATACGCTGTAAACCATAAACAGTAAATCGTCAGAAAAGCAAATAGACGTCGTGTTCATCGAGCAGCCCCCACGCATCTTTCGCTGGTTGTATCCCCATGCCCTATGGCGGATAAACCCCGACAAGAAGATTGTTTACCTCACCTTCGACGACGGTCCGATACCGGAGGCCACACCTTTTATCCTCGACACATTGGACCGCTTCGAAGTGAAGGCGACATTCTTCATGGTAGGCGACAATGCGGTGAAGTATCCCCATTTGCTCGACGAAGTGCGGCGAAGAGGACACCAGATAGGCAATCACACCTTCAACCACCTCTCCGGTTTTCGCCACCGTCCGTGGAGT
Source organism: Bacteroidaceae bacterium (assembly GCA_017461345.1). Taxonomy (GTDB): domain Bacteria; phylum Bacteroidota; class Bacteroidia; order Bacteroidales; family Bacteroidaceae; genus Physcousia. The sequence goes on along the minus strand of JAFTYP010000002.1, from coordinate 24,910 downwards.
TATCTTGCCAACATCAAAAAGGCTAACGACATCTTCCACACCAATCTCTTCCGCCCACCACACGGTTGGATTGGGCTGGTGCAATACCGAGTGTTGCGCTACTGTGGCTTAAAGGTAGTGATGTGGGATGTCGTGACACGCGACTACAGTCGTCTGCTCACCGCCGACGATGTTGTGAACAACGTGAAACGCTACACCAGAAACGGCAGCATCATTACGATGCACGACTCGCTCAAGAGCATCGACAAACTCAAACACGCCCTGCCGGAGATTCTTGTCTGGCTGAAACAGGAAGGATATGAGTTCGGCATTATTGAATAGCACAGACATCAAAGCCCAAGCCCTGCGCCTGGGCTTTGTTGCATGCGGTCTGGCAAAGGCAGAACCCGTGGCAGAACCGTTTGCCGAACGCTACCGCCACTGGCTGGAAAGCGCTTTCTGTGCCGAGATGGACTATATGCGTCGCAATGTCGATATGCGTCTCCAGCCCCACCTCCTCGTGCCGGGCGTGCGAACCATCGTCAGCCTTGCCATGAACTTCATGCCCGAACGGCATCAGCCTGCCATCAGCCTGTATGCACAGGGAAAAGACTATCACGACGTGATGAAACAAAGGATGCAGGAACTCATGCAGACCTGCGGGCTCGAAGGCCGCTGCTTTGTTGACACCGCACCCGTGCTCGAACGCTACTGGGCCTGGAAGAGCGGCATAGGCACCATTACGTCAAGCGGACTGATTGCTGTGCCCGGCTACGGACCCACCGTCTTTCTTGGCGAACTCTTCCTGACATCCGAAGCCGACTCTTACGATGCCCCCCTGCCGGAAGCCATGCCCACAAGGTCGGGCTGGCAGGCACTTTGCCCGGCTCTCACTGCCGAAGGGCTGGATGCAAGAAAGTGTATCAGTTATCAGACCATAGAACACCGTGGAGACCTCCCCGAAGAGATACGGCTCCACCAGACTTTCTACGGTTGCGACCGTTGCTTGCGTGCCACACCACAATTCGTCGAGGCACAGCCCACCCAAGAACCAGCCTTCCAACCTTCCGACGCCTTATTGGAGATGACACCCGACGACTGGAGAAACCTCACCGAGGAGCAGTACCGAACTCTCTTCAAAGGCTCCGCCGTCAAACGCGCCAAATACGAAGGCCTCATGCGCAACATCAATCGATGGCTGCAGTCGCATAAGGAACTGAAAAGGTAAATCCATTGCTTCAGACAGTTTCCCGCTTGCCAACCCCACGCGTGGAGTTGGGCAAACAGACGCGTCCGTTTTAGCAAGTGGACTGCAGGGGGCGTCATGATGCACAGAAGTGATTTACGATTTACTGCAGAGAACTTGCCCAACTTCTCTGCAGAAGTTTGGGAAGTTCTCTGCAGAAGTTTTGCAAGTTCACACATGTGTGGTTGGCAGGCAAAAGTAGGAGAGGAGGGGAAGGGTTCTTTCAGACATTCAAATCAATGATATTTCGCCATTATGCTGTAAGAATTTTGTTAGGAAATATCATCAAGAATTATAAAGGATGCCCAATAGAATGGCGAAGAATACTTTGGATTGCTGCGAAGAATATCCTGAGCATGGTGGAGTGCCCGAGTAGGACTATTACCATTCAATAATGCTCGGTAGAACTCGACCATAAGGATTTGAGTAGCGGTATCGTCAATCTCCCACAGACTCATCAGCAAGGTGCGTGCTCCGGCTTTCTTGAAGCCACGTTGTATGCCAAACACACCATCTTCCTTTAGTTGGCCGTTTCCTGTTTGACAAGCAGAAAGAACTGCCAGATCCAGACCGCGTAAGTCGAGTTTGGCAATCTCGTGTGCAGTTAAGACACCATTTTCCATGCCCTCAGGAAGAGCCTTGCCGCTCAGTACGTTGTTTGCACCAGACAGAAGTAGACCCGACAAGCACAGACTGTTGTCAGATTCTGCGACCGAGTTGCCGGAAATGTTGAGATATGTAAGAGCATCTGGATGTTGACTAATATGCTCTGCAGAAAGGGAGAAGCCATGTGTGGCAACATGAAGTATTGATATGCCACGCCCACTAAGTGCCTTAAAAGCCTCTTCCGTTCCGTTCACGTCTTTGTACATTTCAGACTGGATGTCGTTCATCATCAAACATTCACCGATTTGGTCCGCCTCGTGATCTGTACCGGCAAGGTAACCGACTTTGCCGCGTCCGTCGCGTGCAAATGCATTCATGGTGCGTGCTTCGGCCATTGCAATATCGATGGAATCTACAGCGAATCTACTTGCATATTCTTGGACGTAGTCACGACTCATCTCTGCAAGCCTTTGGGGAATCTGCGTGTTTGCCGTCAGCAGTTCTTGTGCTGTTGCTTCGTAGTCTAAGCCACCGAAAATGGCAGCCCGCCTTGGGGAATTTGCCAGTTGCTTGTCTCGGTGTAGAATCATTTTCGTTGACGACACACGATGTATGGTATAGTGATCGTTGATACGACGGCCGGCGTATTGCAGATATTCTATTCCCCACTGATAGAACAATCCGGACGGAGCAAACCAGATGGTTTTAATGCCATCAAGTTCTGCTATAATCTTTCCCCAAACGAGTTCCCCGATTAAAGGGTCTTGAAGGATTTCGCCAATGAACTTTTCTTCATTCAGCGCCTTGGTAAGGGGAATGTTGTGGAATTGGAATTTATTAAGTTCTCTGTCGCTAAACAAACGGATTAATCTGGGGGCTTTCATTCCATTGTGTGCCAAAAGTGCCCAGTATATTTGATCGCCGCTGTTTGTCTCAATATTGAAGAATTCAATCGCAACCTCATCCTTTTGCAACGCTTTGGCGATTTGAGGATACGAAATAGTCATGGATTCCGTGAAGTCGCCAAACTCTTTGCTATCCTTCATTAGTTCACGTTCCAAATGATTTAATTCTGCGATTAGTTTTGGCAAACGTTCTTTCGATTCTTTGGTCGAATGACGCCAAATGCCCTCCATCTCATTGTGGAGTTCTCTAAATGCTTTGTGTTTCTCCTGTAGTTCTGGATTTGATGCATTGGCAAGAAGATTGTTGAAATCAATCTCTGAGTTGAGTAACAGCCCTTTTGCAAATAGTAATGCATTGTACGCATCAACTTGAGCCGAATCATTGTCCTCCATTCTGCATGCCATGTAGGGTGCGGAATGGAAAATATAATTCTTTGCGTTCCAGTATTGTTCTCTTGTGCGTGAGGAAAAGTGGGAGAAGTTGTTACGGACATGTAGCATTTGCGTTGTCAGTGCATCATGGAAAAAACGTTGTGCTTCGTCTGTTTTATTTGATTCCAGGAAGTAATTGGCAAGATTAAATCGTAGTACGACGTTGTCTGGATGGATTTCACCTAAGAGTTCACGTTGGATACTGTCGGCAACTGTGCTGAGGGAGATGGCAATGTCTAAACTGTCACGTGTAGCCTCAAAAAGGCTTTGATTTGTAAGGATTTTGGTGTAAAACGATGAATGTGGCAAGTCATACTTATCGAAGAGCACAATAGCCTTTTTACTGGCAGAAAGGGCATCGTCGAAACGCTTTGCCTCATAGTAATATATGGATAGATTATTTAATGTCAGTGCATACTTCTCTTTTTCGTCTGGTATCTGCTCATATAGACTCAGTGCTTTGCTACAGGAGTCTATAGCCTCTTGTAGTTTCCCAGTGTGATAAAGATAATTAGAGAGTTCGTTTAATGCATATGCTTCGTCTGTAGTTTCATGGCGGGTGCGAAAGATTGAGAGTGCCTTTTGTTGAAGTAGTGTGGCTTGATGGTAATTCCCATCTTCTGCCATATTCGCAGCCTGGTGCATGAGAGTATATGCATAGTTTCGGTTTGCTTTTAGTGCCTGTGAGGAAACAGCGTCTTGTAAAATTTCGTCAATATCGGTGGCTTTGTTAAGATCTCCGATGTGAGTATAGGCTGCCGATATCTCGCTCATGCAACTTATGTAGTTCACACTTTTACTCCCTTCGATATTCTCAAAAATGGTAACGGCTCGTTTCCATAGAGAGATAGCAGGCTTATATCTCTCCAAATGCTTTTCGAACTGTGCTGTGTTGGCAAGTAGACGGGCATAATTCAGGCTCGCTGTATCACCATGGGCTTTGAAAATATCAATGGCTTTGTTTGCTAATTCGAGAGCCTGGGGGAAGTTATTTGAATTTGCCATGTTTATGGCTTCGTTGCTGAGGTAACTTGCGTAATTGAGATCATTTTTATTCCCGTTCTTCGTTTGAGACACTTTAGTTGTGTATTTCCTTGCTTTGGATGGCTCATTGGAAGAAGAGTATAGGACTGATAGTTTGTTTAGGGCCTGCATATAACTTGGCTCCTTCTTTGAAAGAATTTTTACCGCTAATTCGTTAAGTTCAATAGCACGATTTATATCACCTGGTTCGTTGCGCAATGTATAGTAGTTTGCTGCATTAACCAAGGTTTTTCCATAGTATAATCCTTTTTTCCCGTATCGATTCTCATACAGATTCAGAGCCCTGGTACACAGATGTATTGCTTTATTATAATTTCCTCTTTGGCCTTCTATGGAGGCAATTAGGTTCAGTGTCTCACCCATATGGATGCTGTCGATTAGATGTGAGGAATGGCGGATCTCCAAAACTTTATTCAAGCATAGAAGGCACTCATTCGTATCCCCTTTCCGATGGCGTTTCATCGCATGTTGAGTCAGTGCAAAGGTGTATTCGAATGTTTTCTTAGAATCGTTTTGAACACATAGCCTTAGGTAATCCTCGCATAAACTGTCTAATTGGTTTTGCTGCCCTCGCTCTTTTGCTTTTACAGCCTCTTTATAGCAGACTTTACGTTTTTCGTTAATCTCTCCGATTGCTTTCCTGTAGTTAACTGCTGCGTGGGTGTAATCTGTTGTCTCTTTCTCTTCTGTTGGTGCATTGTCAATATAATATTTTAAATTCCCAAAAGCATCTACGTAACGCTCATCCTGTATAGCTTGAAGTCCAAGGTCAAGTTTAATATACAAGCTATCTATAGTCTGCGCATATATGTTAATGTGCACAGCCAGTAATATGAGAAGTAGGTGTATCTTTTTTGGGAACATAGTATATGTTATTTGTTGCAAGCATCTATAGGAGCAGAAGCCAACGTGTCAACAGTATAGATTGTCAGACTATCAGTGATGTGACGCAATGAACTGATATTTTCGCAGGGTGCGAGGATAGAATCTCCCTTTCGCAAGGCAGAGGTGGAACTTGTTTCGCTCTGTTCTTTGTGTGTTTTTTTAGGGGACAACATGCGTGCGAACAAGAAGTTGAAGTATGTCTTGGAAATATGGCGTACACTATTCTGTTCGTTTCGTTTTATGTAGCCAGCAATGTTTCCCGTATAGGGGCCCTTTAATGTGTAGCGGTTGCAATTCAAAGGTTCAAGCAGAATGAGTGTACTCCCTTCGCCAATTATTAAAATATCCTTTTTCGTGAGCTGTTGACTTTTTGAGATTTGTATTTTCTCTCTTCCAGATTGCATTAGAATGGGATCACCTGAAATTTCTGATACAAAAAGTTGCTCTTTTTCTTCTTTAGAGTTAACAGAAAAAGGTAGAATAAAGAGTAAAAAAAGAAATAGTGTTTTCATATTCTGTTAATTAATAAAATTATTTCTTCCGGATATTGTTTCTTTTATTAAATCATAAATTTGGCGTGAGGTGTCAAGCAGGAGAATACTCATTATAATAATTGCTGTATCATAATAAAAACCGGTGATTTTGAACACGAAATAGTCTATCAGAACAAGGACAAAAACTAAATATGATAATGTATAGATGCCATCTAAAATGCCTCTCTCTGCAATTCTTTTAAGCCATGTGATTTGACTCGTTACCCAGATGAATGCTTTATGCATTACTTCTGCAAGCCAGATAAGAAGTAGACTCAGTACAATCGTCCAACCGAAAGATAGTTCTCGTGGAGCATTGTTATTGATTAAGGTATTTGTTGCGAATGCTATTATAGATACGCCCGACGTAGGTCCCATGGGAGAATAATGCATATCGCGTTTGTCATGTAATGCTCCTAAAATAACGATGTGATTTCGTATTAGATCTGCATTCTCGGTTATTTTATCAAAAGGAACAGTTGGGAAGTGAGTGGATGAATATCGTATATTACAATCGTCAGACTTCTTAAGAATTGTAGAGTCTCCAGTCATGGCTATTGCCAGTTTGGCTGGTAACGAGTATGTGGTAAACCCGTTGACCTGTCGCATTATTCCATAGGAACGAACCGTGCCACCATTGATGTCGTGTTGAACATTGGTAAAACCTTCTTCTACCTGTATTCCGCGGTCAACAAAAAAAGAATGTAAAACTTTAGTAAACTGTTTTCCTTCGTCGCTCCAATCACTCAATTCGTTTGCCCAAACAACGGGTGAGTTTGTGTTAAGCACAGTTTCTATAAGTCGTTCATTACCGATGTGATCGTCTCTCTCTCCATCAAAGCGTATGTCAACTCCTATAATAGCAGGTTGCAAATTATCAATATGTTCAATAATCGTGGCCAACTCTGCCCGATTAAAAACCTCGCTCATATCAACAATCGTTATCACACTACTTGTGTCCTGCGGAGAGTTCCCATTTTCTGTTTCACAGAAGAGGTCTGTCATGTGGAAATTTGCAAGGGCACGCTCTACCGGGTTAAGGAGTGATATCATACTCAAAAAACCACGGGCACCAAGTAATAACACTACTGACAATGATGCCGCAATTAAGGACACGATGAGATGACGCTTACGGAACATAATCAAATACAGTTTTTAGGGGCTTTCTATTTTAAAAATTCTTGCTGTCTGATAATTTCTAATTTTACCAGACAGCAAGAATATATAATCTGTTCACTCAATAATTACTTCTTTTCTTCGAGACGGTACTTTCTCGTTGTAACCTTCTTCTGAACAGTTTTCTGACCGTTAGCCACAACAATAACAACACGATTCTTATCGTTCTCGGCGAATGGCTGAACGGTATCGCCCTTGGCTGTTGTTGTAATGATGGCAGCAGGTACACCTGCATTAATCAGGCCTTTTGTCGCTTTTTCTGCGCGTTCTTTTGAGTACTTTAAATTGACGGCGGGATTGCCTGTCTGTTTGTCAGCATAGCCAGTAACAATTACGCTGCAATCCTTGTGTTGCTTAACAAAATCGGCAATTGCATCAATTTCTACTTGCGGATTTGCTAAGCGGCTTTCGCGAATGTCATAGTAGATATTTTTCTCCATCTGCGCTTTTACAACCTCTTCCGTAACTGATTCTTCGTCATACCATATGGTGTCAATTTTGGACTCATATTCAGTCTTGCCGTGGATGGCTTCGCTTCTGCCGGCATCGTTAAATTCACCCACTGTAATAGCGTTATATACATCGGATCTCTTACCACGGACACCAAACTTATATGTAACACCTACCTGTGCTGTGAGTTGCCAGTCGTCGCTGCCACTGTACTTGCTGTTGTAGCGATCGCTGAGGCTGTTGGCATCTACCTCGAGATTGACACTCCAGTTGCGGGCAACTTTCACGTCGAGCATTGTGCCGACACGGAAGTTGTGGCTCAAACGAGCTCGTGTGTCAATCGTGTTGAGGTACTGCTTCAGCAGGGGAGAGGTCTCGTTGTCCCATGAGTAGTTGATGCCTACACCACCAATGAGGTATACGTTTACAGGATTGTAGTTGTTCTTCTTGAAGAGGTTGACAAGGTTGATCATCGCGTCGAGGTTGCTTGTCGCATATTTCCAAGAGTATTTTGTGTCGACACCGTCGATGCGTATGCCGGCTTTGTTCCAAAGGCCATTAACGTGAACGCGTGCGCCGAATACCGGTGTGAAGTGTACACCTACACCAAGGCTTGCGGTGGGAGTAATGTATTGCCAGTTGTTGTAATTGGAGAACGTGAGTTGTCCGCCGCCCTGTGCACTGATAAATGCATGGGGATAGGAAACATAGTTCTCGGGTGCTTCCTCTGCCTGTACAGCGGAAACAGTTGTCAGCAGTGCTGCTGCGAGCAATGCCTTCACTCTTGTTTGAAAACGACTTTTCATAATAAATAATGTTATATGATTTGTTAATATAGTGTTTGTTCTTTATCTGTTCTTGTACATGTCGTCGTAGTACTTTTCGTAGTCGCCGCTTGTGATGTTGTCCATCCAAGCCTCGTTCTCAAGATACCACTTGACTGTCTTTTCGATGCCTTCTTCGAACTGAAGCGACGGCTCCCATCCAAGTTCCTTTTGCAACTTGGTTGAGTCGATGGCATAACGTGCGTCGTGACCCAGGCGGTCTGTGACGTAGGTAATGAGGTCCATGTCGGCTCCTTCGGGACGGCCCAGCAGACGGTCAACAGTGTTGATGACAGTCTTGATGATGTCGATGTTCTTCCATTCGTTGAAACCACCGATGTTGTATGTTTCGGCAATAGTACCTTTGTGGAAGATGGTGTCGATGGCTCGGGCATGATCTTCTACATAGAGCCAGTCGCGCACGTTTTCGCCTTTACCGTAAACGGGGAGTGGCTTGCGATGACGTATGTTGTTGATGAAGAGAGGTATCAGTTTCTCCGGGAACTGGTAGGGTCCATAGTTGTTGGAGCAGTTCGTCACGATGGTTGGCATGCCATAAGTGTCGTGGAAGGCACGGACGAAGTGGTCGCTCGAGGCTTTCGAAGCGGAGTACGGACTGTGTGGATTGTACTTCGTTGTCTCGTAGAAGAAATCAGTGCCGTATGCCAGATGATGCTCCGAACTGCTGGCTGTCGTGGTGAAAGGCGGTTTGATACCTTCGGGATGATCCATTTCGAGGGCACCATACACCTCGTCGGTCGAGATATGATAGAAACGTTTTCCTTCGTATTTCTCCGGCAGACTTTCCCAATAGAGTTTGGCTGCTTGCAGCAGGGAGAGAGTTCCCATGACGTTCGTGCGAGCAAATGTGAAAGGATCTTTGATGCTGCGATCCACATGACTTTCTGCTGCGAGATGGATGATGCCGTCGATCTTCTCGTCCTGCATCAGTTTGTAGAAGGCGTCGAAGTCGCAGATGTCCATCTTTACAAACTTATAATTGGGTTTGTCCTCGATGTCCTTCAGGTTGGCAAGGTTGCCGGCGTAGGTCAACTTGTCAAGGTTGATGATATTATATTCCGGGTACTTGTTTACGAAGAGGCGTACCACATGACTGCCTATAAAGCCGGCGCCGCCAGTTATGACAATGCTACGTTTCATAATTATACTTTATAATCGAATGGACTTTCGAAGTCCTTGAGGTTTGGATGCTTGGTGTCTTTTTCGCTGAGGATGGCTTTCTCTGTGGGGATTTGCCAGTCTATGCCGAGGCTTTCATCTGTTATGCTGATGCCTCCGTCTGCCTCGGGATGATAGAACTCATCGCATTTATACTGGAAGACGGCTGTCTCGCTCAGCACTGCAAAGCCGTGGGCAAAACCTTTCGGTATGAAGAATTGCCTGTGATTGTCTTCTGTAAGTTCGACAGCAACGTGCTGTCCGTAGGTGGGAGAGCCCTTACGCAGGTCGACGGCAACGTCGAGAACAGCACCTTTAACGCAGCGAACAAGTTTACTCTGTGTGTAGGGCGGGCGTTGGAAATGCAGTCCCCGCATTACACCATAGGAGGACATGCTTTCGTTGTCCTGCACGAATTTGATGGGGCCGACTTTCTCCTCGAATTCTCTTTGTGAGAATGATTCGAAGAAATATCCGCGAGCATCTTTGAAGATGCGGGGTTCTATGATTACTACGCCTTCGATGGCGGTCTTAATTACTTCCATTTGTCTGTTGCTTCTTGATGTTGGCAATGCACATTTCGAGAGAGTCCACCCAATATGGGATTTCGATGCCGAAGGTCTCACGAATGCTTCTTTTGTCGAGAACGGAGTAGGAGGGACGTGTTACGGGACTTGGATATTCCGATGAATAGCAAGGTTGTATGTTGCAATCCTTGTGTCCGGCAATGCGTGCAATCATTTGTGTGAAGTCGTACCAAGAACAGACGCCTTCGTTGGAGAAGTGGTAGGTGCCTTGTGCGGGCTTTTCGAGGATGGCCTGTATTGCTTTTGCAAGGTCGAGGGCATACGTAGGAGTTCCGCATTGGTCGAAGACAACCTTGAGTTGAGGTTTTGTGGCTGTGAGGTTGAGCATCGTCTTACAGAAGTTTTTGCCGTATTCACTGTACAGCCAGGCTGTGCGAATGATGATGTAGCCACCCGTTGTGTCAGTTGAGTTGTCGAAGACATTCTTGATTTTTTCTTCTCCTGATTTCTTCGTCTCGCCGTAGAAGCCGGTTGGTGTTCCCTGTTGCTCCGGTTGGCAAGGGGTGTTATATGGCTCTTTGCCAAAGACGTAATCGGTTGATATCTGTACAAGCCAGCCGCCGACTTCCTTCATGGCTTTTGCCAGATTCTCGGGAGCAGTTGCATTGAGTTTCTCTACGACAGCATGATTCTCTGGTGCTTCGGCTGCATCAACGTTGGTCCAGGCAGCGCAGTTGACGATGGCTTGTACGCCACACTCCTTGACGATGGCACGAATGGCATCGAGGTCTGTGATGTCGAGAAACGTGGTTTCAGCACCCTCTTGTTCTGTGACATCGGTGAAGATATATCTGTCTGTCGAGCCTTTTGCAATGAGGCGCATTTCGTTGCCCAGTTGTCCGTTGGCTCCGGTGACGAGTATTGTCATCGTATTAAAAATAATTATATTTTATGATGCAAAGTTAAAAAAAATAAATAAAGTAAGTGCTTACGTGTGTGTATTTTTTACTGAATATTGCTGTTTTTAAGCAAAATGTATTTTGTGGGCTGCTTTCTTACAATTTGTGGTGGCTTTTTAGAGCAGACGGGAACACTTGAGCAGGTGTTTTCTGTTGCCTTGAATAACATTTTTCCAGGGCAGGTAATGAAGGCTCATGCGTCGCTCAGTGCGTTGTCTGGCCAGTTGATGAGATAGACTTGTTCCGTTGCTCGTGTGATGGCGGTGTAGAGCCATCGGAAATAGTCGGGCGAAAGCATCTCTTCGTTGATGTATCCTTGGTCGATATAGACGTGTTCCCACTGACCGCCTTGAGCCTTGTGACAGGTGACGGCATAGGCATATTTGATTTGCAGAGCATTGTAATATATGTCCTGGCGCAGTCGTTTCATGCGGTCGCGTTTGTTCGTTAATTCGGGATAGTCTTCCCATACACCGTTGAAGAGTGTTTCTTGCTGTTGTCGAGTCAGCGCAGGGGCTTCGCTTTGCAGTGTGTCGAGTAATATGGTGACGTCCAATTCTCTGTGGTCATAATCTGGGAAGCAAAGTGTTACGTCGGCAAAGCGAAAGCCGTAGAACGAGCGTTCGTTGCGCATTCGTCGCACAATAGCCACGTCGCCGTTTGCAATGAATGTCATGGCGTCTGCCGTCACGCCATTTGCTGCCTGCTCGCGTTCTGTCCAGTAGTAATTGTTTTTTGCCACCATTATCAGGTCGCCTCCAGACAATTCGGTTTCACAGTCGAGGATTTGTGCCCGGATGCCGTTGTTGAAGATGTTTGCACGTTTGTTGCTGCGTGTCACCACGATAGTGCCGTCTGTGCCGTGATTGCGGTAACTCTGCTCGAGTGCTTCGATGAGTTCGTTGCCGGGCAGTACTTTGATGTCGGGAAAACTTTTGCCTCGAAGTTTCGGGAAGGCGTACACATCGTCGTTTTGTATAAGGCTGCGCAACATGGTGGCGTTCCACAGGATGCCCGACTCTTCAAGTTGTCTGACCACCTGTGTCAGGCAGAGTTCCATCACCTCCATGCCGTAGCCTTCCAGCATTGTGCGACTCAATGCCGGGCTTTCTGTCTCGCCAATCGGTGGCAACTGTGCCGTGTCTCCCACGAGCAGCAGTCTGCATCCGTTGCATGAGTACACATATTGCATCAGGTCGTCCAGTAGTCTGCCTGTCCCAAACATGGTCTGTTCGTGTGCATCGTTGGCAATCATCGATGCTTCGTCAACGATGAAGAGTGTGTCCTGCCGCAGGTTGATATTGTTCTGGAAGACATCCATTTCCGTAATCGACTTCTGCCGGTATATCTTCCGGTGTATGGTGAAGGCTGGTGCGCCTGCATAGTTGGACAAGACTTTGGCGGCCCGGCCTGTTGGTGCCAACAGCATGACGCGCAGACGCAACTGTTGCATTGTCCGTACCAGTGCTGCCAGAAGCGACGTCTTGCCCGTGCCGGCATAACCTTTCAGCAGGAAAATGCTGTCTTGCTCTCGCGAAAGCAGAAAGTCGGAAAGCATGGAGATGGCTTTTTCCTGCTCTTTCGTCGGATTATGCAGAAAGTTCTCCCTGATAAGGGCACCTAAATCGTCAGTTATTGCCATTCTTTAATAAAAAAAAGACTGTTTTCTCGGAAATGTAAAGAAATCTTGTTACTTTTGCGATGCGAATATACAAAATAATACACAAATAACATCATGAAAAAAGGAATTAATCTTATTTTGAGTATCTGTGTTGTAGGTCTGCTCTTCATTTGCTGGCGCAGCATCGTGGATACAACGGACTTCGAAGCAGACGTCGTAAGTCGTGAGAGTGTGGTAAAGGCCCGTCTGATGGAGATTCGCAGTGCCGAGGAAGCATACAAGGCACAGCACAACGGTGAGTATTGCGCAGACTGGTCTGTGTTGATCGACTTCGTCAAGAACGGAAAGTTGCCTGTTATCATGAAGCATGGCGTTCTTACCGAGGAACAGATGGAGAAGGGCTTGACAGAAAGTTCTGCTGCTGCCATTGTTAACAGCGGCGACGAAAAGGCAATTGCCGAGAACGGTCTGCAGGACTTCCGTCGCGACACCGTATGGGTTTCTTTGAAGGACTCTCTTTACAACTACGAAGGTTTCGTGGCAGACTCTATGCGCTACATTCCTTTCTCTCAGGGCGACACCTTCGAACTGGTTGCATGTCCCAACACGACCCGTTCAGGTACCATCATACAGGTTATGGAGTGCAACGCTCCCGACAGCAGTTTCCTCAAGGGCATGGGCAAGTATGGCGACCGTCTCATCTACAATCGTGCAGAAGAGGCTGACGCAAAGGGCACTTATCCTGGCTTGAAGATTGGTGATGCCGGTAACAACTGGAACAACAATGCTGGCAACTGGGAATAAATCACTCACTGGCTATAGACTATCCATCCGCTTCAGTGCGGATGGATTTTCTTTTTCTGTACTCAGCACTCTCGACGGCTCTGAACTCCAGACCGACCGTTTCCCCGTTTCGGAGAAAGACAATGTGGCCGACGTTCTGCGGCAGGCTCTGCAAAAGCCCTATTTGATGGACTACCGCTTTCAGAGCGTGGAGTTTGCCACAGACGCTCCGAGCACCATCGTCCCCCTGGAGCATTTCAGCAAGAGCGAGATGCTTGCCTTCTACCGTCTCTGTTTCCCCGGACAGCAAGTTCGTGTGGCCGACATGCAATATCAGTTGCTTCCGTCCCTCGAGGCAGTCATGATATTCAGTCTCGACCAAAACCTCCTGCGCACAGTGCAGGAGTATTATCCCGATGTAAAGGTCTGTTCTTCCGATGCCATGCAACTGGAACACTTTGCCACAGAGCAGGCACGGCGCCTGTTTCCGGAAGACATGGAGCAACGCGACGCATACGTTTGTTTTGCAGCGAAGCAATTCTTCGTTGCCGTCTTCAGCCGAACGAAACTCCTCTATGCCGCTACGCAGTCGGCAGACAACGACAACGACCGCATATTCCTCCTTCTTGGCATCTGGAAAGCCCTCGAGTTGAATGTGCAGCGCGACGTCTTGCATCATGAGGGTGCATCGAAAGAACTGCAGAAGACACTGGCAGAATACCTGCTTAATATAGAATAGTATTACACCTCCCTTCGGGGGAGGAAGAAGAAAGACAAGTTCCATGCGTATCATCACAGGCAAATATCGTGGCAGACATTTCGAAGTGCCACGTTCCTTCTCGGCGCGTCCCACAACAGACTTTGCGAAGGAGAACCTTTTCAATGTCCTGCAAGCCTATATCGACTTCAGCGACGGCCCCACTGCCCTCGACCTTTTCTCCGGCACTGGAAGCATTACGCTCGAACTCGTCAGCCGAGGCTGCAGCCGGGTTATCAGTGTGGAACTCGACGCACGCCACCATCGCCTCATCAAACAGTTTCTCGACAAGTTGCAGGAAACAGCAGCATTGCCCGTCCGTGGCGATGTCTTCCAGTATGTGGCAAAGTGTCGCGAGCAGTTCGACTTCATCTTTGCCGACCCCCCATACACCCTGTCGCAGATACCCGAGTTGCCCGACATCATCCTGGACCGCGGCTTGCTCAAGGAAGGCGGCCTGCTTGTGCTCGAACACGGCAAACAGAACGATTTCTCGCAGCACCCCCGCTTCGTAGAACATCGCAGTTACGGCAGCGTGAACTTCTCATTCTTCAACTGAAAACTTCTGCAGAGAAGTTCGCAAAGTTCTGCAGAGAAGTTGACGATTTACTGCAGAGAACTTTGCCAAACGGACGCGTGACGCTGAGAATAGTTGCTCAACGCCATGCAAGATGCCACACACACATCATATACTTTATAGCAAAAACCCCCTCCGCAAAGTCAGTGCCGACTGCGAAGGGGGCTTTTTATATAAGATCTTTAACAGAGGGCAGCAATAATATTATATATAATGTATGGGGTGCATTTCTTTGTCATGTTGGACAGAGAGATGCACCCTTGTTTTTGTTCCTTATGTGGATGACGAAAAAAATAACGTGCCAAGTCGGCTGACTTGGCACGTTAAATCTATTAACTTGTCACGTTAAGTTGGGCAACTTCCTGTGGGTTGTCTCCCAACGTCGCGTGAGTTGTTGTTTTACAACTGAGGTCCTGCAGCATACCTTTAGTTGGCACCAAAGGCAGTTGCTTTCGGACCTGCGTTTTACAACTGAGGTCCTGCAGCGAACCTTTAGTTGGCACCAAAGGCAGTTGCTTTCGGACCTGCGTTTTACAACTGAGGTCCTGCAGCGACTAACGCCTTACCTGCTTCGTTAGTTGTGTACTTGCCGAAGTTCTTGATGAAGCGTGCTGCGAGATCCTTTGCCTTCTCTTCCCACTGGCTTGCCTCTGCGTAGGTGTCGCGAGGATCGAGGATAGCGGGGTTAACATTGGGCAGTTCTGTGGGCACTTCGAAGTCGAAGAAAGGAATCTTCTTGGTGGGTGCGTTCAGGATGCTGCCGTCGAGGATAGCGTCGATGATGCCGCGTGTATCGGGAATTGAGATGCGCTTGCCGGTACCATTCCAACCTGTGTTTACGAGGTATGCCTTTGCACCGCTCTTCTCCATCTTCTTAACGAGTTCCTCTGCATACTTTGTGGGGTGCAACTCGAGGAATGCCTGGCCGAAGCAAGCAGAGAAGGTGGGAGTGGGCTCTGTGATGCCACGCTCTGTACCAGCGAGTTTTGCTGTGAAGCCAGAGAGGAAGTAGTACTTCGTCTGCTCGGGAGTGAGGATAGATACGGGAGGCAATACGCCGAATGCGTCTGCGCTGAGGAAGATAACGTTCTTTGCGTCGGGACCTGCGCTCTTGCCGTTTACGTTCTTCACAATCTTCTCGATGTGCTCGATGGGGTAACTTACGCGAGTGTTCTCGGTTGCGCTCTTGTCTGCAAAGTCGATCTTGCCTTCTGCATCAACGGTAACGTTCTCGAGGAGTGCGTTGCGCTTGATGGCTGCATAGATGTCGGGCTCGTTCTCCTTAGAAAGGTTGATAACCTTAGCGTAGCAACCGCCTTCGAGGTTGAACACGCCCTCGTCGTCCCAACCATGCTCGTCGTCACCGATGAGGAGACGCTTCGGGTCGGTAGAAAGAGTAGTCTTACCTGTGCCGGAGAGACCGAAGAAGATCGCGGTGTTCTTGCCTTCCATGTCGGTGTTTGCTGAGCAGTGCATAGAAGCGATGCCGTTCAAGGGGAGGAAGTAGTTCTGCATAGAGAACATACCCTTCTTCATCTCACCACCGTACCATGTGTTGATGATAACCTGCTCGCGGCTGGTTACGTTGAAGGCAACACAAGTTTCAGAGTTGAGGCCGAGTTCCTTGTAGTTCTCAACCTTAGCCTTACTTGCGTTGTAGATTACGAAGTTGGGCACGAAGTTAGCCAACTCTTCTTCTGTAGGCTGGATGAACATGTTCTTCACGAAGTGAGCCTGCCATGCAACCTCAACGATGAAGCGAACAGAGAGGCGAGTGCCTTCGTTAGCACCGCAGAATGCGTCTACAACATAGAGGTTCTTGTTGCTGAGTTCCTTAACGGCGATTTCTTTAACCTGTGCCCAAGCCTCTTCGCTCATGGGCTTATTGTCGTTCTTATACTCTTCTGAAGTCCACCAAACAGTGTCCTTAGAGTTTTCGTCCATTACGATGAACTTGTCCTTGGGGCTACGGCCAGTGTACTCGCCAGTCATTACATTAACTGTGTCGAGTTCTGTGTTCTGACCCTTTTCAAAGCCGCTGAGACCTTCCTTTGTCTCCTCTGCGAAGAGAACTTCGTAAGAGGGGTTGTGGGCAATCACGGTGCTGCCGGTGATGCCGTACTGTGTCAAATCTAATGTTGCCATTTTAATGTGGATGTGTTATTAATTAAAGAAATGTTTAGTTTTCTTGTATTTTATGCGACTGCAAAGATAAGAAAAAAAGTTCAAAATCTATAATTCGTGCTTCATAGTTTTTTCTTTTTGTCTGCTTTTTGCGAAGCAGACTTGACAAATGAACATGGATTTTACATCTCGCAGTCTTTTGAACAGTTATCGTTAAGTTGTAAACGTCTGAGGTTTATTCAGCCAGCAGTTCCTTGATGAGATTGTCGGCCTTGCCCCATTTGTCGATAATGAAGAGCATGTATCGCACGTCGACACCGATGCAGCGCTGCAGGTTATTGTCGAACGAGATGTCGCCCGACATTGCTTCCCAGTTGCCATCGAAAGCAAGGCCAAGCAGTTCGCCACGACCATTGAACATGGGTGAGCCGGAGTTGCCGCCCGTAATGTCATTGTTTGAGAGGAAACAAAGATGCATGTCGCCGGTTGTCTTGTCGGCATAGCGTCCCCAATTTCCTTTCTTCATGAGCGATACGATATCCTTTTCCAACTTATAGTCTTCTATCTTCTTCTGCTTGGCAGCCTTGTCGAGCAGACTCTTGGCGTTGGTGTAATACTGGTAGTGCTGGCCTTCGGCAGTATAGTCTTGGATGTAGCCATAAGAGAGACGCATCGTGAAGTTCGCATCGCTATAGTGTGGCATCTCTTGGTCCATCTCGAGAAGAGCCTGCGTGAGAAGGTGTTCATTATAGTCAATGATAGTTGAAGCATTGCGGCTGTCGCCTGCAATCTCCTGCATCTTAATGGGAATTCCTGCAGCATAGAGTAGGGCAGGGTCTGTTTCGCGCAGTGTGCTGTCGGCAAGTAGTTTCTCTACACTGGAGAGGTCTTTGCAGATGGTCTTCGCAAAGACATCATGGGCATAGGCTGTTTCGTCGCCGCCATAAAGGCTATCGATGATGTTGTAACATTCGGGCCAGTATTTCTTGTCTGTTACCTGCTCACGATAATTCTTCAGCAGGGCAGCCATTGTGGCTTCGTCGAGTTTTGCATCATAATCCTTGAAGAAGGCTTCCATGCGAGTGCGGACACCTTCTGCCTCTGTGCTGTCGGCATCTGTCGGCATTGTATTGAGCATATGAGCAACGCGGTAGAGTTCAATGCCTCGCATGAAGGTTTCGCGGAAGAACCCCATGGCATAGATGTCGTTACGTCGTTCGGAGTATGCTTCCTTGAGTTTTGAGAACATTTGTCCGAAGCGGTCGGTAAGGTCTCTGCGGTTGCCGTACCAATCCCTGATTTTTTCCTCAAGTTGTTGTTTTTGTTCTATAACACCGAGGTTGGCAATGGCTTTGTTCATGCCAATGCTGTTCTTCCAGTAGTTGCTGCTGCTTGCCCATTTGCTGGCATACTTGATGGCAACAGCACGGTCGTTGTCCATAAAGCGTTTCCAAACTTCCTGTTTCTTGCCGCGAACCTGTATGGTGCTTACATTGCTGGCATTGACACGCTCGTCGATACCCCACGAACTGAGGTAACGGCTTGTGCTGCCCGGATAGCCAACCGTCATACAGAAATCGCCATTACGATAGCCTTCGGTAGAGATGCGGGCATAGTTTTCAACTTGCAGAGGGATGTTTTCTTCGCTGTATTCTGCCGGCTGACCATCTTTGTCGGCATAGATGCGGAACACACTGAAGTCACAAGTCTGGCGGGGCCACATCCAGTTGTCGGTGTCGCCACCGAACTTGCCCAGTGTCTCTGTTGCAGTGAAGACAAGACGGACATCGCGATAGACTTTATAATAACTTGCGTAGAAAGCATTGTTCTCATAGTACGCCTTCACCAGACACTCCAGGCCGGGATTGCTTTCTTGCAGTTCTTTTTCCACTGCACCCATGATGCTGTCGGTGTATTGTTTGTCCAGTTCGGCCTTGGGTTCGTTCGGGTGTGCCTCATAAACTTTACTCAAGGCTTGCACGATGCGGGCAGTGCAGTCTTCGGTGCGTTGCAGGAATTTCACAAAAAGGCCTTCTGCCGGACGTTCCTTTTCTCGTGAGCGTGCCACAAAACCATTCTTGAGTATGTCATCTTTTGGAGTGGACAGACTCTGGATGGCACCATATCCGCAATGATGATTGGTGAAGACAAGGCCGTCTTTGCTGACAACGACGCCGGAACAGAAATCACCGAAATCGACCACACAGTCCTTGAGGCTTGAGTGTTCTGTGCTGTAGAGTTGTTCGGGAGAGAGTTGCAGTCCAAGGCTTTTCATGGCCTCGGCGGTTTTTGCATCGATACGATTCAGCATCCACATTCCTTCGTCGGCATAGGAAAGGAGCGAAAGTGCACAAAGTGTTGCGCTAAGGAGTATTTTCTTCATATTGTTTATTTTTTCTTTTTAGGTTTTCTTCTTGCCCAACC
Organism: Bacteroidaceae bacterium; assembly: GCA_017461345.1. GTDB lineage: Bacteria > Bacteroidota > Bacteroidia > Bacteroidales > Bacteroidaceae > Physcousia. Next base: position 5,879 of record JAFTYP010000002.1, on the reverse strand, counting down.
TTCTTCGCTGAAGTCGGGCATCTCGCCTTTCAGTTCGTGTTTCTTCTGTGGCTTGTCTGGGTTCAGGAACTGCATCCAGTCTTCTTTCTTGAACTTCTTTCCTCGAGGTGCTGTGTAGCCTCGTTCTTCGCGAGAGGGCTTTTTCTCTTTTCGTTCTACAGGTGTTGTATTCTTTTCTTTCTGGCGTATTGGTTTTTCTTTGCGTGCCGTTGCCTTTTTCTCTCCGCGTGGGGCATGAGTGGTGGTAGCCTTGGGCTCGTCTGTCGATATGTCGCAGACAACACTTCTTCCCTTCACTGTTACGCCATGCTTCAGGGCTTTCAATACGCGGTTGAGGTCTTCTTGCTTGACTTCGATGAACGAGAAACTCTTCATCAGGTCGATTCTTCCAACTGCAACCTTGTCGCCTTGAACGTTCTTGTTGATGAGGCCGATGATTTCACGAGCATACATGCCGTCTATCTTGCCTACGTTGAGGAAAAGGCGTACGTAGCCTTCTTCGGCCTGATGTGATTTGTTTCTCTGACGTCGTCCGCCGGTTTCGCCTTTGTCTGATGCGGAGGTGCTTTCGATTTCCGGAGCATTGGCATAGTATTGCAGGAAGCGGCCGAACTCTCGCGAAAGAATTCTCTTGATGAGGTCTTCTTTGTCGAGCCATTCCCAACGCTTCTGCACTTCGCTCATGAAGGGTGCAATCTCTTCCTCGTCAACCTCGATGCGTTCTATGTCGTCGATGACGTGATAGAGTTGTTTGGTACATATTTCGCGAGGTTCCGGCAGGATGCCTTGTTCGAAGGACTTCTGTATTACCTTTTCTACCAGTTTGATTTTAGAGCGTTCGCGTATGCCAGTGATGCATATGCTGGTTCCTTTCTTGCCTGCACGTCCTGTTCTTCCGGAGCGATGGGTATAACTTTCTGTGTCGTCGGGCATGCCGAAATTGATGACATGTGTCAGGTCGTCAACATCCAGACCTCGTGCAGCCACGTCTGTGGCAACAAGCAGTTGAACACGGTGCTTGCGGAATCTTTGCATCGTGAGGTCGCGTTGCTGTTGCGACAGATCGCCGTGCAGTGCGTCGGCATTGTAACCGTCGCGAATCAGGTTGTCGGCTACCTCTTGTGTTTCCATTCGTGTCCGGCAGAAGATGATGGCATAGATGCGCGGATAGAAGTCAACTACGCGTTTGAGGGCAAGATATTTGTCGCGAGCATGCACCATGTAATAGACGTGGTTCACATTCTCAGCGCCTTCGTTTCGGCTGCCTACCTGAATCTGTTGTGCATCGGTGAGATAGTTCTGTGCGATGCGTTCTATCTCCTTGCTCATTGTTGCACTGAAGAGCAGGGTGCGGTGTTCGCTTGGAATGCCTTCCAGTATGCTGTCGAGGTCTTCCTGGAAGCCCATCGAAAGCATTTCGTCTGCTTCGTCGAGGACAATGTATTGCACCTCCGAGAGGTCTGCCACGCCACGCTTCATCAAGTCCATCAGTCGTCCTGGAGTTGCCACGATGATATCTACGCCATGCTTTAAGGCACGAATCTGTGGCTCGATATTCGTACCACCATAAACGGCAAGGATGCGCACTTCTGGCAGATACTTGCTGAAGTCTTCCATGTCGTCTGCAATCTGCAGACAGAGTTCACGCGTTGGACTTAAGATGATAATGCTGGGACATGTTGTTTCTCCTTTTGAGGAGGATTTTGTAGAGAGGGCTTTCTGTAGCAGTGGAAGTCCGTATGCTGCCGTCTTGCCGGTTCCTGTCTGTGCCAATGCAACGAGATCGCCGTCCTGATTCAACAAATGCGGGATTACTTCCTCTTGTACGGGCATGGGATGTTCATAGCCCAACTCTTCAATGGCTTGCAGGATAGGTTCGGCAAGCCCCAATTCGCTAAAGTTCTTCATATCGGGCGCAAAGATACAAAAAAAACAAGGAATAAGGGTTATCGAAGTGAACTTTTTCGTACCTTTGCAGTGAAATGAGAAAAGGTCTGGTACTTGAAGGTGGCGGCATGCGTGGCTTGTTTACGGCTGGCGTGCTGGATGTGATGATGGAACAGGGCATCTGTTTCGACGGCATTGTAGGCGTGTCGGCAGGTGCATTGTTCGGTTGTAACTACAAGTCGCACCAGATAGGTCGTGCGCTCCGTTACAACATTCGCTTCAAGGACGATCCGCAGTACATGGGACTGCGTGCTCTGCTGAAGACGGGAAACATCGTTGCACCGGAGTATGCATATCACGTTGTGCCCAATACCTTGGATGTCTTTGACCGTGAAACCTTCAAGAAGAATCCTACGGAGTTTCATGTTGTCTGCACAGATGTCATGACGGGCGAACCGTTATACCATCGTATCGATGTCATGGACGACGAAGGGTTCGAATGGCTTCGGGCATCGGGCTCCATGCCATTGGTGTCGCAGCCGGTGCTTCGCGACGGTCGTCTTTATCTCGATGGCGGCATCAGCGACTCCATCCCTTTGCGTTACTTTCAGGAGCAAGGTTTTGAGCGCAACATCGTCATCCTGACGCAGCCGAAGGGTTTCTATAAGAAACAGACCAAACTCATGCCGCTCTTCCATCTCTTCATGCGTCGTTATCCTGCCATTGTAAAGGCGATGTCGCGCAGACATTTAATGTATAACGACGAACTCTCTTACCTTGAGGACCAGGAGCAGAAGGGGAACATTCTGTTGATTTATCCGCAGGACACCTTGCCCATTGGGCGAACCGAGCAGAACGAACGCAAGATGCGCCACGTCTATGCCATGGGCAGGACTATGGCAGAAGGCATGCTGAAGGAGATACAGGATTTCTTGTCAGCGGACAAATGATAGTTTATTTCTTCTTCAGGTTGTAAAGTCGTACCTTCAGCCTTTTCGTTATTAAGACGTTAATTGCTTTCATGCCTGCCTTTATGATGGCTGCCCATGCTTTCGAAGCAGGTCAGGACGCTTGTGTCTCTGTATCATCTATGGCAACAATTGTGCCGAAGTTGCTCCAAGGCTCTGTTGTCTTGTACTGTTCGATAGATGCAGCCGGCACGTGGAGTGTGGCTTTTCTGATGTCTGAATTATTAAAAACATTGTATTTTGTAGAAGGTACGTTTTCTGCATAACAATAAACATCTGTCAATGTACAGTTGGCAAAGGCTTCGTATCCTATGCTCTCTACGCCATTACCGATATTGATAGATGTCAGCCCATCGCAGCGAGAGAATGCGTAGTCTCCTATGCTTGTTACTGAGTTAGGTATGTTGACAGATGTCAGCCCATCGCAGCGAGAGAATGCGTAGTTTCCTATGCTTGTTACTGAGTTAGGTATGTTGACAGATTTAAACCATTCGCAGTCAAAGAATGCGAAGTCCCCTATACTTGTTACGGAGTTGGGGATGTTGATAGATGTCAGCCCATCGCAGTCAGAGAATGCACCATGCCCTATACCTACGATGCCATCCTTAATAGTTATTTGAGTTCCCATAGGCATCTTTCCCTTGTATTTATAATTAACACTGCCTATATAAACCATGCCATCTGGCAAATTATTATACCATGGAGTCTCATGGAATGCGTAGCCTCCTATGCTTGTTACTGAGTCCGGTATGTAGATAGATGTCAGCTCATCGCAGCCAGAGAATGCGGAGTCCCCTATGCTTGTCACGGAGTTCGGTATGTTGACAGATTTAAGTCCCCAGCATTTATAGAATGCTCCCTCTCCAATGCTTGTTACAGAGTCAGGTATGTTGACAGATTTAAGCCATTTGCATTCACAGAATGCCCAGTCTCCAATGCTTGTTACTGAGTTAGGTATGTTGACAGATTCAAGACATTCGCAGCCATAGAAAGCTCCCTCTCCAATGCTTGTTACAGAGTCAGGTATGTTGACGGATGTCAGTCCTGAGCATTCACGGAATGCCTCATCTCCTATGCTTGTCACGGAGTTCGGTATGTTGACAGATTTAAGTCCCCAGCATTTATAGAATGCGCCACCTCCTATGCTTGTTACTGAGTTGGGAATGTTGACAGAAATAAGCCCAGAGCAATCAAAGAAAGCTCCCTCTCCAATGCTTGTTACGGAGTCAGGTATGTCGATAGATGTCAGTTCTAAACAGTCCTTGAATGCGTTGCTTCCTATGCTTGTCACGGAGTCCGGTATGGTGACGGATGTCAGCCCTGTGCATCTCTCGAATGCGTTGTTTCCTATGCTTGTTACAGAATCAGGTATATTGATAGATGTTAGCCCACAGCAGCCCGAGAATGCGAAGTCTCCTATCCTTGTTACGGAGTTGGGGATAATTAGGTTTGTTATTTCATTTGTTTCATCGCTGTAAAGATGCTTTTCATACCGTACAGGTTCGTCATGATACCAATCATGGTTGTACCACAAGATGTTGCCTTTAAATGCAATACCGCACCATGCAGCGATGTCTGGCACAATAACTTTCGTCAACTCATTGCATCTTCCGAATGCGTCGTTCCCAATGCTTGTTACAGAGTTGGGTATTGTGACAGATCTAAGATATTCGCAGTCTTTGAATGCGCAGTTTCCTATTCTTGTTACTGAGTCTGGTATGTTGATAGATGTCAGCCCATCGCAGCCCCAGAATGCTCCCTCTCCTATGCTTGTTACTGAGTCTGGTATGTTGATAGATGTCAGCCCATCGCAGCCCCAGAATGCTCCCTCTCCTATGCTTGTTACTGAGTCTGGTATAATGATAGATTTAAGCCCTGAGCATCCTTCGAATGCGTAGTTTCCGATACTTGTAGCTCCATCCCCAATGATGCAAGTTCCGACACCTAATCCTATAGCATTCATAGAATTAGCGTAGTTCCCGATACTTGTGGCTCCATCCCCAATGATGCAAGTATTGATAGATGACCATATAGCTTCCATAGAATTAGTGTTATTCCTTGAGGAAGATATTAAGTTGTGATTATTTAATCTGACTTCTATAAGTTCCCCACATAGTTTAAATGCTCCCTCTCCTATGCTTGTTACGGAACTGGGTATGTTGATAGATGTCAGCCCACCGCAGCCATAGAATGCGCAGTTTCCTATTCTTGTTACTGAGTCTGGTATGTTAATAGATGTCAGCCCATCGCAGCCAAAGAATGCGAAGTCCCCTATACTTGTTACGGAGTTGGGGATAATAAGGTTTGTTATTTCTGTCGTTTCATCGCTGTAAAGATGCTTGGCATATTTTAAAGGATTTGCATAAGCATTGTCAAATTTAATGCTGTACCATGCCGCGATATCAGGCACAATGACTTTCTTCAGCCTTTTGCATCCTTCGAATGCGCTGCGTCCTATGCTTGTTACTGAGTTAGGAATGTTGACAGATTCAAGTCTTTCGCAGCCTTCGAATGCGTAGTCTCCTATTCTTGTTACTGAGTTAGGAATGTTGACAGATTCAAGTCTTTTGCATCCTTCGAATGCGCTGCGTCCTATGCTTGTTACTGAGTCAGGTATGTTGAAAGATCTAAGCCATTCACAACCTTCGAATGCGTGGTCTTCTATTCTTGTTACAGAGTTAGGTATGTTGATAGATTCAAGCCCTTCGCAACCAGCGAATACTCTTCCTATTCTTGTTACAGAGTCTGGTATGTTGACGGATGTCAGTTCTAAACAATCACTGTATTTACAACCAGTTATTACTCAATATTTTTCGAATAATAAGTCATAAATATGGTCATAACATTTAAGGGTGCATTCTAAAAGTTGAATATTTAACGTTTTTATTGTTTATTAACGCTCAAAGCGTATCAATAAAGGGTGTTTCTTCTCTTTTATTTGATATTTGCAGTTTGATGTTTCCATCATTCCACGTTTTCGGCACAAAGGTACGACAATTTCCAATAACGACAAAAGTACACTCT
>JAFTYP010000001.1 GCA_017461345.1 Bacteroidaceae bacterium | reverse complement strand
TCGTTCGGATATACCATAAACAGGATATACGAACCTGCGCCATATTTCGCGGTTAGGAAGCCCGCGTTTGGCATGCTCATCGTATATCCTATTTATATCTGTCACTCTCTTTTGATAACTTACTCCACGCCTCTTGGCCATTGGTTAGTGATGATTAAAGATTGTTACTGATTGGTACGGTACGGGCGAATGTCAAAGACCATCTTTGCACTCACTGTAACCCTCCCGCTACCTTCGCACTGGTCGCATACCTGAACCTCCTGGGTCTCTGGGTTGCGAAGTTTGCCTGTGCCGCGACACTTGCGGCACAAGGCAACTTTCGGTTGTTTTTCTACTTCCTGGATCATATCTCCTCCATTTATGATTCTGTCATACCAAGCGGAATGGGTGTCCACATTCCGTTCTCGTTCTTGACCTCGGCACGAATAAACTGCTTGCTTACCTCGGGCTGATAACTCTCTTCGATGATGCGCACACCTTCAAGGAAACGCTCATCACCTACATCCTGAGCCACCTTGCGAAGCTGTACGATACGGCTTGCTTTGAGCGTACCCTTCGCATCACGTGCCAACAGGCGGAACACCATATTCACCAACGCCTCGGTTTTCTCATCGTTGGCAAGGCTGGCAATATACTCCTTGACGATGGCGATACCGTCCTCCACTGTATCACGGTACCCATCGGTTACATACTGGCCCAGCGTGAGACGAAGATTACCCTTGCTATTGGTAAAGGTGTGACTACGCTGGCCATCCTTGACTTTGGTCTTGAACAACTCGCTCTTCATCTCAAGTATGGCTTTGAAGTTGTCCATTACCTGTGCCTTGCACGCTTTGATGTCCCCGCTGATTGCCTGAAGTATAGGAATACTGCGTTCCAACTCCTCATCAACAAGTTCACGATATTGTTCACGCTCGGCTTGCGCCTTTGCCTCGGCAGCCTTTCGGGCCTGGTCTTGTTTGAAGGCAGCGTATTGCGCTTGCTCTTCAGCCGTCATTTCAACGGTGGTGGTTTTGTTCTCGTTCATAGTGATAATATTTGTTAGTCTATCTTATTAAGCACTTCTTTCATTACAGAAGCTACCTCCTCCTTCTCGTTATACAGAGCGTGGAAAAAGGCAAGGAACAACTGCAGAGCAGTGTCTGTCACTATCTTTACTAATACGACTGGTGCCAAAAAACACACCTTGGTAAAATTGGCGATGTATCCGCCCACTGATTTCAAAATCTCTTTCATTGTCTTTTGATTTATTGGTTATCATTTTCGTAATCCTGCATCTCACAATCGGCATCGATGCTCAATGCCTCGTATTGGGCGTATGCCCAGTCCGCAAGGTCGCTGAAAAACTCGGCTCGTTCCACTTCAGGCAACCAAGTTGCACCATCAAGTATCTCAACCTTTTTTTTATTCAGAAATTCTACTGTTACATTTCTCATATCTTTAACTTTGAGCCATATTGTCACCTATTGGTATGTAATAGGTAAGTGTACACGGCGATTGTACTTCCTTTTTCTGTTTTAGTCCCCCTTTGCGCTGGATTGCACGGAGCTTCTCTGCAAGCGCATCGAGTTCTTCAATAGTCAGTCGGGCAAAGACTTTACCCGCTATTCGTTGATCCTGGCAGAAGGCATTGATACGCGTCCAGTCGGTTGTATCAATTCCCAACTTCTGCATCAGCTTCAGACATAGACTGCGTTTCTTCTTCTGCTCATCTTTGCGACCTGTCAAACGCTCAATAGCCTCGCAACAGGCTTCATACTCTGTCCTGGTCATCTCTCTGAGGCTGTCGGTCCTGTTCCAGGTCCACTGCCTCACGAGGTCACGCTTCATGTCGTCTCTGTCACCGCTACATGGCAACAGATTGAACGATGCGTAAAAGCGTGCGAAATTGGTTACTTCCTGTGCCATAGTTACAATTCTTCAATTTCAACATTGTGGATAGTCTCATCAAAAGCGTCAAGAATGGTTTCACCCAACTCTCTCACACGTTTTTCCACAAAATCTTCTGTAAGCCTAATACATGGATGATCTTCTTCGTCATCAAAGACAAATACGCTAAATGACACTTTAATTTCTCTCATAACTATTCTCCTTTCGATAATTGAATTCTTGTTGCCGTTACTTGCTTGTTGCATTCAGAGCAGCATTCACCACCATGCTTAATGGGGTGTGGGTTGTGCCCATATCCTGAATAGGTCTTA
>JAFTYP010000007.1 GCA_017461345.1 Bacteroidaceae bacterium | reverse complement strand
TGCCCAGTGAGCATCGTCGGAGTGTGCACTGTGCTTATGGATGCTGGCGTAGGTGTGGTAGTTCCCTTCAATGGTCTTGACGAGTTCACCTCCCACAATAGCCATCACCATCTCATAATCTTCTGTTCCCTCAGGCGTATAGTCCCACTGGAAAATCAGGTTGCCCGAACCATTATCGTCATTCCAGACAGCACGGGTACCAGACTCAATGCCCACACCTCCGTCAAAGGTCAGGTGATAGCCCCCAGTAGGAGCATCGGGTGTGTCGGGCACAATTTCTTCTTGCTGGCAGGAGGCAAACAGCCCTGCAGCAGCCGAAGCAAACATGAATGTTCTAAATAGATGTTTCATAGTATTCTTTATTCTTAATTTATTCCCACATATTTTCCCACTGACCCTGGTTTTCGGGTGCGTAACCGAACTCGCTGTCGTCGCTATCCGACCCGTTACCTGTAAAAGAACTTGTCAACATCTGTGTGGTCTCAATCGTGGTTTCTTCGCACACACATTTCGGTATCATGTATATTTTCTTCATAATAAATATATGTTTGGTTTAAGCATTAAATTGTTCATACTTCATATAAAAAGAATAAAACGGCGTTTCCCAAAAGACACGGTGAGTGCCTACCGGTAACGCCGTAATACGATGATGCAATACTTTGCAAGCCGCCGCACGGAGGGGCGGAGCGCCATTGTGCAGATATAAGTCTGAGGAAATATATAGCAAAGTTGGAGATAATGCCTTTGCTAATGTATTGACATTTAAGATATTTTCTTTAAAATAAAATACGCGCGAGGAGAATGTGTGTGTGTTTACACGATTTCCGCAGAAAAACAAATTATTCACGACATATTTTGCAGAAAACCAGAGGTTTCTGCATCCATCTGTAAAACTGTATGTCGTCGAATAAATGTTCATTATTTTGGGTAAAAGCGCATTTTCTTATACAAAATTAATTAAATAATTCCACCCGAAACATTCTGAAAGCATTTTTTTACACATACAGTGCATTTTTTTTCTATAGTATGTGACTTAGAAGGCAGATGCTTACAAAAATTAACACATGAGTAGTGAGAAAACCCAACACCACTCGTCCGTTTTGCCAAGTGGACTGCAGGCACAAAGATCTGCCACTCGTCGGGCTACAAAACTTCTCGTGAGTAAATGCAAAACTTCTGCAGAGAAGTCGGGCAACTTCTCTGCAGAAGTTGGCGAAGTTCTCTGGTGTGTTTTTCAAGCCTCTCGCATGCAGTGTCTGTAATGCATCAATGCAAAGACGAGTTTTGAGACTTACTGTTCTCTCGAAAGCAGAGGGGAAACAACTGTCGGGATAGCCTTATGGCTGTTGGCAGATGTGTTATTCGAAGTTGAGCGTCAGGACAATCATGTTGCTTCGTCCGCCATTGACAGACTGTGTGTACTTCATCAGTGTGTTGTCGATGAGGTCGCTGCGGTCTTTACGGATGATGTCGAGCAAGCCAAAACAGAACTTCAACTCGGGGTTCAGTTTGAAGAAAGGCAAATAGATGTCGCAACCCATGCCCACCTCAAGATAGAGGTCGAAAGGTTTCAGGCGCAGAGCATCGTGTTTGCGTGTGGTGAGGTCCACCATGGGATTGATGCCTCCAATAAGATAAGGGCGGAAGTTGTTGTATCGTGGTGCAGCAAACTTCAGGTCGAGTGGCATAGAGATATAGGTACTTTTGAAGACCTGTGTGCTGTCTGCCCCACTCTTCTGCTCGTGATAGACGGCATGCTTCTGGCCGAAGTGGATGGTGGGCGAAAGGCGTAGTGACAAGTATTTGTTCAGGCGAAGCGAACCCAGGACGCCAACAGTGAAGCCGGGACTGTAGTTGTCTATCTCTGCGTACCACTGCTCGCCCGATGCCGGGTCGATAAAACCGTTGTTCTGCAGTTCGATGTCCTGCATGTGTACGCCAAACAGAAAACCATAGTGCAGCCTGCGCTCGTCGATGTACGGGCGGTTCTGCACCTTGCGTTCTTGGGCAAACACGGCAAGGGCGAGAGACAGGAAAACGAAGGAGACTAAACTCCTGAAAAGAATTGTTCGCATCGTTATTATAACGTAAAGGCATGCTTTTTTATTGCACATTACACTGTTTTTGACTACAAAGTGGAAAAAAGTTATGCTTTTATGTGCCGTTGTCATTTTTAATGGCTATCTTTGCATGCGTTAAACGAACAAACGAGAGTAATAACAATAAAAGATTTCTACAATTATGGCTTACGTAATCAATGACGATTGTGTTGCTTGCGGCACATGTATCGACGAATGTCCTGTAGGTGCTATCTCTGAGGGCGAAAAGTATTCTATCGATCCCGAGCAGTGCACAGAATGTGGCACTTGCGCAGACGCTTGCCCCAGCGGTGCAATCACTCTCTAATAAAAGAGAGTCTCCCTACCGGAAACACAAGATTGCCCCAACGCCTTATGGCGAAGGGGCAATCCTTTTTCTGTACTTTCTCCGGCTTTCTCCGGCACAGACGCAAGTCATTCCGTCTGCGAAAGACGTATCTGCAGTGTGCCTACAGAGCATCCATACTTCCCTTCGTGCATGACGATTACCTCGTCGCCCTTGCGGTCGAGAAGATATAAGGGCTGTGGCAACAGTACATGACTATGGCCTCCCAACAAGACATCTATGCCCGAAGTGTTACGCACGAAGTCGATGTCCATGTCCTTCTGCTCGCCAAGACCAAGATGGCTCAGGCAGACAATGACATCGCAGCCTTCCTTCTTACGCAAATGTTTGATGACGGATTTGGCAGCCTTGGCGGGAGAAGTGTAGCGCACACCCTTCATGTTGCGCTTCAGTATAAGACCTTCGGGCTGAGGAGAGACACCGAAGACTCCAAGACGAACACCGGAACGTTCGATGACGACATAAGGCTTTATCAATCCTTCGCACGGCGTTCCACTGAAATCGTAGTTACAACAAACGAACGGAAACTCTGCCATACGGGCAAGATGTGCAAGGTTCTCAAGACCATAGTCGAACTCATGGTTGCCGATGGCACAGGCATCATAACGCATAAGGTTCATCAACTTGACTTCCAACTCGCCTCTATATACATTATAATATACAGAACCTTGGCTGAAATCGCCACAGTCGAACAGAAAAACCTTGTTGGAGTTGCTGCGACGAAGTTCGTCCACAAGGGCAATCCTCCGCAAATAACCACCCTTTCCGGCTTTAGCCGTGTCGGCATGATTGGCAGGGAATGGCTCGATGAGAGAGTGCGTGTCGCTTGTGTGGACAATTAAAACAGAGTCTTCACGTGCTAAAGCAACAGAAAAGATGACGAGCAGAAAATGGAATATAATGAGGAGTGTGAACCGCTTCATGGCATTGTCATTCAGAAATTTGTTCTTTTATCTTTATCCTTCCCTCTATGTGGCTGTCCATCACTCTGTGCTTAATCACGTATTCCGACATGATGTCTCGTGTCAATATGCCAAGGTCGTGACGTTTGACAGCCTTCTTCAGCGCAGTCATCCCGTCGTTACCTTCGGCAAGATAGTCAATCGTTGCAACCTTATAGATGCGTCGGGGGTCAATCTCTTTGCCGTCGATAGTGCAGGAAAGCAATTTCCCGTCCGGCGAAATCTCCATCCTTATGCTGCTGCTGACTGCTTCTCCCCCTACGGCTGCTATCTCGTGCATCAGTTCGATCATGTCCTTTCCACGCATCTCGAGCACAACAATATAGTTGTCGAAAGGTGATATTTGCATAATGTTGCCCTTTGTGATAATCCCGTCAGGCATTTCGCCGCGCAGACTTCCAATGTTGACGAGCCCTATGTCGGCAGCCTCCAATCCGGTGGCAGTGCCACCTTCGACAATTACATCCGCAATCCAATTGCCAAGCAAACTCTCCGGCTTACCTGCACTCATTGCCTTACGACTCAAGCCAAGTGCCGGAGTAACGATGCTGTCCACCTTCGATTTGTATTGTGCAAGAGTTGTCACAGACTCTGCCGGCAATAAGGAATCCAGTCGAGAAGTAACATCAATTCTCTTCCAACGACAGGACTGAATTTTATATTGCTGTGCTTGCAAACATACAACACACAATGCAAAAAGAATGACAAAAAAACTCCTTTTCCTCATTTATATTGCAGATATTTCAGTGCAAAAGTACATAATTTTATGTTAAATCAATAAAGTTTCCATGTTTATCTTTCGTGTGTCGATTTTTTGTTGTACCTTTGCAGCCGCTTTCCCATAGGTCGCTGGCAGGAAAAGAGAGACCTGTTATGCCTATGTGTGATCGACAAAACAATTTTTAAACAAAAAAGCATTATGGCTGATTTAATCAAAATTGCTGAAGAAGCATTTGCAACAGGTAAGAGCCACCCTTCATTCAAGGCAGGTGACACCGTAACTGTTGCTTACAAAATTGTCGAAGGTAACAAGGAGCGTATTCAGCTCTATCGTGGTGTCTGCATCAAAATCAGCGGTCACGGTGAGAACAAGCGCTTCACAGTCCGCAAGATGTCTGGCACAGTTGGTGTAGAACGTATCTTCCCCATCAGCAGTCCTAACATCGACAGCATTGTGGTGAACAAAGTTGGTAAGGTACGTCGTGCTAAGCTCTACTACCTGCGCAACCTCACCGGCAAGAAGGCTCGCATCGCAGAAAAGCGCGTTGTAGTTAAAAAGGAGGATTAATATAATCCTTTTTCCTTCTGTTTTTGCACGGATAAAACAAGGGAAGCATTCCGAAAAGAGTGCTTCCCTTTATTTTATGTCGTTACTCTTGGGGCGAACATTATGGATTGAGGATGTTTTCTTCCGTTAGTGGTTCGTAGGCTCCGTCTTTCATTTCAATAAGGACCGTTCCCGATTCCAGCGATTTAAGGCTGTGCCATTGTCCTGCAGGTATGTTCAGCACGATGCCTCCGGGATGCATGTCGATTGTTTCGGTCAATCTGCCTTCTTCGTCATACAGATATTCTTCGAAGCGGCCACGTATGCAAACGACTGTTTCCGATGTGTTTTTGTGTCGGTGTATGGGAACAAGTGTTCCGGGTTCGAGTGCGTTGAGCATTCGTTGCGAGTTGTCTTTGTCGCTGTAGCGAAGGTCGTAGTTCATTCGGAGGCGTGGTGATGCTTTTGCTTTCTCTGTCAGTTCGTCGAGTATTTGTGTGTCTATTGTCATAGTTCTATACATTATTATATATATAGGCGTTGTGTTTTATGGTTAAAGGATGTCGTCGTCCGGGTTTTCCATGTCGATTATGTTCTGCTGAAACTGCTTTGCTGTTTGTTCCAGTGTGCTGTCGTGTCCGGTGAGGCAGGCAAAGGGGGCGAACTGGGCGGCACGCTGATACATGGACATTTGCGGATGTCTTTTGGAGACGTGGTGTGGCAGATTGATTATGTCGTCGTAGTTTCCCATTTGATGCGATGTTGGTGGTGGCTTATGCTTTATGGCCTCCTATCTGTTTGTGACGTTCTCTTCCTGTTGCTCCTTCCGAGAAACTGGTGCCTTTCAGGATGGCGTTGTTGCCGAAACGGTGTTTTATTTTGAGCAGGGCTTCTTGCATGCGCCGTTCTTTTTCTAAGTCTTTTTCCTTGGCCTTTTGTGATTGGTTGATATTATTGGTGTCGGTGAAGAGATCGAGTTGTATTGCCTTGTGCGAAGTGGGGTTAGTGGTGTAGGCTTCTGCCTTTATGTGGTTTGTTGAGATGTTCAAGCGTCGGATGAGGAGTTCTTTATTAACTATTCTGTCGTACAAGGAGATGACTGCGTTGATTATTTCTTTGCTTGAGGAGGAATGGCTGTTGAGGTTGACTGTTCCGCGTGTGGGTTTTGGCACGGGACGTCCATAATGATCGGTCACGATTTCGCCCTGATAGTGTGAGGTTATGTTCGGACGAGTGAGGCTTTCTCTGTCGTAACCGACGGTGAGTACGAGTTGGTTTGTGGCCATGCGCTTTTCTACGAGGCTTAGACTGATGTCGTCTGCCATTTCCATGACGACGTTTCGGGCTTTGCTGAAGGTGTATGGCTCTGAGAGCACTTGTCCGCTGCTCATGGATTTTGCTTCGGGCCGATAGTTTTTTATGTAGTTGATGGTGCATGGTTCCCAACCCCATGCGTGGTCTATGAGGAGTTCGGCATTGATGCCAAACAGCCGGTAGAGGAGTTCTTCGTTGTCGATGGAGCAGCGGGCCACTTTGCCCATTGTGTCGATGCCGTAGCGTGCGAGTTTGTCGGCAATGCCATGTCCTACGCGCCAGAAGTCTGTAAGCGGGAAATGGTTCCAGAGTTGTTTTCTGTATGCCATTTCGTCGAGTTCGGCAATGCGTACTCCGTCGCTGTCGGCGGGCATGCGTTTTGCTACGATGTCCATTGCTACTTTGCAGAGGTACATGTTTGTGCCGATGCCTGCCGTTGCCGTGATGCCTGTGTTTTTCAGTACGTCGCGTATGATGGTTATGGCCAGTTGGTGGGCTGTCATCTTGTAGGAGTCCAGATAGTCTGTGACATCCATGAAGACTTCGTCTATGCTGTAGACGTGCATGTCTTCGGGTGCGATGTATTTCAGGTAGATGCTGTAGATGCGTGCGCTGTAGTCGATGTAGAGGGCCATGCGTGGCATGGCGATGATGAAATCAACTCCTTTTGCTTTTTGATAGACTTCGAACAATCGTGCCCTGCCCCCTATGCCGTGTTTTTTCAGTGATGGCGTGACGGCCAGGCAGATGGTTTTTTCTGTCCGGCTTTCGTCTGCCACGACGAGGTTAGTGGTCAGGGGGTCGAGTCCACGCTCTACGCACTCTACGCTGGCATAGAACGATTTGAGATCGATGGCGATGTATATGCGATTGTCCTTGTTGCTCATGTTAGTTTAAGCCCTCCCTCTTGTTCTCTGCTGTTGTGGAGTTTGTGAGGGAGGGCTGTGTTGTTTATTCGGCGGCGAATTGGTCTTTGCCTACGCCGCACAGCGGACATTCGAAATCTTCGGGTACTTCTTCCCAGGGTGTGCCGGGGGCGATGTTCTTTTCGGGTACTCCTACTTCGGGATCATATTCCCAGCCGCACACTTCACATACATACTTTGTCATGGTTTCTTTGTTTTGTTAGGTTTGTAAAATGTTGTTTGTGCAGAGGTGTGACTCTGTTTTTCTGTGTACAAAGTTAGGTGTTTATTTTTTATTTCACAAATTCTGCTATCTAAAAAAAACATAAAAACGATGTCCGAAACAGGCGGCGGCCGTAGGCTTTGTTCTGCCGGTCCGGAAATGTGGTTGGGCTACGGTAAGAAGAAGCACAAGTATTCTCGAAATAATGGTTAACCTATTTGTCCGGAATGGTTGACCTTTCTTGCAATAATGGTTAAGGTATTTGGGCAGAAAGGTTGTAGTTGTTGTGCGGAGCATGCAACTTGTTGTTTAATCTTCGTGTTATATTTTGTATATTCGTGATAATGTTGTACTTTTACATAGAATTAGTAAACAGTCGAATCATATTATGAATTTTCACGGCATCATACTCGGATTGGGGACATTTCTTTGCATCGGCCTGTTCCACCCTATCGTCATCAAGAGCGAATACCATTTCGGCGTCAAGTGCTGGCCTGTGTTTCTCGTCTTCGGAATTGCAGGCTGCATAGGCTCGCTCTTTGTGGAAAACATCTATCTTTCAGTGTTGCTCGGCGTCTTCAGTTTCTCGAGTTTCTGGTCTATACTCGAACTTTTCGAGCAGCGCGAACGTGTTCGCAAAGGCTGGTTCCCGAAGAAACCGGAGAAGAAACACAAATAAACGGCAGAAAAGAACCGAGAAAATTGAATTTATAAATTTTGATTTGTCAATAATTTCTCGTAACTTTGCAAGGTCGAACATCAAAAGGGTGCCCCATAGGGGCTGAGATTATACCTTCGAACCTGATGCAGCCAATACTGCCGTAGGGATTGAGTCGCATAAACTTAACAAGCAATAAGGAAGGTCATGATGTATCGCATCATGGCCTTTTGTCGTATGAAACACTACAGAACAGTACTCTCAATAGCCGGCAGCGACAGCGGAGGCGGAGCCGGAATACAGGCCGATATCAAGGCAATATCGGCACTCGGTTGCTATGCTTCTACAGCCATCACAGCCATCACGGTGCAGAACACCATCGGAGTGGAAGCAGTACACCCAGTCCCCCTCAACATCATAGAAGGACAGATAGAAGCCGTACTCACCGACATCGGAGCAGATGCCGTAAAGATAGGCATGCTTCAGTCGGCAGAAATAGTTCAGACCGTCAGCAAAACACTCCGTAAACACAAGGCAAGAAACATCGTCCTCGACCCCGTCATGGTTTCAACAAGTGGTCATCGTCTCATAGAAGAATCTGCCATTCAGACACTCGTGGAAGAACTCATGCCACTTGCCAGAGTCGTCACACCCAATATACCCGAGGCGGAAATACTGCTCGGGGGTATAAAACTGGACTGCCAAAACGCCCTCCCCGCCGCGGCAAAACAACTGGCAGAACAGTACAACACATCCGTTTTGCTCAAAGCCGGACACCTCATAGAAGACCGACTCGTCGATTATTTCTACGATATCGAAACAAAAACAATGCTCGAACTTCCCTCGGAAAGAATAACAACACGCAACACACACGGAACCGGATGCACCATGTCGTCAGCCTTTGCTGCACTGCTTGCTCAAGGCAAAACATTGCAACAGGCTGCAACAGGAGCAAAAGACTATGTGGCAAACGCCATACTCTCCGGAGCAGACTACGAAATAGGACATGGACACGGACCCGTCAACCACTTCTACATGTTATGAATATAAACGTCAACAACAAAACAATAACCACGGACGCAGCAAATCTATCTGCACTTGCCCAAGAACTCTCCCTGCCCGAAAAAGGCGTAGCAGTAGCAATAGAAAACAAAATGGTGCCAAGAACACTCTGGGAACAAACACCCTTGGAAGAAGGCACATCAGTAGTCATCATAAAAGCAGCCTGCGGAGGATGATACAATTCATATCACATTTCACCGAACAACACACCTATCTCGACAGCATTCGCCTCGCCCTGGAAGGCGGCATCAAATGGGTGCAGTTACGAATGAAAGAAGCGTCCGAAGAAGAATTCCTCAGCGTAGGAACAGAAGTAAGAAGGCTTTGCAACCAATATGGCGCAACATTCATCATAGACGACCACGTCGAACTGGTCCATAAACTCAAAGCCGACGGCGTACATCTTGGCAAAAACGACATGCCAATCATAGAGGCACGTCGCATCCTTGGCAATAACGTCATCATCGGAGGTACAGCAAATACATTCGAAGACATAGCATCTCACTACCAAGCAACAGCCAATTACATCGGATGCGGCCCGTTCCGTTTCACAACCACCAAGAAAGGACTCTCCCCCACCCTCGGGCTCGAAGGCTATCGCAGCATTATGCAAAAAGTAAAAGAAGCAGCCATCGACATACCCGTCGTTGCCATTGGCGGCATCACAGCCGAAGACATACCAGGCATAATGCAGACAGGTATCTCGGGCATCGCACTCTCAGGAGCAATCCTTCGAGCAGAAAATCCCATAGAAGAAATAAATAGAATTTTGAAATATGAATAAGAACAAACTGATAATAGCAGGACGCGAATTCAACTCCCGCCTGTTTCTAGGCACAGGAAAGTTCAACAACAACGACCTCATGGCACGAGCCATCGAAGCATCCGGTACAGAAATGGTAACAGTTGCCATGAAGCGTATCGAACTAAACGATGCAGATGACGACCTGCTCACACACATCACACATAACAAAAACATACAACTCTTGCCCAACACAAGTGGCGTACGTAATGCAGAAGAAGCAGTCTTTGCAGCACAAATGGCACGCGAAGCCTTCGGAACAAACTGGCTGAAACTCGAGATTCACCCCGACCCTCGTTATCTTCTCCCCGATTCTGTCGAAACACTCAAAGCAACAGAAGAACTGGTTAAACTTGGCTTTGTAGTACTTCCCTACTGCCAAGCCGACCCAACACTCTGTAAACATCTCGAGGAAGCCGGTGCCGCAACAGTCATGCCCCTTGCCGCCCCCATCGGAACAAATAAAGGACTTCGCATGAAAGACTTCTTGCAAATCATCATTGAGCAAGCCACCGTTCCCGTTGTTGTTGATGCAGGAATAGGCGCGCCGAGTCATGCGGCTGAGGCAATGGAAATGGGTGCCGACTGCTGTCTTGTTAATACAGCAATAGCAGTTGCTGGCGATCCGGTTGGAATGGCTGATGCATTCCGACAGGCAGTTATTGCCGGACGACAGGCATTCGAAGCCGGTTTGGGAGCAATATGTGATTCTGCAGAAGCAAGTTCTCCATTAACTTCATTCCTTAACTAAATCTTCTTTTTATGCAGGTTGATAAGAAAGCATATGCGAAGCGTGAGAAGGCTTATATGCAAGGAGTGCTTTTCCCAGACATCAGGGTTGGCATGACAAAGGTTAACCTTACTCCGACTGTTACAAAGGATGAGCATGGAATACCGCACACATTGCCTAACGAACCGGTTTACATATATGATACAAGTGGCCCTTATTCTGATCCGAACTTTGTTGCTGATGCGAGAAAGGGCTTGCCCAGGATGCGTCAATCGTGGATAGAAGAGCGCAAGAATGGTAATCTTATCACTCAGATGGCATACGCGAAGGCTGGCATCATTACGCCCGAAATGGAGTATGTTGCCATTCGTGAGAACATGAACTGCGAGGAGTTGGGAATCAAGAGCCACATCACTCCGGAGTTTGTTCGTGATGAAATTGCGAGAGGACGTGCTGTCTTGCCTGCCAATATCAATCACCCCGAGAGCGAACCTATGATTATAGGTCGTAACTTTTTGGTGAAGATCAACACCAACATCGGCAATTCTGCGACGAGTTCCAGTATTGATGAAGAGGTGGAGAAGGCTGTGTGGTCGTGCAAATGGGGTGGCGACACCTTGATGGATCTGTCGACTGGTAACAACATTCACGAGACGAGAGAATGGATTATCCGCAACTGTCCTGTTCCAGTAGGTACGGTTCCTATTTATCAGGCTTTGGAGAAGGTGAACGGTCGGGTTGAGGATTTGTCGTGGGAAGTATATAGGGAAACGCTCATTGAGCAGTGCGAGCAGGGTGTTGACTACTTTACCATCCATGCAGGCATACGTCGTCATAATGTTCATTTGGCAGACTCTCGTCTCTGTGGCATTGTGTCGAGGGGTGGTTCCATTATGAGTAAGTGGTGTCTTCTCCACGACAAGGAGTCGTTCCTCTATGAGCATTTCGACGATATATGTGATATTGTTGCCCAATATGATACGGCTCTTTCGCTTGGCGACGGCTTGCGTCCCGGTTGTATTGCCGATGCGAATGATGCGGCCCAGTTTGCGGAATTGGATACGATGGGCGAACTTGTGACGCGTGCATGGGAGAAGAATGTGCAGGCTTTCATTGAAGGTCCCGGCCATGTGCCTATGCATAAGATTCGTGAGAATATGGAAAGGCAGTTGGAGAAGTGTCACGAAGCACCATTCTACACGCTTGGCCCTGTGGTGACAGACATTGCTCCGGGCTATGACCACATAACGAGTGCCATTGGCGGGGCACAGATTGCATGGCTCGGCACTGCTATGCTTTGCTACGTGACGCCAAAGGAACACCTTGCTTTGCCTAACAAAGAGGATGTTCGGACCGGTGTTGTGACGTACAAGATTGCTGCGCATGCTGCCGATTTGGCAAAGGGTCATCCGGGGGCCATGATACGTGACAATGCCCTTTCGAAGGCCCGATTTGATTTCAGGTGGCGCGATCAGTTCCATCTTTCGCTTGATCCCGAACTTGCGCTGCAATACTATGAGGAGGCCGGGCATGTGGAAGGCGAGTACTGCACAATGTGCGGACCGAACTTCTGTGCTGCAAAACTTACTCACGATTTGAGGAAGATTAAGAAATGAAGGCTGATTTGTTGCGCTACGAACGACAGATTATCCTGCCGGAAATTGGAGAAGAAGGACAGAAACGCCTTGCCAAGTCTCGCGTCTTGATAGTAGGTGCTGGCGGACTTGGCTCGCCTGTTGTTCTGTATCTTGCCGGTGCAGGAGTGGGAACGATTGGCCTGGTTGACGATGATGTGGTGAGTGTGTCGAACCTTCAGCGGCAGGTGCTCTATGATGAGGGACAGGTGGGCAAGCCCAAGGCCCTTTGTGCCCAACAAAGGTTGCGGGCCCTCAATAGCGAAATATCTGTCCTTGCATACAATGAACGCCTGGACGAGACGAACGCCACGAGGCTCATTTCGCAGTACGACATAGTGGTGGACGGCACGGACAACTTTGAGACACGTCTTCTCATCAGCGACACATGCCGGGAACTCAACAAGCCTTATGTTTATGCTGCCATAGGTGGTCTTGAGGGACAGGTGGCTGTGCTTTGCAAAGGCTCTGCAACCTATCGTACACTCTTTCCGGAACTCCCCTCTCCTTCGGATACCCTGACGGGCAAGGAGGTTGCAGGAGTGACACCTGCCGTTGTTGGAAGTGTGGCAGCATCGCAAGTCCTGCAACTCATCTGCAACTATGGCGAGCCGCTCATCGACCGCCTTTGGAGCATCGATCTGCGCACCATGCAAAGTTTTACGATAGACATATAAAAAAACATCTACTGCCAAATCGGGCAAAAAGGTTAACCATTCCAGGCAACTTGGCAGTAGATGTCGGGCAATTAGGCAGTAGATGTTTTCAGACATGCCATTGCAGACAGATTCGAGCGAAATAATTATACGATAGAAAGACAATAACAATTTTTCCAACCCAATACTCCAAATTTTTCGTACCTTTGTACATTCTTTGATTAAAACCAATGTTTTCAGAAGAACTAAAGAATATATCCTGGGAAGAAACAACCGAGCGAATAGCAGGAATGACCGATGCCGATGTGCGACGCGCCTTAGGCAAAAGTCGCTGCGACGTGGACGACTTCATGGCATTGCTCTCGCCGGCAGCAGAACCTTACCTCGAGACGATGGCCCGACTGTCGCGCCGATATACGGAAGAACGTTTTGGCCGCACAATGTCGATGTTCATTCCGCTCTACATCACAAACTCCTGTTCCAACTCGTGTGTCTATTGTGGTTTCCACAGAGAAAACCCGATGGAAAGAACAATCCTTACCCCCGAGCAGATAGAGAACGAATATAAAGCCATCAAACAACTCGCACCGTTTGAGAACATCCTGCTCGTCACCGGCGAAAACCCTGCAAAAGCCGGAGTGCCCTACCTGGCCAAAGCCATCGACATCGCCAAGCGTTACTTCTCGAACATCAAGATAGAAGTCATGCCCCTGAAGGCGGAAGAGTATAAGGAACTCACCCAGCACGGACTGAACGGCGTGATATGCTTCCAGGAAACCTATCACAAGGAAAACTATAACCTCTACCACCCCAGAGGAATGAAATCGCGTTTCGAATGGAGATGCGACGGCTTCGACCGCATGGGGCAAGCAGGCGTCCACTCCATAGGAATGGGAGTGCTCATCGGATTGGAGAAGGAATGGCGGACAGACGTCACCATGATGGCCTATCATCTGCGTTACCTGCAGAAACACTACTGGCGGACGAAGTACAGCGTGAACTTCCCAAGAATGAGACCAGCACAGAACGAAGACTTCCAGCCCAACTGCATCATGACAGACAAGGAACTGGCTCAAGCCACCTTTGCCATGCGCATCTTCGATCACGACGTGGATATCTCCTACTCCACCCGTGAGCCGGCATACATCCGCGACAACATGTGCACACTGGGAGTCACTACAATGTCGGCAGAATCGAAGGTCAATCCCGGCGGATACCACACCTATCCGCAAGCACTCGAACAGTTTACCGTGTCGGACAACCGTACGGCAAAAGAAATAGAACTGCGCCTGAAGGAACTCGGACGAGAACCTGTCTGGAAAGATTGGGATGCCTCGTTCGACCTCTTCTGCAACAGATAGTAACAGAAAGGACAAGGATGAACATCATTCTACTGACCCAAGCGGACTTCTTCGAAGGCGAAACGGACATCATCAACAAGCAGTTTGCCAATGGTTTGCAACGTCTTCATCTGCGCAAACCCATGGCAACGAAGGACGAATTGAAGGCGTGGATAGAAAACATCTGCCTCCCCTACCGCAAACGTATCGTTCTTCATGACCATCACGACCTTGCCCAAGCGTACGGACTTGGCGGCATACATCTCAACAGACGGAACACCGAAGTGCCCGATTGGTTTAGCAGAGATTCATTCACACTCTCGCGTTCCTGCCATTCAATCAGTGAGATAACGGCAAATCAGGCTGACTTCGACTACGTATTTCTCAGTCCTATCTTCGACAGCATCTCTAAGGAAGGATACCAGTCGGCCTTCACGAGAGATGAATTACTCGAGGCAAAAGGCAAGGGTATCCTCTCGAAGAACGTATATGCTTTAGGTGGTATTACCTTCGAGAACATGAATGAAATACAGGACTTGGGCTTCTGTGGAGCAGCAATACTTGGAGCATTTTGGAATAATGAATTGCAAACAAACAGACATATAATATGGTAACAGACATTATCTTCGACCTTGGGGGCGTTCTGCTCGACTTGAATATGCCAGGCGTAGGCATTGCATGTAAGCGGTTGGGCATCAACCCGGAGTTGTTTTTCGTTAAGGCAGATGCCGACAATACCTCTACGGTTTGCCAAGGTATCTCTGCAAGTAAGGCAATAACGGACTATCAAGTGGGCAAGATGACCTCGGAGGAGTTCCTGTCGCTCGTCATTAGTCGGTGCGCCGAAGGCATAGGTCGGGAGGATGTAATCGAGGCTTGGAATGCATGCATCGGTCCTTTGCCTACCGAGAGGCTCGACATGATAAAGGCTTTACGCAGGAAGGGTTATCGCACACACCTGCTCTCCAATACCAACGACCTGCATTGGGAGGAGATTAAACGCCGTTTCTTCATGGCAGACGGCTACACGTGCAACGACCTGTTCGACAAGGTATTTGTTTCTCACGAAATGCAACTTGCAAAACCTTCGCCCGAGATATACCGTCGGGCAGTGCAGGAAACAGGTGTTCCGGCAGAACAATGTTTCTTCATAGACGATGCAGAAATCAACGTAGAGGCAGCCATACACGAGGGATTGCAAGGTGCCTGGCTCGACGTAAACAAAGCCGATGCATTACACTCCATACTGAAGGCGTTTCTACAAGGTTAACCTAATTGCCAATAATGGTTAACCTTTCCATCGATAATGGTTAAGGATTCTGCCAATAATGGTTAACCTTTCCGGACGGTAAGGCAAGGCATACGAAATCGAATGCTATAAATGTCCGGGCAATGTGTATTGCCCCTTCTTTTGTGTCATCCTGCCGAAATTGATGGCATGGTGCGGACAAGCATGGTAGCAGGCCAGGCAACCCGTACAATCCGACTGCCATTGGGGCATTCCATCCTTCATGACAATGTTCTCTACGGGACACGATTTCATACATTTTCCACATGAAATACACCTTGAACCATCCACATTGAAGTACTTGTCTGTCACCAAATAACGGTTGAACAACGGACGAATGACATAAGACTTCACCCACGGGAGCGGTCCCCTCTTCAGGTGGCGTAAAGAATTGCGTTCGGATATGCAGGCAACGATATCTTTTACTGTTTCCTTCTCCATCGTGAATTTTTCTCTGCACTCCTCTTCGCTATCCACATCGAAGCCCGGCAGGCAAATGTAAACATCGGGCATCAGTACGGAAAAGGCAGCATCGAGTTCTTTGCCAAGTTCCTTCTCCAGAACCTTGTCGGCATAGCCCATGTCGTCGCCACACGTCATAACCGCATAAAGATAGCCTCCTTTTTTTGCACCTGCGGCAAGGCAAGAATCACGATGTTTGCGGACAAACCTTTCAACAACATTCGGTATGCCCCAGGCATAGACAGGAAAAACCAAACCAATAACACTGTCGTCTGTCGGGTCAGGCGACGTCATGGGACACAGTTTTTCACCAAGTGCATCGGCAATATGCCGTGCCACATATAGGCTGTTGCCTGTGCCTGAAAAATAATATATCATTGTAAATGGAGATTGAAAACCTGTGAAATGATGCGTTTCTGCCGGATTGCTGCTTTCCTTCTATTCTTCAAGAGCCTTCAAGGCACGATAGATAAGAATGTCCGACTGCTCGGTAATCTTGAAATTTCGCAGGTCGCCTTGAGCAATATGCAACGGCATAATACCCAATTCGCCAGCCAGAGTGAAAACGCTTTGCGACTCTTTTATGTCTTGCTCCTCGGCAAGTTTTATCATCCTGGTGAGTGTGGAAAGTGGAAATGTATGAGGCGTTTGTGCGCGCATCAGTCCCTCGCGAGGCCTGAAGCCATCGGCAGCATAGCCGTCGGGCGTAACAAGATAAGCCTCATGGCTTTGCAATGCCGTAATAGCATTGCCGTGCGTCAGACAAACAGCAATGTTGCGACTGATGATGTCCTGCGTAATGAGCGGACGGACTCCATCGTGAACAAGAACTATTGCATCAGGTTCCTTAATGGTCTTGCCTAAATAATCGATACCATTGGTGGCCGAAACAAAACTGCTTTCGCCGGCAGGAATAACACCACATAGTTTTTCTATGCCACCTTTCTTTGCCTCAGTTCGCACGAAATGTTCCCATTCCGGCATGCATACAAGATAGATTTCATGAATAAGAGGATGCTTCTGAAAGGCTTTCAGTGTATGCAGCAACACCATCTCGCCGTCTATCTCCATAAACTGCTTGGGCACAACGGCATGCATTCTTTCGCCAATGCCGCCGGCAAGTATCAAGGCAACGTTGTAACTCTGCTTCATACCGGGGATAGTTTCTGTCGCAATTTATGGCACAAAGCCTCGTGGCGATGCCTGGTATAGAAGCGCAAGATCTCCAAAACAGTTATTTCGAAGATGATATATATCCATGGGTGTCCGACCAATAAGGATAAGAATAAAACACCAACACGTGTGTCGAAAGTCAAAATATTGCAAAGGGGCATAAGCGGCAAACTCTCCTTGCGGAATTGTTGTCGTATGGGATTGTCCAGCGGAAGCCTGTCGAGGAGCGGCTTAATCAACTGGAACTCCGGTGTCTGACGTTCCTGAGAACGCGTATATCGGACATAGAAAAACAAATAGAACTTCTCGAACCATTCCTTTTTATTCCAGCGAAGGCTCTCCATGCGTCGTTGCTGTTCTATGCTCGTATCTAATTCACTCTCCTCTTTGCCAAGCGTCACCCACAGATGAATGTTGCGGTAATAGTCGGCCAAAGCGCACTGACGGCTATGACAATAAAAACCTGCCCACGATTCGAGGATAAAGATTGTTATACCCCACTCCGGCCACATACGCAGCAGAAGTGCTATATAAATGAAGAAAGCCCATACATTTCCTGCAAATCCGTCCAGCACACGGCCTACCAATGTCTTTTTGCCAGTCATACGAGCCAACTGCCCGTCGGCACAATCGTACCAGTTCGCCCAGATAAGCAACAGCATGCCAATGAGGTTGTAACAGAGGTCGTCGGGCATAAAGAAGAAGCCCGATGCCGAACCTATAACAATACTCATCAAGGTTACGGCAATAGGATGAACATTTAGCCAACGGAAAAACAGTGCCCACAAATAACCCGGAGTACGAGTGACATAAAGTTCGAAGTCGCTCTCCACTTCGCGCGATTTCATTGTCGACAGAACACGCTGTTTGAGATTCATGTGGTTTCAGTTATTCTTGGAAAACAATAATTGCAGAACACTCTCTATTTTTTATTATTCTGAGTATTCTTTTCTGGCCTTTGGCGTTGAGTGCGAACGGAATATTTGCGTTTAGGAGTTTTGGTTTCGGTTTCCTCTGTCTTTACTTCATCCGTTTCTGGCTGTTCTGTATTCTCTGCCTCTTTGAGTTTAGCCTTTGCCTTTGCTTCGGACTCCTTTGCACGCTCTTCGGCCTCTTTGGCTTTCGTTTCGGCATTTTTCACAGCCGCTTTCACGGCTGCTTGCTTTTCTTTTTCTTTCGCTTCGGCTTCCTTTTCTAACTTTTCGGCCTCTTTCTCTAATTCTTCTTCAGTTTTTTCTTCTGGTTCTTCTGCTTTTTTGTTGGCATTTGCAGGCTTCTTTGGCGATGCAGAAGATGTTTTGGGTTTTGCTGGAGATGCAGGCTTCTTGGCATTTGTGGTTTTCTTTGCTGTAGAACTTGCCTCTTTTACCTTGTCTGTTTTTGTCTGCTCGGAAGGTGCGTTTGTCTGATCTTCCAGATTCAATTTTGCAGCCTCTTCTGTTTTCTTTGCCTCTTCTTTTAATTGAGCCTTTTTCTCCTTTGCTCGTCTTGATTGTTTCTTGGCAGACGCTTTAAGTTGCTCTTTCTCTAAAGCCTTTGCCTCTTTCTCCAGACGTTTCTTTTCTTCTTTAGCAGCCTTTTCTGCTGCTTTTTCCTCTTTTTCTTTCTGTTTGATTTCTCGTTCCTTAGCAGCCTTTGCTTCCTTTACTGCTTTAATCTTTGCTTCAACATCTCCTTGTAGTTCTTCCGGTATGTAAGGTTTCGCCTGATAGAACTTTCCGTTGCGCTTTGCTTCCTTTAGTTTTTTCTTGTCACGTTGTGCTTGTGTACGTGATTTAGTAAGGTCACGATTAAGTATCCGCAGTGTTCTTTCTTCTTCTTTCAGTTTGGACTTTGTGGCCTTCAGTTGCTCTTTTACGTCTTTGATACGATCTTTCAGGTATTGCTGTATGGTGTCTGGATTTGTATATAATTCCTGAGCAGAAACATGAGAATTATTCGATAGGATTGCTGATGCTTGAACAAACAAACAGACGAGTATAAATTTAACGGCAGTCTTCATCTTACTATATATATAATGTGGTACAAAATTACGTATAAGCCTTTAAACAGCCAAATTTTATTTCTTATTTTTTGAGTAATCAGTCTCGTTAAATACTGACCACAAGACCTTCGTTAGCAAGTATTGTGTTAGGGAACACAGATTGGGCTTCGCGCAAGAGAGCATTTTCGTCTTTAAGCGAAGCACTAAAATGTCCGATACAGAGTTGTTCTACTTTGGCGTCGCGAGCCTGCATTGCTGCTTGTAGAGCGGTGGAATGCCTTGTCTGCTCGGCTCTGGGTGCACGTTCGTGCATGTATGTTGCTTCGTGATAGAGCAGAGTAACGCCATTGAGGACATCTTTAAGATGTGGAAGATAAACCGTATCGGAACAATATGCGTATGAGCGTGGCGGATTGGCAGGCGTCGTAAGACGTTCGTGTGGAATTATTGTTCCGTCTTCTGTTGTCCAAGACGCTCCCGCCTTTATATTGTTTATTTGACTGATGGGGATGTTAAAGGCATCTATCATCTCCCTGCGAATGTGTGGCAGGCCGGGTTTTTCTCTGAAAAGATACCCGCATGTGGGGAGTCTATGCTGCAAGGGAATGCTATGAACTGTTATGCTGCGGTCTTCATAGACAAGCGCGTGCTGATGTACATCAACAGGATGAAAAATCACATTGTAACCGATATCGGTATAAAAGGTCTTCAACAAATAGTCGATAAAATCACCTACTTGCAGAGGACCATGTACGTGCAGTTCGGATGTTCGTCCGAGCAAATCCATTGTCCCGATGAGTCCGGGAAGTCCAAAAACATGGTCGCCATGATTATGACTGATGAAGACATGGCCGATGTTCATCATGGAGAGTCCCATCTTTTGCATTTGAGTCTGTACTCCCTCACCACAATCTATCATGAAGAATTTGCCTCGAACGTTCAGTATCTGCGAGGTCGGTTGATGGCGAGTGGTTGGTTTGGCAGAGCCACATCCTAATATATTCAGTTCGAAATCCATGTTTTATCAATTATGAATGCCCCGCCCCAAAGGTTGGGACAGGGCATTTGTTATATCTCCCTATTGGGAGGTGTCAGTTTATTCGTCGCCGGCTTTCAACTTAGCCTTCAACTCTGCAAGTGCGTCAAGGTCACCGAGAGTTGTGCTTGCAGCCTGGTTCTGGATAGAAGGTGTTTCTTCCTTCTGGGCAGCCTTGCGTGCAGCCTTCTTTGTCTCGCGAGCCTCGCGAGCCTCTGCGCGCTGTACGTCTTCAAAGATACGGCTGTGAGAAAGGATGATGCGCTTGCTGTCCTTGTTGAACTCAATCACCTTGAACTCAAGTTTCTCGCCCTTCTGAGCCTGTGTGCCGTCTTCCTTAACGAGGTGCTTGGGAGTAGCGAAGCCTTCAACGCCGTAAGCGAGTTGGATGACTGCGCCCTTGTCGAGCATCTCAACGATTGTACCTTCGTGAACGCTGTCTTGTGTGAAGACTGTTTCGAATACGTCCCAGGGATTCTCTTCGAGTTGCTTGTGACCGAGAGAGAGGCGACGGTTTGTCTTGTCGATCTCGAGAACACATACCTCGATTTCAGAACCGATCTGTGTGAACTCGCTGGGGTGCTTGATCTTCTTTGTCCAACTGAGGTCGCTGATGTGGATGAGACCATCAACACCTTCCTCGATTTCAACGAAGATACCGAAGTTTGTGAAGTTGCGAACCTTAGCAGTGTGCTTGCTGCCAACGGGATACTTCTCTTCGATATTTTCCCAGGGATCGTCCTTGAGTTGCTTGATGCCGAGAGACATCTTGCGCTCCTCGCGGTCGAGAGTGAGGATAACGGCTTCAACTTCGTCGCCTACCTTCATGAAGTCCTGAGCACTGCGGAGGTGCTGGCTCCAAGACATTTCGCTAACGTGGATAAGACCTTCAACGCCAGCAGCGATTTCGATGAATGCACCGTAGTCTGCCATAACGACAACCTTACCCTTAACGTGGTCGCCTACCTTCAGGTCGGCGTCGAGTGCTTCCCAGGGATGAGGAGTGAGTTGCTTCAAGCCAAGAGCAATGCGCTTCTTCTCGTCGTCGAAGTCGAGGATAACAACATTGATCTTCTGGTCGAGTTCAACGATTTCCTTCGGATCGTTGACACGACCCCAACTGAGGTCTGTGATGTGGATAAGACCGTCAACACCACCGAGGTCGATGAATACACCGTAGTTGGTGATGTTCTTAACTGTTCCTTCGAGAACCTGACCCTTTTCGAGTTTACCGATGATTTCTTTCTTCTGTGCTTCCAACTCTGCCTCGATGAGAGCCTTGTGGCTAACAACGACATTGCGGTAGTCCTGGTTGATCTTAACAACCTTGAACTCCATTGTCTTGCCAACGAAGATATCGTAGTCGCGGATGGGCTTAACGTCGATCTGGCTGCCGGGCAAGAATGCCTCGATGCCGAATACGTCAACAATCATACCGCCCTTAGTGCGGCACTTAACGTAACCCTTGATGATTTCATCGTTGTTGAGAGCCTCGTTCACACGATCCCATGAGCGGCTTGCACGAGCCTTCTTGTGAGAAAGGATGAGTTGACCCTTCTTGTCTTCCTGATTTTCGATGTAAACCTCAACGGTGTCGCCCACCTTCAGTTCAGGATTGTAGCGGAATTCGCTTGTAGGTATGATGCCATCGCTCTTGAAGCCGATGTTAACAACCACTTCGCGCTTGTTGATTGAAATGATTGTGCCGTCAACTACGTCGTGGTCACTTACCTTGTTCAGAGAACCCTCATAGGCCTCTGTCTGAGCCTCGCGGCTCTCGTTTGCATTGGTGTCGCCCTGTTCGTATGCTTCCCAATCGAAGTCAGCCAAAGGAGCAACGTTTTTCAAATCTGCCATACAGATTAATTAAAAAGTTAATAAAGTTAATAATCACATGCCTCCGATATTTTCATATACAAAAGCGCGGCAAAGATACAACATTTATTCGGATATACATTATATATATTAGTCGTTTCTTTGCCTTTTAAGTATATTTAACAAAACATCTCCTCATACAAGAGATAATGTAGTATATAACAACAAAATTAGCCATCAAACAACACTGCGAAAATTTACGCTCAAGAGAACTTAACAAACTTCTCTGCAGAAGTTGGGCAAGTTCTGCAGAGAAGTTCGACAAGTTCACACGTGAACTTTGCCAGAAGGATGCGTCCATTTCGTCAAGTGGACTGCAGGAGTTGGTTTTCTTATGCGATAGACTTACTTCTTCACACGGACGGGGCGAACGCTACGGCCGTAGCAGCGGCTGTCGTTGCCCGTGAAGATATTCCTGGAATTGAAGAACAGTACATAAACGTTGTTGCTGTGGCCCGCATAGAGCGAACGCGACCAATAGAGGCCGAAGCTACCTGCATAGTTGAGGCTCGTATCGAAGCGACGACCGGCAGCCGGCAAAAAGATACTGTTGCCGTTGCTCTTGCTGGTTATCTTCCTGCCATAAACGCCATTCATGGTTGTCCATGTAGTAGTTGTGTAACTGCTATTGTAGAGTTCCTTTAACTGCTCAAGGCTCGGCATCTGCCAGTTGTTGCCCCAGTTCGCTGTGGCAGCATCGTCAGATGGTTCGAGTTCGGTCTTGTTGTCAACGGTGCCGTAACTACTGTTTGTGCAGTACTTCGTCATTGTAGAAGCTGAACCTTTACAGTACTTATAGGTACTCCAGTTGTAAGACGTTTTAGGCTGGGTTTCGCCCCAAGCAAAGTGATTACCATATTCTTCAGGACTGTTGGCACCGACATTACAAGTTGCCCACAACGTTCCCGACGGCAAACCGAGGTCAACCCATTCGTGCTCTTCTTTAATTTCTTCATTTGTTCCCTCCAAAAAGGAAAAACTGTCCAACTGCGAAATGTTGTACTCTACTGTTTGTTTGTCTGTCATGTGTGGTACAATCTTCTGTCCCCATGTGGCCTGCATACTTGCCATAAGAAGTAGTAGCAACATACAAATGTGTTTTCTTTTCTCCATATTGAAGATGAATGTTTGGTTGTCCTCCAGTGCCAAAAGAACATTAAACAGAATGCAAGAAGCGTGGAACTGTATGTCCCATCTTCAAGTAGAAGGCCCTAGGAAAGCCCAAATAGAAAAGATGATAAGTCAGTCCCACGCTATCGCGTGAAGCTGCTATGTCGTCTTCGTTCTATTTTGAGCCACTATTACAGGTCTCTGGAGATTCTATGCAATGATGAAAATTTCCTAGGTTTTCTACTTGCAAGAGAAGAGCATAACGCTTCGTTTATTTCCGATAAAGTACGAAAGTGCCTCCGCCGAGGGTGTTTGATAACCTTTCGCTTTGCAAAGATATAAAATACTTTTGAATAGCAAGCAAGGAATAGACATAAAAAACATGCTAAAATGACAAACATGATTGAGATGCTTGCCACTTTAGCACGTTAAATATATAAGGACAAGAGCCTATCGCATGAACTATGACAGTCCGTCGATTTCTCCTTCCGGTGTAAGGTCGATGCGTTCTGCCTGCGGACTCTTTGGAAGGCCGGGCATACGCATAATGTCGCCGGCAATGAGGACGAGCATTTCTGCACCGCAATTTATAACGATGTCGCGTATGTTTATTTTGAAGCCTGTGGGTACGCCGTAAGCCTTGGCGTCGGCAGAGAAGGAGTATTGTGTCTTGGCAATGCAAATGGGATAATGGCTGATGCCCATCTCATTGATTTTTGCTATCATCTTCTTTGCTGCGGGGCTAAAGGTGACACCGTCTGCACCATATACCTTCTTGGCAACTGCCTCTGCTTTCTCCTCTACAGACACTTCGTCGGGATAACTAAGTTGCAACGGTTTGCTGGGATTCTGTTCTATGGTGTCAGCCACAAGGTGTGCCAACTCTTCGGCTCCCTTGCCGCCCTCCATGAATGCATTATTGATAGCAAAGCCCACTCCCAGTTCTGCACAATGCTGACGGCAGAGTTCTATCTCTTCGTCTGTGTCGGCAGCATAGCGATTGAAGCATACAACAACGGTCTGTCCGAAGCCTTGCAGATTGGCGATATGGCGGTCGAGGTTCTTCAAGCCCTCTTGCAGACCGGCAAGGTTGGGCTGTTTAATCTCCGTTTCAGGCACGCCGCCATGCATCTTCAAGCCTTGTGTGGTAGCAACAAGCACAGTGAGAGCCGGCTGCAAGCCATTCTTTCTACACTTGATATTGAAGAACTTCTCTGCACCCAGGTCCGCACCGAAACCGGCTTCCGTGATGACGTAGTCGCCGAAAGTCAAGGCAAGACGTGTTGCCATCACACTGTTGCAACCATGTGCTATGTTGGCAAACGGGCCGCCATGCACGAAAGAAGGTGTGTTTTCCGTTGTCTGGACGAGGTTGGGCTGTATGGCATCCTTCAGAAGAACACAAATTGCTCCTGCCACTCCCATGTCTTTTACACGGAAAGGTTTTCCGTCTATTGTGGTGCCAAGCAGAATGTTTTCAATCCTTCTGCGCAAATCGTGCTGGTCTTTTGCCAGACAAAGAATGGCCATAATCTCACTTGCCGGCGTGATGTCGAAACCACTCTCCATCGTTACGCCATTGGTCTTTGCACCAAGTCCGGTAACAATGTATCGGAGATTACGGTCGTTGACGTCGAGAACACGCTTCCACAGCACTTCCTTCAAGGCAAAACCTTCTTCGCGATGCTGATAGATGTAGTTGTCCATCAAGGCGGTTATCATGTTGTGAGCCGACGTGATGGCATGGAAGTCACCGGTAAAGTGCAGGTTGATCTTGTCCATCGGAAGCACCTGTGCATAGCCACCGCCTGCAGCACCGCCTTTCATGCCGAAGCAAGGACCGAGCGAAGGCTCACGCAAAGCAACGACAGCCTTCTTGCCGATACGATTCATGCCAAGAGCAAGCCCGACGCTGACTGTTGTCTTTCCAATGCCGGCCTTTGTAGGAGTGATGGCTGTGACAAGAATAAGTTTGTGTTGTTTAACTTTCTCATCGTCGATGAGTGTCTCCGGAACCTTTGCCGTATAATGTCCATAAGGCTGTAGCAGGTCGGCCGAAATGCCAAGTTTGCCGGCAATCTCTGTTATATGAAGCAACGGCGTCTCGCGTGCTATCTGAATATCTGATTTCATATCTTGTGTGTTAAGGATTCATCTATCAAAATAAAATACTATTCTCATGCAGAGGGTTGGTGTTGCGAACGCAACAGGTCGTTGACCGTCTTAACCGGATTAAAGGTCGTGAGGGGCACCTCTACCATAATTGTGTTCCAGTCGCTCATTGCACCATTCCATAGACCAGGCAATTCGAGTGCCTTCAGTTCCTTGCCATCCTTACTCTTGTATGAAATGAAACCTGTTGCAGGGTCAACAAAATCGGGCAGGTTGAACTTCTCACCCTTATAGTTTCGGACAGCACAAACAAGGTCGACGGGATTGAAATGAGTGCCTTGTGTGAACATCTTCATGTATTCCGGATTGTTTTGATCTATTTGGCTACTCTCCAAAATCTGCAGCGAAACACTGCCATCGGGATTGTATGCGAGGAAAGGACCACCGCCGGGCTCGCCGACGTTCTTCACTACGCCACAGACACGAATGGGGCGATTGAGTTTCTTTCTAAGGTATATGTGCAGTTCGGTGTCTTCCAAATCCTTCAATCCGGAGATGTTACATCCGAGAGTATGACGGGTGAAACGGATGATTTCTTCGAGGTCGTCGTGAGAATACTTGTGGCTGTCGAGCAAACGGAGGTAGCCGAACACCTGTTTCTGTACTTCGACGAGAACACCTGCGATGACCTGTTTCCAGTAAACTGTTTCTGCTTTCAGATAGTCGGGGACTACGTTGTCGATGTTTTTGATGAAGACAATGTCGCTCTTCAGGTCGTTAAGATTCTCGATGAGTGCGCCATGACCACCCGGACGGAACAATAGTTTTCCATCGTTTGTACGGAAGGGCGTGTTGTCCATGTTGACGGCGATGGTGTCTGTGCTTGGCTTCTGTTCGCTTAGACTAACATTGTATGTGAGTTTGTACTGTGCCTTAAATTCAGGAAGGACGCGGTCGATGAGTTCCTGGAAAAGGTCATGATGTTCGTGGCTGACTGTAAAGTGCACGTCTGCCTCTCCCCTACTGCTTGCATAGAGTGCGGCTTCTGTGAGATGTTCCTCAACGGGAGTCTTGGCACAATCGTTGTACGTGTGGAACTGAAGCAGGCCCTTCGGTAGTTGTCCGTAGTTTAGGCCGTCTTCTCCGAGCAGGTTGGCGACGACGGCTTTATAGTCTCTTTCTTCGATGAGCGCATCGATGCCTTTGCCTTCGTTCAGGAAACAAGCATCGTTCAGTGCATCGTAGAATGCAAAATTGTGTATGTGGGCAAAGAATGTCTTCTCGAAATCTGTGTCAGGAGCCTCGTAGTCTGCATTGAGAAACTCAAACAAGTTCTTGAACATTCGGCTGGCTGCTCCGCTTGCAGGTACGAACTTGGTAATGTTATGCCCTTCTGCCTTATAGTTATTCCAAGCCTGGATGTAGGCTTCTGCCTCGTCTTCTGTAGGAGCGACAATGCCTTTTCCGACGGCTGCAGCGCCCTCGAGTTTGAGGAATTCAAAGCCGTTTTTGAAGTTTTCCAACTGTGCGTTTATTTGCGCCTCGTTCATTCCTTTCTGCTCTATTTGCAGAATATCTTCAGCGTTGAACATATACTTGTGTTTTTTGATTGTTTACAAATTCCTTGCAAATATACGAATTTATCATGTAAAATGAAAGAAGAATGAATATTTATTTAATCGGAACAAAAAATCGGCCGGAAAAACTCCGGCCGATTCGTTGATGATATTGCCACGACTTCAGTCTTTCATTCTGATGAATGTACCTTGTTTGTTGAACTTCATGCTGATGTCGTTCGTCAGTTCGATGTCGTAGCCATAGCGTTCTTTCTCAATCTTTTCGATGGCATTGTTGGGGAAGTTGGTTTTCACGTAGTTCTGTATTGCTTTCGGAACTATGGCATCTGTAAGATTGTGTTCAACCTCTTCCCAGACTCCTTTCTTCGTGAATTCTATTTTTGTGCCGTTTGATAGGATGCAGTCGTAGGAATTCCAGTCTTTTTCGATGCGGAGAATCTTTTGGCCCTTATAGTTTTCTGCGATGAATGCCTTGGCCGACTGTGGAAGGTTCTCTGCAGGAATTATTTTGTTGCGTGCACTGATATTCAACGGCATCAGGCTGATGATTGCCATCAGCAAGTATCCAATCTGTTTCATAGCATCGTTGTATTAGGGTTAAACATGTTGTTATTTCAGTCGTTCACATCGACATCTACGAGTGTGCCGTCGCCCTTGAACTCGAGTTCCAACT
This sequence comes from Bacteroidaceae bacterium, assembly GCA_017461345.1. GTDB lineage: Bacteria > Bacteroidota > Bacteroidia > Bacteroidales > Bacteroidaceae > Physcousia. The sequence goes on along the minus strand of JAFTYP010000007.1, from coordinate 150,470 downwards.
GGTTGTCGAACCGAACTTCATACTTTGTACGGAAGAAATCCTTTTCCATTTTGATGTACATCACCTTTGCATCTGGCACATTTTCCTGTATGTATGTTTGGGCAGACTGTGGGAGGTCGGTAATGGTCACTATCTTCTTCTCTTCACAACTTGCAAGAGAAATTAAGATGACTGCAAGTGCCACCAACTGAAACGTTCTTTTCATAGTCGTAAATTTTAAACCAGTTAAACATCTTTTGTCAATGCAAATATAGCAATAAATATATATAGTATCATATTTTATGATACTGGTTTAATCATTTTTCAAGATTATTCATATCTCTAAACAATATCTCATGGCATTTTAATAAGTTATAACACTATCGGCGTGTCATTAGATTGCCGTAGTCGCCACATAAGTCGTAAAAAGTCATTCTGTAAGCAATTTGACAGATACGCTGACATTTTATCACTTCGAAAATAGACAAAATTCCAGGCAATCTACGTCGGTTTCAGCCATATGGCATGGGTCGTTTGCCGACTCGATACGGGATATTGCCAGACTCGGCATGGGATGTCGGCAAACTTGGCATGGGTTGTCACAGAAAATCCCAAAGCCTTTTGAGCCCAAAAGGCACACCGAAACTGCAAGAACTCTTAACCATTATTTGCAAAAAGCATTTCCAAAAACAACAGACAGACACTTAACCTCATGAATATCAAGCAAGGCAATCCCCCATCTCATTTTTCCAAAAAAACGGCAAAGACACTGCCCGATGGATTTTAAGCGATTCTGAGCGAAGTAGAAAAATACAGATTGTAACCCAAAACCCCAAAAGACAAGCAAAATGTCAGCCGGCAGAATCGTCGGAAGACAGACAAATGATTCAGATTAACACAACGCCTTCGAAGGTGAAAAAATTCTTAATTGTTGGCCTATATCCTATATTTTTTAATAAACTGCTTTCTGTTTCCAATTTAATAATGTACCTTTGCAGAGTTAACATTCCAAGCCGGTCTGCCACAGAAAACACAATGCCGTATTCATCCCGCCACAGCCTGGCAGCAGACCCGTCCAACAAACTAAAACCGTATCCGCAATGGAGATGAAGGAATTCTTTACCGAAGACGAACGCACCCACGTAGAAACAATGCAACAGAAACTCTTTGCATTGGCTGCCGACGTGATACAGGAAGGCGACGAGGAAAAGGTAAAATCGTACCTCACCCGAGCCGCACAGCACGAACTCCTCCAGCGCGACGCCTTCAACATCAATCCAATCGTCAAAGACACCGAAACCGCACTTATCGTCGCAGAAGAAATAGGACTCTCGCGAGGCAGCGTCCTCAGCGTACTCCTCTGGTCGGTCCTCAAAAGCGGAGCAGCCTCCCTCGACGAAATACAACAGGAATTCGGCCAGGATGTAACAAAGATACTCCACGGACTGATGCGCATCAGAGAACTCTATACCAAGAGCGCAACCGTAGGAACCGAGAACTTCCGCAGCCTCCTCGTCACCTTTGCCGAAGACATGCGCGTTATTCTCATCATGATTGCCAACCGCGTATGCATCATGCGCCAAATCAGAGACACACAAAACCTCGATGCACAACGCAAAGTAGCCATGGAGGCAGCCTATCTCTATGCACCCCTCGCACACAAACTCAGCCTCTATAAACTCAAAAGCGAACTGGAAGACCTCAGCCTCAAATACCTCGAACGCGACGCATACTACCACATAAAAGACAAACTCAACGAGACCAAACGCAGCCGAGACGCATACATCGAACGGTTCCTTAAACCGCTCGACGAGAAACTCACCGCAGCCGGACTTACATATCACATGAAGGGACGCACAAAAAGCATCCACTCCATCTGGCAGAAAATGCAGAAGCAACACGTCGACGTCGATGGCGTTTACGACCTCTTTGCCATTCGCATCATACTAAAGTCACCGCCCGAACGAGAGAAAATGGAATGCTGGCAAGTGTTCAGCATCATTACCGATATGTACCAAAGCAACCCCAAACGCATGCGAGACTGGCTCTCCGTCCCCAAAAGCAACGGGTACGAAAGCCTCCACATCACCGTTCTTGGTCCAGAACAAAAATGGGTTGAAGTACAAATACGCACAGAACGAATGGACGACATCGCCGAGCATGGACTTGCCGCACACTGGCGATACAAAGGCATCAAAGGTGGACAAAGCGGCGTCGAAGAGTGGCTGGCAGGCGTAAGAAGCGCCCTCGAAGCCAACGACGACGCACATCTCATGGACCAATTCCGACTCGATTTGAACGAAGAAGAAGTATTCGTCTTCTCACCCAAAGGCGATATCTTCAAACTTCCCATGGGCGCAACCGTACTTGACTTTGCCTATCACATTCACTCTAAAGTAGGCAATCGATGCGTCGGCGCACGCATCGGAGGGAAAAACGTTACCATACGCCAGAAACTACAAAGTGGCGACCAGGTGGAAATCCTCACCAACACCAACCAAACACCCAAGCGCGACTGGCTCAACATCCTCACAACAACACGAGCAAGGGCAAAGGTTCGACAAAGCCTCAAAGAGATGGAAAGCCGGCAGGCACTGCTTGCCAAAGAAGAACTCGAGCGAAAAATGAAAAACAAGAAACTCGAGTTCGAAGAACCCGTACTGATGCACACCATAACAAAACTCGGTTATCGCTACGTAACGGACTTCTATGCCGCCCTTGCCGATGGGAAACTCGACATGAACACCGCACTCGATGCCTACGCACAGCAGCAGCGATACGACCGAGGAGAAGCAGAAAAAAGCGTTTCTACACAGAGTGCAAACCAATATGTGTTGCCGGAAGACGACAACTCGAAAAACCAAACCATCGGCACCGACGTTCTTGTCATCGACCAAAACCTGAAGGGACTCGACTTTCAGATGGCACGATGTTGCCAACCTGTCTATGGAGATGAAGTATTTGGCTTCGTCACAAGCGGCGGAGGCATCAAGATTCATCGAGAGAATTGCCCTAATGCCCCACAACTTCGCCAACGTTTCGGCTACAGAATTGTCCGTGCAATGTGGGCAGGAAAGCGTGGCAGTCAATATCCTATCACACTCCGTGTCATCGGAAACGACGATATTGGAATTGTCAACAACATAACAAGTATCATCAGCAAGGAAGAGAAAATCCTGCTCCGAAGCATAAGTATCGACACCGGAGACGGGCTCTTCAACGGCACACTTACCGTCATGCTCGACGATACCAGCCGCCTTCAACAACTTATCAAGAAACTAAAAACCGTAAAAGGAGTAAAGAATGTATCAAGAAGTTAAAACCTTTTGGGCTGCATTTGCCTTATTTGTTCTGCCAACTGTAGTGTTTGCAGAGAATACAGACATTAACGAAATTCGTCTTGCAGGCCCTTTCTCGACAACAAAACCTTTAATGACCGACTCGTTAGACAGCGAGGGTAAAAAGATAAACATTGACGATGTACTCATAGATGCTTTTGTTAAGACAGACATTTGGAAGGGCAAAGAAACAAAGGCGGAGGTAGTGTTGCCTGCAACTGCCGAGCCTCAATTATACATGGCTGGCTTCACGATGCAGAACACAGGCTTTGTGAAAGGCAAAATCAACGTTAAATGCGAGAGCAAACACAAACTCTTTGTTGACGGAAACGAACAGGGCGGCGACTTCGAACTGGTTCCTGGACGGCATGATATAAGTATCAAATTGCTTTGCAAGGGCGACAAGCCGGATACACTTCGAATATCGGTGGAGAGCGAACAAAGTATCGAATTCAATCCTGAGGGCAAACGTTATTGGACGAATGCCGACATGATGCATGGCGAACGCATCAGCGGTGTTGAACTTTCAAGTTCTGCAAAGTATGCCCGAATCCGTAAGAATATTACCTATAAGGGCGGCGAAACCGGCAGCAAAGATGTTTTCATTGAACTTGCAACGGGCAGGGAGTTTAGTCTCGACGGCTTCCAATACTGGCTTCCCGAAGATGATCTTTACCTGCGATGCTATAAGGAGAAGGATGGGACATGGTGCTATGAGAAGGTTGATGTCAAGTCTGGCAGCCGGACTCCTGTGGGCAAGTACTGCGGAAAGGGCTATGCACAACTGACTCGCGACATGAAGAAGTTCCTTGTAACTATCGACGAAAAGGTTCCGGAGGAGAAGAATAAGGATGTACATCAAATTCTTGAACCTGACGATCGCCAGCCCGGATGGCGCAAACGCCGCAACTATTCGCTCTATGATATAGCGACGGGCATTACAACTCCTATCACCAAAGGTGCACGCAATGTATATGTGACTCCTAACAGAGATGCAAGCCGTTACCTTGTTTCTGTCTATAAAGATGACCTTACGGAGCGTCCTTTCACTTTTCTTGACCTGCTTTTGCTTGATGCTGCTACGGGCAGAGTTGACACATTGGTGCGCCACGACGGTTTCATTGGCTCGTATAAGTTTTCGCCCGACGAGAAGTATATTGCTTTGACGGGCAGCCCGGAGGCACTTGATGGTATTGGCAATACGCTGCCGGACAGTGTGATTCCGAGCAGTTTTGACTACGAACTGTTCCTGATTGACTTGCAGACAAAGGAAAGACGCTGCTTGACGCGCGACTTCGACCCTTCTGTTTCTTCCTTCCAATGGTCGGAGCAGGACGGTATGATCTATGCGCTTTGTGAGAACCGTGACCTGGAAAGTCTCTATCGCATCAATCCTAAAGACGGGAAAGCCGAGTTGCTTCCACTCTCCGAACCTTATATATATGGCAGTTACAGCCTTGCCAAAGAGAAACCATATCTGGCATATATCGGCGAGAGCAGCATGAGCACGGACCGTTGTTGGCTGCGCAATCTCAAGACCGGCAAGGAGCAAATGCTTTATGACCTCAACCCTACCCGCCTAAAAGACATACAACTTGGCGAATGTAGGGACTGGAACTTCAAGGCAGAACGCGGCGACAGCATCTATGGTTGCTATTACTTGCCGCCGTTCTTCGACGAGACAAAGCAGTACCCCATGCTGGTTTATTACTATGGTGGCTGTTCTCCTGTAGGCCGAATGCTCGACAGTTATTACAACTATCAGGAGTGGGCTGCCATGGGTTATGTGGTCTATGTGATTCAACCCTCTGGCTGCAGTGGTTTCGGCCAAGAGTTTTCTTCGCGCCACGTCAATGCCTATGGCGACTATACGGCCGACGACATCATTCAGGGCACCAAGCAGTTCTGCAAGGAACACCCCTTTGTGAAGGCCGACAAGATTGGCTGTCTGGGTGCCAGTTATGGTGGATTCATGACGATGTATCTGCAGACGGTTACCGACATCTTTGCGGCTGCAATGAGTCATGCCGGCATAAGCAACCCTGCCAGTTACTGGGGCTACGGCTATTGGGGCTATTCTTACAACACGACTGCTGCGGCTCATTCCTATCCATGGAATAATATGGAACTTTATAGCGGCCATGCTCCGCTCTTCAATGCCGACAAAGTGCATACGCCTATCCTTTTCATGCATGGCGGAGCAGACACCAATGTTCCCATAAACGAAAGCATACAGATGTTCACGGCTCTAAAGTTGCTTGGTCGTGAGACAGCCTTCATTACAGTAGAAGGCGAGAATCACCACATTCTCAACTATAATAAACGCATACGTTGGCACGACAGCATTATGGCCTGGTTTGCCAAATGGCTGAAGGACGACCCGACATGGTGGGATACAATGTACCCAAAGAAGAATCTTTAGCATGTTAGTAGTCAGCGGATTTCACTTCGACTGATGAAGTAATGGAACAGGATGCTTTGCAGAATGGTCAACCCTTCCGAAAATAATGGTTAACCTATTTGGCAATAATGCTTAACCTTTCCATCGATAATGCTTAACCATTATCCCGATAAAGGTTAACCATTCTGACACAACAGCCCGAAGACAAGAATCCGAAGAGAACAGAAACGCCACAAAACACGCCGTATAAGGTATAAAGAACAGATAACAGAAAGACAGACAATGACCCTCGAAGAGAAGATAGGTTTCAATGAAATTCGTACCCTTTTGCATGGCTATTGCACCAGTCCGCTCGGACATGAGCGAGTGGATGCCATGCAGTTCCTTGCCAATCACGAGGCCGTCACCACCCTACACCAGCAACTTGCCGAGTTGAGCCACATATTGCAGACAACAATGGAGCAGCCCGAGCAAGACTTCTTCGACCTTCGGGAAGACATCCATCGACTCCGAATCGATGGCACCTACCTCGAAGAACAGACAATCTGGGAACTGCTCCGCACCCTCCGCACCCTGCATGCCTGGGTGAAAATCATAAGAGAAAACCCAAACACCAACGCCCAAAATAGCAGCGATGCAGATACCCTCAACCACAATACCGAAGTCGGGAAAATAACCTACCCAGCCCTTGAGAAACTTGCCGAAGGCGTATTCACCTTCCTGTCCGTTGTGCACCACCTCGAACAGATACTCGACAAACACGGACGCATCAAAGACGAAGCAAGCAGAGAACTCTTGTCCATCCGCCACGAACTGAAGCGCGCCGAAGGAAGTGTCAGCAGAACACTGGCAAGCATCCTAAAGTCGGCACAGGCAGAAGGGCTGGTAGAAAAAGACGTTGCACCTACCATGCGCGACGGCAGACTCGTCATCCCCGTCGTTCCCGCCATGAAACGACGCATAAAAGGCATAGTCCACGACGAAAGTGCAACAGGTAAAACCGTCTTCATCGAACCGGCAGAAGTAGTAGAAGCAAACAACAGAATTCGCGAACTCGAAGCCGAAGAACGACGAGAACTCATTCGCATCCTGCGAGAATTCACAGAACAAATACGCCCGAACCTGAAAGAATTGCTGCGAGGCCTCGAATTCCTTGCCGACATAGAGTTCCTCATAGCCAAACACAACCTTACACAAAGCCTCGAAGCACGCTCGCCGGAAATATATTCCACACCGCTCATCGACTGGTTCGACGCTCGCCATCCACTCCTCGAAGCCAAACTCCACAAGCATGGTTCGAAGATAGTTCCACTCTGCATCAAACTGAACAAAAAGCAACGCATCCTTATCATCAGCGGACCAAATGCAGGCGGAAAAAGCGTATGCCTCAAGACAGTCGGCCTATTACAATACATGCTCCAGTGCGGTTTGCCTGTCCCGATGGCAGACGGCTCAAGGGCAGGCATCTTCAATCACATATTCATCGACATAGGCGACGAGCAGAGCATCGACGACGACCTCAGCACATATAGCAGCCATCTGCTTAACATGAAACGCATGATGTCTGGCTGCACACCATCCTCGCTTCTGCTCATCGACGAATTTGGAGGAGGAACAGAGCCAACCATCGGCGGAGCAATAGCCGAAGCCGTACTCAAACGATTCGTCGAAAAAGGCGCTTTCGGTGTCATCACAACACACTATCAGAACCTGAAACACTTTGCCGAAGACACACCCGGAGTGGTGAATGGCGCCATGCTCTACGACAGACAAAAGATGACAGCACTCTTCCAACTGCAGATAGGCAATCCGGGCAGCAGTTTTGCCGTAGAAATAGCACGCAAGATAGGCATACCCGAAGACATCATTGCCGATGCAACAGCACTCGTAGGACAGGACTATGTCAATGCCGACAAATACCTTCTCGACATCACACGCGACAAACGTTACTGGGAAGTCAATCGGCAGACCATCCATTCGCAAGAGAAACAGATGGTCAAGACCATTGAACAATACGAAAAAGAAATAGAAGAACTGCGTGGCAAACGCAAAGAAATCATACGCGAAGCAAAAGCAGAAGCCGACAAAATCATTGCCGCAGCCAATGCACAGATAGAGAATACCATCCGAGAAATCAAGGAAGCACAAGCCGACAAAGAGCGAACACGTTCTGCACGACAGCAGTTGCAAACCTTCCGCGAAGAGGTTGCCGGACAAATGAGCCAGGAAGAACTCGATGCTTATGTAGAGAAGAAACGCCGACAGATTGAGGAGCGAAGAAAAAGACATGCCGAAAGACAAGCGGCAAAGCAAAAGGCTTCACTCCAAACACCTCTTCGTCCCGAAGGAAATTCCACTGCAAAAGCCCCACAAACAAAAGAGGAATTGGAGGTAGGAGCAACTGTTCGCATCAAAGGACAGACTTCCATTGGAACCATCGTTGCCATCAAAGGCAAGCAGGCAACCGTCACCTTTGGCGTGATGAGAACACTGGTCGACCTGAAAAGGCTTGAACGAAGCAAGGAAGCACCAAAGCAGGAGATGACGCAAACCATTGTCGTAAGCCGACAGACACAAGACAGTATTCGCCAGAAACACCTTGACTTCAAGCAAGAAATAGATGTTCGGGGTATGCGTGCCGACGAGGCATTGCAGGCCGTAACTTACTTCATCGACGATGCTTTGCTGGTCAATGTTTCACGGGTTCGTATTCTGCATGGCACAGGAACCGGTGCTCTTCGCCAGGTTATACGCCAATATCTTTCCACCGTATCGGGGGTTGTCTCTGCTCATGACGAACATATTCAGTTCGGAGGTGCAGGCATTACAGTAGTTGAATTCAGAGAATGAATCAGGAAATATTCAATAGAACAGAACTTTTGCTTGGCAAAGATGCAATGGAAAGCATATGCCAAAAGCATGTCATTATCTTCGGTGTGGGCGGCGTAGGCAGTTGGTGTGCCGAATGTCTTGTTCGCGAAGGCATCATGCACCTCACGCTTGTGGATAGCGACATGGTTTGCATCACGAATTGCAATCGCCAACTTATGGCAACATCCAAGACTGTTGGCCAGCCTAAAGTCGAGGCGTTACGTAACCGTCTGCTGGAGATTAACCCCGATGCCAACATCATTACGATGCAAAAGAGGTATAGCGAGGAAAACAAGGACGAGTTCGAATGGGAGACCTATGATTATGTCATCGATGCCATCGACTCGCTCAAGGACAAGATAAGTCTTATATTACAAGTAACGAAGAGAGGCATAAAACTTTTTTCTTCAACGGGAGCAGCCTTGCGCCTTGACCCTTCGATGGTTAAGGTCTCTGAGTTTTGGAAGATAAAAGGCGACCCTCTTGCGGCGGCGATGCGTTCGTCAATGCGGCGTCACAAACTCTTTCCGGAACGCAAATTCCTTTGTGTCCATAGCGAGGAACAGCCCTTGCCCAATCTTGGCAAAGCGTTTCAAGACGATAGCCAATCCTTTGGCAAGGTGCAGACCAACGGGTCGTTGGCTCATATAACAGCCATTTTCGGCATGACGCTTGCCGGTCTTGTAGTGCAGGACATTGTAAAAAGCCTTTCTTCCGCTCCATTGCATCAAAGGGTTGCTGTAAAGTAGAGATAGCAAAGTTATGTGTTAGGAAATAATTTTAAATGTTGTTTATTGGATATTTGATATTAAAAACGTACCTTTGTGCCCGTTATAGTTAAAAAATTCTGTTTAATAATAAATAGTTAATCACTAAACATTATGACAAGTTACAAAGAACTCGGCTTGGTGAACACCCGTGAGATGTTCGCAAAGGCAGTGGCTGGTGGCTATGCCATCCCCGCATTCAACTTCAACACTCTCGAGCAGATGCAGGCAATCGTGCAGGCTGCTGTAGAAACAAAGTCTCCCGTTATCATGCAGGTGAGCAAGGGTGCTCGCAACTATGCTAACGGCACCATCCTCCGCTACATGGCACAGGGCGCTGTAGAATATGCAAAGGAACTCGGTTGCGAGAATCCTCAGATTGTTCTTCACCTCGACCATGGCGACTCTTTCGAACTCTGCAAGGAGTGCATCGACAATGGTTTCTCAAGTGTGATGATCGACGGTTCTCACCTCCCCTATGAAGAGAACATCGCTCTGACAAAGAAGGTTGTTGAATATGCTCACCAGTTCGACGTAACTGTTGAGGCTGAGTTGGGTGTATTGGCAGGTGTAGAGGACGAGGTTTCCAGCGAGGTATCTCACTACACAAAGCCCGAAGAGGTTGTTGACTTCTCTACACGTAGCGGCTGCGACAGCCTGGCTATCTCTATCGGCACAAGCCACGGCGCATACAAGTTCACTCCCGAGCAGTGCACACGCGACCCCAAGACCGGCAAACTCGTTCCTCCTCCACTCGCATTCGACATTCTTCAGGACATCGAGTCTCGCCTGCCCGGCTTCCCCATCGTTCTGCACGGTTCAAGTTCTGTTCCTCAGGACGAGGTTGACACCATCAATGCTAACGGCGGCAAGTTGCCCGACGCAGTTGGTATTCCCGAAGAGCAACTCCGCGAAGCCAGCAAGAGTGCAGTTTGCAAGATCAACATCGACAGCGACAGCCGTCTGGCCATGACCGCTGCTATCCGCAAGCACTTCAACGAGAAGCCCGGTGATTTCGATCCCCGTCAGTACTTGAAGCCCGCTCGCGAGAACATGAAGAAGATGTACATCCACAAGATCGTGGAGGTTCTCGGCAGCAACGACAAACTCTAAATCTCGACGAAAGTCAAGATTCTTGTCGTGCGTATGCAACGATGAGAATCTGAAATTTGAGAACATCATCAATAGGAGGAGTGCATTTGTGCACTCCTCTTTTTTATTTATAAAATCATGCAATAACAAAAGCCCATGCGTGAGGTTTTGAAAACACACGAGAGAACTTCGCCAACTTCTGCAGAGAAGTTGCCCGACTTCTGCAGAGAAGTTTGGCAATTACTCACGAGAAGATTGAGGATCCGACGAGTGGCAGATTTTCGCGCCTGCAGTCCACATGGCAAAAAAGATGCGTCCTTTGGGGCAAACGGACAAGTGGAGTAACTGCTTCTTTGGAGAACTTTTTCAACTTCTCGTGTATAAGGCCTAATTTTCGCTTTTATATTTCTATTATTCATTTTATTATTGTATCTTTGCGCGTCAATAGTATGCATGCAAAAACGGCTGCTACAGGCACAGAAAAGAATGAAGATTTTCAAGACGCTCGACATATACATCATCAAGCAGTTCCTGCTTCTTTTTGCAGGCACATTCTTCATTTGCCTCTTTATCTTTGTCATGCAGTTCCTGTGGATGTGGATGAACAATCTCATCGGTAAGGGTTTGACTATCGACCTCCTGGGGAAATTCTTTTGGTACAGCAGTCTGACGCTTATCCCCAAATCCATGCCACTGGCCGTCTTACTGGCCAGCCTTATCTCGTTCGGCAATTTGGGCGAACGTTTTGAACTGCTCAGCATGAAAGCCGCCGGCATACCACTCGTCCGCATCCTCATGCCCCTCATCTGCGTCAACACCATTATCTGTGGCAGCAGTTTCTTCTTTCAAAATAAAGTCAGTCCCTATGCCACACGCGAACTCTCGCGACTGGCATGGAGCATGAAGCAGAAAAGCCCAGAGTTGGAAATTCCCGAAGGTATATTCTATAGTGACATTCCCGGCTACAACATCTACGTGGAACGCAAAGACACGAAGACGGGCATGCTCTACGGAGTGATGATTTATACCAATACGGGCAACTACAACGAGACACAAATTGTACTCTCCGACAGTGCACACCTGCAAAGCACTGCCGACAAAATGCACTTGAAACTGACACTGTGGGGAGGCGAACGCTTCCGCAACATGGACGCACAACAAGGTTCGATGCTAAGAGCCAACGTACCCTACATGCGTGAGTCGTTTATAAAAGAAGTAAACTTCATCCCATTCGATGCAAACTTCAACTTGATGGATGCCGACCTCTTCTCGCACAATGCCAGAACAAAAAACATGGCAGAATTGCGTCACAGTATCGACTCAATGAACCATCGCATAGACAGCGCACGCCATGCCATATACAAGAACATACAACTCTGGTACCTGCGTAAAGATATTCCAGCCGGCCGCCCAGACTCCCTTTCCATCGTAAAGCAAGCCCAAGAAACAACTGATTTCGACTCGCTCTACCTTGCGATTTCCGACGAACAACGCTTAAAAGCATGGCGAGGCGCACTCAGTCATGCAAAAACCATGCAGGCAGAATATCAGTTCCGCGCTATAGAAACAGGCGACAAAAACCTCAATATGCGTCGTCATCACATAGAATGGTATCAGAAATGCACCATGAGCCTGGCCTGCCTACTCTTCTTTTTTGTAGGAGCACCGCTGGGAGCCATCATCCGAAAAGGTGGACTCGGAGTTCCTGTTGTGGTCAGTGTAATCATCTTTATCTTCTATTACATCGTTGACCAGGCAGGCGAAAACAATGCGAAAGTAGATGCATGGACCGTAAGCAGCGGAACATGGCTAAGCAGTTTCGTACTGCTCGCCACCGGCATCTTCCTTACATACAAAGCAAACAGCGACAGCGTGGTCTTCAACATCGAAGGCTATCGCAATTTCTTTATGCAACTATTTGGACTTCGTCCAAGTCGCAAGTTAAACCGAAAAGAAGTCATCATTACCGACCCGGACTACACCACACTGCCACAAAGGCTCGACGAACTGACAGACTTCTGCACAAAATGCAGGATGTCAATGCACCTGCGACGCATACCAAACTACATTGACATTTTCTTCCGCCCCGGCCAAGACAAAAATGCAGCCAACCTTAGCCAACGCCTGGAAGGACTAATAGAAGAACTGCACAACAGTCGAGACAACGTACTGCTCATGTACATTAACGACTACCCCATCATAAATCCCAGCGCGCACACCCGTCCATTCAGTAACAAACGACTGAACATGACCGTCGGCATCATTTTCCCGATAGGACTCTTCTTCTACCTGCGCATCTGGCGATACAGGCTAAGACTCAGACTCGATATGCATAAAATTCAAAATATCAACACACTGATTTCCGAAAGAATCATAAAGAAAGGATATGGACAACAATAACGAAAAGGTACTAAGCACCATTGAAGACGCTCTCGACGATTTCCGTCAAGGCAAATTCGTCATCGTGGTCGACGACGAAGACCGAGAAAACGAAGGCGACTTCATCACCGCAGCCGAAATGATTACCCCCGAAAAGGTAAACTTTATGCTGAAGAACGGCAGAGGCGTGCTCTGCGCACCAATTACCATGAGCCGAGCAGCAGAACTGGAACTTGAACATCAAGTGGCAGACAACACCAGTATGCTTGGCACACCATTTACCGTTACGGTCGACCTCCTTGATGGTTGCACAACAGGCGTAAGCACCCACGACCGTGCCGAAACCATCCGTGCCCTTGCCGACCCAAATCGCAAACCCTCCGACTTTGGTCGCCCTGGACACATAAACCCTCTTTATGCTCAAGATAAAGGGGTTCTCCGCAGAGCAGGCCACACAGAAGCAGCCATCGACCTTGCACGTCTTTCTGGCCTTCAACCAGCAGCCGCTCTCATTGAAATATTAAACGAAGACGGAACGATGGCACGTATGCCACAACTCAAAGAAGTGGCTCGTGAGCACGGATTGAAAATCATTAGCATACGTGACCTGATAGCATATCGACTCCAACAAGAGTCGCTCGTAGAGAAAGGCGTAGAAGCAGACATGCCTACAGCAGACGGTCACTTTCACATAATCCCGTTCCGTCAGAAAAGCAACGGACTGGAACATGTTGTCCTCTACAAAGGCGAGTGGACAGAAGACGAACCAGTGCTGGTCAGGATGCATTCCAGTTGTATGACTGGCGACATCTTCGGTAGCCAGCGATGCGATTGTGGCGAGCAATTACACGAATCCATGCGAATGATAGAAAAAGAAGGCAAAGGCATCATTGTTTACCTCAGCCAAGAAGGACGTGGCATCGGACTGATGAACAAAATTGCTGCCTACAAACTCCAAGAGGAAGGCGACGACACCGTAGATGCCAACATTCATCTCGGCTTCCGACCCGACGAACGCGAATATGGCGTAGGCGCACAGATTCTTCGAGAAATGGGAGTCGGCAAAATTCGTCTTATCACCAACAACCCCGTCAAACGTGTCGGACTGGAAAGTTACGGACTGACCATCGTCGAAAACATTCCCATCGTTATCGAGCCCAACAAATACAATCGCTCTTATCTTGAAACGAAAAAAACAAGAATGGGACATAAACTCTAATACAAAATCTTTAAACTCTATATATCGACATGAACACAAATCTTTCAGAGAGACTGAACCGCCTCTCGCCCAGTGCAACACTTGCCATGAGCCAGCGCAGCAGCGAACTCAAGGCAGAAGGTGTAGACGTAATCAACATGAGTGTGGGTGAACCCGACTTCAACACGCCAGACCACATCAAGGCTGCAGCAATCAAAGCCGTAGAAGACAACTATAGTCGATATAGTCCTGTTCCCGGTTATCCCGAACTGAAGAAGGCTATCGTCAATAAGTTGAAGAACGAAAACGGGCTGGACTATGCTCCCGGTCAGATTCTTTGCAGCAACGGTGCAAAGCAAAGCGTCTGCAACACAATCATGGCTATCGTCAGCGCAGGTGATGAGGTGATTATCCCAACTCCATATTGGGTAAGTTATCCTCAAATGGTACTCTTGGCAGAAGGCACCCCTGTTTATGTAGAAGCAACTATCGAGCAGGACTTCAAGATTACTCCCGAGCAACTCGAAGCAGCCATCACTCCCAAGACAAAGGCACTCATTCTCTGTTCGCCCAGCAACCCTACAGGTTCTGTTTACAGCAAAGAAGAACTCGAAGCATTGAAGAATGTACTGCTCCGCCACGAAAATGTCATCGTCATTGCCGACGAGATATATGAGCACATCAACTATGTCGGACAGCATGCAAGCATGGCTCAGTTCCCCGACATTAAGGACCGCGTGGTCATCATCAATGGCGTCAGCAAGGCATATGCCATGACTGGATGGCGCATAGGTTTCATTGCGGCTCCCGAATGGATTGTAAAAGGTTGCAACAAACTCCAGGGCCAGTACACCAGTGGTCCCTGTTCTGTCAGCCAAAAAGCAGCCGAGGCGGCTTTTGCCGGCGACCAACAGTGTGTAGAAGACATGCGCAAAGCATTCGAGCGTCGTAAAAACCTTATCGTCAAACTTGCGAAAGAAATTCCCGGCCTCGAAGTAAACGAACCTCAAGGCGCCTTCTACCTTTTCCCCAAATGCAGCAGTTTCTTCGGTAAAAGCGACGGTGAGCGTGTCATTAACAACTCGACCGACCTTGCCATGTACCTGCTCGAGGAAGGGCATGTAGCAACAGTTGGTGGTGATGCGTTCGGCTCACCCGAGTGCTTCCGAATGAGTTATGCCACCAGCGACGAGAATATCGTCGAGGCTATGCGTCGCATCAAAGAGACTTTGGCAAAACTTAAATAATGTTTCTCGACACATAACAACAATGGGGTGCAAACAATTATGTTTGCACCCCATTTATATTTTTCGTATAAACAATTCCTAATTGACAAGTGCTCCGATGATGGTTGCAACAGCCACACCTGCTGCTATTCCAGCCACAGCACTGCCTTTGCAGGCAACAACATTACAGTGATGTGTGTGATGATGGTGGTGAGCATTTCTACGACGCATCTCTTCCCTGCGACGACGTTCCTCCGCCATTCTGCGCTCGTGGCTCTTAGCGTTATGATTGCGATGGCCTGCATAAACCTTGTGCCCTACATTGCCAGGCATTTCCACTCTACCCTTATCGTTATGCTTTGCGTGAGCCTTTGCGTTAGCATCCATGTTGCCCATTGCCATCATGATAGCAAATGCGGCGAGGTAAATCATCTTTTTCATAACCATTGTTTTTTAGGGTTAAACATTTTCTCTTTTTTGTTTCTACTGCAAAGGTACGGCATTGTCGTGAGCATTTGCAGGTGATTTCCCCTAAAGTGTCGGAGGGATTTCCCTATTCGTTTGGGAGAAAATAGATGGTTGTATTTCTACGGCAAGACAAGTTATGAAAACCTATTCTTAGAATTTGGGTGACTAAGGTCGACGCAAAATAAAAATGCCTAACAAACAAAAGAAAGCACAAACTGTGTTGAAGAGGAAGAAGTTGGCGTAGCCCAGTTGCGTAACAAGCCAGCCGCTCACTGCCATAGGCATAAGCATGGTGGCAGCAAAGGGAGGGACACGAAGCACATTGAGCATCGTGTCATAACGTACTTCGGAAATGTCGCAAAGCGGAAAACGACAGGCACTTAACCCAAAGCCGAATAAAAGTTGAGCCAAACCAGTGCACAGGCTCAAATGTAACAGATGATGTGGCGGGAAGGCGGTCATAGTCAGATAGACTAATGGAGACAGAGCGAGGGAGAGAGCCATAAGCCAAAAGAAAATTCCTCCGCCATGACTTTTGCCTCGAAGAGTGGTTTTACTTACGAGCCTACGACCGAGGAGCAGGCCAATGCTGAAAGCAATAACGCCTACCGTTCCCTGAGCGAAGCCGATCTCCTGTATGGTGCATTGCAGACCGCCATTGAAATGTACATCATATAAATATAATACGCGCGCGTAGAACATCAGTCCCTGTGGCAAAAGAAGTAAAAAGAGAAGAGAAGCACCACGCCAAAAATCATCACGAGTAAGGAGAGATTCCTTGCGACATCTTCTTGTTGCTACCGAAGGACCGTCGTTCGACATTGTCAGGATCACAAGATGAAACAGAGTGAACAGCAACAGAACGCCTGCTGCCACGTAGCAACCCGTCTGCCACGAATAGCGAATGTTGCGGGAATATATTTGCAGAATGCCGATAAGAAAAATGAAAGCGCCATAGGTAAACACGATTGTCATTTGCGAACATAACTGCCCCACAGGCGTAAGGAAACGTCTATAAAGGGGATGTATCGTCCGTTCGCAACAAGTTTGTGACACCAGGCCATGTATGGCACACAGCAGACTGATGCTGAATAAAGAGTAGAAAACAGGCAGGGCTCCCTTGTTACAGCAGTAGCCTAAAAGGACGAGGGCACCGCAAAGCAACATCTCGACAGCATGCAACAACAGTCGTATCTGCCCAATACGCTCCACCCAAGAGCGGAAGTAAGACTTCAACGCCCAGGGCACAAAGAGCAAGGCTGAAAAAAATGTGGCTTCTGCCAACGACATTCCGAACTGGAGGAACATCAGCAAAGCCACATAGATAACAATCGTAGCAGGAATTTCTTCCGCAACAAAGAGAGTAAGACACCAAGCCTTTCCTATTGAGGAAAGACTTTCTCTCTGCCTCTCCTCCCCCACATCGGGAGAGGAGTTGAGGGAAGAGATATTAGTAACTTCTGGCAATAAGGACACGAGCCTTACTGGGTTTGCCGCTGACCATATCCACGCCTGGTGTCTGTTCTACACCAAACGGCACACAACGGATGGTGGCCTGCGTGTCTTCCTTAATCTTTGCCTCGGTCTCGGCTGTGCCGTCCCAATGGCAAAGGAAGAAACCGCCGTCCTTAACGCGCTGCTTGAACTCTTCGTAGTCGTCGCATTCATAGATATGGGCGTCGCGGAATGCCTTTGCCTTTGCGAATATATTTTGTTGAATATCGGAGAGGAGTTGCTCTACATATGCAACAATGCCCTCGAGGGGACGTGTCTCCTTCTCGAGTGTATCGCGACGCATTACTTCCACAGTTCCATTCTCCAGGTCACGTGCGCCAAGCACAAGACGAACGGGAACGCCCTTGAGTTCGTAATCTGCGAACTTGAAACCCGGACGTTTGTTGTCAGCGTTATCATACTTCACGCTGATGCCCTTCTTCTTGAGTTCATCGACAATAGGAGCAACGGCTGCATCGACGGCTGCAACCTGTTCGGGTTTGCCGCCAATGGGAATGATAACCACCTGGATTGGGGCAAGTGCGGGAGGCAGAACGAGGCCGTTATCGTCGCTGTGTGTCATGACGAGCGCGCCCATGAGTCGTGTGCTGACGCCCCAAGACGTTGCCCATGCATATTCGGGTTTGTTTTCTTTATTAAGGAACTGTACGTCGAATGCCTTGCCGAAGTTCTGTCCAAGGAAATGGCTTGTGCCGCTTTGCAATGCTTTACCGTCCTGCATCATGGCCTCGATGGTATAGGTGTCGAGTGCACCGGCAAAGCGTTCTGTTTCGCTCTTCACGCCTTGTACTACCGGGACAGCCATGTATTCTTCTGCAAATTTTGCGTAAACCTTGAGCATCTGCTGTGCGCGTTCTTCTGCTTCCTCGCGAGTTGCATGCGCCGTATGACCTTCTTGCCAGAGGAATTCGCTGGTGCGAAGGAACAAACGCGTACGCATCTCCCAACGCATTACGTTGCACCACTGGTTGACCAGCAAAGGAAGGTCGCGATAAGACTGTATCCAGTTTTTGAAAGTATTCCAGATGATGGTTTCCGAAGTAGGACGAATGATGAGTTCTTCCTCCAGTCGTGCTGCAGGGTCGACAACCACGCCATCGTTTGTCTCATTGGTCTTGAGGCGATAGTGTGTCACAACGGCACACTCTTTGGCAAAGCCTTCCACGTGTTCAGCCTCGCGAGAGAGGAAACTCTTCGGGATGAGCAATGGGAAATAGGCATTCTGCACACCTGTCTCCTTGAACATATCGTCCAATGTGCGCTGCATCTTCTCCCAGATTGCGTAGCCGTAAGGCTTGATAACCATACAGCCGCGCACGTCGCTCTGTTCGGCGAGGTTGGCCTTTACAACCAGTTCATTATACCATTTGCTGTAGTCTTCACTACGTTTGGTCAGGAAATCCAATTCTTTTGCCATATTGCTTTCTTGATATTATATTATAGTCGTTATCGAACTCGGCGTGCCATGTCGAAAATAAAGGTTAAGGATTATTGTCATAAAGGTTAACCATTATCGAAAGAATGGTTAAGCATTATGCCCAATTAGGTTAACCTATTTCAGCAAGACACTTCGAGAATACATTTTCATATGTTAAATCCGTGTGCAAAAATACGAAAAAAATGCCGATTTACCACCTAATAAAAAGAAAAATGTTTATCTTTGCATTTGAAAAAAGGTAAAAAGAGAAAAACAAGAAGCGTAATAACTAAAAGATTCAAGGAAATGAAAGCAAAGAAAATTCTTTTGGGAATCCTTGCCATGGGCATGGTACTCTCCGGCTGTAACATGAACAACAAAACCAAAGGCGGCCTTATCGGAGGCGCAGGCGGCGGTGCTCTCGGCGCAGGTCTCGGTGCAGCCATCGGCGCACTTATCAACGGCTCAAGCGGCGCAAAGATGGGCGCAGCCATCGGCGCAGGCGTAGGCGCAGCAGGCGGCACAACAGCAGGCATCCTCATCGGCAAGAAGATGGACAAAGCCAAGAAAGAAGCAGAAGCCATCGCAAACGCACAAGTTTCAGACGCAGTGGACGCCAACGGCTATCAGGCAGTCAAGGTAACCTTCGATAGCGGCATACTGTTCCAGAGCGGCAAGTCTGTACTCAGCGCAGCAGCACAAAGTTCCCTCACGCAATTTGCCACAAACGTCCTCGGCAAGAATGCCGACATGAACGTAGGCATCGTAGGCTTCACCGATAACGACCCCTGGAAAGGCAAGACAGCAGAACAAAGCATCGCAGCCAACCAGAAACTCTCCGAAGAACGCGCAGAAGCAGTCAGCAACTTCCTCCAGAAGCACGGTGCAGCAGCAAACCAGATCAAAGAAGTCGTTGGTCTTGGCGAAAGCAACCCCGTAGCCGACAACAGCACAGCAGCAGGCAAGCAGCAGAACCGCCGTGTAGAAGTATATCTCTATGCAAGCCAGGAAATGATTGACGCTGCCAAAGAAGGCACCTTAAAGTAAACCCTTCACCCATATATCCTTTTCAAAAAACAGAAGAGGAGAAAAATGTTCAAAAAAATACAACGAATCATCCGATGGATTGTACTCCTATTCTTTGGGAGTACAATCCTCGCTGTTTTAATATATAAATGGTGTCCCGTATATGTCACGCCACTTATGCTCATCCGTTGCACACAACAGGTGTGGCATGGCGAAACCTTACGCCTTAAACACCACTGGGTGCCACTCGACTCGATGAGCATCTATATGCCCGTTGCAGTTATGGCAAGCGAAGACCAACGCTTCCTCATGCACAACGGCTTCGACTTCATCGAAATAAACAATGCCATCGAAGAACGACGCAGCGGCAAACGCATTAGAGGAGGTAGCACCATCAGCCAGCAAACAGCAAAAAACGTCTTCCTTTGGCCAAGTTCAACCTGGCTCCGGAAAGGACTGGAAGTCTATTTCACCATCCTCATCGAACTCGTCTGGGGCAAGGAACGCATCATGGAAGTCTACCTGAACTCCATCGAGATGGGCAACGGCATCTACGGAGCCGAAGCAGCCGCCAACCAACACTTCGGCCGCAAAGCCATTACACTCACACGACCGAACTGCGCCCTTATCGCGGCAACACTTCCCAATCCCTTGAAATACGACGCAAAAGATCCGTCTTCATATATTTTGAAAAGACAAACAGCCATCATGGTTCAGATGCGTCACATTGATGTTTTCCCAAGGAAAAAATAAGCAAAAACACACTTTTTGCTATTTAGACTTTGCATTTTGACAAGAAAAGTGTATCTTTGCAACGCAAATATATTTTTCTTTATCTTTATGTTCGATTCTTTTTATAGGATGCATCAATACCTGGTGGAGCGCACACAAGCCCCCATCAGAAGAGCATTGATGGACGAAATTGATTGGCACAAACGACTCATCGGCATCAAAGGAAGCCGTGGCGTAGGCAGAACAACTTTCCTGCTCCAGTATGCAAAAGAAAACTTCGGCCCTAGAGACAAAAGATGTTTATACATCAACATGAACAACTTCTACTTCCAGGGCAAAACACTTTTTCAATTTGCACAAGAATTCATGCAGGCAGGAGGACAAGTTCTGCTCATAGACCAAGTCTTCAAATATCCAGAATGGAGCCACGAACTGCGCCTCATTCACGACCGCTGTTCACGCCTCAAGGTCATCTTCACTGGCTCAAGTGTAATGCGTCTTAAAGAAGAGAACCAGGAACTCAACGGAATCGCAGCCAGTTACAACCTGCGTGGTTTCTCATTCCGCGAATACCTGAATCTCCGAGCAGGAACAAACTTCCGAACATATACCATACGGGAAATACAGAACCGCCACGAGCGTATTGCAGAAGAAGTATTGTCACAAGTCAATCCGCTCGACTACTTCAACGACTATCTCCATCATGGGTATTACCCCTTCTTCATGGAGAAATCAAGTTTCATTGAGAACCTGCTCAAAGTCATCAATATGATGATTGAGGTCGACATCCTTCTCATCAAGCAGATTGACCTCAAGTATCTCAGCAAAATCAAGAAACTCCTTTATCTTCTCGCCACAGGAGATTACGGAGCCCCTAACGTCAGCCAACTGGCACAGGACTTGCAAACAAGTCGTGCCACAGTGGTAAATTACATCAAATATCTTACCGATGCACGTTTGCTCAACATGCTTTATCGTCCGGGAGAAGATTTCCCCAAAAAGCCGGCAAGCATCCTAATGCACAATACAAATCTCATTTATGCAATGATGCCTGACTATAACGACGAGCAAATGATTATGGAGACATTCTTCCAAAATGCACTTTGGGGACGACACAAGGTCGAGAAAGGCGACCGCAGTTGCACCTTCATCGTCGACAAAACACAGAAATTCCGCATCTGTCTCGAACAGCCCAAACGCAAGAACACCGATGTTCTCTATGCATTAGCAGGCGTTAAGCAAGGATTCGAACAGGAAATACCACTCTGGATGTACGGTTTCTTATACTAATCCCTCATTGAAGAAATTCACAAACAGAATATAATAAGTAAAACGAATAATAGATTTATTTTAATAAAGTTATGGCAAAACAAAAGAAATTCGTAACATGGGATGGAAACACCTGTGCCGGACATGTAGCCTACATGTTCAGCGAAGTTGCTGCCATCTACCCTATCACTCCTTCATCTCCAATGGCGGAGCATGTTGACGAGTGGGCCGCTCAGGGACGTAAGAACCTCTTCGGCGACACTGTAATGGTTCAAGAAATGCAAAGCGAAGGCGGTGCTGCTGGTGCAGTACACGGTTCGCTACAAGCAGGTGCGCTTACAAGCACCTTTACTGCCAGCCAAGGTTTGCTCCTAATGATACCCAACATGTATAAGATTGCAGGCGAATTGCTGCCCAGCGTCTTTCATGTTTCTGCACGTACTATTGCTTCTCACTCTCTTTGTATCTTTGGCGACCACAGCGACGTAATGGCTTGTCGTCAGACAGGTTTTGCCATGTTGGCAGAAGGCAGTGTTCAGGAAGTGATGGACCTTAGTGCCGTTGCTCATCTTGCATCACTGGAAGCACGCGTACCTTTCATCAACTTCTTCGATGGTTTCCGCACCTCTCACGAATACCAGAAGGTAGAACTTTTGGAGGAAGACGATGTTCGCGACCTTGTTGACCAGAAAGCAGTCAGCGAGTTCCGTTCTCGTGCCCTTTCACCCGAACATCCTCAGGCAAAGGGTATGGCCGAAAACCCCGAGACTTTCTTTGCTCATCGTGAAAGTTGCAATCGCTTCTATGACGCAGTTCCTGCTATTGTAGAGAAATATATGGCAGCCATCAGCGAACGTACCGGTCGCAAATACGAACTCTTCAGTTATTATGGCGCAGAAGATGCAGAACAAGTTATCATCCTGATGGGTTCTGCAACCGAAGCAGCACGCGAGGCTATCGACTACGCAAACGCCAACGGCAAGAAGTATGGCATGGTAAGCGTTCATTTGTATCGTCCTTTCAGCGTAAAGCACCTGCTGGCTGCAGTTCCACAGACCTGCAAACGCATTGCTGTGCTTGACCGCACGAAAGAACCCGGTTCAAATGGCGAGCCATTGTACCTTGATGTTCGCGATGCTTTCTATGGTCAGCCGAATGCTCCTGTCATCGTAGGCGGCCGTTATGGTCTTGGCTCTGCCGACGTAACACCCACCATGATGCTCAGCGTCTATGAGAATCTTGAGTTGCCTAAACCCAAGAATCATTTCACTGTAGGTATCGTCGATGACCTCACCTTCACTTCTTTGCCCATCAAGGAAGAGATGGCATTGGGTGGCGAAGGTATCTTCGAAGCCAAGTTCTTCGGTCTTGGTGCTGATGGCACTGTAGGTGCCAACAAGAATAGTGTCAAGATTATTGGCGACAACACAAACAAGTATTGTCAGGCATACTTCAGTTACGACTCAAAGAAGAGCGGTGGCTTCACCTGCTCACACCTGCGTTTTGGCGATACACCCATTCGCAGCACATACCAGATTAAGACTCCTAACTTCGTTGCATGCCATGTTCAGGCTTACATGCGAATGTATGATGTTATTCGTGGTCTGCGTCCAAATGGTCAGTTCCTCTTGAACACCATCTTCGAAGGCGAAGAACTTGTAAAGTTCATTCCAAACAATCTTAAGAAGTACTTTGCAGAGAAGAATATCACAGTATATTACATCAACGCAACCAAGATTGCACAGGAGATTGGTCTCGGCAACAGAACAAACACCATCCTGCAGAGTGCCTTCTTCCGTATTACTGAAGTTATCCCCGTAGACCTTGCAATTGAGCAGATGAAGAAAGCCATTGTTAAGTCTTACGGCAAGAAGGGTGAAGACGTTGTGAACATGAACTACGCTGCTGTTGACCGTGGTGGTGAGTATAAGGTATTGGCCGTTGACCCAGCATGGGCCAACCTTCCTGCCGACGATGCTCCTGTTTACGACGAACCCGAATATATCACCAAACTTGTTCGTCCCATCAATGCCCAGAATGGTGCCGACCTTCCCGTCAGTGCCTTTAAGGGTTACGAAGACGGCACATGGGAACAAGGTACATCGGCTTACGAGAAACGTGGCGTAGCAGGCTTCGTCCCCGTATGGAATCCCGATAACTGTATCCAGTGTAACAAGTGTGCATTTGTTTGTCCTCATGCAAGCATTCGTCCTATCGTCATGAACGAAGAGGAAGTGAAGGGCTTCGAAGGCAAGAGCATCGAGATGAAGGCTCCGGCAGCCATGAAGGGTATGCACTTCGTTATTCAGGTGGGCGTGAAAGACTGTCTCGGTTGTGGCAACTGTTCCGACGTTTGTCCAGGCAACCCGAAACTGGGCGGTCCTGCGCTGAAGATGATATCTTACGACGATTCAAGTGCAGAAGCAATACAGGAAGCAAAGAACTGGGAATACTGCGTCAAGAATGTTACTTCCAAGCAAGACCTTGTTGACATCAAACAGAGCCCCAAGAACAGCCAGTTTGCACAACCACTCTTCGAGTTCAGCGGTGCTTGCTCCGGTTGTGGTGAGACACCTTACGTGAAACTCATCAGCCAACTCTTCGGCGATCGTCAGATGGTTTCCAATGCCACAGGTTGTTCTTCTATCTATTCGGGCTCTATTCCTTCTACACCATACACCAAGAATGCCAAGGGACAGGGTCCGGCATGGGCAAACAGTCTCTTCGAGGACTTCTGCGAATTCGGTCTTGGCATGGTATTGGCCAACAAGAAGATGAAACTGCGCATCACCCAGTTGCTTCAGGAACTTATTGCAGACGAGAATGTCAATGCCGAGTTTAAGGCTGCAGCACAGCAGTGGATTGAAAGCCAGGCAGATGCTGATGCTTCGAAGGTTGCAGCCGCTGCTCTGAAGCCTCTCATTGCAGCAGGTGCAGAGGCAGGCTGCCCCACATGTGTTCAACTCAAGGAACTTGACCACTATTTGGTAAAACGCTCGCAGTGGATTATCGGTGGCGACGGTGCATCATACGACATCGGTTACGGTGGTCTCGACCATGTAATCGGCAGTGGCGAAGACGTGAACATCTTCGTTATCGACACCGAGGTTTACTCCAACACCGGCGGTCAGGCGTCGAAGGCAACACCTATCGGTGCCATTGCTCAGTTCGCAGCAAACGGTAAGCGTGTAGGCAAGAAGGATCTTGGCCTGATGCAAGCAACATACGGCAACGTCTATGTGGCACAAGTTGCTATGGGTGCCGACCAGAGCCAGTGTCTCAAGGCCTTCCGCGAGGCAGAAGCATGGAATGGTCCTTCACTCGTCATTGCTTATGCTCCCTGTATCAACCACGGCTGGAAGGCTAAGGGCGGCATGGGTCAGAGCCAGGCTGAAGAGGCAAAGGCTGTAGAATGTGGCTACTGGCACTTGTGGCGTTACAATCCTGCTTTGGCAGAAGAAGGAAAGACTCCCTTCCAACTCGACAGCAAGGAGCCCGATTGGGACAAGTTCCAGGACTTCCTCGAGGGCGAGGTGCGTTTCCTCTCTCTCAAGAAAGCAGCACCCGAAGAGGCACAACAACTCTACGATGCTTGTAAGGAAGCAGCACAGCGCCGCTACAAGACCTATGTTCGCAAGACACAGGAAGACTGGAGCATTTAATAAGAACATACTGAGCAAATGAAATAATCGGAGCAATCCGACTACTACCGAAAGCAGAGGCACGTCATTGTGCCTCTGCTTTTTGATCTCGTCCAATCAATGCGATATCAAATACACAAGGACTAAACAATGTCAAGCAAATAAAATAATCATATAATTATTTAATAATGTATAAATATCACACTATTATTCAGCAACTTTTTATAACTTTGCAACCTGATTGAATGAAATATTATTAAGCAAAACAAGCAAATATGAGATTTATTTTAACCTTAATTCTTGTGATTGCCACCTCGTTTGGTTGTCTGGCTAAAAAGGACAAAGCGTATTGGAACAAAATGGCAGACGGTATGTCGACTGCTTTAATCAACAACTTTTGGGGAGCCAATTTTGAAGGATACTCCGGTCGTTATTACTTCAACTATGGCAGCAACCTCTCCAACATGACAACAGAACATTACTGGCCACAGGCACACGCAATGGATGTTATGGTGGATGCTTATATGCGTTCCGGCAAGAAAACATACAAAGACATCTTTCCGCTCTGGTGGGAAGGCGCACCAAAATACAATTTTGCCGGCAAGAAGAATCCTAAAGACCCATGGTGGAACGACTTTGTGGACGACATGGAGTGGATGGTGCTTGCACAGATTCGCATGTGGGAAGCCACAGGAGAAAAGCAGTACATCAACAAGGCACGTCAGATGTACGACGACTGGATTTGGCCCACATGGGGTCCGGAGGACGAATTCCCCTGGTATGGTGGCATCACATGGAAGACAGATGTCAGCAAATCGAAAAATGCTTGTTCCAATGGTCCTGCTGCCCTCATTGCTGCACGATTGTGCCGTTTCTACAATGATGCAAAGTTCACTGGCGGCAAGAGCCGCGACGCATATCTGAATCAGGCAATCAAAATCTACACATGGGAAAAGAATGTCCTCTTCGACCGTGAAACGGGAGCCGTATATGACAACATTAACAAGGAAGGCAGAATTCAGAAGAGATGGATTTTCACCTACAACATCGGCACCTTCCTCGGCGCTGCCCACGAACTCTATCTGCTCACCGGCGACAAACAATATCTGCAAGATGCAACATTAGCAGCAACTTATGTGACAGACCGAATGACGCGAAACGGTGTCCTGTCTGATGCAACATCGGGCGACGGCGGTTTGTTTCATGGCATTTTCTTCCGCTATTTTGTAAAACTCATCAACGAAGAGACATTGGACATCGACACGCGAAAGAAGTTCCATGACTATCTTACTTCTCTTGCAACCACAATGGCAGAAAAAGGTGTAAACCCAAGAACCATGCTCTATGCAGGTCGTTGGCGCCAAGCACCTGCCGACGATCAGCCCGTCGGGCTGACGCCTCACCTCACCGGCTGCATGCTCATGGAAGCCATGTGCGTTCTAAAACCCATAAACAAATAAGGACATCAACAAATTGACAACGAATGATGTATTCTGCCGACGCAAACCGATACGGAGATATGCAGTACCGCCGTTGCGGCAACTCGGGTGTATTGCTGCCGGCAATCTCGTTGGGTTTCTGGCACAACTTCGGTAATATCACGCCCGAGGAGCAGAGTCGAGCCATCGTGCGAGCAGCCTTCGATGCAGGAATCACACACTTCGACCTGGCTAACAACTACGGTCCGGAGCCCGGTGCAGCAGAGCAACGGCTGGGAAAGTTCCTTCACGACGACCTCTCCTCTTATCGCGACGAATTGTTCATTGCCACAAAAGCCGCCTACGACATGTGGGATGGCCCTTATGGCTCGTGGGCTTCGCGCAAACATTTGGTGGCAAGTCTGGACCAAAGTCTGCGCCGTTTACGCCTCGACTACGTGGACCTCTTCTATTGTCATCGTTACGATCCCTTTACTCCGCTGGAGGAAACACTGCAGGCATTGGTGGACATTGTGCGGGCAGGCAAGGCACTCTACGTCGGTCTGTCGCGTTGGCCGTTGGATGCTACGCTAAAAGGTTACGACTACCTAAGGCAGCACGACGTCCCCTGCCTCATATACCAGGGTCGGTTCAACCTCTTCGACCAGACGCCCAAAGCAGAAGGCATACTGGACGCCATAGCCCAGAACCAGACAGGCTTCATCAGTTTCTCGCCTCTGGCACAAGGCCTGCTCACCAATCGCTACCTCAACGGCATCCCGTCCGACAGCCGTATGGCGCACGACCCACGCTACCTCCATGCCGACATGCTCACACCGCAGGTGCTCAACAAAATAAAGCAGTTGAACGAACTGGCTGTCATGCGAGGCGAAACCCTTTCAACGATGGCATTAAGTTGGATTCTGCACCACCCCGGCATCACCAGTGTCCTCGTCGGAGCAAGTTCGCCCGCCCAACTCCGCCAGAATCTTTCCGCCCTCCAAAGTCCAAAATTCAGCGAAGAAGAACAGCAGACAATTACCAATATTCTGCATACAAACACACCCTAAGCGACTGTTTAACAAATAAAACAGACACTACGCTTTGTCAATTCCAACAGAATAATTTAATCTGTCAACCGAGTATAGGAATAAAGACTGACACATATAAGCCCCTTGTCGGAATAAACCTCTAAACTGACAACCAAAATCAGGAAAGTACACACCACGCGTCCATTTTATCAAATGGACGCGTCCGTTGAGGCAAGTAGACGAATGGGCTTGTTCAACTTGTCGTTTATATTATTCGATATCTCTCGCAACAGGTTATTTTGTTAGTAATTTACTCCGAATTCGGCTACCTTTTCGTATCTTTGTATTCGTAATTAAAATCACATTCAAACATATCCGAAATTTTGTAATTTTGTCCGCATATATACAGAATTTGTATCTCGTGCAAGAAATATAAAATCTGATGGAAAATGTCTGTATAAAAAAAGTGTCTACAAAGAAAGAGTTGAAAAAGTTTATCAATTTCCCTCTTAATTTGTATAACGGTAATGAACAGTATGTTCCAGAGATGGCAAATGATGTTCGTGACAGTTTTAATCCCGAAAAGAATCATGGCCTGAAATTCACCGAAGTTCAGGCTTTCATCGCAGAAAAGGATGGTGAGGTTGTAGGTCGAATAGCCGGTATTATAAATTCAAGAGCAAACAAGAAGTGGAACACTTCCATTGTTCGCTTTGGTTACATAGATTTTATCGATGACCTTGATGTGAGCAAGGCTCTGCTCGATACAGTAGCAAAGTGGGGCAAAGAGCGAGGCATGACAGAGATACAAGGACCGTTGGGTATCACTGATTTCGACAAAGAAGGCATGCTCGTTGAGGATTTTGACCGCTTGGGGTCCATGATAGACATCTACAACTATCCCTATTATCCCAAACACATGGAATCCCATGGGTATTCCAAGATTGTAGATTGGCTTCAAATAAGAGTAGAGATTCCAAGCGAGATTCCTTTAAGATATGCGCGTGTAGCCAAATTGAGCAGCGAGATGTATGGCCTGAAAGTCCGAAAAGTAACATTGCAGGAGGCTTTCAATGGCGAAGGACGTAGAGTTTTCGAGTTAATGAATCAGGCTTATGCTCCTCTGTTTGGATATAGTTCTTTCACCCCCAATCAAGTAGATTACTTCCTGAAGATGTATCTTCCTGTTGCAGACATGGATTTGATTCCTTTGGTAGAAAACGAAAAAGGAGAACTGGTTGCAGCAGCCGTCACAATGGCAAGTATGTCCAGGGCGCTGCAAAAGTCGAAAGGCAAACTCTTCCCCACTGGCTGGTGGCACATGTTAAAGGCACTGAAGATAAAACACGAGGATACAGTAAACATGATGCTTATCGCAGTCCGTCCGGATATGCAAGGCTTGGGAGTAAATGCTTTGATCTTTAACGATCTCATTCCAATCTATAATAAGAAAGGTTACAAATATGCAGAAACTGGTCCACAACTGGAAGACAATGTCAAGGAACTCAGTCAGTGGAAGCCTCTGAATCCGGAGACACTGAAGCGCAGACGATGTTACGGAAAGATGATTGGATAAGTATTGCAGTAAAAATATAATTAGACACATAATTGTTAGACCATTATGGAAAATAGAGTTGTTATTACAGGTATGGGAATCTGGTCGTGCTTAGGCCAGACATTGGACGAAGTACGACAGAACCTGTATGATGGGAAAAGCGGTATCATTTTCTCTCAGGAAAGAAAAGATATGGGATTCCGCAGCGGACTATGTGCCGATGTGCCAAAGCCCGACTTGAAAAAGTTAGTTTGCCGTTCTATGCGTCAGTTTATGCCCGAAGAAGCACAGTATGCATACATGGCAACAAAAGACGCTTTAGAGCATGCACGTCTGGACCAGGATTATATTGATTCTCACGAAGTAGGTATCATTTATGGTAACGATAGCGTTGCCGAAGCCACAATGGTTGCCCTGGACCGTTTCCGCGAATTCAAGGAGACCAGTGCATGCGGTAGTGGAGCCATTTTCCAAAGCATGAACAGCACCGTAACCATGAATCTAGCATGTCTGTTCCGCCTCCGTGGCATCAACCTCACAAGCAGTGCTGCATGTGCAAGTTCTTCTTTGGCAATAGGCAATGCCTATCTGCTCATCAAGAATGGTTTGTCCGACTGTATTATCACTGGCGGTGCCCAAGAGGCAAACATGTATTGTGTTGCAAGTTTTGATGGTATTCAGGCATTCTCCACTCGTGAAGATGAACCTGCTAAAGCCAGTCGTCCCTTCGATAAGAATCGCGATGGTCTGGTTCCTGGTGGTGGTGCTGCTACCATTATTCTGGAAAGTTATGAACATGCTGTCAAGCGCGGCGCACCCATTCTTGCCGAGATTGTAGGTTGGGGCTTCAGTGGTAACGGCGATCACATTTCCACACCCAACGTGGCAGGTCCTGCTCGTTCGTTGGAACTTGCCATTCGCAATGGAGGCATCAATCCTACAGAAATTGGTTATCTCAATGCCCATGCCACCAGCACTCATGCCGGCGACGGACGCGAGGCTATGGCCATCAAACAAATATTCGGCGATTATGCAATCCCTGTTACCTCTACCAAATCACAGACGGGACATGAGATGTGGGCAGCAGGTGCTGCCGAGTGCATCTATAGTATGCTGATGATGAAGAATGACTTCATTGCCGGCAACATTAACTTCGAGGAGCCCGACGAAGAGACTGCATGCGTGAATATCATCCCGGAAACAACAGAGAAACATTTTGATATGTTCCTGAGCAACAGTTTTGGCTTTGGCGGGACAAACAGCACCCTTATCGTAAAGAACCTATAATAAAACAAACACTAATTATTAACATTATAACCAATTTGAATTGATTATGACAAGAGAAGAAATTATTGAGAAGGTTATTGAAACACTTTCAGAGGAGTTTGAGGTAGAACAGGAAGTCATAACTCCCGATGCTGTAATCTATGATACACTGCAGTTGGACAGTTTGAGTCTCGTCGACCTGGTTGCTGTTGTTCAGTACACCTTCAAGGTTAAGATTCCTGTTGCCGACCTTCCAAGTGTAAAGACATTCAACGACCTGTATGACTACATCGAGAGCCATCAGTAAGATTGAAGAACTCATACCACAGCGCTCACCCATCATGATGGTGGACGAGTTGCTGAAGGTTGACGGGGACGAGTGTTCCTGTCGTTTGATGATTCGCGAAGACAATTTCTTCCTCGAGGAAGACGGACAGATTGCAGAGCCTGGAGTGATAGAACATATTGCTCAATGTGCATCTGCTTTTGCCGGCTATCGTGCAGTAGCCGAAGGGGCAACGAAACCTCCTGTAGGATATATCGGGGAAGTGAAGAACTTCCGTCTGTACCGTCGTCCAGGATTGGGCGAAGAATTGCAGACGAGCATCGTTATGGGTGCGACAGTGGGTGGCGTTACCATAATCAGTGGCACAACTGTT
This sequence comes from Bacteroidaceae bacterium, assembly GCA_017461345.1. Taxonomy (GTDB): domain Bacteria; phylum Bacteroidota; class Bacteroidia; order Bacteroidales; family Bacteroidaceae; genus Physcousia. The sequence goes on along the minus strand of JAFTYP010000007.1, from coordinate 119,222 downwards.
GTCGGAGAAGAGATTATAGCAGAGACACAGATGAAAATCTTTGTACGCGAGGATTGAAGATTACAATACATTATATATAATAATGCTATTAGAAAACAAGTTCTATAAAGTATTGTCCGAAGAACGAGGCGAAGGTCTCAGTGCAAAGTATCATGTGGCAATACTTCCAGAATGTAATGTCTATGACGGACATTTCCCTGAAGATCCTGTCTGCCCGGGAGTTTGCAACATTGAAACAATAAAGGAATGTGCAATCCTGTTGTGTGGCGTGCAGTTGCGATACGCTGCAATCAAACAATGCCGTCTGACTACTCTGGCTACTCCCACCGTCTGTCCCGAGGTTGATGTGCAAGTGACGCTTACTCCTACCGATGATGGGTTTTCTGTGCAGGCTTCCATTGCAGACGACAAACAGACTTATATGACATTGAAAGGTCTCTTGCATAAGGCATGACAAGACTATTCGTTGGAAACACATTAACTCGATTCGCTCGGCTTCATGAATGTTTTATGACGCTATGCCAACAGAGCCCCATCTGTTTGTCGACGAATATGAGACACAAATAAGTTGATGACAAAGTCTGACATTATTATTATAGGCAGCGGACTCGGAGGTCTTGAGGTTGCTCTGATGATGGCAATGGAGGGGAGAAAAGTCCTTGTCCTGGAACGTCAGCATCAGGCAGGTGGCTGTATGCAAAGTTTTCGTCGCGGTAAACTTGCACACGACACTGGCTTGCATTATGTGGGTGGACTGTCAGAAGGCGGTCAACTGTATGATGCTTTTAAAAGTCTGGGATTGATGACTCTCCCGTGGAGACAGATGGACGCAGACTGTTTCGAGGAGATTTACGTCGGTGGTCGGAAGTTCTGCTGGCCACAGGGCAAGAAACGCTTCATTGCTGCCATGAAGCGTTATTTCCCGAACGAGGAGAAAGGCCTTGACTTGTATGGAGAACTTCTTGACTGTACCGACGAACTTTGGTTGCAGAAGACCAATGCCTGGGAATACTTGACTTCGATTATTTCCGACCCTCTTCTTCTGCAGATACTTTCTGCTCCAGCCACATGCAAGATGGAGTTGCGCAAAGAAACACTTCCTCTGTTCACCTATGTTCATGGCACTGCTCCGTTCATAGAAAGCAGTTGGCGTTTGGCTGCCGATGGCAATCGTCTTGTATCCTGTCTGACAGAGCAGATACGTGCTTTGGGCGGCGAGGTGCTGACAGACAAGGAAGTCGTCGCCCTCAAGGAGAAGGACGGACGGATTGTCTGTGCCGTCTGTGCCGACGGAACGTCGTATGGAGCCGACATCTTCGTCAGCAATGCACACCCTGCCGTTACATGCTCCCTGGTCGAAGAGTGTTCGCAAATGAAGAAAGTCTTCCGTCGGCGTATGAGCATGCAACCCAACACCTTTGGCATCTTCACTCTGCACCTACAGTTGAGGAGCGATTCCCTGCCCTACTTCAACCACAACAAGTTTGTTTTTGCAGCATCGGATTGTTGGGACATGGCAATCGACAGAAGTCTCACCGTCAAAGGCATCATGATGAGTGCCAGGATAGCGGAGGAGGGAGAAAGTGTAACAAACATAGACATCCTTACTCCCATGTTATGGGAAGTGGTCAAAGACTACGAGGGCAGCAAACTCTTCCATCGCCCCAAGGCATACGAGGAGATGAAAGCCCGGGTTGCCGAGCAGTGCATTGCTCTGGCAGAAAAGGCCATCCCCGGTCTTGGCGAGAAGGTAGTCAAAACGTGGTCGAGCACACCTCTGACGTACAGGGACTATAATATGACACCCGAAGGCAGTGCTTTTGGCTTCCGCAAGGACTTCAGTAGTCCCATGATGACTATCGTCTCTCCAAAGACACAGATTCCCAATCTGTTCATGACGGGGCAGAACCTGATGCTGCATGGATTGCATGGCGTCACTATGACAGCATCTTATACTTGTCAAGAGATAAAAAACAGTACAATTCCCTAACAACCATTTTACAATAACTAAACCAGATATGAAGTATGCACTTGTAACAGGCGGCAGCCGTGGCATCGGACGTGCCGTATGTGTCAAACTGGCTCAGATGGGCTACAATGTTCTTATCAACTTTGCAGGCAACACCGCCGCAGCAGAAGAGACGCTGCGCCTTGTACGCGAAGCAGGCTCCGACGGCGAACTGATGAAGTTCGATGTCAGCAATGCCGAAGAGACCCGCTCTGCCATCGAGGCATGGCAGCAGGCTCATGCAGACCAGGACGAATACATAGAGATTCTTGTCAACAATGCCGGCATACGAAAGGACAACATCATGTCTCTCATGCCACAGGAAGATTGGATCAGCGTACTTGGCGTGAGCCTCAACGGCTTCTACAACGTAACCCAACCTCTGCTCATGCCCATGCAGTTCCACAAGTTCGGCCGCATCGTCAATATGGCCAGCGTAAGTGGCATTATGGGTATGCAGGGACAGACCAACTACTCTGCTGCCAAGGGTGGACTCATTGCTGCCACCAAGGCTCTGGCTAAGGAAGTGGCCAAGAAAAACATCACCTGCAATGCCATCGCACCAGGTTTCATCAAGACAGACATGGTAGAAGGCCTCGACGAAGCAGCACTGAAGAAAACCATCCCTGCCAACCGTTTCGGTACACCCGAGGAGGTTGCAGAGTGTGTAGCCTTCCTGTGCAGTCCACAGGCAGGATATATTACCGGCAACGTCATTTCCATCAACGGAGGATTATATACGTAGTTCCCACCACACACACATCCGCCCCACCCGTCTGTCCACTCAAGAGAAACAGGGCAGACAGAGATTTTGTCACCTTAAACAAGACCGTATAACCATTCAAGTTACAACCCATGCCTATGGAAATAACAGATGTTTGCCGTGTTCCAGTAAAGTTCAGCGAGATAGACTCCATGCGCATAGTGTGGCATGGGAATTACATCGTATATTTCGAAGACGGTCGTGAATCCTTCGGCCGTCATTATCCGGGCATGGGTTACGATGTAATGCAACAGACAGGCATTTATGCCCCCATCTACGATGTACACACCCGTCACTACGCATCCTTGCAGATGGGCGATGTTGCAGTTATTCACACTACATTCGTTCCCAAGCGCGGAGCACGCCTCGACTATAAATACCGCATCTACCGCGAGAGCGATGGCGTACTCTGTTGCGAAGGAGAAACCACACAGTTGTTTGTCGAGTCCAACGGCGATTTGATGCTGGACCTGCCCGACTTTGTGAAGGCATGGAAAGAAAAGTGGCTTAAACAACAATAACTCCCAAAACGGTTTCCAACACCACGCGTCCGTTCGCCCCGAAGGACGCGTCCATTTTGCCAAGTGGACTGCAGGCGTGAAAACCAGCCCCTCGTCGGCTTCTAAAACTTCTCCAGAGTAATTGACAAACTTCTGCAGAGAAGTCGGGCAACTTCTCTGCAGAAGTTGCCGAAGTTCTCTTGAGTGTTTTCTTAACCTCCCGCAAGGAGGTTATTTTTTGTCTCGTATCTTGTCTGCAAAAACAGAAAAGTATGAGTTCGTTTTCAATAAATTAAAAAATCTTTTAGAAAAGTTTGTTTGTGTTGCCGAATTTCGTAATTTTGGACAGACTTTTGTATAACATTAAAATTATCTAAATATGAAATTATTTAGTATTATGACATACTATAGGATTATATTAACTAATGCTATTCTTTTATTCTCTGCAACATTCGTGTCTGCTGATGTCGTAATTAACGAAGAGAACTTCCCCGATGAGCATTTTCGAGGCTGGGTACTCAGTCAAGAATATGGCAAAGATGGTGTTCTGACGGACGAGGAGATTGCTGGTATTACCTTTATTAATGTGTTAGCACAAAATTTAACAGCAGATGGTAAAATACAAAGTCTGAAAGGAATAGAGTTCTTTACAGCAATGACAAAATTAAATTGCCAAAGGAACAAGTTGAAAGAATTAAATCTTTCGAAGAATACCTCATTACAAATACTGAAATGTGATGGGAATCTTATATCTGAACTCAATCTTTCCAATAACAAGGACCTAGTATCTCTTTCATGCAGCACCAATCAATTGATTTCTCTCGATGTTTCGGGGTGTACACAACTGACAGAGTTAGATTGTTATTCAAATAAAATAATAACACTCAAAGCAATTGATTGTAATGCTCTGACAACATTGAAGTGCTACTTAAATCAATTGACGGAACTAGATGTCTCTGGCTGTAGCAAACTTGATATAATATGGTGTTACAATAATCAATTATCAACGATTAATGTATTAGATTGCAAATCGTTAACAACCCTGCAGTGCAATGACAACTTACTGACGTATCTTGATGTCTCGAATAATTTGCAATTGAAGCAATTAATGTGTTATAATAATCAGTTAACCTCACTGAACCTATCAAAGAACAAGAAACTAAATTTGTTACGTACCTTTCACAATCCAATAATGGCCGAACAAATGGATGAACTTATTGAGAGTCTGCCTATAGCAAACAAGTGTTATTGGGCGTGTATTTTTAATCCGAGCGAGCATGGTGTGATGACAGACACTCGCTGTGCAGCAGCTAAAGCAAAAGGCTGGATTCCTCAATATTGGGATGAGAGTACAATGAGATGGACTGAATACAAAGGCAAGGATGATGCCACAGGAATAGATGCTGTTGCTGACCTTCCTTCGAAGGCCGCAGAAACCTTCGACCTGCAAGGTCGTCGCATCGGTAAGCCACAGCAAGGCGTCAACATCATTCGTAACGCCGACGGCACTACGAAGAAAGTGCTGATTAAACACAGATAAACATCACCAACAATCACCCACATAAGCATCTGCATCCATTTGCAGATGCTTTTCTTTTATACAATATTGGCTCACTTATGCTAAACAAATGAGCCTCAATAGACAAGGAAGAATATCATTTTGACAATATAATGCACAATAAAGTGACGTTTTGTTGGCTAAATGAAAGATTTGTATTAACTTTGCGACTCATATTTTTTTTAAGGATAACACAAAAAAACAATGAAACATAAACTTCGCAGCGCTGTCTGCACCGAAGGCAGACGCATGGCCGGAGCAAGAGCGCTCTGGGTGGCTAACGGCATGAAGCGCGAACAATTCGGCAAACCAATCATTGCAGTTGTCAACTCGTTCACACAGTTTGTGCCTGGTCACACGCATCTCCACGAAATAGGACAAATCGTAAAACAAGAAATAGAAAAACTCGGTTGCTATGCCGCCGAGTTCAACACCATTGCCATAGACGACGGCATTGCCATGGGGCACGACGGTATGCTCTACTCCCTGCCATCGCGCGACATCATTGCCGACTCGGTGGAATACATGGTCAATGCACACAAAGCCGATGCCATGGTTTGCATTTCCAACTGCGACAAGGTGACACCCGGCATGCTGATGGCTGCCATGCGACTCAACATCCCTGCAATCTTCGTCAGTGGCGGTCCCATGGAATCGCACAAACTGAATGGCGAGAATGCCGACCTCATCACCGCTATGGTGAAGGGTGGCGACACAACAGTCAGCGACGAAGAACTGGCAAAGGTAGAGCAGATGGCTTGTCCAGGCTGCGGTGCTTGCTCCGGTATGTTCACAGCAAACTCCATGAACTCGCTGACCGAAGCCATCGGCCTCTCGCTGCCCGGCAACGGAAGCATCCTTGCCACACACAAGAACCGCATAAACCTCTTCAAGGACGCTGCAAAGATTATCGTCAAAAACGCCTTTGCATACTACCAGGACGGTGACGAATCGGTTCTGCCACGCAGCATCGCTACACGTCAGGCTTTCCTCAATGCCATGACACTCGACATTGCCATGGGCGCAAGCACCAACACAGTGCTCCACCTGCTGGCCGTTGCACAAGAAGGCGGAGTGGACTTCAAGATGCAAGACATCGACGCACTGAGCCGTAAGGTTCCCTTCCTCTGCAAACTCTCGCCCAACTGGCAGAAGTACAGCATACAAGAAGAAAACCGTGCCGGCGGCATACTCGGCATACTTGGAGAACTCGCCAAAGGCAACTTGCTCGACCTCTCCTGCAAGCGCGTCAATGGTGCAACGCTCGGCGAAGACATACAAAAGTATTCTATCACCGGTCTCACACTCAATGCAGACGGCACATGGAGCAACGACCCGATGGCACCTGTCAGCAAAGAAGTTGGCGACATCTATGGTTGTGCACCTGGTGGGAAGTTCAGCAATGTCATGGGTTCGCAGGAAACATACTGGGACGAACTCGACACCGACCGCGAAAACGGCTGCATACGCGACATAGAACATGCCTACATGAAAGACGGCGGCATGGCTGTCCTCTTCGGCAACATCGCTCAAGACGGTTGCGTCGTAAAGACTGCAGGCGTTGCTCCTGAACTCTTGCACTTCGAAGGTCCTGCCGTTGTATTCGACTCTCAGGAAGATGCTTGCGAAGGCATCCTCAGCGGCAAGGTAAAGAAAGGCGACTGCGTAGTCATCACACACGAAGGACCGAAAGGCGGTCCCGGCATGCAGGAGATGCTCTACCCCACTTCGTACATTAAGAGTATGCACATGGGCAAGGAGTGTGCCCTCATTACAGACGGCCGCTTCTCCGGCGGCACATCCGGTCTTTCAATCGGACACATCAGCCCCGAAGCAGCCAGTGGTGGAAACATCGGCAAGATAAAAGATGGCGACATCATCGTCATCGACATTCCAAGTCGTACCATCAATGTCAAACTCACCGACGAAGAACTTGCGGCTCGTCCACAACAGCCGTTACGTCGCAATCGCGTCGTAAGCAAAGCATTGAGAGCATATGCCCAATCGGTGGCAAGTGCAGACAAAGGTGGAATAAGAATAATAGACTGATTTATGACAAATGAAAAGATAAGCGGTGCCGAGGCATTGATGCGAAGCCTCGAGCATGAGGGCGTAGAGGTGCTCTTCGGTTATCCCGGTGGAGCCATCATGCCCACATACGATGCGCTCTACGACCACAAAGAAACATTGCATCACATCCTCGTCCGTCACGAACAGGCTGCAGTGCATGCAGCACAAGGCTATGCACGCGTCAGCGGAAAAGTCGGTTGCGCCATCGTAACCAGTGGTCCTGGTGCCATGAACACAATTACTGGTGTGGCAGATGCCATGATAGACTCCACACCAATGGTTGTCATCTGTGGTCAGGTAGGTGCTGCAATGCTCGGCACAGACGCCTTTCAAGAGGTCGATGTGGTAGGTGTTACACAACCCATCACAAAATGGAACTACCAGATACGACGCGCAGAAGACATCCCCTGGGCTGTGGCACGTGCATTCTACATTGCTAAAAGCGGAAGGCCTGGTCCCGTTGTGCTCGACTTTGCAAAGAATGCCCAGACAGCCATGATAGAGTATGCTCCGCAGAAAGTTGACTTCATCCGCAGTTATAACCCCTATCCGCTTCCTGAGAAAGGAGCGTATGAAACGGCTGCTTGCATGATAAACAACAGCGTAAAACCTTTCATGCTCGTTGGCCAAGGCGTTGAACTGGCAGGCGCAAACAAAGAAGTTATTGAACTCTGCGAAAAAGCAAAGATTCCTTTTGCTTCAACCATTCTCGGCCTGTCTGCTGCTCCTTCAGACCATCCTCTAAACATGGGCATGCTTGGCATGCATGGCAATCTCGCACCAAACACCATGACCAATCAATGCGACCTGCTCATTGCTGTAGGCATGCGCTTTGACGACCGTGTAACGGGTAATCTTAAATCGTATGCAAAGCAGGCAAAGGTTATTCACTTTGAGATAGATCCATCGGAACTTGGCAAAAACGTCAAACCCACTCTGTCAGTACTTGGCGACTGCAAACAGACATTGCCAGAAGTGACAAAACTCGTAGAAACGACAACTCACAAAGCATGGATTGATGGCTTCAAACCATATGCCGAAAAGGAATATACAAAAGTCATTGATGCTGCACTGAATCCCACAGAAGGCCCACTACTGATGGGTGAAGTGGTGCGTAAAGTAAGCGAGGCAGCCAACAACGAAGCCATTCTCGTGACGGATGTCGGACAGAACCAAATGTTTGGTTGTCGTTACTTTAAGTTCAGCAAACCACGTTCTATTGTTACAAGCGGTGGCTGCGGCACAATGGGCTTTGGCATACCGGCTGCAATGGGTGCATGTTATGGTGCTCCCGACAGGACGGTTTGTATGTTCTGCGGAGACGGTGGTTTCCAGATGACAATACAAGAACTTGGCACCATCATGGAGAACCAGATTCCAGTGAAGATGATTCTCCTGAACAATAATTATTTAGGTAATGTAAGACAGTGGCAATACATGTTCTTCAACAAACGCTACTCTTTCACCCCCATGCTCAATCCCGATTATGAAAAGATTGCAGCCGGTTATAACATCCCATGCCGCACTGTCGTCGAGAGAGAGGAACTTGATGCTGCCATTCGTGAGATGCTTGAAACTGACGGTCCTTACCTCTTGCAATGTGCTGTAAAAGAGGAAGACAATGTTCTGCCCATGACACCTCCCGGTGCAAATGTGGACGAAATGCTTTTAGAAGTGAATTAAGCAATGAAAACAAATAATAAATTCGGTGCCGCAGAATGTGGCGATTGCAACACTTGTGGCAAATGTGATGAACTTGAGATGACTCAAGAGACACAGAGCACAAACTCACCAAAGAACGTCGATCTGCAGTTTAATGATGCTGTTCTTGCTGCAGCAGCCGTTGAACGAGACAGTTTTGAGAAGAACCTTGCACGTCAGCGTCGTGCAACATTCGCTCAAGACAATGCACAAGGCATGCAGAAGGAGACATTCAGCCGTAATGCTGTCGCTCGTCCCACAGTGCCTGGTCGCGAGGGTGCATTGCTCAGTCATGACGGATTGACGCTATACACGCTCATTATATATTCAGAAAACTTTGCTGGTATTCTCAATCAGATTACAGCCGTCTTCACCCGCAGGCAGGTAAACATTGAAAGTCTTAACGTATGTGCATCCTCCACTCCGGGTGTTCATAAATACACGATTACATGTTACTGCAAGCAGGAAATGGCAGAAATGCTTACAAGGCAGATTGAAAAGAAAATCGATGTGCTGCAAGCCAACTGCTTCGTCGATGACGAAATCTTCATTCTTGAAACTTCTTTGTTGAAACTTTCCACGCCAATGGTGCTTGCCAATAAAGAAATTTCATGTATTGTCCGTCGTTTCGATGCACGTATCGTTGAGGTTAATCCTACTTATACTATTGTGGAGAATACCGGAATAACGACAGATGTAATAGAACTCTTCACACAACTCGACACAATTGGCTGTGTATTGCAGTTTGTACGTACCGGACGGATTGCAGTAACAAAGTCGTGCGTTGAACGACTTGACGCATACATTGCAAAACGTGAAGAAGAAAGAGAAGCCCCCACCTGTTCTAAGGAAGAGAAAACGAATCATTGAATTGAACAGAATGGATAATACACAAACAGCAGACAAATATATCGACTCACATCCTTTCTTCGTAGAGCCTTTCCATGTAGACTTCACAGGTAAAATCTTTCTTGGAGTTTTAGGCAACCACTTGCTCAATGCTGCCGGCAATCACTCGCAGAAACGTGGTTGGGGCATCGGCGCACTCAACGAGACTCAACACACATGGGTACTCTCTCGTCTCTGCATCGAAATGCAAGAAATGCCCAGGCAATACGAGCATTGTGATGTAAAAACGTGGGTAGAGAGTGTTATGAAGTTATTTACCAATCGTAACTTCTCCATCCATCGCTCCGATGGCACAGTGCTTGGTTATGCCAGAAGTGTATGGGCCATGATAGACTTGGAGACTCGCAAACCATGCGACTTGCTGACACTATACGATGGAGACATTCTCCGTTATATCGTCCCGGAAGAGAAGAACATTTGTCCCATCGAAGGTCACGGACGTTTTCGTTTCAACGATCCGCAGTTCGTTCGTGCCATCGACACCTATTACAGCGATGTGGACATCAACGGACATATCAATAGTATAAAGTATATAGAGCATATTCTCAACCTCTTTCCACGTGAGAACTTCGAGGAGAGACAACTTTCACGTTTCGAGATTGCCTATAAGGCAGAATCATATCTTGGCGACAAACTAAGTTTCTATACACAAGTCATTGACGACAACGAAACAGACGTTGAAGTCCGCAAGTTCGGCGATTCGACTGGCCAAAAGGAAGAAGTTGTTTGTCAGGCAAAAGTTTATTTTAAATAGTGGTAAATTAAATATAATGTCGTAACTTTGCAACGCAAACAGACAGGATAACTAAAAAGAATGTAAAAATAATAAATCAACAAGAATTATGGCAAAAATGAATTTTGGCGGTGTCATCGAAGAAGTGATGACTCGCGAGGAGTTCCCTCTTGAAAAAGCACGTGAGATTCTGAAGGACGAAACCATCGCCGTTATCGGTTATGGTGTGCAAGGTCCTGGCCAGGCTTGTAACCTGCGCGACAATGGCTTCAATGTTATTGTTGGTCAGCGTCAAGGCAAGACCTACGAGAAGGCTGTTGCCGACGGTTGGGTTCCCGGCGAGACTCTTTTCTCTATTGAAGAAGCAGCCGACAAGGGTACAATCGTGATGTGTCTGCTGTCCGACGCTGCTGTGATGAGCGTATGGCCCACTCTGCAGAAGTATCTCACTCCCGGCAAGGCTCTCTATTTCTCTCATGGCTTTGCTATCACATGGAACGACCGCACCGGTTGCGTTCCTTCTAAGGACATCGATGTTATCATGGTTGCTCCTAAGGGTAGTGGCACAAGCCTTCGCACCATGTTCCTCGAAGGTCGTGGCCTGAACAGTTCATACGCTGTTTACAACGACGCTACAGGCAAGGCTCTCGAGCGCACATTGGCTCTCGGCATTGGCATTGGCTCAGGCTATCTCTTCGAGACAACCTTCGAGCGTGAAGCAACATCCGACCTCACTGGCGAGCGTGGCTCTCTGATGGGTGCCATCCAGGGCTTGCTCCTGGCTCAGTATGAAGTGCTTCGTGAGAACGGTCACACTCCTTCCGAGGCATTCAACGAGACTGTAGAGGAACTCACACAAAGCCTTATGCCTCTCTTCGCACAGAAAGGTATGGACTGGATGTATGCAAACTGCTCTACCACTGCACAGCGCGGTGCTTTGGACTGGATGGGTCCCTTCCACGATGCCATCAAGCCCGTGGTTGAGAAACTTTATGCTTCTGTAAAGTGTGGCAACGAGGCTCAAATCAGCATCGACGCCAACTCAAAGCCCGACTATCGTGTTGGCTTGGAGAAGGAACTTGCTGCTTTGCACGAGAGCGAAATGTGGCGTACAGCAGAAACAGTTCGTACACTTCGCCCCGAGAACAACTAAAAAAGATATCGTACAACGATATTTACAAAGAATTGCCCCTACAAGTCTGTTGACTTGCAGGGGCTTTCTTTATATGTCAACTTTAATAATGTGGCATATAGTCAACTATTGGTGCCCGACAAAAAGCAAGCAAAAAATAAACACCTTGAAAGGGCTTAAGAAAACATACAAGAGAACTTCGCCAACTTCTGCAGAGAAGTCGGGCAACTTCTCTGCAGAAGTTTGGCAATTACTCACGAGAAGTTTAAGGAGTCAATGAGTGGCAGAATTTCACGCCTGCAGTCCATTTGCGCAAAAGGACGAGTGGCGGTGGCTGACCCGACTGCAGGATGTTGCTGACATAAAAGAACCCTCTGAAGCCTGTGACTTCAGAGGGTCGAACATTTTATGGAATATCCTTACTTGTGCAGTAGGTTAGAAGTAGTAGCCGAAGCCTATTTTAAGACCCACATTGGTGAAGTCCTTGAAGTGATTCAAGCACATATCCACATAGATAGCCGGCTCGATGCTGACATGGTCGTTCAAGAAAAAGCAGTAGCCTGCCTCTGGTGTCAGATAAACATTATTGAAGTTTGCAGGAATATGCTTGTACTTAAGCATACCGCCGAAATAGAAACCGTTCTGCTGCAAGTAGTAACGGGCACCTGCACCAAGGCCTACGTTGCTTTTGCCATTCTGATGTGCCCAGCCTAATTCGCCAAGCAGCATCCAACTGTCTTCAATAAAATAACCGGCATTGGCCTGAAGACCGATATGGAAGTCTGTGCTCTTGCTGTATCCCATGCCAAAACCTGTGCCCTGGAGATTAGCACCTACAAACTTTGTTCCCTTCTCGAACTGAGCGAATGCGCTTGTTGAAACGACTGCAAGAAGCAGTGCAAACATGATTTTCTTCATAATGAATGTAAGTAATTATGGGTTATTTAATAGTGTTTTTATATTTCAAGAATATGGCTGCAAACAGAGACATCAGCATCAAACCACCTGCAAGACCTATTGTAAACGAGAGCCCGAAACCTTCGGGAGCAATGAGAATATAGGTGGTGCAGACAACCGTCATGAATAGAGCCGGCAGCAATGTTATCCAATAACACTTGCGTTGCTGTGCAAGATAGACGGTGATGGCCCACAATGTAAAGACTGAAAGCGTCTGATTGCTCCAGCCGAACAGACTCCATATTACATCAAAGCCTTGAGGATTCTCCATCTGCCACACAAGCAAAGCAATGACGGCAGCAAACATGGGAATGCAGACGTAAAGACGTTTGCGAATACTCTTCTGCTCAAGATGTATGAAGTCGGCAATGATGAGACGTGCCGAACGCAAAGCCGTATCGCCGCTCGTAATAGGTGCAGCAACAACTCCAAGGATGGCAAGTATGCTTCCGAAGACGCCCAGCCAACTGTTGCACACAAGATTTACAATGCCTGGTGCCTTGCTAAGAACATCTTCTCCGCCCATCTCCACATAACCGGGCGTGGGTTCGTTGTAGAAGAAATACATGGCAACCGTTGCCCAGATGAGAGCAACCAGTCCTTCCGTTATCATAGAACCATAGAAAACGGGGCGAGCCAACTTCTCGTTCTTGAGGCAACGAGCCATCAAAGGACTCTGCGTAGCATGGAAACCGCTGATGGCACCGCAAGCAATGGTGATGAACAGACAGGGGAAAATGCTCTTCGTCGTAAGCGAGGCTGTGCCAACACCTTCCCACAGTTCGGGAATCTGCGGCTGCTTTACGAAAAGCATCACCATCAATGCCACCGCCATAAACAGCAGTGAGAAGGCAAACAAAGGATATATCTTGCCGATAATCTTGTCGATAGGCATCATCGTTGCAATGATATAATATACAAAGATGACTATAATCCAGAATGTACTGCCACTCAAAAACTCAACAGAAGGTATGCTATCCATACACAGTTTCTGCATCAACGACGCCGGACTATACACGAAAACGGCACCGACCATCAATAGCAAGAATACAGAGAAGACAAGCATCACTCGCTTCGAAGCACTGCCAAGATACTTGCCGATGAGTTCGGGCAGATTAGCACCCCCGTTGCGAATGGACAGCATACCCGAGAGATAGTCGTGCGTCGCTCCGGCAAAGATGCATCCCAACACTATCCAAAGATAGGCTGCCGGGCCGAACTTCGCACCCATAATGGCACCGAAGATAGGGCCTGTGCCGGCAATGTTGAGGAACTGTATCATGAAAACCTTCCACGTTGGCATGGGGAGAAAGTCTGCTCCGTCGTGCATAGTATAACAAGGTGTCTTTCGATTTGCATCGATGCCAAACACTTTCTCCACGAAAGTGCCATAAACAAAGTATCCAAGCACCAGACAAACCAATGCTATAACAAATGTAATCATGTACCGATTTATTTATATTTTTCCATTGCAAAGTTATAAAAAACTTTCAACTTTCAACTTCTAAATTTCAACTTTTTAGTATCTTTGTAGCGTGAATTACATATTATTTATATTTGTATGCTTTGCGTCGGCTCTTTTCTGCACTCAAACAAGAGCCCAAATACCTGAGTGGGGCCTTGCCGCAAAGCCTAAGCCGCTTGTTGTGCAGCCCAAAGTATCGGACCAGGAATGCAATCTTTTTCTTGCTGCCCCTACGGCTCCGAAGCGTGAGGTGCGTGCAGTTTGGGTAACGACACTCAGCGGACTCGACTGGCCGACGTCGAGGGCTACGAACGCACAGAGCAGAGAAAAACAGAAAGAAGAACTGTGCCGTCTGCTCGACCGCCTGCAGGCTTGCCGAATCAACACGGTACTGTTGCAGACGCGTGTACGTGGTTCTGTCATATATCCCAGTAAGATAGAGCCCTGGGATGTCTGCCTGACCGGACAATTCGACCGTGATCCAGGCTACGACCCACTTGCCTTTGCCATAGAAGAAACACACAAAAGGGGCATGGAACTACATGCCTGGGTGGTGACAGTGCCTGCCTTCAAGACTGCAAATGCAAAGAAGATGGGCAAAAGGAGCCTGATGAAGACGAATCCGAAACTGCTCAAAAGACATGGCGACCAATATTATCTCGACCCGGGTCTGCCGGGCTCTGCCGACTATCTTACTGCCATATGTCGTGAGATAACACGCAATTATGACATAGACGGCATACACTTCGACTATATTCGCTACCCCGAAAACCCGGAATCCTTTGCCGATGGTGCCTCATACAAAAAGTATGGCAAGGGGCAAAACAAGCGTGCATGGAGGCGAAACAACATTTCAAACATGGTCAGAGAGGCTTACGAAGCCATAAAGGAGTTGAAGCCCTGGGTGCGTGTAAGTTGTTCTCCCGTAGGCAAATATAACGATGTGAGCCGCTACTCGGCTCGTGGCTGGTCGGCATACGGCACTGTCTATCAGGATGCACAGGGGTGGATGCGCGACGGAATCATGGACATGCTGCTGCCGATGATGTATTTCCAGGGCGACCATTTCTACCCTTTTGCTGCCGACTGGCAGGAGAAAAGTTACGGCCGCACTGTTGCTCCCGGGCTCGGCATCTACTTCCTTTCGCCGAAAGAGAAGGATTGGGAATGGGGCATCATACAGCGTGAACTCTGCTATCTGCGTGAGATGGGACTTGGCGGGCAGGCCTATTTCCGCAGTCGCTTCCTGACGGACAACCCAAAAGGCATCTACGATTATCTGCAAACAACCTTCTACCCCTACCCTGCTCTGCTGCCGCCCATGACGTGGCAAAGCACATCGGCACCAGAAAAGCCACGCCTCGTGAAACGAGAACGCAGAAATGGTGTCAACGAATATCTTGAGTGGGAGCAGCAGGAGGGTTGCCGATACGTCATTTATGCCAGTTCAGAACTGCCTGTCGACACAAGCAATCCGAAGAATATCGTCAAGGTAACAAGCGATAACTGCTACATTTACAGCCTGCTTGGGGCATACTGTTACGGCTATCACCTTGCCGTTACCGCACTCGACCGCTACGGCAACGAAAGCCTTCCCATGCAGTTGTAAAAAAACTTCTACTGCCAAGTCGGGCAACTTGGCACACCATTATGGCCAACATCTACTGTCAAGTCGGGCAACTTGGCAGTAGATGTTTTTTTACCACCCACGCCTTGTTCAGACGGCAGGCAGTTTCTCCTTCAAAAACCGTGCTGTATAACTGCCCTCGCACCTTGCCACTTCCTCGGGAGTTCCTGTGGCAAGAAGGTTACCGCCGGCGTCGCCACCTTCGGGTCCGAGGTCGATAATGTGGTCGGCACACTTGATGACTTCCAGATTATGCTCGATGATGACAAGCGTATGCCCCCTCGCTATGAGTGCATCGAAAGCGGCAAGCAACTTACGTATGTCGTGGAAATGAAGTCCCGTCGTAGGCTCGTCGAAAATGAAAACCGTTGGTGCATGCTTCTCCATGCCAAGGTAGTAGGCAAGTTTCACTCGCTGATTTTCACCGCCCGACAGCGTAGAGGAAGACTGGCCGAGTTTGATGTAACCGAGACCGACGTCCTGCAAAGGCTTGAGCAGCGAAACAATACGCTTCTGCTTGTACTGGGTAAAGAACTCAATGGCCTGGTTGATGGTCATATCAAGTACGTCGCAGACATTCTTGTCATTGTAGCGTATATCCAGAATCTCCTGCTTGAAACGCTGCCCATGACAACTTTCGCAGGGCAACACCAGGTCGGCCATAAACTGCATCTCGATGGTGACGGTGCCATCGCCCTTACACTCCTCGCAACGACCGCCGTCTGTATTGAAACTGAAGAAAGCAGGCGTATAGCCCATCTGCTTGGCAAGAGGCTGGTCGGCATAGAGTTTGCGTATCTCGTCCCAGGCCTTGACATAAGTAACAGGATTGGAGCGCGTACTCTTTCCTATAGGATTCTGGTCGACAAACTCAATGGCACTCACCATCTTCGTGTCGCCTTCCAGGCCGATGAACTCGCCCGGACGATCGGCAACCTCATCGAGTTGCCGTTTCATGGCATTATAGAAAATGTCACGAACAAGACTGCTCTTGCCACTTCCGCTTACCCCGGTAACACAAGTCATTACGCCAAGCGGGAAACGAACATCAATACCTTTCAGATTATTGGCGCGCGCCCCCTTCACCTCGATATAACTGTTCGTCTTCCTACGAGTAGCAGGAAGAGGAATATAACCACCCTCTGCTTCAGCATTGCCGGAGGAAGCCGTCAGAAAAGCAAGAGTATGAGACTTGCTCCCCTCCATGTCCTGTGGAGAGTCGGAAGCAGACATTGGCGGAGGACCTTGATAAACCACCTCACCGCCCAAGCGTCCAGCCTCCGGACCGATGTCGATAAGCCAGTCGGCAGACCGTATGATGTCTTCGTCATGCTCTACCACAATAACCGTATTACCCAGGTCGCGTAACTGCTTCAGCACCTTGATGAGACGTTCCGTATCACGGCTATGCAGGCCGATACTCGGTTCATCCAGGATGTAAAGGCTGCCCACAAGACTGCTTCCCAAAGAGGTAGCAAGGTTGATGCGCTGGCTCTCGCCGCCCGAAAGGCTGTTGGAAGTACGATTGAGAGTAAGGTAACCTAAACCGACATCCAACAGGTATTGCAGTCGATTCCTTATCTCTGTGAGGATGCGTTTAGCAATCTTTTCCTCGTGTTCGTTGAGGTTGAGGTTTTCCACCCAAGGCAACAACTCGCTGACAGATATGTTGACAAGTTCGGTAATGCTCTTGCCGCCTACCTTCACGTAGTTCGCTTCGGGGCGGAGTCGTGTGCCGTGGCATTTGGGGCAGACTGTCTTTCCACGATATCGGGCGAGCATAACACGGTTCTGTATCTTGTATTGTCCCTGTCGGAGGAAGTCGAAGAAGGCATCAATGGACATCAATCCCCACTCACGTTCCTCGGGAAATATCTGCCAATCGGCAGGGACGAGCACTTCTTTGCCGCCCAAAGTTTCCTTCTTAAGTTGCCCTGTTCCATTGGAAGGCACAGGGAACATGGTTGGAACGCCGTGCCAAAGCCAGTCTTTCTCTTCTTGTGTCAGTTCGAAGTATGGTTTGAAGATGGGGAAACCGCGTTCGGAATTGAAACGGATGAACCATGTTTTCCACTCACTCATCTTTTCGCCTCGCCAGCACATCACTGCCCCGTCGTAGAGGCTCAAGGCGGTGTTGGGTATGACCATCTCTTCGTCTATGCCGATGACCTTGCCGAAGCCTTCGCATTCGGGACAGGCTCCGATGGGAGAATTAAAGGCAAAGAGTTTGTCGGAAGGGTCTTCGAAGGTAATGCCGTCTGCCTCAAAGCGGGTACAAAACTCGTGTCTCTCGCCACCAGGTACGAACTGAAGGACTGCTTCGCCATGACCTTCGTAGAATGCTGTCTCACAGGAATCTACGAGTCGGGCAATGGTGTCGCGATCGTTGCCACAGGAAAGTCGGTCGATGACCAGGAAAAAAAGTGCGGAAGGTGAGGCTGCCGAGGCATCGACGTCTTCTATCCGGGCAACTTCTCCGTTGGAATATATGCGTGCAAAGCCGCTTTTGCGATACATGTCGAGTTGCTCGGCGAGTGTTCTGCCTTTGGGCATACGAATGGGACACATCACCATGAGTTTCGTTCCCTCTGGCTGAGAGAGCATACACTGCAAGGCATCTTCGGTGGTATGGCGTTTCACTTCTTTTCCGCTGACAGGCGAAAAGGTGCGACCAATGCGGGCAAAAAGCAGACGAAGGTACTCGTATATCTCCGTACTGGTGCCGACTGTGCTTCGGGGATTACGGCTCGTCACCTTCTGTTCTATGGCAATGGCTGGCGGAATGCCCTTGATGTAGTCACACTCCGGCTTGTTCATTCTGCCCAGAAACTGACGGGCATATGAACTAAGGCTTTCCACATAGCGGCGTTGTCCTTCGGCATATAGCGTATCGAAAGCCAGGCTGCTCTTTCCGCTGCCGCTCAAACCCGTTATGACAACCAGTTTGCCACGGGGAATTTTCAGGTCGATGTTCTTCAGGTTATTGACCCGAGCCCCTTTTATCTGTATGCTGTCTTCCATTTCTGACCTCACATTATCACTTCACGCAGACACCCTCCAGTGCAGGTGCCGAATGTTTCAAACTGCAAAGTTACGAAATAAAATCCGATATACAAAATCAGGCGATTCAAATATAGCCTTTGCCTCCACGAAAACATCTACTGGCAAATTGCCCGACATCCACTGCCAAGTCGCCCGGAAAGGTTAACCATTTTGCCCAACTTGGCAGTAGATGTTTTCGGGCAGCCCAAAAGGCGTTTGCAGGCAAGGAATTGAAGTGATAAAAACACAAAACAACATACCTTGTCACATCGGCCGGCAGGAAAGCGAACTCGTTTGCATCCGGAGGCTCGCTTTTTTATTTCTTTTCTTTGTCGTATCAGCGTTTTTTCGTACCTTTGCATCACTATGAAACACAAACTACTAATTCTGCTGCTCCTCGTTGCAGCAACAGCAATGGGACAAAATCCCAAGAGAGAATTCCGTGGCGCATGGATACAAGCCGTAAACGGACAGTTCCAGAACCTTGGTCGCGACCGCATGCAGGCAATGCTCATCAGCCAACTCGACGACCTGCAAAAGGATGGCATCAACGCCATCTTCTTCCAAGTGAGAGTAGAAGGCGATGCACTTTATGCCAGTCAACTTGAGCCCTGGAGCCGATACCTCACCGGACAACAAGGGATGCCCCCTAATCCCTATTGGGACCCCCTGCAGTGGATGATTACACAATGCCACGCACGTGGCATGGAACTACATGCCTGGATTAACCCCTATCGGGCCAAAACAAAAGGCACAACAGCACTTGCCGCAACACACGAATACACACGTCACCCCGACCGCTTCTTCAACTACGACGGACTGTTCCTCTTCGACCCCGGACGTCCGGAGAACCGCGACTACATCTGCAAGGTGACATGCGACATCGTAAGCCGCTACGACGTGGACGGCATACACATCGACGACTACTTCTACCCCTACCCCGTTGCCGGAGTAGCCATCCCCGACGACGCATCATACAACGCATACGGAGCAGGAATGAACAGAGGCGACTGGCGACGCAAAAATGTAAACATGTTCATGGAACAGATGTGCAGACAGATACGAGAAGTAAAACCCTGGGTAAAGTTCGGTGTTTCACCCTTCGGCGTCTACCGCAACCAACGCAACGACCCGAAAGGCAGCGCAACAAACGGACTGCAAAACTACGACGACCTCTATGCCGACGTCCTCGAATGGGTGCGCCAGGGGTGGGTGGACTACAACATCCCTCAGATCTATTGGGAGATAGGCAACAAGGCTGCTGACTATGAAACATGCATCCGCTGGTGGAGCGAAAATGCCGGACAACGCCCCATCTTTGTTGGCCAAGACGTAAGTCGCACAGTAAAATACCCAGACCCCAACAACCCGACACAACACCAAATGGCCCGAAAATACCAGTTGCAACGCTCACTGCCCGGCATTCATGGCAGTTGTCAGTGGTATGCCGCTGCCGTATGCGAGAACCCTGCCGGCTATCAAGACATGCTCCGTCAGGTATATCACAACACACCGGCCCTGCAGCCTGCAATGCCCTGGATTGACGACAAAGCACCAAAGAAGCCTCGCAAGACAGCAATAGTATGGACAGAAGACGGCCCAGTCCTCTTCTGGACAGCACCCAAAGCCAAAAACATTATGGACGAAGCACACCAATACGTTGTCTATCGTTTCGGACCAGGCGAAAAAGTCAATCTGGACGACCCAACGCATATCCTTTGCATCACAAAGAACACCATGCTTCCTCTTACATACGAAGGCGGAGAAACCAAATACACCTACGTCATTACCGCACTCGATCGTTTGCAAAACGAATCAAAAGCAGCCAAGAAGAAGGTAAAGTTGTGAGCCGCTGCTTACCACGCTATACGCCAGACACACACATCAGTTCCGCCGACTTCATGTTGAGGTTCGAGCAAAAAGATGTGTCGTACGTAAGAGCAGAAATGGATGAGTCTGGCATCGTCTGCTACTACCAATCGGCAGAAGTCTTGACTGACAACGACATTCAAACCTGGATAACAAAGACATTAGAAGCCTTTGCACGCAAAAGAGTAAAGGAACGACTCATTCCGCGCCTACTCAATATGGCAAAAGAACGGAGTCTGAACCTCAATAATGTAAAAGTGTCATCGGCCAAAGGACGCTGGGGGAGTTGCAGTTCAACAGGGAATATCAACCTCTCTCTATATCTTGTCCTCTTGCCAAGACACTTGCAGGATTATGTCTTGCAACACGAACTGACACACCTCATCGAGATGAACCACAGCCCACGCTTCTGGGCTCGGCTCGATGAGGTATGCGACGGCAAAGCAAAGGCTCTGCGCAAGGAAATGAGAGGTTACAATACTTCGTTCCTATGAAACACATTCTGGCCTTTCTTTTACTTTGCTTATGTCTTACGGCAAAGCCACAGCGCATAGTATGGTGGAACGTGGAAAATCTTTTCGACTGCCAACACGATTCGCTCAAAGAAGACTATGACTTCTTGCCTGAAGGGCAATACCACTGGACAAAGGGACGATATTGGAAGAAACTCGACAACATTTCTCGTACGATTGCTGCTATTGCCGACGAAGACAAATGGCCGATGATTATTGGTCTGTGTGAAGTGGAAAACGATACTGTGCTTCGTGATTTAACTCGCCGAAGCCCTCTTCGTATCGCACGTTATTCATATATTCATGAAGAAGGGCCGGACAAAAGAGGTGTAGATGTTGCAATGCTCTACGACTCATTACGATTTCGTCCGCATGGATATAAAACAGTTCGCATACTTTCTACTAAACGAATATCTCAACCTACACGAGACATCCTACATGTCTGGGGTGATTGTCCTTCACTGAACGATGTGTTACATATTATTATAGTACACCTCCCAAGTCGTGCAAAGAACGGAGGAACAGGCGAAAGACATCGTCGTATTGCTGTCACCACATTATGCGGTGTGCTTGACGAACTTTACGGAAAAAAGATATTGCTTATGGGCGACTTCAATGCCGAACCAGACGACAAGATATTCAAAGATATATATGAACGCATGACATCGCTCATGCCACTAAAGCGCAAAGAACTAAATCAGGCTCGAGGCACGTATTATTTTCGTAAATTGTGGGGATATCTTGACCACATTCTTGTCAGTCCAAACCTCACGCCATACACTGAGGAGAGAATAGAAGTGGGTGATTTCCCATTCCTTTTAACAGAGAAAGGTACGCCGTGGCGTACCTTTCAAGGACCTGTATATAAAGGAGGATTTAGCGATCACTTACCCATCTGGGTTGATTTGTTGAGCAAATAGGCATCAAGGATTGCTATGGCTGCCATTGCCTCCACTACCGGAACGGCTCTCGGCAAGACACATGCATCGTGACGACCACGTGCAGTCAAGGTCGTTTTATTACCCAACCTGTCAACCGTTTCCTGTTCTTTTAGCAAGGTTGCAACCGGCTTGAAGGCAACACGGAAGTAGATATCCTGTCCGTTGGAGATGCCGCCCTGAATACCTCCGCTGTTGTTTGTTTTTGTGGTGATACCACCTTTGCCATCCGGTTCGAAGATATCGTTCTGTTCACTGCCACGACCACTTGAGCCATCGAAGCCAAGACCATACTCAAAGCCTTTTACTGCATTGATGCTGAGCATGGCTGCCCCGAGTTTAACTTGAAGCCTATCGAAAACAGGTTCTCCAAGTCCAACGGGACAACCAGTTATAACACAAGCAATAACGCCTCCAACCGTATCACCCTTTTCTTTGACGTTCATGATGAGTTGCGACATCTTGTCTGCAACTTTTGCATCAGGGCAACGCACGGCATTCTCTTCTGTCGTTGCAAGGTCGTAATCTTTATAAGTACCCGGCAATGCGATATTGCCCACCTGTTGGGTGTATGCTTTGATGCTGATACCTATTTGGCGAAGCACAAGTTTGGCAAATGCTCCGGCAACGACACGACTTATTGTTTCGCGAGCCGAACTGCGTCCGCCTCCCCGATGATCGCGAAGGCCATACTTTTGTTCGTAGGTGAAATCTGCATGGGAAGGTCGGAAGACGTTGCGCATATTCTCGTAGTCTTCGCTATGCTGATTGGTATTGCGAACAATGAAACCAATAGGAGTGCCTGTGGTTTTACCTTCGAAGACACCACTGAGCAATTCCACTTCGTCTTCTTCCTTTCGAGCGGTGGTCAGGATGCTCTGCCCGGGTTTACGGCGAGCCAATTCGCTTTGAATGAAGGACAAATCTACTTCGATGCCTGCCGGCATGCCGTCGATAACTCCACCGATGGCCGAACCATGACTTTCGCCAAATGATGTAAGACGGAAAAGTGTACCTATCGTATTCACCGTTTTATTAACGTTGCTGTTTTGTTTCTGAATTGTCACGTGTGAAGTTCGTAAACTTCTCGTGAGTAAATTGCAAAGTTCTCGTGTGAAGTTTGCCAACTTCTCTGGAGTAATTTGCCAACTTCTCTGGAGACGATTTTGAGTTGGCTTTATTGGCAACCGCCACAACTCTCGCCTTTGCTGCTACAGCCATCGCAACTTTCGCCGCCGCAACCGCCGCAACCGCCTCCGCAGCCGGTTATTTGATTGAGAGCATCACGAACCTCGTCGTTCGTCGCTTCGCGAGTTGCAACGACTTCACCAACGAAGTTGAGACTTTTGCCTGCAAGAGGATGATTCAAATCGACGGTAACTGTTTCGTCGCCTATTTCTATAATTGTTCCATTGAAACGTGCGCCGTCTGCACTGCTCAAAGGTACAACAGCACCTTCAAACACGAAACGCGAA
The DNA here is from genome assembly GCA_017461345.1 of Bacteroidaceae bacterium. Classification (GTDB taxonomy): domain Bacteria; phylum Bacteroidota; class Bacteroidia; order Bacteroidales; family Bacteroidaceae; genus Physcousia. Next base: position 95,963 of record JAFTYP010000007.1, on the reverse strand, counting down.
TCAAGTTTGCCGTTTATCTCGAATGCTTTACGCGGCAAGGTTTGCTTTCCTGCCTCGTCGTATTCGCCATAAGCATCATCGGGAGCAAGTGTAAAGTCGAATTTGTCTCCTTCGTTCAATGGTACAATCTGATTCTCAAAAGCATCGAGCGTCATGCCAAGTGCACTGACAAAAACAAACGGATCGCCTTCTGCCGTTTCTTCCACCAATTCCGGTTCAACACCTGGAGCACTTGTGTAAAGCCTATACATCACAGAGATGTACTTGTTTTTATTCTCTGTTGCCATAAAATTTCTTTAATTATTATAAAATAATATGCAAAGGTAATCATATTTTTTGGATTAATAGTATCTTTGCATAAAAATAATAGCCAAATGAAGACCAAACCTTTTAGGAGTCTGAAACTTTTTCTACTGCTTACATTATTGTATTGCACCGGAGCAAACGCTCAGGAAAATTCTCTGCTTGACAAAGTAAACCTGTTTATTGGAACTGCGTCCGACTACGGGCAGATGACCCCTGGCGCCACAGTCCCCTACAGTCAAATACAAATATGCCCTGACAGCAAACCCCGCCAGCACCCGGGTTATGATTACGAAGTACCAACAATATCGGGCTTTAGCATAAACCGACTTTCCGGAGTTGGCGGTAGCGGATGCGGTGGCAACGTTTCCTTGATGCCAGATGCAACAGGCAAAGATATAAGACTCCTTAAACACACAGAACAGGCTACACCAGGCTATTATAGCGTGAAATTGAGTAACGGCGTATGGTTTACTGCTACTGCCGACCGACGCATGGCTGTCGAGCGTTTCTCCTTCCCCAATCCTTCGGAAGCAGTCCTGCTACTCAATCCACGTTCCGCATTCGACAGAATCTTTGATGCCGATTTTCAACAGAAGACTTCTCGCATGGGACAAGGCTTTGCGGAATGTGCCAACACCTGTGGACATGGTCGTTATCATCTGCATTATCGCCTTTATACCAGTTCTCCATTCGTGCTCGACACGATTGCCGACGGACGCAAACGTCTTACTTTCCCCGAACTGTCTTCACGATATGTAGAGGTCAGAATCGTTGTTTCAACGGGCCTTGCCGATGAATTGGACAACATGACTGAACAGGCTGTATGGCGGACAGATTTTCCGACAATAGTAGAACGTGCCAAACGTCAATGGAATCAGTTGCTCTCTACGGTAGAGATTGAAGGTGGGACAACAGACCAGCAAACCATCTTCTACACTTCACTCTACCGAACCTTTCACAGCCCTTTCCAAGTCACCGACCGTTCTTTCAGGAAATACCTCGGCACTGATGGCAATGTTCATGAGGCGAAAGGATTCCAATATTACAGTTCGTGGTCGCTTTGGGACACGTATCGCACGAAGTTCCCGCTCATTACGCTACTCGATGCGGCACACTCATCCGACATCATGCAGTCACTCTCTCAACTTTATATTACAGGGAAGAAGGATTGGAGCACGCGTAACGAATGCGTACCAACCGTTCGTACCGAACATGCCATTGCAACCCTATTAGACGCATATCGACAGGGAATTAGTATCCCTTCGCTTCGCGATGCCTATCCCGGCATGGTTGCAGAAGTAAAACGACTCAGCCTGCGGAGTCCCGACCAATGCCTCGAGGCAAGTGGCGACTTTTGGGCTTTAGGGCAACTTGCTGAGGAATTGGGAATGACGGAAGATGCCGTTCGCTGGACAAAACGGGGAAATGAAATCTTCGACAGCATTTGGCCAAAAGAGTTCCAAAACATCAACGAAACATATACAAAGATGCGCGGCAACGGACTCTATCAGGGAACACGTTGGCAGTACCGTTGGGGCGCACCTATGTATCTGCCCCGTATGATTGAAATGGCAGGGAAGAAAGAACTTGCCGAACAGTTGCAGACGTTCTTCCAAAAGGAACTTTACAACCAAGGCAATGAGCCTGACATTCATGTGCCTTTCCTCTTCGGACGCCTCGGGATGCCACAAATAACGGGAAACATAGTAAGAAGCCTCGCCACAGAAAGCATTACACACAGATACGGCGGCAACGACACCTACCCCACCCCGTTCATTGGCTGTGCCTTCGTGAACGAGCCTCGCGGTTATTGCCCAGAAATGGACGAGGACGACGGCGCCATGAGCGCATGGTATGTCTTTGCCAGCATCGGCATGTACCCACTTGTTGTAGGCGAAGCCACCTACGAAGTCTTCGCCCCCCTGTTCGACAAAGTGACACTCCATCTTGGCGCAGACCGTCGGACAAAGGTTGTCATCAGCACTATAGGTCGAACATCAGATAAACAACAAATAAAAAAAGTAACATGGAACGGCAAAAAATTGTCTGACTTCCGCATCTCTCACAAGCAACTCAAAGATGGCGGCGAACTCAAGTTTCACTTTTAATGCATCACTAACTATTCACATCACAAGTTTATAAATATGAAAAAGCCCTCTCTAACACTCTTATTCACTTCTGCTCTCTTTGCATTATCCTCCTGTACGCAACAGAATACTAAAACAGAAGCAACTGTGCAAACAGAACAAACCATAGACGAAGTACATTCTCTGCCTGCCTATTCATACGTCGATTCGCTGATGCAGGGTAGCCATAAAGTGGTTTACCACATTGAAAGAGAATGTGCCGAAGACCTGCCAATCGTAGAAGACGAGGAAGGCATAAAGTATAAGGACAACCGCTACACATTGAACATCACAAAGGACGGCACAAAGTTGTTCAGCAAACAATTCACAAAAGCAGACTTCAAATCGAAACTCTCGGAGAATTTCCAAGATTTAGGCATCATGGACGGAATGCGTTTCAATCGTGCCGAGGAAGGCAAACTCTATTTCAACACCTGCATCAGTTACCCCGAAAGCGACATGACCTGCCCCTTCCTCCTCATCATCGGCCCCGATGGAAGTTATGCAATCGAGGACGACACCACGGTAGAAGACGACGAAGTACCAAGCATCTGATTCATACATTTACGTATTATTCAAGAACAGAATTCAAAATTATAGAGATATCATGAAAAAAAGAATTCAACAGTGTATCGTTGCCCTTGCAGCCATCATGTCAGTTGGTGCAGGCAACGTCTATGGACAAGGAGAATGGGTAAAACAGACTGCACCTGTGATGACACCCTGGGGCGAACAACTGACAGAAAACGATGTCTGGAAAGAATACCCACGCCCTTCCATGAAAAGACAAGATTGGATGAACCTGAATGGCGTATGGCAATACTTCAAACGTTCGTCTATCAAGTATGACTACGAAAGTAGTACAAGACTATTCTCTAAAGCCATTCTTGTGCCATTCCCCGTAGAGTCTGCACTTTCCGGAATAATGGATAAGAACTTCTCCGGAAACAGAAAGTCCACCCACATGTATCGCAGAACCTTCACATTGCCGGAAAACTTTGCGGGGAATAATATCCTACTGCATTTCGGTGCAGTAGATTGGCGATGCTATGTATATGTAAACGGACAACTGGCAGGCACACACGACGGAGGCTCAGTTCCATTCTTCTTCGACATTACACCCTTCCTTAACGAAGAGAAAGGTGCCGAGCAAGAACTGCAAGTCGCCGTATGGGACCCCACCGATGGCGGACAACCCAATGGCAAGCAAAGCGTTTCGCCAAGCGGAATATGGTACACGCCCAACAGCGGCATTTGGCAGACTGTATGGTTAGAACCAGTAAAACCTGCACACATAATAAGTTACGAACCAATACCCGACATAGACAACTCCTGCGTCTCCATAAAAGTGAAGACCTCTGCACCATGCACCGTAACACTTACAGTAAAAGACGGCAACAACAAGATTGCCGAACAGACCGGACCATCAGACCAAGTATTCACACTATCCATACCTTCTGCAAAACTATGGAGCCCCGACGAACCGAATCTTTACGACCTCGACATAACAATAAACGAACAAGGCGAAGAAACAGACAAAGTCAGCGGATACTTTGGCATGAGAAAGTTCTCTCGTGCTATAGCAGACGGTAAGCCATGCTTATTGCTAAACAACAAACCACTCTACCTCTATGGACCTCTCGACCAAGGCTGGTGGCCCGATGGACTTCTGACACCGCCATCATACGAAGCAATGGTGTATGACTTGCAAGTAATGAAAGACCTCGGCATGAATATGGTCCGCAAGCATATCAAAGTGGAAAACGATTTATGGTTCGACTGGTGCAACAGAAATGGACTTGTTGTATGGCAGGATATGCCTTCCGGCTGTGGAGGTGGACTGATAGGCAGCCTTGATTATGGAATGCAAAACTTCTATCGCGAAAACGAAGAAATAATAGACGCAACACGCCACCACCCAAGCATCGGTGCATGGGTAGTATGGAACGAAAGTTGGGGACAATATCCTGAACTGGGCATGGCACACACAAGAAGAGGTGTCAACAGTGTCATACAGGCTAATCACGACCCTGGTCGTTTCGTTCATGCCGTAACAGGATGGGTTGACGTAGAAATGGGCGACTTCCTTGATGTACACTCCTACCCCGCTCCTAACGCTGCCTCCAATCCGGTGAACGAGCGCATCGCTTCGTGTGGAGAGTTTGGTGGCATCAACCTCTTCATCGATGGTCACATGTGGGCTGGTTCAGATGTTAACTATACAACAGTGGACGATGCCGACACCTATGTGAATCTGTATGACCGATATACCGATCGTCTGCAAGAACTACAGAAAGAGAAAGGACTTTGGATGTCGGTTTACACTCAGATTACTGATGTGGAACAAGAATGTAACGGCATCATGACTTATGACCGTAAAGTCCTTAAAATCTCTCCGGCACAACTTGCCGGCATGAAGGCTAAGATTCTACGTACCATCAACAGCCGATATGCCAAAGACGTCACCGTCGTTGCTGCTGCAGACGAGAATTCGAGCATCCAATGGAAATACACCACAACAGAACCTCAAGCAGATTGGTACGCCACAGACTATAATACTTCCGACTGGAAAAGCGGCAATGCCGGATTCGGCGGAGGCGGACAGACTTCATGGACGAGCAGTGATATCTGGATACGTCGTAGTTTCAAGGTCAACGGCATTGAGGCTTCCCAGTTGAACGACTTGCGTCTGTGGCTCTTCCATGACGAGGATGCCGAGATTTACATTAACGGGAAACTGGCGGCAAAGGTAACAGGATTTAACCATGGATATGAAATGTGGCCATTGTTGCCGGAAGGACTCAACTCTTTGAAACTTGATGGTTCGGACAATGTTATTGCCATCCATTGCAAGCAGACCAGCGGCGGTCAGTTTATAGACTGTGGCTTGAAACTTCGCACATATACTCCCAACGATGACTTGCAGGTATCTCCGATGCCGGAAAAGACTCCTGCGCCGGAATTCTCCCGTGTCAATGGTAAGGCTTACCTGTTGACCTATACCCTTCCGGAGAGTAAGAAACTGCACTATGCATATAGTATGGACGGAGCAAAATGGTTGCCTATCAATGCCAACCGCAGCGTAATGCCCGAGGAGTTTGCTGATGTGGAGTTAAAGACGCCTTTCATTCGCAGAGTACAGGTTGAGGGGAAAGACATTTTCCATCTGACAGCAGACCTGACCGACGATACTCAGCCGGGTATTTACCATTGGCAAAGCGAGGATCTCATCAACTGGCAAACCGGCCCAAATGGCAATATCTTGCTCAAACCTACCAGTACGGACATCAGTAAGGCAGAGTCGCCCGAATGGATATATGACGAAAAGTCTGCAAACTACTTTGTGTACTGGAGCGCGAAGAATGGCGAGAGAAACAACATCTACCTTGCAAGCACAAAGGATTGGAATCGTCTCAGCACACCACGCGTGCTCTATTCCAACAACTACTCCATCTACGACATGCACATTGAAAAGACGGGCGACAACTACACTGCCATGTACTATTGTTCTGAAAGGAACCTCTGCCAGATGCAGACCCCGGCAATTAGGTTAGCCGGCACAACCTTCTCGGAACCACAACGCATCTTCAGTTCGCAGATTCCCAAAAGCCGTACACCCCAGACATTCCCTGCTTTGGACGGTTCCGGCTGGTTCGTGCTCTACAATTACACCGAGAATGGTGGACCGACCATGAGCCATACAGGCAATGTGGCAGAGAACAAATGGTATCCGTGCGACGAAAACGAGTTGTCTCTCCCCGATGATATCGAAGAAGGCTCAGTGCTGGTTATCACGACAGACGAACTTGCCGCCCTTCTGGAGAAGTTCAACTATGAGGAATGCGAAGTGCTGCCGACTGCAGAAACAACGCCACAAACGTGGAAATACCAGACTGCATCCAGCATTGCCACAACTACAAATTGGACGAAGAAGACATACCGCGACACCAACTGGGCAGAAGGAACGGCCGGATTTGGCAGTGGAAATCCTCCAGGGAGCAAGACAAACACGACATGGAACACATCGGTCATTCGAATACGTTACCGGCTGGATCTCACCGGATTCACAGCCGAACAGATTAACGCCCTTGTCGGAAGAATTCATCACGACGAAGATGTTACGGTTTACTTCAATGGTGTTGTGGCATTCCAGGCTACAGGCTACTTGAGTAACTACAAGAATGTTTCTCTCAATCAGGCTGCCCTGGACGCTCTTACTCCCGACGACACGAACATCATTGCCATAGAATGTAAGAACAACGGCGGTGGACAGTACATCGACTTCGGACTGAATGGCATCCGTATCATCCCAACAAGCATCAACGACCATCTGAAGGAAAGCGCCCAAGACCTGAACCACGAAGGAGTGTACAACCTGAGCGGACAGAGAATGAGCCATACTGTGGCTGACAACAAGTTACAGAATGGCGTGTACATCATCAACGGAAAGAAAGTTCTTTACTGAACACCTCTTCGTTTCTACTACTTGCTCTGAATGGTTTTTCCCGAGGCATACGAGTTGACGGAAGGCTCTTGAATTCCGAAGGAGCAACACTGCAATAGAGCAAAAGGCATTTGACAGGATGTAAGCAAAATCGTCGTTTTTGCTTACATCCTGTTCTTTTTCTGTTGCACGAGAAGGGCAACGAAATCATAAGCCTGTACCCCTGTACAGATTATCCAAAAATTTTCAATAATTTATAACACGCTGATTCTATACACATTAAAAACCACAAAATCCAAATCGGAAAAAGGAAACGCCCAACATCTACTGCCAAGTGGATAAATTTCCCATGCCTTTCTGCCCAACAAGGTACAGGTAAAACGAAAACTTAACCTGTTAAGTCGAACAACTTCTACTGTTAAGTTTGCCGACTGCGCACGTTAAGTTGTAAAACAACCCGTTTTATGTCGATTAATCAGCCGTTTTTCACTCTATTTTGCACCGTAAGACATCGAAAAACATAGTAGCAAAAAGAAAGTGAAACAGCCTGTTTCGGAAGAAAAAAGTCAATTAGTCTATACCGACAGAAGGTTTGGTATATGCACGAAGAAACTTGGCAACATCCATCATTCCTGGAAGCACAATGTCCGCTCCGGCATCCTTGAGGCAAGCATCTTCCAGCGGCCCCGTATTGGCAGCCACAGTGAAAATACCTGCATTGTGTGCCGATTCCACGCCAAGAGGTGCATTCTCCACAACGATGGCCTCCTCTACACAGACACCCGCCTTCTGCAATCCCATGAGATAGGGCTCCGGATGCGGCTTGCCCTGTTTGACGTCGAAGCCCGTTACCATCAAGTCCTGACAAAAGAAACCCGGATAGTGTTCCTCCAGACGCTCGAGCAAAGAAACCTGAGCACTGCCGGTAACAAGGACAATTTTGCAGCCCAACTCCTTCGCTGCAGTCAAGGCCTCAAACGCACCGGGCATAGGCTTCGCCTCCGGACAGGCATTGAAAACCTCCGACTTGGCAGCATAGATGCGTGCCTTCTCCTCGTCCGTCGCATCGCGCCCCCAAAAGCGTTGGGCAAGAATGTTGATGGTACCGCTACCCGTCCGCCCTTCGTGAAGGTAAGCCTCGTAGGCCGTCATCTCCAGTCCGAACTGCGTCATGGCATGAGACCACGCATAAGCATGGTTCGGCATGCTGTCGAACAGCACGCCGTCCATATCAAACAGCACGGCTTTTGGCCGTGCTGTTAATTCGAAATTGCAAAGCATTAGAGTCTTGCCTTAATGGCTTCTGTTTCTTTTTCGTAGCCGGGCTTGCCGAGAAGAGCGAACATATTCTTCTTGTAAGCCTCAACACCGGGCTGATTGAAGGGGTTGACACCAAGGATAAGACCACTGACGCCACAGGCCTTCTCGAAGAAGTAAATCAACTGACCGATGTAGTATTCGTTCAAACGAGGCACGATGAGGCGCATGTTTGGTACACCACCATCGACGTGAGCCAACTGGGTGCCGAGTTCTGCCATCTTGTTTACCTCGTCCACACGCTTGCCTGCCAGGAAGTTCAGACCGTCGAGATTCTCGTCGTCGCTGGGGAAAAGCAACTTGTGTTCTGTCTCTTCTACGCTTACAACGGTCTCGAAAATGCTGCGCTCGCCTTCCTGAATCCATTGGCCCATTGAGTGAAGGTCGGTAGAGAAGTCAACGGCAGCAGTGAAGATGCCCTTGCCATCCTTGCCTTCGCTCTCGCCGTAAAGTTGTTTCCACCACTCGTTCATGTAGTGAAGCTTAGGCTGGAAGTTGACGAGAATCTCAATCTTCTTGCCTTCCTGGTAGAGTGCATTGCGCACTGCAGCATATTGAAGGCAGATATTCTGCTCGAAAGGAACGTCGGCAGCGACAGCCTTCTCCATGTCGGCAGCACCTTGAACAAGTTTGGCAATATCAAAGCCTGCAACAGCAATGGGCAGCAAACCTACGGGAGTAAGCACGCTGAAACGGCCGCCTACATTGTCGGGAATTACGAAAGAAGTGTAACCTTCCTTGTCGGCACAAGTGCGGGCTGCGCCCTTCTTGGCATCGGTAATGGCAACAATGACCTTGCGGGCCATCTCCTTACCACGTTGTTCCTCGCACTGCTTCTTGAGCAAACGGAAAGCAAGAGCCGTCTCAGTTGTAGTACCACTCTTGGAGATATTGATGACACCGAACTTGCGGTCCTTCAGATACTCTGTGAGTTCGTAGAGATAATCCTCGCCGATGTTGTTGCCGGCAAAGAGGATGTTGGGATTTTCACCCTTGTTGGTGAGCCACTGGAAACTGTTTCCCAAAGCCTCGATGATGGCGCGGGCGCCAAGATAGGAACCGCCAATGCCTGCAACAACAACTGTGTCGCAGTTGTCGCGAAGTGTCTGGGTGCATTCCTGCAACTTCGTCATGAACTCGGCTGTAATGCTGGAGGGCAAATGGAGCCAGCCAAGGAAATCGTTACCTGCACAGGTTCCGGCCTCGAGAGCCTTCTGTGCCTCCTCTGCCTTCGGTGCGAAAGCAGCAATCTGCTCTGCACTCAGCAGAGCCTTTGAATAGTCAAGTTTAATCATATCTTTATACCTATATGTTGATTTCTAATTCGCGCGCAAAGGTACAAAGAAGCAAGCACAACACAAAAGAATTACCTAAGTTTTTCTCCTTATTGTCGAGCAAGAGAACTTTCGATGTATGTCTTCCGCCTGAGCCTGAGCACCTGTAGAGTTACAACAAAAATAAAAGCGCAAAGAAAGATGTAGGTAATTGCAAAACGACACGTGGATAAATCACAAACTTCACGTGTGTAAATTGCAAACTTCACGTGTGTAGTTTGAAGACGCTACTGCTTGGCTTGTTTTACTCCCCGAAGATTTCCTTCAAAGCCTCTTCGATGCCATCGCCTCGCAAACCGCGCTTGAGTATGGTGCCGTCGGGGGAGAAGAGGATGATGTGGGGGATGCCGTTGATGCCATAAGAAGCTATCTGTTCGAAGGTGATGCCGAATATCTGCGGATACGAGATGCCCATCTGTTCTATGGCCTTGTCGGCATCTTCCTTGTCGTCATTGACTATCAATCCGAGCACCTGCAGGCCGCGCTCTTTGTACTTCTCATGGGCGGCAACAATGTTGGGTATCTCTTCCCTGCAAGGCGGACACCAACTTGCCCAGAAATCTATCAGGACATACTTCCCTTTGCCCACATAGTCGGAGAGTCGCTTGCCGTCGAAAGCACTCTGGATGTCCAGCATCTTCTTGCCTTCACTGGTGGCTTCGTATTTTGCCCACGTCTCCTTGCTGCTGATGAAGGATGGATACTCCTTTATCATAGGGCCTCCCATGTTGTAAAGACGCAACTTGTCGGTGGGCGAAGCAAAACACATGTCAAGTATCCTTAGGCCGAGAGCATCGTCTTTGTGACGAAGGTACATTGCCTCGGCATACTGCTCGAAGTGCTTACTCCTTGCCTCATCATCGAGTGTGCTGTCAATCGACCGAGGGTATTCTGTTGCCAAATATGTCAAGCTGTCATTAAGAGTTCCGCCGACTGCAGAGAACGGATATTTGAGCGTTAGGTCTCCTGGCTCAAGGATAAACAAGTTAAGCACATTCCGATATTTGTTGATGACAACGGCAGGAACGGGCTTATCGACTTTGCCCTTCATTGTAAACTCTCCATTTGTCACGATGGCAGAGTCCAAGGTCTCGTAGCCTTTCCCTTCTTGCTCGAGATAGACGACTGTGACGTCTGGATTGTCAACGGTTCCTCTAATGGTGTAACTGTTTCCCTGTGCCTGACTTGCCGTAGCTACGAAAGCAAGCAGGATAGTGAAGATTGTCCTGTTCATGCTCTTTTTACCTTATTAATAATATATTCCCCCTAAAGGGGGTTAGGGGGTCTTGGAGTTAGAGGGGGTCTATCTGAACGCTTCGCTCAGGAGTTTAATCTCGATGGTGGGACTGATACGTTCGTAAAGGATGTTATAGACGGCATCGAGGATAGGCATATTGACGTGCAGATGCTTGTTGATATCCTTCATGCACTTGGTGGCGAAGTAGCCTTCGGCAATCATTTCCATCTCGAGTTGGGCGCTCTTCACACTATATCCCTGCCCTATCATAGTGCCAAAAACACGGTTACGGCTGAAGTTGGAGTATCCCGTCACAAGTAAGTCGCCTGTATAAACGCTTTCGATAATACTGCGTTCTATTGGGTGTACGGTATTAAGGAAACGGTCCATCTCCTGGATTGCATTACTGATGAGGACGGCCTGGAAGTTGTCGCCATACTTCAATCCATGACAGATACCCGAGGCAATGGCATAGACGTTCTTCAGAACGCTTGCATATTCTATGCCAATAACATCATCGCTTGTCTTTGCTTTCACGTAGTCGCTGGAAAGCATCTTGGCAAACAGTCTGGCCTTTTCAAGGTCAGAACAGCCTATCGTAAGGTAGGTGAGTCGGTTCAAGGCAACCTCTTCGGCATGACTCGGACCGCCAAGTACTGCAAGATTCTCTTCGGGAACATTATACATCTGATTGAAATAATCGGAACAGATGAGGTTCTCGTCGGGCACGATGCCTTTGATGGCTGTCACAATCAGTTTGTCGCGTAGACGAACATGAAGGCGTTTGAGATGTCCCTTCAAGTAGGGCGAAGGCGTAACAAAGATAAGTGTCTGGCAAGCCTCCACAACCTTATTGATGTCGCTCTCAAAGGTAATGCGGTCCACATCAAAGTGAACACTGGTAAGATAAGCAGGATTATGGCCGAGACGCTTGAAGTCTTCGATGCGGTCGTCGCGTCGGAAGTACCACCAGATATGGTCGTTCTTCTCGAGAAGCATCTTGGCAATGGCCGTCGCCCAACTGCCTCCGCCCAATACTGCTATGTTTCCTAAACTGTCCAAGTAGCAATAACGTCTTGAGAGGGCTTTTCGACCTCAAGTTTATACTTCTTGATGATTTCTATTATCTGCTGCTGTATCTTGGCGGGAGCAACGCCTTGCAAGGTGCTGACCAGGTTGTAGCCTGCTTTTCGGAGGATGGGAATGATGTCGAAAGGAACACCCTTCTCGAGGAAGAGTTCGTCTTTGTCGCGAGGAGCCTTCACTTCGGGTTTCATTTGGGGGAAGAAAAGAACTTCCTGAATAAAAGGCTTACCTGTCAGAAGCATTGCAAGACGGTCGATGCCGATGCCGATGCCGCTGGTTGGAGGCATGCCATATTGCAGTGCACGCAGGAAGTCGTGGTCGATAACCATTGCCTCGTCGTCGCCTTTGTCTGCAAGTTTCATCTGTTCGATGAAGCGTTCTTCCTGGTCTATGGGGTCGTTCAACTCGGAATAAGCATTTGCCAGTTCCTTGCCGTTCACCATCAGTTCGAAGCGTTCGGTAAGGCCCGGTTTCGAGCGATGCTTTTTTGTGAGGGGCGACATCTCAACGGGATAGTCTGTGATGAAAGTAGGCTGAATGAATGTTCCTTCGCATGTCTCGCCGAATATCTCGTCGATGAGTTTGCCTTTGCCCATGGTGTCATCCACTTCTATGCCGCATTTCTTGGCAACTTCGCGCATCTCTTCTTCGCTCATGCCATTGAGGTCGTAGCCGGTTTTCTCTTTGATGGCGTCGAGAATGGGCAGTCGGCGGAAGGGTGCCTTAAAACTGATGACCTTGCCATCTATTTCCGTTTCGGGTTTTCCGTTGACGGCAATACAGATTTCTTCGAGAAGTTGTTCGGTGAAAGTCATCATCCAGTTGTAGTCCTTGTAACTGACATAGAGTTCCATACAAGTGAATTCCGGATTATGATTCTTGTCCATGCCTTCGTTACGGAAGTTCTTGCCTATTTCATATACGCCTTCGAAACCACCGACGATGAGTCGTTTGAGATAGAGTTCGGTGGCGATTCGCATGTACATGGGTATGTTGAGTGCGTTGAAGTGGGTGATGAAGGGGCGTGCCGATGCACCGCCTGCAATGGCTTGCAATGTGGGTGTTTCCACTTCTGTGTAGCCGTGACGGTCGAAGAAGGCACGCATTGTTTTCAGGATAATGCTGCGCTTGAGGAATGTATCCTTAACGCCGTCGTTTACAATGAGGTCGACATATCGCTGACGATAGCGGAGTTCTGGGTCGTCGAAGGAGTCGTAGACATTGCCCTCGGCATCGGTTTTGACGATGGGCAGCGGTTTGAGGCTCTTGGAGAGGACGGTCAGTTCCATGGCATGCACGCTGATCTCGCCTGTTTGTGTACGGAAGACATAGCCTTTGATGCCGATGAAGTCGCCGAGGTCGAGCAGTTTCTTGAAGACGGTATTGTAGAGTGTTGTGTCTTCGCCGTTTGCCAGGGCGTCGCGTGTGATGTAGACTTGTATGCGGCCTTTGCTGTCTTGCAGCTCTGCGAAGGCTGCCTTGCCCATGATTCGCTTCGACATGATGCGACCTGCAATGCAGACATTGCGACTGTTTTCGCTTGTGGCGGTTTCACGTATGTCGTTGCCTTCGTCGTCTTTACCTACTACGGGCAGGTCGACGAAGCTTTCTTTTATTTCTGTACTGAATGCGTTGGTTGGATATTCTGCTGCGGGATATGGGTCGATGCCCAAGTCGCGCAACTGCTGAAGGTTATTGCGGCGGATGATTTCCTGCTCGCTCAATTCGAGTATATTCATTTTTATTATATAAAATTATACGAGGGCAAAGGTACGACTTATATTTCAAAATTCAAAATTTATAAATTCAAAATGTCACGAAAGCCTCAATGTCGGGCTGTTTCCTTCTGTTTATGGTATGGATGTTATTCACTGGAAATGCAGACTTTTGCATGGTGACAATTTGTTACGAAACTGGGCAATTTGCTTACAGAAGGTTTTCGTGCCGAAGCGTCAGAATGGCTTAAAACCTCATCGGGCATGGCCTGGGGCGTTTTTTTCGAAAATCTCTCTCAAATTAAAGACATACTGAAAGACAAGAACTTAGTGGTTTCGTTTGTATAAGTGATTAAGAAAAACCGAATCTCCACTTGGCTAAAACTACGTATTTTATAGGGTAATTCTTACTTTTCGACGTTATTTTTCGCTCGAAAAGCAGTAGGATAATTCAAAACTTAACGTGCCTCGTTGGCAGACTTAACGTGGCATGTTGGGCAACATGACGTGCCTCGTTGGCAAACATCCTGTACCTAATGACAAAAATCGGCTTGTTTTGTCGCATTTCTTTACAATGGAAGAATTAACAAAAAGACCGAAATACCTGAGAAAAACTTACATTTTGTCGGTTTGTTTCTTCCTGAATTATGCGCTCCTACTACATACATAAAAGCATATATGCACAAAACAATTCGTCGTAAAACTATGCCATCAATCCTCATTCCTCATCATTTTCTTCATGTTTTTAAATAAAAAAACATAAAGCCCCATGTGCCATTCTGGAATATGCTTTGAGGTTTCGCATTTTTTATCTACTTTTGCACAAAATTAGAAATGCACGTTCCGGGTAGTCTCCCAAATATATAACGAAAAAAGAAACAACAGACAATGTATATAACACTCATCGTACTCGCCATCACGGCAACCCTGTTTGCCTTAAATAAAGTCAGAGCCGACATCGTAGCCCTGTGCGCCGTTATTACCCTGCTGCTGTTCGGAATCCTCACACCCGAAGAGGCATTGAGCGGATTCTCTAACCCTGTAGTCATCATGATGGCAGGACTCTTCATCGTTGGTGGAGGCATATTCCAGACCGGGCTTGCCAAAATGATATCCAGCCGACTGATGAGTCTGGCGGGCGACAGCGAGATACGGCTCTTCCTCCTCGTCATGCTGGTGACAAGCGGCATAGGAGCATTCGTGAGCAACACAGGAACCGTCGCCCTGATGCTGCCCATCGTCGTTTCCATGTCAGCAAGCACAAGCATAGACTCCCGCAGACTGCTCATGCCATTGGCTTTCGCAAGTTCAATGGGCGGCATGCTTACACTCATCGGTACACCACCCAATCTGGTTATAGATGCAGCCCTCCAGGACGCCGGCTATGGCAACCTCTCCTTCTTCTCCTTCCTGCCCGTAGGCCTCATCTGCCTTGCCATAGGCATCGTCGTACTCCTGCCGCTGACAAAATGGTTCCTTGGCAACCGAGGAAGCAAGTCAGAAAAAAACGTCAGCCAAAACAAAACGCTCAAAGAACTGGTAAAAGAATACCATCTGGCCGAACGTGTCACAAGAAGTACCGTCGTCAAAAACAGCCCCATCATAGGCAAAACAATAGCAGAACTAAACATACAACAAGAATACAAACTCACCGTTCTTGAGGTAAGACGCCAGCGTTCAAGGCAAAGAGGCATTATAAAGGACATTGCACAAAAGATGGCAACGCCCGACACCAAACTGCAAGAGGACGACATCATCTATTTCTCCGGACCCGAAGAGGCCGCCGCCAGATTTGCAAGAGAGAACCGAATGCCCCTGGCCTTCGACACCGATTCGCTCGACTTCTACGACATCGGCCTGGCAGAAATAGTACTTCTGCAACAATCCATGTTCGTCGGAAAGAAACTGAAGGACTCCGGTTTCCGCTCGAAATACAGTATAAATGTGCTGGCCATCAGAAGGAACAACGAATACATCCGCGAGAATCTGTCGGAACAGAAAATGATGCAAGGCGACGTCCTCCTCGTGCAAGGAACATGGCAGCAGATAGGCAGACTGGCAAACGACGAAGACCACTGGGTTGTTTTGGGGCAGCCGTTGGAAGAAGCCGCACGCGTCACCTTCGACCACAAAGCACCTATTGCTGCAAGCATCATGCTCCTGATGATCTGCATGATGGTCTTCGACTTCATCCCCGTAGCACCCGTTACGGCCGTCCTGCTGGCCAGCGTGCTGATGATACTCATGGGATGTTTCCGAAGCGTAGAGGCTGCCTACAAGACCATCAACTGGGAAAGCATCATCCTCATTGCCGCAATGATGCCAATGTCTGTGGCTATCGAGAAGACAGGTGCAGCCGCCATCGTCTCTCACGGATTGGTCAACAGTCTGGGCGACTTTGGTCCCATACTGCTTCTTGCTGGCATATACCTCACAACCTCGTTGCTCACATTCTTCATCTCCAATACAGCAACAGCAGTTTTGATGTCGCCCATAGCCATTGCCTCAGCCCAAGAGGTGGGAGTAAACCCAATGGCAATGCTGTTTGCCGTAGCCGTAGCAGCAAGCATGTGCTTCGCTTCGCCCTTCTCCACCCCACCCAATGCGCTCGTCATGAAAGCCGGAGGATATAAGTTTATGGACTACATCAAGGTCGGACTGCCACTGCAACTCATCATCGGCATAGCGATGGTGCTGCTCCTGCCACTCCTGTTCCCGTTCTGAAGAGACAGAATAGAAACGCGATGCCTGACCTTCTCATAAATAATGGTTAAGCATTATTATAATAAAGGTTAACCTTTCCGCCCATAATGGTTAAGCATTTTGCCAATAATGCTTAACCATTATTTTTCATTACGATTGGGACGAATTCAAGAAAGATACATTTCCCCCGAGGAATTGTTTGCGGAAGACAACACAAGTAAGGCAGAAAGGACACCTCGATGGTGTCCTATCTTGGCGGAGAGACTGGGATTCGAACCCAGGGTACCCGTAAGAGTACGCCGCATTTCGAGTGCGGTCCATTCGACCACTCTGGCATCTCTCCGTTTTATTAGTGCGTCTGCAAAATTACAATAATCTTTCGAACCTGCCAAATCTACAGAAAGAAAAGTGAGGCTCCTGCTACTGCGATGATGGCTCCAACGAGTTCTTGCATGCTGACCTTTGTGCCAAACATCAGTCGGGAGGGCCATAGGATGAGGATTGGGGTGAGCGACATCAGGGTTTGTGCAATGCCGGTATTTGTCATGCCGACTGCCATTAGACTAAGACTTACGCCAAAGAATGGGCCGAGCAGTATGGCACCCATTGCCGCAAAGGCACCCTTGAAATCGGTAAAGAAACGGGACATCGTCTGCCATCTTCGCAGAAACAACAGTGTTACGCCAAAGCCTACAAGTCCCATGATTGCTCGCATTTGCGTGCCGGCAAAAGGCATCATGGCTGCCACCTCTGTTGCTTCGGCAGGAATCTCCGCTGCATAGTGCAACAAACCCTGTTTGCTGAGTACAAGACCTACGCCTTGTCCCAGTCCTGCTCCTATTCCGAGCAGGATTCCACGACGTGGAAGTTTCAGTTGTCGGCTGCCCGCATCGTCTTTTCCCATGATGGAGATGATGATACCTGTCAGTGTCACTATCATTCCGAGCAATGCCATGAGGCCCATTGTTTCGCCCATCATGAGCCAGGCGGCAATGGCTGCAAAGGGGCTGGCAAGTGTCATGAAGAGTTGGCCGTAACGGCTTCCCATGACGATATATGCGTTGAAGAGGCAATAGTCGCCGAAGACGAAACCCATGAAGCCGCTTGCCAAGAACCATTTCCACACTTCCGGACTGGCATGTTGGGGCCATGGTTTTCCACATGTCCACCAGAGGAGCAGGCCGAGCAGAAGTATTGTGAACAACATTCGCCAAACATTGAGCACGAGTGTGCCCATGCGTTTGCTGGCAACTTCTGCAAAAAGTGCCGTGAAGGTCCACATCACAGCAACGAGGAGGGAAAGCAGTTCGCCGCTCATTCCGGGTAAACCAAGTTCTCGGGCTTGCAGTTGAGGAGAACTTCTTCGAGGTAACGGCGTGCTTCCAGTCGTGCCATTGGCAAATCATGAAGCACCCAGTTGCCACAATCCATGGGGGCTGCACCAGGTATTTCGCCTTCAAATTCGGCAACAAAGCGGAAGGTGTCTTGCATTAAGGTCAGGATGTCGGCCGGTTCGAGACGGCCTCTCATCAGGAGATAATTGCCCGTGAGACAACCCATCGGTCCCCAATAGACGATAGAGTCCTTCCATTCCGGATTGTTACGAAGATAGGTTGCAGCCAGATGCTCTATCGTATGGAGTGCACCGGGGTGTAATGCCGGCTCACGATTCGGTTCTTTCATGCGGATGTCGAAGGTTGTTATCTCTTCTGTGCCGACCTTGTCGCGGCGACTCACATAAATGCCACGCAGCAAACGGATGTGGTTGATGTTGAAACTGGGTATCTTGTTCATATATTATTTAAGAATTCTTTTGTGATTGTGAAACTATTGTCTGCCATTGTTTCCCAGAAATTGAGGTACTGGTCGAAGTGGGCTTTCACGCCTGGGGTGTCGCTAATGATGCGGAAACTCAGGAACGGCACATTCCAGAGGTGGCAGACCTGTGCTATGGCAGCACTCTCCATGTCGACGGCAAGGCCTTCGGGATATTTTGTTTTGATTGTGTCGAGTTCTTGGCGGCTGGTGATGAACTGGTCGCCGGTACAGATGAGTCCGGGGACGATGCGCACCTCAGTCTGCAAAGAGGTGGCTATGTTGATGAGGTTTTCGTTGCCACTGAAGAGTTTGGGCAAGCCTTGTACCTGTCCGGGGTCGCAGTTGTCGCCACAAAAGACGTCGTGATAGCAGACCTGAAGGCCTACCACAACGTCCATTACGTTGAGCCTTGCATCGATGCCTCCTGCCACACCAGTGGAGATAATGTAGTCGGGACTGAACGACATGATGAGGCTCGTCACGCCCATGGCTGCATTTGTCTTGCCGATACCACACTGGAGCAAGACGACTTTGTTCTCCCCTATCGTGCCGACGAGAAATGTCTGCGGACCTTTTTCCACTGTCTCTTTGTCGTGCATCATGGCAGCCACTTGGCTGTATTCTACACTCATGGCAGTCAGCACTCCTATTGTCTTGCGCATAGTCATATATAATGATTTTGGTGCAAAGGTACGAAAAAGTTAAGATTTATGAGTTGGGAGTTTGGAGTTTTTCGTACCTTTGCAGTAAAAAGGAATACAGAAAGATGAATATACTATCGGAAATATGGTTTTTGCTATGCGAGATGTCGCCTTTTCTGCTGCTTGGTTTTCTGTTGGCAGGACTGATGCATGAGTTTATTCCCAATACTCTTTATACGAGATATCTGGGCAAACCGTCGTTTAGGAGTGTGGTGTTGGCTGCTCTTTTCGGTGTTCCTCTTCCTCTTTGCTCCTGCGGTGTAATCCCCACGGCAATGGGTATAAGGCGAGAAGGTGCAAGCAAGGGAGCAACCATATCTTTTCTTATTGCCACGCCACAAACGGGTGTGGACAGCATCATAGCCACCTATAGCCTGATGGGCCTACCCTTTGCTGTGATACGTCCTGTTGTGGCTTTGCTGACGGCCATCTTCGGAGGAACGCTTTGCAATGTGGTTGAGAACGTTGACGTTGACGATAACGATAACCTTAACCCTAACGCTAACCTTAACGCTAATGATGGCAAAAAGTCAACGTCAACGTCTTCGTCAAAAAGACTTCGTCGTGCTTTTGCCTATGCTTTCGGGGAGATGATGGAGGATATTGGGAAATGGCTGGCAATAGGCCTTGTTGTGGCAGGCATCATAACGGCCGCCGTCCCCAATTCGTGGTTTAATATCTTTCAGGACAATACGCTCTACAGCATTCTCTTCGTGCTCGTCTTCAGCATCCCCATGTACCTTTGCGCCACTGGCAGCATCCCTATTGCAATGGCGCTGATGCTGAAAGGCTTGACACCTGGAGCCGCCCTGGTTCTGCTCATGGCTGGGCCGGCATGCAATGCTGCCAGCATACTGGTTGTGGGTAAAGTGTTAGGTAAACGCACCATGCTCATCTATCTGGTTTCCATAGTTGTGGGAGCCATCGTCTTTGGTTTCGGCATCGACCACCTGCTGCCTCGCGAGTGGTTCAATGCGCCCATCTCCCACTATGCCGCCTGCCACGAAGAAGGCGTAGGCTTGTTCTCCTACCTCTGCACTGCCTTCTTGCTCGCCTGCCTGGTGCGTGCCTTTTGGCCATGGAAGCAGCATCACCATCATCACCACCATGCAGAATCGGCATGCACCATCTATCGTGTGGAAGGCATGAACTGCAACCATTGTGCCGAAAACGTGCGGAAGGCCATTGCAGCCGTCGAGGGCGTAGAACAAGTGGATGTGTCGTTGCACGAGGGAACGGCAAGCGTAGCCGGTTCTGCCAAAGAAGAAGAGATAATGCAAGCCGTGGAGAGCATCGGCTTTAAGGCAAGCAAAACCCCCGACTGACTACAGATTTCGGCACAAACAATCAGATGTCTGCCGAATGGTCCGACAGACATCTTTGCTATAAGAAAAAAGCCTTATTTATAAAAGGGCTTGCCATGTCTGAAATAATGGTTAAGCATTATGACCGAAAAGGTTAACCTTTCCAACGATAACGGTTAACCTCTCCGGTCATAAGGGTGTTGGATGTTTTCGGACTACTCTCGGGCGAAGTTGAACCGGGTCACGCCACACTCGCGGAAGATGCCTTTCAGGCGGTCGATATGCTCCTGCGAAACGCCTTTGCGAACATTAACGCGCACGTTGTAGTCGTCGATGTATTTCAAGTCTTTTATGTGTCGGCGCACATTCTCAGCCTTGCCTGTCCACGAGGTGTAACTGTCGTAGTCCTTCCAGTTGAAACTCTGCAGTATGCCGTCGGTATTGACGTAAATCGACGAACGCATGTAGGCATCCGGGGGAACCGTACCGGTGAGGAGGATTGTCACCTCGCGACTGATGTTGCCCTTCACGTTGGCGGGAATCCGGACGGGCGTAGTGATGAGGTTTATCTGTCGGCCATCATTGAAGCGTATCTCCATCTTCTTCAGAGCCGAGGCAGGCAGGTCTGGCAGATTGTCGATGTCAACCTCTTTGCCGTCGAGCAGAATCTTGCCGTAAGCGGTGTGGAAGAGATAAGGAGACTCGCAGACGGGACGCTCCTCTACGTACGAGCCGGAGTCCTTCTCCACCCACGTGCCCTTGAGCCAAGTGATGATAATGCCGTCGCCACGTTTGGCAATCACCGGATTCACGCCCTTCTTTGGCATACGGAAAGCAGTGAGCATCTTACGCTCGGAGTTGTCGGCGGCAGAAACATACGCCGTGCCGTCTCCTGTGGTCAGCGTAGTAATGTTCCTCTTGTCGCCGTCGTCTATGGTCGTCTTGGGTTTGGCAAAAGCCACGACAGCCATTGCCATAAGTGCCGGCAGCACAAGCACTTTGCCCATCAGCCAGCAGTTGGATTCGTTTTTTTGCATCATTTTGATTCGTTTTTTCAGTGAGTGGTGACTCAAGTTGTTGCAGACCGTCTGCAGTCGGCCTCCTACAGCCTTCGTCACAAGTAACAGTTGATATGTCTTTGCATCGATGCCAAAGTTTAGTACAGCATTGTCTGCCTCGTATTCGTGGACAGCCTTCAGGTCACGCCCCAAGAGATAGACAAACGGATTGAACCATTGGATGGCCTTCACAACCTCGAAGAGCAGGAGGTCGAAGGTATGGCACAGGCGGATATGAGCCTGTTCGTGAGCCAGAATAGGACGGCGCAAAGTCTCATAATCCGAAGCATTAATAAATATATAATGTAGGAAACTGTAAGGCGCGAAGTCTCCGGCGTGGATGACAACCGTATTGCCCGCCTCGTCTTTCGTATGCACTCCTCCCCTGATATCCCGCATAAGACGAAACATCTGGACAAGGAACAGCGACAGACTCACCAGCAGACCGGCAACATAAAGGCACCGGAGAAAAAGCATCATCTCGTTGCGAAAGTCCGATTCCTGCTCAACCTTATCCGTGGCAGGCAGTGCCGCATGGTCCGAAATGGTGTCAGGAATCACCGGCAAAGCCGTAGTAGCATTGGTCTCGACATACAGGTCCCGAGCATCCAGAAAACCCAAAAGGTCGGGCATCTCCAGGCTAATCTGCACTGCAGGCAGCACCACAGAAGCAACAAGCACGCAGAGCAATGCCAGACGATTCAGGCGATGGAACGTCTCACGGCTCAGCAACAAAGCGAAAGCCCCGTAAAGCAGTGCCAGCAGCAAAGCAGACTTCAATAAATACAACATCATCTCTTAACCCTGTATTAAAGCAAGAATCTCCTGCAAATCCTCGTCGGAAAGTTCTTCATTCTGTATGAGAAAGGAGCAAAGGTTCTTGGCCGAACTGCCGAAGAGCGTATCCTTCACATCCTTCAATATGTGCGTGATATACTTTTCGCGCGAAAGCATGGGCGAATAGTAAAAGGTGCGGCCGGTCTCCGCCTTCTTCTGATGCTCCACATAACCCTTCGCTTCGAGTATCTTCAGGAAGGTTGCAACCGTGGTATAAGCAGGACGAGGCTCCCGGTAGCCATCGACAATCTGATTGACCGTAAGGGCATGAGTGGCATCCCAAAGTACATTCATCACATCCATCTCTGCCCGGGTGAGCGGCTTCAAAGTCTTCTTTTCCGTCATAACATTTGTCTTTCTACCGCAAAGGAACAGACTTTATGCACACACACCAAAGAAAAAAATGTCAAAAGCAACAACAGAGCCCGTTTTTTAACATTTATAATTAGTTTAGCCCCAACAATTCTTAGTAGTTAACAAAGCATTGCTCCGCAACACACCACACAAGGCGCCACATTGAAAAGAATAGGAAGATTGTATTATTGAGGCATCGAAAAGGAAATTATAGCATTTTATTGAGAAAAAACCATCAAACGGCATCTTTTACATTGAAGTGTCAACTATTCTTTGTACCTTTGCGACGGATTTATGGAAATACCACTCGTAATCCTAACAAAAAAGAAATGAAAGAAGAAATACCATACAAGATTTATCTGAGCGAAGAAGAGATGCCCACCCAGTGGTACAACGTGCGTGCCGACATGAAGAAGAAGCCCGAACCACTGCTCAACCCACAAACCGGCAAAGCATTCACCCATGCAGAACTGGAACCCATCTTCTGCAAAGAACTCGTGGCACAAGAACTCGACGACCAAACCAAGTGGTTCGACATCCCCGAAGAGGTGCTCAACTTCTACAAGATGTTCCGTCCCAGCCCACTCGTGCATGCAAAGTTTCTGGAACAGGCTCTCGACACACCTGCAAAGATATTCTACAAGTTCGAAGGCAACAACACAAGCGGCTCACACAAACTGAACTCCGCCATCGCACAGGCCTATTATGCCAAGAAACAGGGCTTGAAAGGTGTAACCACAGAAACAGGTGCCGGACAATGGGGCACTGCCTTGAGCATGGCCTGCCAGCACTTTGGCCTCGACCTGAAGGTTTACATGGTGAAATGCTCATACGAGCAGAAACCCTTCCGCCGCGAAGTAATACGCACGTTTGGTGCAAGCATTGTCCCCTCCCCCAGCGACACGACAGAGGTTGGACGCAAGATTCTGGCCGAACACCCGGGCACGACAGGCTCGCTGGGATGCGCCATCTCCGAAGCCGTAGAGGCAGCAGTCACAAACGAAGGCTATCGCTACGAACTGGGCAGCGTGCTCAACCAGGTACTGCTCCACCAGACAATCATCGGACTCGAAACACAAAAGGCACTCCAAAAGTATAACATCAAGCCCGACATCCTCATCGCCTGCACCGGTGGCGGCAGCAACCTCGGCGGCTTTGCATCGCCCTTCCTCGGCGAAATGCTCAGAGGCGAAGCCAACTATAAGATTATAGGTGCCGAACCTGCCTCATGCCCCAGTTTCACACGCGGCAAGTTTGCCTACGACTATTGCGACACGGGCATGATTTGTCCGCTTGCCAAGATGTACACCGTCGGCAGCCAATTCATCCCCTCTGCCAGCCATGCAGGCGGACTCCGCTTCCACGGCATGAGCCCCGTCCTCTCCGAGTTGTACGACCAGGGACTCTTCGAAGCCCGCGCCTACGAGCAGACAGCCATCTTCGAAGCAGCAGAGATATTCGCCCGAGCCGAAGGCACATTGCCGGCACCCGAAAGCAGCCATGCCATCCGCGCAGCCATCGACGAAGCACTCAAGTGCAAAGAAACCGGCGAAGAGAAAGTCATCGTCTTCAACCTCTCCGGCACTGGATACTTCGACCTCTACGCCTACAAAGCATTCAACGACGGCACCATGGGCGACTACATACCCACCGACGAAGAAATCAACACCGCACTCGAAAGACTGCCAAAAGTTTAAGCATCATACACTCCACACAACAAGGGCGGACATTGCAAACAGCAATATCCGCCCTTTTCTTGTATAATGTAATAAAGACATAAAAAACCGTGACATGGTTCTTGTTCCATGCCACGGTTCTATAGAATGTCCTCAGTCCTGTGAGGAAATCGGACTACGTTTTATCGTTTATTTTACAACGTATTTCTTGCCGTTTACGATATAGAGGCCTTTCTTCAAAGCGTTTACTTCGCCGCTCTTGTTGACGAGTTGGCCATCGATGCTGTAAACTGCAGTGTTCTCTGCTGCGTTGTCACCTTCAACTGAATCAATTCCAACAGAAACAACATAACTTACAACATTTGACTCGGCTGACTCTACACCTGCTGAAACTGCTGTAACAGTGTAATCGCCATAAGCACCCTTTTCTGCCACATAACTGGTGGTGGTAAGACCTGTAGCCACTGCCACGCCATCGCAATATACATTGTATGTAACGGCATCTTCAGTGCGCATTGGAGCCTTGCGAGCAGATGTGTTGGGAGTCTTAAGCACAGCCTCGATAACCCAGTTGAAGTCAAGTTTGTACTTGTTCTTCAAAGAATACCAATAGCCGTTAGAACCAGTAGACGAGATGAGGTCGCCGTAACCGGGAACTGCAGGACCCTTGTCGCCCGCCATCGGGTGGAGACCGCTCTTATATGAAAGATGGTAGCCTACATAGAGGTCCTGACCTGCCTCGATAGTAACAGGGGTGTTAAGGCGAACCTCGTTCCAACCCTTAACGAGTGTGGCAACATCTACAGCCTGTTCGTAGACAATGTTTTCGTTCTTCATTACTATCACAGAGGCTGTATAGACATTGGGGTCGAGCAAACCAAAGCGGATGTGGCTGATTTCCATGCCAGCCTTGTCGGCAACATCGGCAGCAGGAATCAACATGGTCTGATAGCCGCTAGAGGTACCGCTGGAGTGTGTCATGCCACAACCATTCACCCAGTCAATATCGCCATTGTGAACCTTCAGCACTGGAGCCTCCGAAACAGACTTCCATGTAAGGTTGAACTTCTCGTCCTGCTCGTATCCGACGAGATCGAATGGAGCAGGAGTTGCCTGCTTGATTTCATTCTCAACAGTGATGATGCGGCTTGCAGGAGATTCCCAACCCTTCTCGAAGATGGCTGTAACGTAATAGTTGAACACGCCATACTCGCTGATAGTTTCTGTGTAGGTTGCAGATGTACCTTCGTACTTAATCTCGTTGTTGCAATAAACACGGTAGG
Source organism: Bacteroidaceae bacterium (assembly GCA_017461345.1). GTDB lineage: Bacteria > Bacteroidota > Bacteroidia > Bacteroidales > Bacteroidaceae > Physcousia. The sequence continues at coordinate 70,664 of JAFTYP010000007.1, read as the reverse complement.
ATACGGCTTTGGGCTTGCCTGCAGCTTTCTTCACAGCCTTCTTGGCAGGCTTAACGGCTGCCTCGATGCCAAACTCGTCGTCTGCAGAAGCATTTGCAGTATTTACCTTGCTGACAATTCTCTCGGACATACCAGCCAACTTTTCGGGATTGTTGCCCAAAACTACTTGCTTGGCCTTGGCGGCACCCTTGGCATCGTCAGAAGAAGGAACTGCAATGGCGCTGATAACGATATTGTAGTCCTTCAGGTCGGGAGAGATGGTTCCCAACTTCAACCAATTTGCACCTCCGCTAAGACTAACGACAGCACCGTTCTCATGAGCAGGACCATCGTCGAGGATAATGCCAGAAGCACTTGCAGGCAGTGTTGCTTTGTAAACGAGATAGAGGTCTTTGTCTGCAGGAATGACAATCTTTGAAGAAGGAGATGTGGTGTAAAGATAGCCTGCCTCTATTCCTTCCATCTTTTCGGAATAAATGGGAGTAGTATTGCCAGACTCATAAACCTCAAGGTTGAAGGTTGTAATACCGGAACCGATAGCAAACTTCAAGGAATTGAATTCATATCCAACATAGTCGGCAAGTTCCTCCTTCGTAAACTTGGCACCATAGAGAAGGTCGGGCATCTCCTCAGCGAATCCGGCCATATATGTTGGTGTGCCATAGTGCTTGAGTTCATAGGCGTCAGAGGTGTATGAGATATTCAACTCGTTGTTCTCGTAAGAACTGGAGATAATGACAGGAGCCTCGTAGGTAGCAGGGAGAGTGTAAGTGATGCTGATTTCCTTGGCCGGCGAAACCTTGCCGTCCTTACCTTTGCTGACTACTCCATAGAGATACGTACCGAGATCTGTTACGGTGTCGGTGTACTTCAACTCCTTCACATCAGAAGCAATCAGGTTGCCGTCACGATAGATGTCATATCCGGTGATTTCTGATGCTGGAGCGACTTCGCCATCAGCCTCGATGTCTGCGGTAAGCATGAAGTTACCGGGGATGTTGCCGGATGCCAATGTTTTCCAAGAAGGAGTGGTCTTTTCGAAACCTGCAGATTTGGGTGAAGAAGTAGAGAAACTGTTACCCTTTACATCTACGCCGGCAGAGTTGTCAACCGCGATGGGTTTCTCACCCTTAGCATGTGTATAATAAATACCGAATGAATACTTATTGCCTGCCTCGAACTTATAGGGAGTAGTGAGTGTGAACTTGTTCCAAGAGTTGTTTACAATGCTCTCTAACGCAGCAGCCTCAATGGGCTGATGGTAGTCGATGACACCATTCTTGATAACAAACAAGGTAATGCCGGTTATAGGACCATTGATGAATGAGTTGATGGCAGTAATCTTATGATTGGGATATGCTATCATGTCGTTTGCATCGAATTCCTGTTTAATCCATACTTTGGGGCTGGAACTGGTACCGCCAATGGTAGTGCTGTACTCTTTGTTTGACCAGGTGATTTCGTTTGAACGGCCAAGAGGTGCAGTCCATTCTATTGTGCCGTTAAGGTCTTCTTTAGATGCTTTTATGGAAGAAACAGGGGGAACAAAATCAGTCACCGGTGCGCAATAAAGAGAAACGGGCTTTGATTGCTTTTCTGTTGTGCCATATACAGCAGCAACATAGTATTGATGTGTTCCTGTTGTCTCGCCATTGAGAGTGGCTGTGGTTTCAGCAACAGGAGCCTCGTTTACCTTAACACCATCTCTGTACACATTATATCCTTCGGGAGTTGCATCAGCAGCGGTATTGTTCTTGATATAAGCAGTAACGAGATAGTCGCCAGGGCCGTCGTTGTTCCATGTCTTGCCATCATAGGAATAGAGGTTGCCCTTTCCAGGTGTGGGAGTCCTGTCGCAGATAGCCATGAAATCCTGGTTGCTACCATATTCGTACCTAATGACAAACATTAGTTCCTTCTCTGCCGGAATAGTATAAGGGCTGCTCAGGGCAAACTTACGAACTGTGTTCTTTTTGAAGTTTGACAAGTCTACATTCTGCTCTACAACAGGTTCTCCATTCTCATAAATCAGGGCTGTAACCTTATAAGCAGGACGATACTCGAAGAAAGACATGCTGTCTATAACTTCGCCGACATAATTCTGGAGATCTTCTTTCGTGAACTTGTTGGCAACGTAATAAACCACACTACCTTGAGGGTCTGACAAAACACCGTCCGTGCCATTGTAGTCTTCGCCATCGTGCCATTGCAATGTAATGTCAGTGGCAGGTGCCTTCCAACTAAGGACAACATTGTTAAATGTCACATCCCCTACCAGGGTATGTGGATTGCCGTTCTGTGCTTTGACAGCATTCTGTCCGGCAATCATGCAAAAGCATGTCGCAATAAGAATACGACTAATTTTTAAATAATTCATAATGTAAATAATTAAATAATTGTTTCCTTTTGTTTTTACTCCTATTAATGCGCCTTATTCTCCTCTTCATTGAGCCACAGTTGACTCCACGAAAAGGGATATTAGTCCAAAATGAGATGCAAAATTACTAAAATTTTGGCAGAAAGACAACATATTTCGGTATTTTATTTACTCTATTTTGGTAGCAAAAAGAACAGAATCGTTTTCCTTTTTATAATGGGATTATAAGGATTTCTTGTATATATAAAAATCAGTGACCGATTAAAAGCATACAATCCTCGAAAACATCTACTGCAAAGTTTGCAAACAAGGTACACCTAATTGGCGGATTAGGCACGCCTAATTGAGCAATTTAGCAGTATATGATTTTCAAGCACGCATAGGATAACAATTCTACACCTTTGTAGAAGTCTGAATATCGCCCTGAATTCATCGATGAATCAAACAGAGCGGATTTAAGTCACACCATGGCGCACAAGGCAAAAAGATAATACAGAAAATCGGCTGCCACTTGATTTAGCATCAAGCATGCAGCCGATTAGTATAGGTTATTGTAGGAAGAACCTACGATTCTATTAACCGCCGAAGTTGTCGAAGCGAATCATGTCGTCTTCTACACCGAGAGAGTGCAAGAGGTCGAGCACAGTCTTGGCCATCATTGGAGGACCACAGAGGTAGTATTCGCAGTCTTCGGGAGCCTCGTGAGCCTTGAGATAGGTGTCGCCCATCACTGGTGCTACGAAGCCCGGCGTGTACTTGATGCCTGCTGCATCTGCCTTCGGATCGGGACGGTCGAGAGCCAGATGGAAGTGGAAGTTGGGGAAGTCCTTCTCCAACTGCAGGAAGTCGTCGAGGAACGGGATTTCCTCCAAAGCGCGTGTACCATAGAAGTAGTGCATGGGGCGCTGACGGTCTTCATCCTTAATGCCGTTGCCCTTGAGCATGTGCATAATCTGAGCACGCAGAGGAGCCATACCGGCACCACCGCCAACCCAAATCATCTCTCTGCCTGTGCCATATTGCGGACGGAATTCTCCGTAAGGACCACTCATGATAACCTTGTCGCCGGGCTTCAGGCTAAAGATGTAAGACGAAGCGATACCAGGGTTAACATCCATGAAACCAGGACCCTGCTCCTTCGGCTTGAAAGGAGGTGTAGCAATACGAACATTAAGAGTGATAATGTCACCCTCATCAGGATAGTTCGCCATTGAGTAAGCACGGATGGTTTCCGTTGGGTTAGTACACTTGAGTGGGAAGAGACCGAACTTCTCCCATGCAGGCAGATAAGTCTCGCCGATAAGACTCTTGTCGAAATCCTTATCGTAGTCGATGCAATCGAATGCAGGAATCTTAATCTGTGCATAAGAACCGGGCTCGAAGTCCATGTGTTCGCCTGGAGGCAGAGCCACCTTGTACTCCTTGATGAAGGTAGCAACGTTTCTGTTGCCGATAACGGTGCATTCCCATTCCTTAACACCCATTACAGAGTCGTCAACCGTAACCTCAAGGTCGCCCTTAACCTTACACTGACAACCAAGACGCCAGTTCTCCTTAACTTGCTTGCGAGTGAAGTGACCCTTCTCCGAATCGAGAATATCACCACCGCCGGCAGGAACCTGAAGTTTGCACTGTCCGCAAGAACCCTTACCGCCACAGGCAGAAGGCAAGAAGATACCCTCCTGACTCAATGTGCTCAAAAGAGAACCGCCTTGAGGAACAGAGATTTTGTCCTTACCATTAATCGTTACAGTAACATTGCCACTCGGCGAAAGATATGCCTTCGCAATAAGCAGAATGACTACCAATATCAGTATGATGCCCAGGAAGACAGCAATACTGGCTAAAATCAAATTCATATCCATATTCTGTTTCCTCCTATTATTAGATGTTAAGGCCAGAGAAGCACATGAAAGCAAGTGCCATCAGACCAACTGTAATGAATGTAATGCCGAGACCTTGCAGGGGCTTGGGCACATCGGTGTAAGCCATCTTCTCGCGTATAGCAGCAAGACCGACAATAGCCAACAGCCAACCGATACCAGAACCGAGAGCATAAGCGATTGCATCGCCAAAGCCACCGATGAACTGAGCATTAGTAGGCTCCATCGTAACACGCTGCTGCATGAACAGGCTGGCACCCATGATGGCGCAGTTCACTGCAATAAGAGGCAGGAAGATACCCAAAGATGCATAGAGCGAAGGACTGAAGCGTTCTACTATCATCTCCACCAACTGCACCATACCGGCAATGACGGCAATGAACAGAATGAAGGCAAGGAACGTCAGGTCAACGCCTGTAACAATAGCACCAGGACCAAGTACATAGGTCTGCAAAGCATAGTCAACAGGTACCGTAACGAGCAACACGAATGTTACTGCCACGCCCAAACCAAATGCTGTCTTGACATTCTTGGATACTGCCAAATAAGAACACATACCCAAGAAGAAAGCGAAAATCATATTGTCCACAAAAATACTGCGGACAAAAAGACTAATCATATGTTCCATATTACTTCTTCTCCTTATTTATTGAGCGGTGTGCCCAGATTACACAACCTACGATAATAAGACTCATAGCCGGCATTACCATCATACCATTGTTCATGTACCAGCCTCCGTTCACCACATACCAGCTCTGGGGGATAATTTGGAAACCCAGAAGTGTGCCGAAGCCAAGAAGTTCACGAACAAAACCTACGATAACCAAAATGGCAGCATAGCCCAAACCGTTACCAATACCATCGAGGAACGAAGGCCAAGGACCATTCTGCATAGCAAAAGCCTCGAGACGACCCATAAGGATACAGTTCGTAATGATAAGACCAACATATACACTCAACTGAACGCTTACGTCGTAAACGTATGCCTTGAGCAACTGGCTTACAATCGTAACAAGCGCAGCAACTACAACCAACTGCACTATAATACGAATACGATTGGGAATAGTTTTGCGTAACAAAGATATAATTACATTGGAGAATGCCGTAATAACTGTCACACTGAGTCCCATCACAATGGCGGGCTTCAACTGACTCGTTACAGCCAATGCCGAACAAATACCAAGCACCTGAACGGTAACTGGATTGTCCATGTTAAGGGGATTGGTGAATGCGGCCTTATTCTCGTTAGAAAACAATTTACTCATATTCTTTTCCTCCTCTTTTCTTATTGTTCAACATCGGTTTGTTCACACTCTGCCTCCTGACTCTTTTCGTCGGTAGCCTCAACAGGGCACTCGTCACCAGACAAGAACTTGGCATAAGTTGTCAGGCCATCCTTAACCATTGCACTAACGCCATTGACGGTTAAGGTTGCACCTGTCACGCCATCGACTTCGTTTTCTGCCTGAGCGGCACCGGCCTTGACAACAGTAAGAGCAACATTGCCATTCTCGTCGAAGATGGGCTTTCCGATGAACTGGTCCTGGAACCACTTCTCACCGATACGAGCACCGAGACCGGCAGTCTCGCTTTCGTGATAGAAGTATGTGCCGAGCACCTTGTCTTTCGTCTCGTTTACAGCAATGTAGCCCCAAAGGCCACCCCAAAGGCCACGACCTACAACAGGAATCACGTATGCCGTCTCACCTTGAGCAGTTGTTGCTGTAAAGACATGAAGTTCTCCATTCTTGATGAGAGCACCATATGTCGTATTGAAATCACCTTCGTATGCCTTCAGTTCGCCGTCAACAAAAAGATTGTCCTGTACCTTTTCCGAGTACACCTCTGCCACATTGATGGCAGCCTTGTCATAACCCAGAGCGGTAAGAATCTGTCCTTTCGTATCGTTTGCCACATTGGCATCCTGTGTCTCCTTCAATGCAGAAGCAACAAATGCAAGCATGAAAGCAACGATGATAACCATTACTGAGGCATAAACTACAGTATAGACATTACTGTTTGTATTAATACCCTTACCCTTCGACTTAACTTCCTTTATATGGGAAGAGTCAGCGCCGCAGATAGGGCACTTATCGGGCATTGATGCAGCCTCGAATGTTTGGTTGCATATTTCGCATATAAATTTCTTTGCCATATCTGTTTATTTTTTTGAAACACGCTTAGCACGCATATTAATATTGCTCTGTACAAAGCAATAGTCAATGAGACTTGCAAAGAGGTTCAAGAGCAGGATGGCGAGCATCATACCTTCGGGATAACCGGGGTTGAGCACACGAACCAATACTGCAATGAAACCGATGAGCAGGCCATAGACATACTTGCCGCATTCTGTACGACAGCTTGTAACGGGGTCGGTTGCCATGAAGACAGCACCGAAAGCAAAGCCGCCAAGAACCAATTGCTCGTACCATTGAATCTCTGTCAAGCCGAGAGCCTGCATCAGATAACCTGTTGCAGCACCGCCGACAAAGACACTCAACATAATCTTCCAACTTGCAATTCCCGTATAGAGAAGCAGCAAACCGCCAAGAGCGATGGCAATGACACTTGTCTCACCAATACAGCCGGGAACAAGACCAATGACTGCGTCTTGAATCGTTTCGGGAGTAAAGCCCTGGAAGCCTGCCACAGCTGCTTCGCCAAGAGGAGTTGCTGCGGTGTAGGCATCGGTTGCCTTGTAACCAAGACCGAAGATTGTGTCCTGTGCCACCCAAACGGTAGCGTCGCCTGTCATTGCTGTAGGATAACTGAAGAACAGGAAAGCACGTGCAATAAGAGCAGGGTTGAAGATGTTCATACCTGTACCGCCGAAGATTTCCTTTGCGAGGATAACGCTGAAAGCAACAGCAACGGCAAGCATCCAGAGAGGACAAGTAACGGGAACAATCATGGGAATGATGATACCGGATACGAGGTAACCTTCCTGAATCTCTTCATTTTTCCACTGTGCAACCACGAACTCGATGCCAAGACCTACAACGTAACTGACAATAATCTTGGGCAGAACGGCAAGAAGGCCGTAGAGGAACATGCCGACATAGTCTGTCATATCGCCTCCGCAAGCAAGAGCGTTCTGGTAACCCACATTGAACATACCGAAGAGCAGTGCTGGCAGAAGAGCAATCACGACGAAACTCATGATGCGCTTGCTGTCAATAGCATCGTGGATGTTCACACTACCTACGCGACTGGTGGTATTGGGAACGAAAGCAAACGTTTCGAAACCGTCCACCAACGAGCGGAATGCGTGGAACTTGCCACCTTCCTCAACGTAGGGATGTATGTTATCGAATAGTTTCTTAATTGGATTCATATCTATATAAATAATGTGTAGTTGTAAATTCAAAATTATTAAATTCAAATTTCAAACTTGCATCCTTCTCGCAGAACTGAGGGCGAAGCCTCATTTTGATTTTTGAATTTATAAAATTTGAATTGTTATTAAGCATTTTCCTTTCTGAGGATATCCAGTCCTTCGCGAACGATGCGTTGCAGTTCAAGTTTAGAACTGTCCACAAACTCTGCGATGGCGAAGTCTTCGGGAGCAACCTCGTAGATGCCAAGTGCCTCCTGACGGTCGATGTCGCCAGCGATGATGGCTTTCACGAGATAGCCTGCGTAGATGTCCATTGGGAAGACTTTGTCGTATTCTCCGCTCATTATCATGTGACGTTCGCCACCCTTGATGCGTGCATCGAAGACATATTCCTTCTTCTTGCCAAAGAGCCAGGAGAAGTAACTGCGATGTGTGCTGAAGGTATTGAAGCGGGGCATAATCCAACCCAACATCTCGTCGGCATGATCGCCTTCGGGAATAACGTTCACTTCTGTTGCATGAGCACCGAGGAAGCCTTCGGCAGTGGTCTTGAGACCCGTCATTACGTTACCGCTGATGATGCGAGCACCTTCGGCGTTGATTGTGCCGTCGAGGAGCGTTGTCAACTTCTGGCCGACCTTCACCTTGTAGTACTTTGGAGCCTTCACTTCGCTACCGGCAAGTGCAATAGTGCGGGTGAAATCCACCTTGCCAGTCTTCATGAGGCGACCAAGGAAGATAACTTCTTCTGCGCCGAGTGTCCATACCACTTCGCCCTTGTTGATGGGGCTGACATGATTGATTTGAACACCGACATTGCCTGCAGGAGCAGGACCGTCGAAGATATTCACTTCGCAATCCTTTGCCTCTGTCAGCGCCTTTGCTGTCTGCTTTGCGCTTACGCCAAGATAAACCTTGGCGAGTTTTGCCAAAGCGGAGAGACCTGCTTGGAACTCTGCTTCCTGACCTTCGAGCACATACTCGAAGTCCTGGCTGAGCGGCATGCTGTTGAAGGCACTCACGAAGATTGCCTTTGGCGCATCTTCCGGATTTGCCACTACATCATAGGGACGTTGACGCAGGAAAGCAAACAAGCCGCTCTCCAGCATAAGTGTCTTTACGTCGCCCTTTGTGTCGAACTCGCGAGCTTCTTGCTTGCCATCAGCCTTCACACGGATGCTCAGCAGTTTGCGACGGTCGCCGCGTTCCACCAAACTGACTGTTCCGCTGACAGGGCTCACGAACTTCACCTCGGGATGCAACTTGTCTACAAACAAGGCATCACCAGCCTTTACGACATCGCCCTCCTTGCAAACCACCTTAGGTTTCACGCCTGTGAAATCGTCTGGCACGAGTGCATACTCGCCGGGACAATTCACTGTTGCTGTTTCCTTCGTGGCTTTGCCCTTGAGATTGACGTCGAGGCCTTTGCGTAACTTAATTACTTTTGCCATATCTGGGATTGTTAATAATGTTTATTTTCGCGCCACAAAATTACAAAAAAAAGAAAAGAAAAACGAACATTCCAAAAGTTTTTCCACGAAAAGAATGTTTTCTGAGAAATTATGTGTCGAAATAGTTTATTATGGTTATTACAGCTGAAAAAAATAAAAGCGGCATTGCTGTCGCCTTTAATGGTAGAAAGTAACATGTTGAATTTTTACAAGTTTTTAAAAACGTACCATATTTATTCTATCCTGCATTGCGAGCTACGATGACAATTGCAGACAAAACTAAAAGCAATAATTGTTTCATATAGAACATAGTTAAAAGTTTTCTCTCAATAAAACGGTTGACATGCCACCTTTTGGTTTATTATTGGGGCCATACCAATGGTTCGTCAACATGGAAAGTGAAAACAGGCCTACCTTCTTGCCATATAGGAATATCTATTTTTATATCCTTGGCTTGTTTGCATCGTTTCATAAAATCGGAACGGTTATTTAGGAATACTACTTCTGAACTCCCATCAGCAGCTTCGTTAAAGTAGTACCTTTTGGGAGATGCTTCGTCGAACCTAGCTGTGATATAATTCTGAACATTATATTCTTTTCCGTATATTTGTCCCTGAGATATTTCTATAAGAACATCGTAACCATATTTTTTCATGTATCTTACAATGATTTTCGCGCGCGTCATTCCTTCATACGGAAAATCTTGATATATATAGTTGTCGCTTGTTATACTGGCCCAGATATTTTTCGTATCTGTCATTTCATCTTTTTCTGTCCTGATGTACCAAGTTACAATCGATGGCTCTGGCGTTGCGACTTCTACTTCAGCTAAAGTATCTACCTCTTCTATAGCATCGGAAGTTGACACTTGAGAAACTTCATGCGTTTGGAGGCTCGTTGAAGTATGTTTGCGATATTCAGTAATACCAGCTATTACAAAAAAAATAAGAAGAGCAATAACAAGCCATCCTATAATACTATAGTTCGCCTTTCCAGCATTTCCTATTTCTTCTGGAGCAACCTCCTTGCTTTCTTGGTTTGATGGTATTGTTGAGTCCTTTTCACCTGCTTTTGTTTGGGCTGCTCTTTCTTTCTTCCATTGTAAGAATTCCTCAAATTCTTTTTTTTCTTCGTCAGTCATCTCTCTAATGTCGTATTGAATTGTTCGAATAAACCATTATTTCTTTTGCAAAAATAGCAAAAAATAGTAAACCTTAAAACGATTTCACATATTAATTTATACATTTAATTGATAAAATAATTGAACTATCAAAGAAAATGCTGAGTATTTTTGTTTCTGGCGTCTAAAGAAATTTCTTAAATTCTTGTCAAGTTTTTTGCATGAGCCCTGCCTCGTGAGAAGCGGTTCTTTTTGGCGGAACGGGTCGTTCGTCAAAAAGAACCGTTGTTTTTCACACAAGGGAACTAATTATGCATCAGGAGATTACATTTCGACGGACGGTAAAACTCATGTAAAATTGACAGAAAAGTAGAGTCCTTTCGCCAAAATAGACGCGTGAAAACAGGAAAACGGACGTGTGAACTTCTCAAACTACACGAGTGTAATTTGTAAATTACTGCAGAGACATGGAAACATCTACTGCCAAGTCGGGAAACAGTTCTTATGTGAACGGAATTTTTCGGTGCTTTGGAAAATTCTTTACAACATTTTAAGTCGTTTCTCTTCTACAGAAAAGCCACTTTTTGTAATACTTTTTCCCGATTTATTCAGCCACACCAAACTCCTATTGACCATGGCGAAACTAACTGTTTTTTACCATACTAATGTCTAAACCATGGCAGAAACGAAAATAATTGTGCCGAATTGGTGGCCGAAAAGAAAAAGTTTCGTATCTTTGTAAAAATAAATATATTTTTCAAAAGGCACAAGTCAAAAACTAACAATCGAATATACCAAATGAAAAAGACAACCATGAACCGCCGCACCTTCCTGAAAGCAGGAGTTGGCACTGCTGCCGTCTTAGGCATTGGAGGCGGAGTAATGCACCATTTGAATATGGTAGATGCGAAGGGACGCATCCTCATCATTGGCGGTGGCGCTGCAGGATGCAGTTTCGCCGCACGCCTCATGCGCCGCCTCAGCAACCCAGACATCACGCTGATCGACCCTGCCGACAGACAATACTATCAGCCGGGCTTCACCTTCATCGCCGCCGGCATCTTCAAGCCCGACGAGGTGTGGAAGCCCATGTCGAAGTGCATCCCAAGCGGCGTGAAGTGGATAAAGGACTCGGTTATCGAATTAGACCCCGTGAAACAGACGGCACGCACTGCCGGCGGACAAATGGTGGAATATGACTTCCTGGTGCTGACACCGGGTCTGCAAATCAACTGGGACAAGGTGGAAGGCATCAGCCGCGAAACCCTGGGACAGGGGAATGCACACTGCATCTACGACTTTATGGGCGCACAACGCATTTGGCCCGCCATCCAGGAACTGGTGGCAAAAGGCGGACGAGGCGTCTTCACCGACACATACACCAAGCACAAATGCGGCGGTGCACCAAAGAAAATCTGCATGCTCACCGAGCATCTTGCCCGCAAAGAAGGCAAACGCGACGGCGTGCAACTGGACTATTTCTGCTCCGAGAAGGCACTCTACGACGTGCCTCTCTACACGCCCCGACTGCTTCAGATATACGAAGAACGCAACATCGGACTGGAAGTACGTCACCGCGTTAAGGGCATCGACACGCTGGCAAAGAAGGTCTATCTGGAACACTACGAGAAAGTAAAAGAAACACAGACGGACGCACAAGGCAACGAGATAGAGGTGGAACGCGAAATCGTTACGCCTCGCGTCGAGGATTACGACTTGTTGAGTTTCGTTCCCCCACAGTCGGCACCCGACTTCGTACGCAATGCCGGCCTCTCCTGGACTGAAGGCAAACTAGCAAAGGACGGATGGGCCATGGTGGACAAGAAGACACTCGTCCATCTTGCCTACCCTAACATCGTCTGCTTGGGAGACGTTGCCGGAATACCCACCAGCAAGACATCGTCGGCAATCCGCATTCAGTTGCCCATCGCCGTCGACAACCTGCTCAGCATCATGCAAGGCAAAGAACCCACGAAAGAGTACAACGGATACGCCTGCTGTCCCATCGTAACGGACTACGGCCATGTCCTGCTGTGCGAATTCGACTACGACAAGAACCCCGACATCACCTTCCCGTTCACACTTCAAGACATGTCGAAGGAACAAGCATCTGCATGGATGCTGAAAAAACACTTCCTGAAACCCATGTTCTTCTACGGCATGCTCAACGGACTGATGTAGAACACCACACACATAAAACAGGACACATATCCGAACACTGAAATACATATTCCGAATCCTCGTTGGTCTGCTGGCATTCTTCTACCTGAGTCTGCTTCTGCTGTCATCGGTTCCTGCCCTACAAAGTTGGGGAGCAGGAGTGGCGTCGCAACTTCTGGAAAAGGAAATCGAAAGCAAAGTCGACATCGGAAACATGCGTCTGAACATGCTCGGCCATGTCATCCTGGACAATGTCAAACTCTACGACCGGCAAGACACGCTGATGCTGCAAGCCTCACGCATTGCAGCAAAAATAGACTTCGCCCCACTCTTCAGGAAAAAGATACGCATCAGCGCAGCACAACTCATCGGTGCAAAAGCAAACCTCTATAAAGACGGCGATGCACCATTCAACTTCCAGTTCTTCATAGACGCCTTCTCGTCGAAAGACACAACCTCTTCCCCACTCGACCTCATGATAGGTGCATTGGTCATCAGAAGAGGAGAAGTCCGTTTCAACATGCTCGGCAAAACTCCGTCCAAAGGAAAAGGCTCGAAGTTCGACACAAATCATCTGCACCTGACCGACTTAAGCCTGACCACAAGAGTACATTTCAAAAAGGAAGACTCACTCTACATCGACCTCAGAAACCTCACATTCAAAGAGCAAAGCGGACTGCAAGTACGGAAACTATCACTCGAAGCCGAGGCAGGAAAAAACAACTCAACAGTCCATAACCTCATAATCGGACTGCCGAATTCGACTGTCAGCCTTGCTCAAATCACAGGAAATGTCGGGCTGCAATCCTTCAAACAAAAGGAGAACTTCATAAAGACGCTGAACGCAGAAGCAGTCATGGCAGCAAACATCTGCCCGAATGACCTGGCTTGTATCATCCCCAAATTAGCGACTTTCGACGACGCACTTAACCTCTCGGCCAGTGCAAAAATGTCGGACGGAACATTGCGATTGCCCAACATCTCACTCTCCGACAACAACGGCAACCTTTCATTGTTTCTTAATGCTTCTGTACGGAACATCGGCAGCACACCAGCCCTCTTTGCCGACATCAAAGAACTCTATACTGGTACAAACCTTCAGCAATTCCTGACACGTAACCTGCAAGGCGAAGAAAAGGAGTTAAGTCCAATCCTCACACAACTCGGGAGCACAAAATCATCCGGTACGGTTGCCTGGCAAGACAAGAACCTCCGCACAAATCTGCAGACAGAAAGCAATCAAGGAAACGTACTGATTGAAGGCTCCCTGAAGAACATGCAGAATGTCGATGCAAAAATACTTCTTGCAAACCTTAAAATAGGACAACTGTTAAGCCTTAAAAACAAAGCAAAAGGCACAACAGCATCAGTAGAAGCAAGCGTCAGCGGCAGCCTGCCCAACAAGGATAACCCTGCAAAACTACAAGCAAAAGGCGTACTCAAAAGTTTTGTTTTCAACAACTACGAGCATCGCAACATACCATTCTCTGCAACTCTCGACGGAGAAACAATCGGCGGCAAAGTAAAGATAGAAGAACTTAATGGCCTTGCCGATATTGACTTACAAACCTCGAAGCAACAAGACAGGCGCATCTTGACGTGTCTGGCGACTCTGAAAGACTTCGCCCCACACAAGATGAACCTCACCAAAAAGTTCGAAGGCGAATACTTCTCCGGTCATATCGATGCAGATTTCCAAAACCTGGACCTCAACAACCTGCAAGGAAAACTCTTGCTGACAGACCTTGAACTGAATTCAGAAAGTAAAGAGAAAGTAGAAATAGGCGACGTCACACTCAATAGCATAATAACAAACACTGGACAACACATAACTGTACAAAGCAATTTCCTCAACATCAAAGCCGACGGAAACTTCAATTGGAAGACCTTACCTACTTCCTTCATTTGGCCAGTGCAACAGAATCTGCCTAATCTTTTCACTACAAGCAGCAAACACCAACATCCATATGGCAACGATTTCCGCTTCTTTGTTCAAGTTCAAGACACAGTCATCGCAAAACGATTGCTGGGGTTGAGTCTGCATATACCACAAAAAAGCACATTCGAAGGAACCATAAACGATGCCATCGGACAAAACGCCATACAGATAGACATTCCACAAGTGACGTTTTCCGGCCAGCGATTACAGAACATCAACTGTCGTATCGAAACAGGAAACACGGCTCTGCAAACAAGCCTACAAGGTGAACGCATCATGAAAGGGAAGCCCATTCTACTCAATATCGATGCGTATGCAAAAACAGATAAAGTGACGTCACGACTCCGATGGAACAACAATAGCACGAAAGCCAACACGGGAGATGTCAGCATAACCAGTATCATCCGAAACGACCCCACAACAGGAGCAATCGTCGATGCCAAGATAAACAACTCGAACATCGTTATAAGCGACACAATCTGGGACATCAAACCAGCAACAATCAAGTACCACAATAAGATTATCGATGTAGAAAATCTGTGCATCAGCCAAGCCGACAAACATATCAACATAGGCGGTCGGATATCAAATCAAGCATCAGACACGCTGAAAGCCGAACTTGCCAACATCGATGTCTCCTACATCATGGACCTTGTGAACTTCCATAAAGTCGAATTCGACGGCAGTATAACGGGAAGCATCTATGCCACATCGGTAATGGAAAAGCCTTTTGCCGATGCTTTCCTGCAGGTAAAAGACTTCACCTTCAACAGTGCCAACCTTGGGAACATGGACCTTTATGCAAACTGGGGAAAGCAAGAAAGAGCCATCACACTCGATGCAGACATGAAAGGTCCCATACCCCAGCACCGGACTCTGGTGCATGGCACCATCATTCCTGGCAAGGGGAAGAAGGACGGCCTCAACCTGAACGTCCGCACAAGTTATTTCGACCTCTCCTTCCTCAGTAAGTTTACAGGCAGCATCTTTAGCAATCTGCAAGGACGAGCCTCAGGCTGGACGCGCATTTACGGTCCCTTCAAGTTCATAAACCTTGAAGGAGATATGTATATCAACGAACTGAAGACACACGTATTGGCTACCGGAACGGACTATCACCTCGCCGGAGACAGTGTAATTCTGCGGCCAGACAACATCTGGTTGCGCGGTGCTCGCATCTACGACTATTTGGGAATGCCAGGCATGACCGAGCATGTAGGAACCGTCGATGCACACTTCAGACACAATTCTCTAAAGAATCTTCGTTTCGATGTCAACGTCGATGCCAACAATATGCTTGGCTATAACTTCCCGAACCAAGGCAACATGAGTTTCTTCGGCACGGTTTATGCCAATGCAAAAGTTCATTTAAGCGGCGAACCTGGCAGCGTGAACATCAACGTCGATGCAACGCCTATGCCCGGAACGACCATCAACTACAATACGGTAACAACGGGAACAATCGAGGAATCCGAGTTCATAACATATATTCAACCTGCCTCTGCTTCTAAAAATGGAGAGAAAAACGGTGCCACAAAAGATGAAAAGTCGAACGAAAAAGAAGAGTCTTCCTCCTCTTCCGATCTTCGTATCAACTTTAACATCGATGCCAATCCGAATGCAGAGATACGGATTCTAATGGATCCGCAAACAGGAGATAACATTTCGCTTTATGGCAACGGGCGTCTCAGAGCCAACTATTATAATAAAGGTCGCTTTCAACTCTTCGGAACTTACCGAGTGGAGGAAGGCAACTACCGCATGTCCATTCGCGACGTCATTCGCAAAGATTTCACTTTCCAGCCGGATGGCACCATCGTATTTGGCGGCAATGCAATGCAAGCGGCTTTGAATTTGAAGGCAATACACACTGTTCCCAATGTTTCGCTCGACGACCTTTCTTCCACCGGACTTGGGCTTTCCAATACACGTGTCGATTGTATCATGAACATTGGAGGTATCGCTCGTGAGCCATCCATCAGTTTCGACTTCGACATTCCCAATGCAAACGAGGATGAGAAGCAAATGGTACGGTCGATGCTGAGCAGCGAAGAAGAGCGCGACATGCAAGCTGTCTATCTGCTGGGTGTAGGCAGATTCTACAGTTACGGCAGCATGCTCGACAGCAAACAAGGACAAGGTGGTATGGCTATGAACTCCGTATTGAGCGGAGCACTGAGTTCTCGTTTCAACCAAATCATGTCGAAAGCATTGGGTGGCACCGGCTGGACGTTCGGAACGAACCTGCGAACGGGCGAAGATGGCTGGCAGGAATTGGACGTTGAGGGTTTGGTGAGTGGCAAGATGTTGTCCGGAAGACTAATTTTCAATGGCAATTTTGGTTATAGGGAAAACAAGTATAAGATGGGGAACAGCAACTTCATTGGCGACTTCGACATACAGTATCGTCTTTCGCCACGAAGCCCATTCTCTCTGAAGGCATACAATCAGACCAACGACCGTTACTTCACCCAGTCGTCACTCACAACGCAAGGCATCGGCATCAAGTTCCAACGCGATTTCAGTCGTTGGCAGGAACTCTTCCGCCGAACAAAGAAAAAGGAAAAGAAGTAAGGGTATATAGGTAAATTAAGCCTGTTAGGTCTGCGAACCTAACAGGCTTAATTTGTATGGTTGACTCGCGGTGTTGACGGTTATTACAGGCGTTCTTCCGTCACTCGGCTATAGGCTGGTGCCGACATTGGGCAGTAGTCTTTGTCGAGGAACTTGTAATAACCGGTGATTGCTATCATGGCGGCATTATCTGTTGTATAACTGAAACGAGGGATGAACACTTTCCATCCGTAACGTTTGGCGTAGTCGTGGAAGGCATTGCGTAAGCCTGTGTTGGCAGAAACGCCGCCTGCCACAGCCACTTGGCGTATCTTCAGGTCTTTTGCGGCCAGCCGGAGTTTCTTCATCAGTATGTCCACGATGGTCTTTTCGAGTGAGGCGGCAAGGTCGCACTTATGGTTTTCTATGAAATCGGGGTCGTCTTTTATCCAGTCTCTCAAGTTGTAGAGAAAACTTGTCTTCAGTCCGCTGAAACTATAGTCGTAGCCTGCGATGTTTGGTTTGGCAAAGGTATATGCCTCGGGATTGCCTTGACGGGCGAGTTTGTCGATGATTGGTCCGCCGGGATAGCCCAGCCCCATCACCTTAGAGCACTTGTCGATTGCCTCGCCGGCTGCATCGTCGATGGTCTGACCGATGATTTCCATTTCCTTGTAACTCTTGACGAGTATAATCTGACTGTTGCCTCCGCTGACCAGCAAGCACAGGAATGGGAATTCGGGCGACTCGTAATCGTCGCCTTCGGCGTGTATGAAATGTGCCAATACATGGCCATGAAGATGGTTGACATCTATCATTGGGATGCCCAACGAGGCTGCCAATCCTTTGGCAAAGGAAACGCCTACGAGCAGGGAGCCCATCAGGCCGGGGCCTCGTGTGAAGGCGATTGCGCTCAGTTGTTCGCGTTCGATGCCGGCTTGTTTCAGTGCGGCATCCACCACTGGCACGATGTTCTGCTGATGGGCGCGGCTGGCAAGTTCGGGCACTACGCCGCCGTATGCTTCGTGGACGGCCTGGCTTGCTGTGACGTTGGAAAGCAGTATGCCGTCGCGAAGGACTGCCGCCGATGTGTCGTCGCAACTGCTTTCTATGCCGAGTATGTAGACCGGAGCGGTTGTTTTCCGACTCTCTGTTTGGCAGAGTGGTTCGGGGTTGTTTTGTATGGTGTTTTCTTTCATTTCCGGATTTGGCTTTTTGTGTTGGGTGTCAAGCAGAGTGTGTGTGTTGGAGAGGTGCTTGTCAGTGTGTGATTATCTCTACGCCGTTTTCTGTCATCAGGTATGTGTGTTCCCACTGAGCGCTGTCTTCTTCGTCTTCGGTCAGGACAATCCATCCGGTTTCGTCTTCCTCGTCGCCACATACATACCAGTCGCCTCCGTTTATCATGGGTTCTATGGTGAACGTCATGCCTGGCACGAGGAGCATGCCTGTGCCTTTCTTGCCGTGGTGTTCTACGTCGGGCTCTTCGTGGAAGGCGTTGCCCACGCCGTGTCCGCAAAGGTCACGCACTACGGTGTAACCGTTGTCGTGAGCGTGTTTGGCAATGGCGCTGCCCATGTCGCCCACGAAGACGTATGGTTCGGAGCATACCTGTTCGCCTATCTTGAGGCATTCCCATGCCACATCCACCAGGCGTTGTCGTTCGGGAGTGGTCTTTCCTATGACAAACATGCGACTGGCATCGGCATAGAATCCGTCGAGTATGGTGGTGCAATCCACGTTTATGATGTCTCCCTCTTCGAGCACATCGTCCGGCGAAGGCAGTCCGTGGCATACGACGTCGTTGATGCTGGTGCAGCAACTGGCAGGGAATCCGTTGTAGTTGAGTGGTGCGGGTATGCCGCCGTGTGCCGTTGTGTAGTCGTAGACGATGCGGTCTATTTCTGCCGTTGTCATGCCTTCGCGTATCTGTTCGGCTACGGCGTCGAGAACTGCCGTATTGAGTTGTCCGGCCTTACGTATGCCTGCTATCTGTTCGGGCGTCTTGATGAGTTTACGGGTTGGCACGAGTTTGCCTTTTGCCTCCCACTCCATTATTTTGAGGTCCATTGCCGTCGGCTCCAAGCCTGCAGGAACGGTCCATCGCTGCTTCTTTGTTTTCTTTTTTGCCATTGACTGCCTCTTTGCAATTCGTCTGCAAAATTACAAAGAATTATTGAGATACGGAAATCGGGGATTGGAATTTGATTGAGTTTTATCTCCCGCACGGCAACAGGCAGATATGTTAGGCCATTCGCCCATCGGATACCATATTTATAATTAACGACTTAGAGCAACGCGAGAAGACTGCTGCAGGTGTCGCAGGAATTAGGTTAACCATTTTTGCGATAATGGTTAAGCATTATGGCCGGAAAGGTTAAGCATTATGCCAATAATGCTTAACCTTTCCCGACGGCATACATCAAGGGGGCTTCCATAAGGCCAAAGCACAGTGCTCCGCAAGGTATGTTTCAAGAGAGAAAAGGATTGAATGTTTTTTATGTAATAATTTTGTATTTCGCCCGCATCTTCGTACCTTTGCGGAGAAAAACACAGGAAACGAATCAATATCCCTCAACAAATGAATTCACTTGTAAAGACGACGCTTGCTGTAATGCTGGCCATCTTCAGCAGTACAGCAGCAATGGGGCAACAGAACTCACAAGAAATCAGCATCAGCAAAAACGGGCGTGTAGAGTTCAAGGAAATAAAAGAAAAGAAATGGTTCCAGGAGTTGTCGGACCGAATCAAACTGCACGGCTATGCCCAAGGCGGCTACAACTACTCGCACCAGGGCGGCACAAACGAAAACGCCTTCAACCTCAAACGCGTCATCTTCTGGGTAGAAGCCAAAATAACCGACAGGTGGTCGTGCCTCTTCATGCACAATTTCACAGGTTTCGCCCTTGAATATTACACCACCTACCGCATCACAAGAAACAAAGCACTCAACGTCCGGCTCGGACAATTCAAGAACGGACTCTCAATAGAAGGTCCCCTCTCCTGCTCCTACCTGGAGGCCATCGACCTCTACAGCGAAGGCGTCAACTACCTCACCGGTTGCAGCAGCGACCCACTCCTCGGCACACAGACCGGACGCGACCTGGGACTCTCACTCTTCGGCGAAACCAACAACGGCAAGTTTCGCTACGAACTGAACGTCATGAACGGACAAGGCGTCAACAAAAAGGACGGAAACAACTTCAAAGACATCATAGCCCGCCTCGAATATCGACCACTCGAAGGACTCAACATCGTAACCTCCGGACAAATAGGACGCGGCCACAACATCCTGACCGACGGCAAAACATCCGTCTATAACCCAACCATCCTCAACGGACAAGACTACAAAAGAAACCGCCTGACAGCAGGTGCCGACTACAGAGGCAAAGCCATCAAACTGCGCAGCGAATACCTCGCCGGATGGGACGGCGACGCACACAGTTGGGGAGCCTACGTCACAAGCGCAATCCCCCTTGGCACACCAAAACTGGAACTCATAGCCTCGTACGACTTCTTCAACTACAACACCGACCGCAACATGGCACAACACAAAGCCATAGGCGGCCTGCAATACTGGTTCTACAAAAGATGTCGCATGCAAGTCCAGTACGTCTACAAAAACACCTTCATTAAAAACAACCAATTCATACACGGCGCCAATCACGGCATACAATGCCAAATGCAAGTAAGATTCAATTAAACACACACACAAATGATAACAAAAATCATACTCACCATCATCTTCCTCGTCATAATGGTAGGCGTTGGCATCTACTCCAGAAAGCAAGCAGCCAACGTCGAAGGCTTCGTTCTCGGCGGACGCTCCGTAGGCCCCTGGCTGACAGCCTTCTCCTACGGCACATCATACTTCTCGGCAGTCGTCTTCGTAGGCTATGCCGGACAATTCGGATGGAAGTACGGATTGGCAGCAACCTGGATAGGAATCGGCAATGCCATCATAGGATCACTGCTGGCATGGATAGTGCTCGGACGCAGAACAAAACTCATGACACAACACATAGAAAGCCGCACAATGCCCGACTTCTTCGGCACACGCTTCAACAGCCAAAGCCTGCGCATCGTGGCTTCCGCCATAGTCTTCGCATTCCTCATCCCCTACACTGCCGGAGTCTATAAAGGCATCTCGACACTCTTCGAAATGGGATTCAACATACCCTACGAGTATTGCGCCGTCGGCATGGCACTCTTCACCGCAATCTACGTAATCTTCGGAGGCTACAAAGCAACAGCCATAAACGACTTCATACAAGGCATCATCATGCTCTTCGGCATTATCACCGTCATCGCAGCAGTGCTTTCCACACAAGGCGGACTAACACAAGCCATAGAAAAGATGGCAACACTCCCAGCCGACGACAACCCAAACACTAACGGCGGCTTTGCCACACTATTCGGTCCCGACATCAAAAACCTCATCGGCGTAGTCATCCTCACATCATTAGGCACATGGGGCCTGCCACAAATGGTGGGCAAATTCTACAGCATCAACGACGAAAAAGCCATCACACGAGGCGCCATCATCTCCACCATCTTCGCCATTGTCGTGGCAGGAGGCTGCTACTTCCTCGGAGGCTTCGGACGACTGTTCGGGACACCCCCACTCCTTCCCAACGGCCGACTGGACTTCGACGCCATAGTACCCTCAATGCTCATCACATTGCCCGACATCCTCATAGCCCTCGTCATACTGCTCGTCCTCTCAGCATCAATGTCAACACTGGCATCACTGGTGCTGACATCGGCCAGCACCCTGACCCTCGACATCATATATCGCGATAAAAAATCACTGCCCGGCGAAGTGGAAGAAGGCAGCATCAACGACACAGTTTCCGAAAAAGTAGAACGTCGGAAAGTCATCATCATGCGAGTTCTCATCGTCTTCTTCGTCATCATCTCCCTAATGATAGCCCTCAATCCACCAACCTTCATTGCACAACTCATGGGCATCTCCTGGGGAGCACTGGCAGGAGCCTTCCTCGCACCCTTCATGCTCGGACTATATTGGCGTGGAATAACAACGTCGGCCATCTGGGCATGCTTCGTCTGGGGTGTAGGACTCACAGGCATCAACATGCTTATCGGAAGCCCAATCAACCCCATCAACTGCGGAGCACTCGCCATGATAGGCGGATTCCCCATAGCATGGATAGTCAGTCTTGTCAGTCCGAAACTACCCAAAAGTTACATCGACAAGATATTCGACTGCTACAAATAGCATCTTATAATATACAAGGAAGGCCAAAGCATATACTTTGGCCTTCCTTTGTGTATCGAATCCTATACGGCCTATACTAAATAAAACGGCCGAAAAAGCCACAAAACCGTTCTGAAACTATTTCCTTGCAGCAGCAATGTAATCAAAAGACAGACGGCATTGGTCGGTCACATACTGCCAATCCTCTGCCTCTACCCTATCCTTCGGGAAAAGTTTGCTGCCCATTCCTACGCAAAACGCTCCGGCATTAAACCAAGAGGAAAGGTTCTTCTCGTCGGGAGACACACCGCCCGTAACCATAATCTTGCTCCACGGACATGGAGCCATCATGCCTTTCACAAAAGCAGGGCCATAGACATCGCCGGGAAAGACCTTCACAACGTCACAACCTAATTCTTGTGCCATACCAATTTCACTCACAGTCCCGCATCCAGGAACATAAGGAACGAGGCGACGATTACAAACATGAGCGATTTCCGGGTTAAACAAAGGACCTACTACAAAGCAGGCACCAAGTTGAATATATAGGGCAGCCGTAGGAGCATCTACAATAGAACCAACGCCCATCGCCAACTCCGGACACTCTTTTGCCGCAAACTTAACACATTCGGCAAAGACCTCATGAGCAAAGTCGCCTCTGTTTGTAAATTCAAAAGCACGTACTCCACCCTCATAGCAAGCCTTAATAACTTGTTTCGCAACCTCAGCATTTGCATGATAGAAGACAGGCACCATAGGCGTTGCCTGCATCTTTCCGAGAACTTGTATCTTGTCGAATTTTGCCATATTCTGCTTTATCTTTGTACTCTTCCATTACAATTACCGGCCATAAGGCTCTCCACTTCCGCTATAGAAACGAGATTGACATCGCCGGGAATAGAGTGTTTAAGGGCACTTGCTGCTACCGCAAACTCCAATGCCCACTCCATTGGCTTGCCATTTGCCAGCCCATGAATTATGCCTGCGCTGAAACTGTCGCCTCCACCAACACGGTCAACGATTGGATTTATATCGTAACGACGACTTTCGTAGAACTCCTTTCCGTCGTACATCAAAGCCTTCCAGCCATTATGGGTAGCGCTGAAACTTTCTCGAAGAGTGCTTACAACATACTTGAAGTCGAACTCTTCTGCCATACGCTTGAAGATATCCATATAACCATTAGCATCTGTCTGGCCGTTTTCCACATCCGCATCGGGACAAAAGCCTAAACAGTTCTCAGCATCTTCTTCGTTTCCGATGCAGACATCTACGTATTGCATCAACGGACGCATGATGGATCTTGCCTCTTCCGGTGTCCAAAGTTTCTTACGATAGTTAAGGTCGCAACTGATGATAACACCGGCCTTTTTTGCTGCAATGCATGCTTTTTCTACACACTTTGCTGTGCTTTTGCTCAATGCTGGTGTTATTCCACTCCAATGAAACCAGTCGACACCTTGGAAAATGGTATCGAAATCGAAATCATCGGGTGTGGCTTCGCTGATACTACTATATTTGCGATCATAGATAACCTTGCTGGGACGAAGGCTGCTACCTGTTTCGAGATAGTAAATACCCACACGTTCTCCACCTCGAGCCACAAAGTTTGTTTGTACGCCGAAACGGCGTAAACTGTTGATGGCTGCTTGGCCTACTTCGTGTGAAGGCAACTTACTTACAAAGAATGCTTCGTTTCCGTAATTCTGAAGGCTAACGGCTACATTTGCTTCGCCACCGCCATAGTTAACATCGAAACTATCTGATTGAACAATTCTGCTGAACCCTGGAGAAGAGAGGCGTAACATGATCTCTCCAAATGTGACTATTTTTGCCATTAAGATATGCTTTATTGCCTTAATTTTTCATTTCAAGATGCAAAAGTATATAAAACTTTCGAATTTATAAAATAATGGAAACCTTAATTTATGCATTTGATATGTTTTTAATCACTACGGTGGCATTAAAAAAGAAAAAAGTTGTAACTTCGCAGCATGAAAGGTGTCATTTCAAGCAAAAAAGGACTTCTTGCGTTGAGTCCACTTGGAATTTTCCTACTGCTCTACTTGTTTTTGAGTCTTGTAGCCGATGATTTCTATGCCGTTCCGCTGACGGTTGCATTCTTGGCGGCATCGCTTTACAGTCTGTTCATCATGCGAGGTATTCCCATAGCCCAGCGCTTTGAGCAACTGACTGCCGGGGCTGCTTCGCCAAGTGTGATGCAGATGTTGTGGATTTTCATCTTGGCGGGTGCCTTTGCTGCAACGGCAAAGCAGATGGGGGCCATTGATGCCACGATACAATTGGCATTGAAAATTGTCCCTCCCGACTTTATTATGAGCAGTCTTTTCCTTGCTGCCTGTTTCATTTCGCTTGCCACCGGCACCAGTGTTGGCACGATTGCTGCTCTTGCACCCATTGCTGGGAGCATGGCTACGCAAACGGGAAGCAATGCTGCCATGATGGTTGGCATTGTGGTTGGCGGTGCTTACTTTGGCGACAACCTGAGTTTCATTTCCGACACGACGATTGTGGCGACACAGACTCAAGGGTGCAAAATGCGTGACAAGTTCAGTGCTAACGTTTGGATTGCGGTGCCGGCTGCCCTCGTCTGCCTTGCACTTTACTCTTGTTTGCCTGCCACGGGGATGGAACCGGAGTTGTCGGGCAAGGTGTCTTACTTTTCCATTATACCATATATCTACATTATTGTTGCGGCATTGAGTGGCATGAATGTGATGCTTGTTTTGGCTTCGGCAACAATTCTGGCTGGTATTATTGGCATTTCGCTGGATGCTCTGACGCCATTTGATTGGCTTCGTGCCATGAACGAGGGCATCATGGGCATGAGCGAACTGATTATTGTGACGCTTATGGCTGCCGGTTTGATGCAGGTCATCCGCTATGCCGGTGGCATTGATTGGCTGATGCAACTCTTCAACAGCCGTGGAGGGTCGCGCAAAAAGGCTGAACTGAGCATGGCTTCTTTAGTGATGCTGACGGATTTTTGCACTGCGAACAATACGATTGCCATACTGAGTGTCGGTCCGTTGGCAAAGCATTTGGCGAAACGATACGGCATTGAGCCGAAACGTGCGGCGAGCATTCTCGACACTTTCAGTTGTCTGGCGCAGGGTATTATCCCTTATGGTGCGCAGATGCTCATTGCCAGTGGCTTGTCGGCTGTTGCGCCTATCGACATCATTCCGTATCTCTATTACCCCTACATACTTGGAGCCGTTGCCTTGCTCTACATTATTTTCTCTCCGCTTCCCCGCTTCTGGAGGAGAGGCAAGGCTGGCAAAGAATAACACATAAGTCAACAAACATCAATTATACATACGTGAACAACGAGATTATTTCCAAATACTTTCCTTCTCTGACCGAGAGGCAGAAGAAGCAGTTTGCTGCCCTCGATGCGCTTTATCGCGACTGGAACAGCAAGATTAACGTCATCTCGCGCAAGGACATCGACAACCTCTACGAACATCATGTTCTGCACAGCCTTGCCATTGCCGAACTGATTCGCTTCAAACCCGGCACGAGCATTATGGACCTCGGCACGGGTGGCGGCTTTCCGGGCATTCCGCTTGCCATCATGTTTCCGGAGGTTCGGTTCCATCTGGTTGACTCCATTGGCAAGAAGATACGTGTGTGTCAGGAGGTGACGAGTGCTTTGGGGTTGGAGAACGTAACGACACAGTGGTGCCGTGCCGAGGAGGTGAAGCAGAAGTTCCACTTCGTTGTGTCGAGAGCCGTTATGCCTTTGCCCGACCTCGTAAAGATAATTCGCAAATCTATCAGCGGCGAGCAGTTCAATGGTCTGCCCAACGGCCTCATCTGCCTTAAGGGTGGCGAACTGGAGCAGGAGGCGAAGCCTTTTGGGAAAGCAGCCCAAATTACTTCGCTCAACGAATTTTTCGAGGAGGAATTCTTCGAGACGAAGAAAGTGGTCTATCTGCCTCTTTGAGGACGAACTGCTATTAAAACCCATCAACCGTCAATCTTATTCTTACACAACCTAAAGCCTCATTGCAACATGAAATATCAATCTTTTACATTCAACCCTGTCCAGGAGAACACCTATCTGCTTTGGGACGAGCAGACACTGGAGGCTGCCATTGTGGATACCGGCGCCTGGGACAGGCAGGAGGAGCAGTCGCTGGCAGGCAGCATAGAGGCACTTGGGCTGAAATTGAAGTATGTCTTGCAGACGCACGCACACTTCGACCACACCTTCGGCCTGCCATTCGTACACCGCACATACGGGCTGAAGCCCATTTTACATAAGGACGAAGCCGACGTTTACCGCCAGATGCCGAGCATGGCGGCGAGGTTCGGGCTGAACATGGGAGGTGGTATGCCGGCCATCGGGCAACTGCTTTCCGACGGCGACGAACTGCTTCTCGGCACAACTGCCGTTCGTCTCATCCACACGCCCGGCCACACGCCCGGTTCTTCTGTATTCTACATTCCCGATGCAGGACTGCTCTTCAGTGGCGACACTCTCTTCCGAGAGAGCATTGGGCGCACCGATTTGCCTGGAGGAAGTTACGAAGATGAGTTGGACAGCATTAAGAACAAACTTTTCTGCCTGCCGGACGACACCGTTGTACTTACGGGACACGGACCGTCCACCACTATCGGCTGGGAGAAACAGAACAATCCTTATGCCTGACACCTTTCGCCTTCCGTGAAAACAAATTGTCAGGAAAAAGCCGTTTAGCCTATCGTTTTGTCAGAATCGGGAGCAGCATGTTTTGCAACAAAAAGCAGCCTTTGCAGCAACGGGGAATGGCTTCTCGCAAATAATGGTTCAGCATTATTTGCAACAAGGCAGTAGATGTCTCTCATTCAGGCTGTAGAAGTTCACCAAAATTGTAAGGCAAAAATCGGGTGAAAACACAGAAAAACGACCTATTTTTGCAAGGCAGAGTTGTCAATTCATGCTTTTCTCCTAAATTTTTCTCCTTGTAAGTATCTGTTTTTCAGTAACGATTCGATTTAAGCGCATATTTCGAATCGGAGGCAGAAAAGTGCCACCCGAACAATTTTAAGCGATCTGGGCGAGTCGGCAAAAAGTCGTGGTGTAAGCAAAACAACGGAAAAAACAACAAAATGTCAATATGGAACAAACGGCAAAAAGACGCCGTCCGTTTCACTGTCTTGCTATTTTCCTTGTCGAACGGTTATCCCTGATAATGTAAATGCCCTTTGGCTTGTCGTTGGCAACCCTGCGCCCTTGCAAGTCGAAACACGCCCTGGCAGACCTTTCACCCCATTTCTCGCCATCGGCATTACGGAAAGACGGCACAAGGCCGGTGGGGATGCTGCGGGCTTTCCTCACATAAACCGAAGCACCCTTCAGCCCGTTACGGACATCAACGACTGCCGTCCACAGGCTTCCCTCCTTGAGGCGAACACCCGAAACGCGCTTGTAGATATGCCCGTCAGCGTGGCCCGACAAGCCTTTGCCCAAGCCAAAGTAAGTGCTGCCCTGCTGCGAATCGTAAACAAGATAATAGGGAGCGTCAGTCTTCGACGAGAACATCTCCGAAAGGTCGTCCTTCAGGTAAAAGGCAAAATCGATGGCTTCGTCGTTCAACTGTGTGCCTATGGCAAAGGTGTACTCGTAGATTCCATCCTTCACCTCTGCCATAGCAAAAGCATTCTCCGGAAGAGTCTCGGCACCGGGATAGAAGAAGACACGCCCAACACTGCTGGCTGGACCACAAACATATATGTTGCCCTGCACATCGTCCGTCAAGTCGTCGGCAACAGGGGCAGCCAGCAATGTACGCGCAGCCTTGTCGATCTCCACCTCATACTTGCCATCGACAGGCAGAACAGTGAGCGAGGCATCTGCATCATCGTACCAAAAGAAATCGGAGGCAATGTGCCAATCGGCAGGATTGTCTATGAAGTTCTGCGAAAGACATTCCAGTTGTTCCAGTTCCACCGTACCCTTGTAGCAGCCATAACGCTTCGTAGGCTTAATGGTTGTAGAGCCTAACAGCAAATCCTCATCCTCCTTTCCGCCAAGCACCACAGTAACGATACTCTTGGCCGGCAAGGTAAAGCGTGCAACGGCACTGCTGGTGACAGCCATCGACATCATGATACTCGAACTGGCACTATTGGAAAAGATTGCACCATAACTGCCGTCGGGGTTCTCAAACGCAACATACGAGACATCCGAAGTACTGTTCGAAAGCGTTGCCTCTATACGTCTGGCACCCGGATGGGCTGCAAGACTGGCATGCGCCATGACGTAATAATGTGAATTATAAGAAAGCGTATGGTAGTCGTTCTGGTCAATATCGACAGCACCATAACAGGTCTGGCAACCACCATCGAGATTAGGTCCGCGATTGAGGTCGAGCATAAAGTTCCACACCATGACCGCCTTGCTGCGACGCATCACAGTGTTGTGAACCAAATTCTGCATGTCGGCAAGCAAACGGGCCGAGAGATTGCGCCCATCGTTCCATGTCCCTATGCTGGTTTCGGTAAAGATAACCTCCTTGTCCGGTGCCTGACTGTTAATGTCATCCAGTTCCGTAACACTGCCGCCATAGTCGTGCCAGGCAGAACCTACCACAAGGTCGCGGCCTTCCATGTCTGGGTCGAGCGCATTATAGAACTTAATGGGATAGTCCTGTTGGTCGGCAATGTTATCGTAGTTGTAGTTGTGGTCGAAGCAATATATCTTCGTCTTGATGCCGGCACGAGCAAAAGCCGGAGCCAACTTGTTGACAAAAGCAGCCTCCTCCTCCCATGGCATATACAGACTTGCACAATTACCACGATTGAGAGGCTCGTTCTGAGGCGTGACAGCATAAATGGGAATACCCTCCTTGGCAAAAGCCTTTACAAAAAGAACAAAGTATTCTGCATATGTTTCGTAGTGGTCGGGGTTGAGCGAGCCACTCGTCCAGGAGTCATACCCCACCCTGTTGGCAAGACTCTTCACCTTCATCCATTTCGGACATGTCCAGGGCGCAGCCATAATCTTCAGGTCCGGATTGATTGCAAGTATCTCCTTAAGAATAGGAATGACGTACTGCGTCTCGTCCGTATGCAGACGGAAATTCCCCAGTCCCTCTTTGTCACAAAGCGAATACTCTGTACTCGAGAAGTCGGAACAACCTATACTGATGCGGGCATAACTGACGCCATAGCCCTCCGTCCTGGAGTAAGTCCGCGTCAGGAATGCCTTACGGTCGGCAGGAGCCATCTGCATAAGATTATAACAGGCACTGTACGTAATGGCATAACCAAAGCCATCCATCTCCTGATAACCAACGGAAGGATTGAGCACAAGATGCCTGGACAACTTCGCACGAGAACTCTGTGAGACAGTATACTCCAACTGTTTCTTCCCGTCGGATGTAGTCGTAAACACACACACCTGCTCTGCATGAAGCAAAGAAAAGCAAGTGGCAAACAAAACTGTAAGAAGAGCCTTATATGTCATCATACATCATTTAATTCTTCAGCCTGTCGGAGGAAGTGCCTTCTCCCTCAACCTTCTGCGTTGCACCTGTCGTTCCGTCCAGATTCACAACGGCTGTCGGATTGGCTTTATACGCCGCTTGCTCCCCTTCCGTCTCATAAATACACTGATGTAATTCCTTAGGCGAAATGAGAACCGCATCCTTACTCAACTCCGGCACATTGTAACTCTTCAGAAGAAGTATGTTCCATTCGGGATCTTCCTGTGGCAAAACAAATGCTTTATGAGCACGACCTTGCTTGTCGAAGTATGAAATATAAGGACGCGTGTAGTTGCCATCCATACGACGACTACTGAAAACAAACCACCGACCGTTGCTGCTCCAGGAGTGGAAACTATCCACATCGGGCGAATTGGATGCTGCCAAAGCATAACAAGTGTCCTTTTCTAAATCCTTCACCCAAAGGTCACTCGACTTGTGCCATATATGGAACTGGCCATAATCTCCCTTTGTATAAAGCACATATCTGCCATCCGGAGACACTCGAGGCACTGAAATACTTTTCTCTTCCTCCGCCGCATTTATTTCAATCCTTGGGCTCCCAAAACTATTTGTTTTAGGATCAAAAGGAATGGACATCAAGTTATAACGAATACTGTCGTACTTCAAAATGAGATGCTGACTGACAAGGCTATCAGGAACTATGGGGTCAATAAGATGCTTGACACTGGCCGAACAATAGTAAAGCGTACGTCCATCAGGAGACCAACACGGGAAAGTTTCCAAATCGTCGGAGGTTCGAATGATATGACCAACTTCATTATTGGTTACATCGTACAGAAGTAAGTCACTTTGCGCATCGAGAACTTCTACCTTCTCCAGATGATACAAATGGAATGCTTGACCAGTTTTGTTTGTAGAAAAGGCAACCAAGTTTGCCGTCGGGTGCCAAGAAGGATAAACACCACTTGCAATGATTGTACTATCCTTCAGTTGTATCTTATGTGCCTTGCCGTTCTGGATAATGATAGTACCACCATGATTGGAACGGACGTGGAACAACATACTCTCTGTGCTATTCATTCGGTAGTTGTGACAATTAACACAATGATTGTTATTGTTGTCGTACTCCCGATTGTTTTCATAGATTGGTTTCTCTTCAAAAGTCGTAAGGTTACGCTGGTAGATGCCCAGTTGACGATAAAGTTCATAGCCTGGTTCTATGAGACGATAACTGAGAAACGCATCGATAGGTTCTTCGGCGACACCTATCTTGTATGGCTTGAAGTGTATCCATCCGTCGGGACGTTTGGCATATACATCCACCGAAATATCACTCCCCTTATTTCCCATTAAGAGCGAACGCCATTCTGTAGTGTCAATCTTTACAACCGCATCATCTGCTGCAGCAGTAAGAAGTCCCTTACCATTTCCTTTGAATTGAACCACATAGGCTGTTGCAATGGAGTCGCATACAATGAAATTGAGGGGGGCGATGTTGGGGGGCACAACAACATCTTTATAATCGGGATAGATATTTACTTCTGTCTCTGCTTCGGCGAACTGAGCCGGAACCTCTGCTTTAGGTTTGCAAGCGACAACGACGGCCAATATGCCGAGAGAAGCCATGTATTTAGTTAATGTATGAAGTTTCATAAGAATGATGTATATATTGTGGGCAACGAATTTAGTTTACTCCCGAATTACTTGTTGTGATGCCTGTATATCCTTTCTTTGTTGCTTTGAGGTTTCCGAAGAAGTAGTAGTAAGGATAATAGCCTTTGTATTTAGGGAACAATTCATAGGCATGTCCCGGTCGATCGGACATGTATGGCTGTATGCTTTGCAAGAAACTTTGGAACTGAGGTTGACGGAAACTGATTCCTGTGAAATGTTGTGATATGCCGGGATTTTTGTTTTCTGCCAATAGGATTCCGTCCATGATGATGCCGGGAGGAGTTGTGCCGGCAAGCGGTTCGAGGCGTTCGATGAACTGAGGCATGAGTTTTGTGTAAAGGCACACGGACAGGCTGTTTATGAGTGCATTGCGGCTGCGGCCTTCTACAAGTGCGAGGTTATATCCCATGAAGAGTGGTTGTTGATACTGACTTTCGAAACTGTCGTGGAGGGGTTCCGTCAGTCTTATCATGGCCATCTCGGGGTCTGAATTGACTAAGTCTATTCGTCGCATCATTGCGCCGTATTTCTTACAGAAGGTTTCTTCGAAGGGTACACGTCGTAATATGGTCAGATACTTCTCGGCCAGTTCCCATTCTTCGCGCATCAGGGCACATTTTATCATGAGTTTCAGCAGACGTATGGTTGGGCCGGTCATAACCATTTGTTCCATGCTGGCACGGAGAGACGACTCGATGAAACCGCCATAATAGTTGCCTTCCGGGACATAAAGTGGGCTTGCATTATTGTGGAACCAGTCCATTCCGTGTATATGGAGCGAGTCGTAATCCAGTCGGATATCATACATTCGTTCGCCTATTTGTCCTGTCTGCACCAAGGCGATGGCATAGGCGCAGGCCATCGGGCGATTACTCATGTTGGCATTGTCGCGGGCAAGTTTTTGTATGCCTGCCCAATCCTGTTTGTATTCCATATCAAGCAATTTGCAAACCACACGGACATACGGTCGTTGCCACATGTCGAAGCCTATGATGGCCATCAGAAAGACAGCGATAACGGCAAGTTGGAGGCGGTTCTGCCGGGGTGTTTCGTCTGTTGGGATGCCGATGAAGGCCGGCACCGGTTTTCGACTGAAACTGCGGATGATGACTGCCCAAATGCAGAGTATTGTCAACACGACGAATGGGATGCCGAATATCAAGCCTGTCCATGCCTCGAAGAAGATGTCGAAGCCGTGATACGTGACGGCTGCGATATAGGACAAGGCAGGCAGATATTGGAGGAGTCGCCACGAGGGACGGAGTCTCATGCAGTAGCCTGTGAGCCAACTTCCTGCCGTGAGCATCAGCGCCAGCAGCAAGCCTCCGAGCCATGGATACTTGTAGAGTTGCAAAAGGGCACGGCCTACGTAGCGGAGTATGCCGTAGGACTGATTCATGACGAAGTCCATGATTCGGACATCTGCCACCCAGAAACTGTATTCGCGGCTGATGTAGAAAACCGAACCATAGTACCATGCCGCCCAAATCCAGGTAAGCAGGAAGAAGAGGGGCAGGACGGGAATCCGGCGATTGATGAACGGTTCTCGGTTGGGGGCTGAAGAGGGAATGCTGTCCTGCTTCGGTTTTTTCGATGAAGTTTTCTGTTTCATTTCTTAAAAAACGCTTTCTTGTCGGCGACGATGTGGCGGTTTTTTGCTGATAGGTCTGCACTTTGGCCTGTGGCGGCGATGTGCTGCTGCCGTGTTTGGCCCTGATTCGCCGTTTGTATGTTCTGGGGACAAAGATACGAAGTTTAATCCGAAATCCAAACAATCGTGTTCAAAATAAAGAATACGAGTATTCTTATTTCGATTTTTGGGTTATGGATTTCAGGATCAGGCCTTCGCCACGAAAAGACACACCGCTCCCCATACCCGAGGTGAGGGGCAAGAAAGGGGGGATTTTACCTTGAGAGAAGCAGCATGATGAATGCGATGTAGCAGAAGACGAGTATCAGGCCTTCCCATCGACTGAGTTTGCGACAGGTGTAAGCCGTCAGCCAAGTCAGCACGACGCTACCCACGAGTGCCGTCCAGTCGATGATGGAAATCTCGGTGACCTTCATGGGGAGAATGCTACTGCAAATGCCGATGACGAAGGCAATGTTGAAGATGTTGCTGCCTATGACATTGCCCAGTGCGAGTGCGCTGCTGCCCTTGCGTGCTGCCACAAGACTGGTTGCCAGTTCGGGCAGACTGGTTCCGGCGGCAAGGATGGTCAGGCCGATGACACTTTCGCTGATGCCCCATGCTCGGGCAACCGATGCTGCATTATCGACAAGGAGGCGTGCGCCTATCACAAGGGCTGCTATGCCGATCAGGATGAGCAGAAGAAGATACCAGGTGGTGTCTTCCTTTTTCTTCTTGCAACATGGTGTATCGTCTGTTTCCTGTGCTTGAACCGAAGGGGCAGACGCCTTCCTGTCCTTCATTGCCACACGATAAGCGACATAGAGATAACAGAGGAAGAATACGACAAGCAATATGCCTTCCCAGCGGGTAATCGTACTTCCCGTGAAAGAGAACAGTACGAGCAAAACCGACACTGCAAGGCAAAGCGGTATGTCGCGGTAAAGCAAGTATTTATCCACTGCAAGTGTTGTGAGGACGGCCGACATGCCGGTAATGATAAGGATGTTGAAGACGTTGCTGCCTATGATGTTACCCACGCTCATATCGCTGCTGCCAAGCAGGACACTCATGAAACTGACCATGAATTCCGGCAGACTTGTGCCCAAGGCAACCACCGTCAGTCCGATTACCAACTCGCTGACCCGGAACTTGCGAGCCAGGCCACATGCACCATCCGTGAAGCGATCTGCGCCCCACAAAACAACGATAAAACCAAGTAAAATCAGCAGAATATTGAGTACCATATCTTATAAAATGTGTGCAAATATACAACATTTTCAGCGAAGCAGAAGTCGAAAGGATGATTTTTTTCCTTAATCGTCGAAAAGATAAGTCGGGGAAGTCTGCAACGAACCTTGCCCGAAAAACAGTTTTCGGCATTCGTGTCACGATTTTTCCCACTCAAAAAAGAGACCATCCGAAAGAGCCATCGCAAAAACCTCCACACCGAAGCCGCCCACACACCACGCCAAATACATTGCAAAAACTCAACCTCAACCATTTCTTCACCGCAACATTTCAACTCACTATAAACAAATACCTTACAATAATTCATGAGGAAGTTTTACTCCAAGCAGTTTCGTCATCGCAGAAAAGGTTAACCTTTCCAGCCAAATAGGTTAACCTTTCCAGCCGACTTAACGTTCCTTGTTGGTCAATTAGGTTAACCTTTTTCGGTATAAAGGCAAGCCTGCCCAAATCGGAAGACCAACGTACGCCCCAAACTGCCCATTGCTGCCAACCCTGAAATGTCATCGTTTTTCCGCCGAATCGCACACACCCGCCTTCGGCACGACTGGGCACAACACCCGGCAAGGGCAATCTACGACTAAAAACAAGCACAGTTGCATAACTATTCACTCGGCAGACATCGCCAGCCCCATTTATGCATATTTTAAGTTTCATTAAGATGTATTCCCTTGCAGAACCGCATTTTATTCGTACCTTTGCAGCAGAAATCAACAAAACCATAATAAAAACAATGAAAAAACTCACATTATTCGTCTGCCTCGCAATGGCTGCAGCAGGCGCAACAGCACAGAACTTCGAAGGAAGCACCCTGGAAGAACGTATTGCGCACACAATGGGCAATAACGAAGACAGCATCAAAACCGCCAAAGGCTTCATCACAATGTTCCAACAGTCCAACAGCAACAAGGACTACAAGGACATGTACATCAACTACCAATGGCTGAAGAAAAACGCACCCTTCGCCGTAAACGGCATCTACACACAAGGCCCGTTCATGTTCTACAACCTCATCAACGCAGAACAAGACCCCGCCAAGAAAAAACAATACTTCGACGAAATGATGGAACTCTTCGAACTCCGTCAGAAAAACCTCGATGCACTCAACTCCTTCGCAAAGACCAAAAGCACACTGGGCGACGTGTTGAGCGTCAAGGCAGAATACTATAACTGGACAGCACCCGGAGTGCTCGGACAAAACTTCGACCTCCGAAAATCATACGCCAACTTCTCCGACGCCATCAAAATGGTCAACGAACACGGCGGACGCGAAATCACAGGCTCCTTCCTGCAGACATTCTTCCTCGTGAGCGACGCCATATACAAGGCAATGCCCAACACCACACGCGAACAATATTTGCAAGACTATCTCGACAGCAAAGACGCCTGCGAAAAAATGCTCCAACTGGCTAAAGACGCAAAAGCCGAAGGCGACACAGCAAGAGCACAAAAACTCCTCGCCACATACGACGCACCACTCGCACAAATCGAATACACCTTCGCACAAAGCGGAGCAGCAGACAGCACACAACTCGTCAACATCTACACCAAGAAGTTCGAGAGTTATAAGCAAGACATCAACAAACTCAACTCCAGCCTAACCATCATGCAGCAGAACGATTGCGACAAGTCGGACATCTACTACCAGTACGCCGAAGCCGCATACGCCCTCCAACCCTCTTTCACCAGCGCCATCGGTCTGGCACAAAAGTCACAGAAAGAAGGACAACTCGACAAAATGCTCGAGTACTACGAAAAGGCACTCGAACTCGCATCAAGCGACACAAGACGCGGCATCATCTGCCTCAACATCTGCAACGGCCTGACAAAAAGCCAGCAATACACCGGCGCACTGACCTATGCCGAAAAAGCCATCGCCTACGATGCCGACCTCACCGGCAAAGCATACCTCAAGGAAGCAAACATCTACACCATGCTCGGCCAGTACGACGAAGCCATCGCATACTGCGGCAAAGCCAGCGATGCCGACATCACAGTCAGCGGCTCCGCCGACCGACTCAAGGCAAACATCAAGAAAGTTCAAGCCAACCAAGCCGCCAACGCAGCAGCACGCAAGGCATACGACGATTACATCGCACGCCAGAAGGAAGAAGAAGCATTCTGGAGTGGCAGCCTGAAAAAATAACAACATATGCCAAACAAGAAAAGCCCGCTATGCAATCCGCACAGCGGGCTTTTCTTTGTATTGAAACAACCCATGTGTGAAAAAAAGTTAAAACAGCAGTAAAGAATTTGAAAGCACAAACGAATTTGTTAACTTTACACGCTGAAAGCACGAAATAACAACAAAAACAAAACACAAAAAGAAAAAACAATACAAAAATAGACATATTTATATTATGACAAACCAACTTCTCTTCCTCGGCAATATGGGCGGCCAGGAAATCCTCATCATCGCCCTCATTATCCTCCTCCTCTTCGGAGGCAAGAAAATTCCCGAACTGATGCGCGGCCTCGGCAAAGGCGTATCACAGTTCAAGAAAGGCATGAACGACATTGAACAAGAAATCAATGC
Organism: Bacteroidaceae bacterium; assembly: GCA_017461345.1. Taxonomy (GTDB): domain Bacteria; phylum Bacteroidota; class Bacteroidia; order Bacteroidales; family Bacteroidaceae; genus Physcousia. The sequence goes on along the minus strand of JAFTYP010000007.1, from coordinate 34,072 downwards.
CGAACCCAAAAAGAACGAAGAAATACAAAACTAATAAACCTTTAAGTTTAATCACTAAACAACAGATCTTATGAAAGACATGTCAAGAAGATCGTTCCTCAAAGCAGGAACAGCAGCAACTGCTGCATTGGCAATGGCTCCGGCTGACGTGCTTGGTAAAGCAAAGTCAAAGAAAAAAGCACAAACCGGCAAAATTAAAATCCTCGCAGTAGGTGTTGGTGGCCGCGGTCACGCTGTCATCAACGGCATCACATTCAAAGGAAAAGACGAAATATATGACGATATCGAATTCATCGGCATGTGCGACGTCGACCAGAAGTACGCAAAAGGCGTAATAGACAAATACAAGAAACTCTTCCCCAACATGAAGGTATACAACGACTACAAGAAAATGTATGCCGAACTGCTGGACGAAGCAGACGCTGTAGTATGCGGCACAGCAGACCACACTCACGCAATTATCAGTGCAGAAGCCTTGGTAGCAAAGAAGCATGTTTATTGCGAAAAGCCCCTCACACGTACAGTATATGAATCTCGCTTGCTTACAAAACTCGCTGCACAGGCAGGTGTTGCTACACAGATGGGCAACCAGGGTGCAAGTGGCGAAGGCGTAAACATCGCATGCGAATGGTTGTGGAATGGCGAAATCGGCGAAGTAACACGCGTAGACGCATTTACCGACCGTCCAATCTGGCCACAAGGCTTGGAACGCCCCACAGAAGAACACGAAATCCCCAGCACACTGAACTGGGATGCATTCATCGGCCCCGCTCCAAAACGTCCCTACAACTCTATCTATCACCCCTGGAACTTCCGCGGATGGTGGGACTTTGGCACAGGTGCACTTGGCGACATGGCATGCCACATCCTGCACCCAGTCTTCAAGGCTCTCGACCTCGGCTATCCCATTAAGGCAGAAGGCAGCTCAACTCCTCTTATGTCAGACTGCTGCCCCAGCGCACAGGTTGTAAAGTTGACATATCCTGCACGTAACAACCGTCCAAAGGTTGCAATGCCTGAAGTTGTTGTAACATGGAGCGACGGCGGTATCATTCCTTTCCGTCCCGAAGGTTTGGCAATTGGCAAGGACCTTAACGTCAGCGGTGGCGGTGCTATCTTCTATGGCACAAAAGACATCATGATTGTAGGTTGCTACGGCGAAAAGCCATATTTGGTAAGCGGACGCGTTCCTAATGCTCCTAAAGTTTGCCGCCGTGTCAAAGAAAATCACCAACGCGACTGGATTCGTGCCATCAAGGAAATTCGTGAAGGCAACGAAAACTGGACAAAGACCGCTTCAGACTTCAGCGAGGCTGGACCATTCAACGAAATGGTTGCCATGGGCGTTGTTGCCACACGTTTGCAAGGCCTGAACCAGACTCTGGAATGGGACGGCGAAAACATGCGCTTCACCAACATTCCAGAAAATGCAACAGTTCGCTCTATGCTTAAGGACGGCTTCTCTATTCACGAAGGTCATCCTACATTCGACAAGAAGTGGACAGAACCTGTTAATGCACGTCAGTTCGCAGCAGAACTCATTAAGCCGACATATCACAACGGCTATGCTCTGCCCGAAATGCCCGCATAAATAACACTTTAATTCATAATTTATAATTCGTTGCTCATAATAATCCATCAAACCTTTATGAGCCGTGAATTATAAATTATGAATTTTCTTTATCAACAACATCAACATTAAGAACAATGAAATTAAGAAATATTCTTGCTGCTACAACACTGGCATTTGCTGCTAGCGCATATGCACAGCCTCAGTATGTCACCATTGAGAATCCGCAAATCGATCTCAACAAACTCAAAGTAGACAAAGAAGGCTACTATGTTCTTTTCGATGGCACTAGCCTCGACGGCTGGCGTGGTTATTGCAAAGACTACATCCCCAGCAAATGGAACATCAAGGATGGCAGCCTGCATTTTGACGGACGCACTTCTAATGGCGAAGGCGGTGACATTATCTTTGCTCACAAGTTTAAGAATTTCGTTTTCGAAATTGAATGGAAAATTAGCGAAGGTGGCAATTCAGGCATTTTCTATCTTGGTAAGGAAACAGCCACAATCAACAATGATGCCCCCAAAACAAAAGAAACGAAGGCTGGCAATTTAACCATCACACAGACAATCGACAATCGTGGGAAACTTAACTATCAGCCTATCTACATTAGCTGTCCCGAATGTCAGGTACTCGACAACGAACGTCATCCCGATGCCAAACTGGGTAAAACACTCGGCATTCGCCAAAGCACAAGTCTTTACGACATGATTATTGCCAAGCCACAGAATGCAAATCCTGCTGGCCAATGGAATAAAGTAAAGATTGTTGCCAAAAACGGCAAGGTAACTCACTATCAAAACGGAGTAAAGGTATTGAGTTACACATTGGGTGACAGTTCATGGGTCGACCTGCTTCAAACATCTAAGTTCAGCGAGAAGAATTGGCCTCTTGCATTCGAGATCATGAAGGATTGTGGCAAGGACGCAGGCTATTTCGGCATGCAAGATCATGGCGATGAAGTATGGTATCGCAATATCCGTGTCAAAGTTCTTAAATAATTCTATTCATTATTATATTATAGAAGATGAGAAGAGTTCTTATATTCATCTGCCTATTCGGCACACTTCTGAGTTACAGTTTTGGAGCAGACGCCAAGAAAAAAGAGATAGCCTTCCAGATGTATTCTGTGCGCGACCTCATTGGCAATCCAAACAAATATGCTCAAAACCATGAAAGTACATTGAAAGCGTTGGCAAAGATGGGCTACACAGCTATCGAAGCAGCCAACTATGATAATGGGAAACTTTATGGTGTTACTCCAGAGCAATTCAAGGCAGACATTGAGGCTGCAGGCTTAGAAGTTCTTTCGAGCCATGTTGGCCACAATCTTAACAACGAGGAATTGAAATCCGGAAACTTCGATGAAGCACTAAAATGGTGGGCAAAATGCATTGACGCTCACAAACGTGCAGGCATGAAGTACATTGTCAATCCTGGTGTCAACTTCCCCAATACGCTTGCCGAAGCCAATGTTATCTGCAAGTACTTGAACAAAGTTGGCGAGATGGTTAATGCTGCCGGCATGAAGTTCGGTTATCACAACCACAGTTACGAATTCAACAAAGTAGAAGGTCAAGTATGGTATGACTATATGATTCAGCATACCGATGCCGACAAGGTGTTCTATGAAATGGATGTTTATTGGGCTGTTCGCGGTCAAGTTAGTCCCGTGGAATACTTCAACAAGTATCCTAATCGCTTCACCCTGCTCCACATCAAGGATCACAAGGAATTCGGCGAAAGCGGTATGGTTGGTTTTGATGCAATCTTCAACAATGCAGACAAAGCCGGCTTGAAGCACCTGGTTGTTGAGTTGGAAGGAAGCAACAGACCCAACATCCTCGATGGCATGAAGGTTTGTGCTGACTACCTCAAAGCAGCAAAGTTTGTAAAAGCGACTTACAACAAGTAAAACAATCTATCCATAGGAGCCCCTCTAATGCGAGTCTGTAAAATACTCACAAAAATAGAGGGGCTCCTACTTAAGTAATATGGAGTTAGAAGACAAGAGCAAGACTGAACAGATTGAAGACAAAGAGGCACAGGAGAGTGCGATGTCGTTTTGGGACCATCTTGAAGTACTAAGATGGGCACTATTCCGTAGTGCATGTGTCCTTATGGTCATTTTGGTAGGCACATTTATTGCAATGCCCTATATCTTCGACCGTTTCGTTCTTGCCCCGACAAGCAACGAGTTTTTTGTATACCAATGGCTTAATGCCATTGGTGGTGATGTAGTAAAGTTGTCTCCCGACTTTGATGTTCAAATTATTAACATCAACGTTGCCAGCCAATTCATGACACATATTTCCACATCAATATCAATGGCTGCCGTAATTGCTTTTCCTTATTTCATTTGGGAGATATGGAAATTCATTGAACCTGCACTCTTTGAAGAAGAAATAAGACATCTGCGTCCTGCATTTATGGGGGGAACCCTCATGTTCTATTTGGGCTGTGCAATAGGATATATGTTTGTATTCCCATTCACCTTCCGTTTTTTGGTTGAATATAACTTGAGCCCAAATATCACCAATCAAATCAATTTGCAGAGTTACATTGACAACTTCACACTTCTAATCCTGGTAATGGGCATTGTCTTTGAAATGCCGTTGCTGGCATGGCTACTCGGTCTGCTGGGAATTCTCAAAAAAAGTTTCCTGCGCGAGTACAAGCGCCATGCCATTGTAGTGTTGCTCATCACCGCCGCTATCATTACCCCAAGTGGCGATCCTTTCTCGCTCATGCTTGTATTCATTCCGCTTTATGTACTCTATGAACTGTCAATACTGGTAGTAAGAGACAAAGTAGATATTGAAGAAAAATAAGCCAATACTTATAGTATTTGGTGCTTACGAACAAAAAAAATGCATAATTATACTCTATAAAGTACAAAAAAAAACATTTTTCTTGCAGGGAATGAAATAAAGTTGTACTTTTGCATCGGAATATAGTCTGCATTAAAGCAAACTGAAAAGAGAAAAAAATTACAAATTAATATAGTGTTAATCAATTTTTAAGCAAATGAAAAAGATTACTCTCGTACTCGTTGCTATGTTTGGAATGGCAATGGCTGCTAGTGCTCAATACACTGGCAAGAAGTTTTTCGACAATTGGTCAATCGGCGTTGAAGGTGGCGTAAGCACAAACCTTCATGATTGGAACACACCCAATGGTGGCGTTGCAGGTATCAACTTCACTAAGGGTATCACACCTGTATTAAGTTTGGAATTCCAGTTGCAGGCTGGTTTCAACGACAACACTAACTGGAATTGGGCAACAAAGAGCGCAAATGTTGTTGACAATGCAAGCGTTTTTGCCAACACTAAGGTTAACCTTATGAACTGGTTCGGTGGCTATAAGGGTGCTCCCCGTTTCTTCGAGATTCAGGCTCGTGGCGGTGTAGGTTACACACGTTTCTTCTGGCCCAGCTACGAAGGCATTACAACTGAAAGTTCAAACGATTTGAACCGTTGCATGTTCAAGTTTGGTCTTGACTTCGACTTCAACCTCGGCGAGAAGAAGGCTTGGACTGTTAGCCTGCGTCCTGCAGTAATCCTCAAGACCTCTCGCGACAACGATCCCATTCGCTATTCAGGCGAGGGTATGCCCGTTGTATGCGACGGCGAAGGTGCTTATTCAGACAATGCTATCGGTCAGATCACAGCAGGTGTTACTTACCACTTCAAGACCAGCAATGGCAACCACTACTTCACAGAGGTTAAGCCTGTTGAGGTTACCAAGGTTGTTGAGAAGGTAGTTGAAAAGCCCGTTGAGAAAGTTGTTGAGAAGGTTGTTGAGAAGGTTGTTACTAAGAACGTTAGCGGTGTAACCGTTGAGTTCGCTCAGAACAAGGCTACTCTTAGCAACACTGCTAAGGCTAAGTTGAACACCATCGAGAAGGGCACAACAGTTTGCATCGATGGCTTCGCATCTCCCGAAGGTGCTAAGGCTTACAACCAGAAGTTGTCTCAGCGTCGTTGCGATGCAGTTAAGGCATACTTGGAAGAGCGCGGCGTGAAGATTGCCGACGTTAACGCTCACGGTGCAGCCGGTCAGGAATCTCAGCGTGTAGTTTACGTTTCTATTAAGTAATCGAAGCGGAACTTATTAACTGACAAATAAAGGAAGCCCTGCCACAATTTGTGGTGGGGCTTCTTCTTTTATATAGAATAGGTAAAGAGCCAACATTGTATTCACCTACGATAATCTACCGTTCTGTAAAAACACTATCATTTTGACAAAAAGGCATTTAGGGCATACGGACGGACTTCCTGGGCGATGGCCGAAAACAAGGTGTGGGATGTTGGCAAGAAAGGCATGGAATGTTGGCAAGAAAGGTGTAGGATGTTGGACGATTAGGCAGTAGATGTTTTCAGCCGAGGAATAAAGAGGAAAACAAGAGGGCGTACCAACTGTTTTGGCACGCCCTCTTCTTCTGGTTTTCTCCGTATTGAATCAATCGGAAATTCTAACAGAATTCCTTTAAGGATTTATCGGCAATAAGTTGTTTTGTCTTTTCCGTATCGGATGTGCGGAACACCAAAATGCCCTTGCCGGAAAGCAGGAACGAATACATGTAAGCAATGTTGATATCCGCTTCTGCAAAGAGAGCCAGCACACGCGCCGCCTCACCTGGTTTGTCTTCAAGTTGAATGGCAAAGACCTCTGTCAATGTTACGGAAACACCTTGTTCGCCGAGAACAATAAAAGCACGTTCGGGGTCGTCGCAGATAATTCGATAAATACCAAAATCCTGCGTGTCGGAGATGGTTGATGCTATAATCTGTATGCTTGCACTCTTTAGAACATTAAGCACCGTAAGGAGCGTGCCTTGCTTATTTTCTATGAAAATGGAAAGTTGTTTCATGGGGATATTGAAAATTATTGAGTAGCAAATTTCTCGTACTCGATCATTATTGGTAAACCTTACGCTTGTCAACTACACGAACAGCCTTGCCTTCGCTGACAGGGAGGCTACCCTTGGGTACGAGTTTCACAATAGGCGTGAGCAAAATTTCATCCTTCAATGCACGCGTGAGGTTCTTCGTCAGAGAGTGAAGTCGTGCATAGTCGTCGGTAAACATCTCCGCCAACTCAACCTCAACGGTCATGTTGTCGTTATCGTTGTCTGTTGAGAGCGTTATAAGATAGTTGCTTGCCAATTCGGGGAAGGTCATGAGTATCTTCTCTATCTGTATGGGGAAGATATTCACGCCACGCAGCACAATCATATCATCGCTACGTCCCTTCATACGGTCGATGCGCACATGGTTGCGTCCGCAAGGACATGAACGACCCAGCACACGCGTAAGGTCGCGCGTACGATACCTTATCAAAGGCATTGCTTCGCGACGGAGCGTAGTCAAGACAAGTTCGCCAATCTCGCCGTCAGGCACAGGTTCCAAAGTTTCCGGGTTAACGATTTCCACAATATAGTAATCCTCCCAGAAGTGAAGACCGTTCTGTTCCTGACATTCGAAACCAACACCTGGCCCGCACATCTCCGACATGCCAAAACTATTGTAAGCCTTAACGCCAAACATATTCTCGATACGCTTGCGTTGCTCCTCGGAATGAGGCTCCGCACCAATGGCAAAGACGCGAAGGTTTGTATCCTTGCGTGGGTCAACGCCCTGCTCCTGCATCACCTCATACAGACGGGTAAGGTACGACGGAACAGCATGAATGGCCGTCGTGCCAAAGTCTTTAATAAACTTTATCTGGCGCAATGAATTGCCCGCAGCGGCAGGAACCGTCAGCATACCCATTCGTTCAGCACCATACTGAAAGCCTAAGCCGCCGGTAAACATACCGTAACCGGACGAATTCTGGAATACATCATCCGGACGAAGGCCTACCATCCAAAGGTTACGAGCCACCTGATTGGCCCACTCGTCAAGGTCGTTTTGGGTATGCAGGATAACCGTTGGATTGCCCGTCGTGCCACTACTGGAGTGCAAACGAACACAGTCCGACAAAGGCACTGCAGCCAAACCAAAGGGATAAGTGTCGCGCAAGTCCTGCTTTGTAGTAAAAGGCAACTTGCGAATGTCTTCCGGCGAAGCAATGTCTTCCGGCCTTATGCCCATCTCCTTGAACTTCTGGGCATAGAACGGCACCTGCAAACACCTCTTTATCGTCTCTTGCAAACGACTCGTCTGCAACTTGCTGATTTCTTCCCGAGAGAGCGTCTCGTATTCGGGATGAAGGTACGGAGATTTAATATCCATGATGTTCCTTATGGAATTGTGTAATACGTTCGGTAAATAACTGTTTCTGATTCTCTCGGAAGAAAGAAGTACAAATGCGTACACCTTGCTGTGTGGAACCCATCGTGTCGAGCGGGAAAACGGCGATGCCGTAGGTCATGAGTTCACGTGTCAGTTGAAGGTCGTCCATTCCGGGATACTGCACAGTGAAATAGAAGCCGTCGGCCAACGGGGCACCCATGTCGTTGTCATAGACAAGGTAAAAACCATTGCTCAAAAGCACTTCCTTCATAAACTTCGCACGTCGGCCATACTCCTGCACATCTACGAGGAAGTTATATTCTCCCTTTACGGCCGCCTCCATGAGTGCTGCCATTGCATGCTGAACAGAATGTGTCGTTCCGCTGGATAGCGTGTACATCAGTCTGCCGACAAAGAAGTCGCCAAAGGTGCTGACGCCAAACATTTCCTTCAAAGAGGCATAAGTACGACGGAAAAGTTTATCGGAGATGCACGTCACACCTATACGCTGTCCGGCATAAGAGAAAGCCTTCGATGCCGAAACCCACAGCACATAGTTGTCGGTATAGCGGGCAACAGTGGCTTGATAAGGCTCCTGGAAAGGATGAGAAAGGTCGCGACGGAAGTCCATAGCGAAGTATGCAAGGTCTTCGAGGACAAGGATATCATACTTCGTTGCCATTTGTCCGATCCCTTTCAGTTCTTCTTCTGTGAAGCAGACCCACGTGGGATTGTTGGGATTGGAATAGACGATTGCACAGATATTACCTTTAGCGACTATCTCTTCCAACTTTTGCATCAGGGCATCGCCTCTGTAGTTGTAAATATCAAGTGCTTCGTGTTTCAGTCCTATCACGTCGCATTGGGTTGTTTGTACAGGGAATCCCGGTTGAATGAGCAACACCGTGTCCTTTTCAGTACCTGCGAAAGCATGATGAATGGCCATGAAAGTGGCAAAGGTTCCTTGCATGCTTCCTGTTGTCGGCACACAGCCTTCGGGCGATACATCAACGCCTATAAACGCTTTCACAAAGTCCGATGCAGCCTGCTTGATGCGAGGAATGCCGCCATTGGGAGGATAAATAGTGGCGCAGCCGTTCTGTAGTGCTTCTGCCTCCGCCTTCAATGCAATCTCCGAAGGTTGCAAACCAGGCACACCCATCTCCAGGTGTATTACTTGCTCGCCAGTTTCGTCCTCTATCTTTCTGGACAATGCCTGAATATCGCGAATGGTGGCTTGGGAGAAATCGTTTAGCCCCATCGCATCTATAATATTGTTTACCTGTTCTCTGTCTAACATTTTAATGCCAATTTGAGAAGTCTCGTTTGTCGTTTACGTGCTTAGCCTTACCGGTAGAACGTTGAATGGTTCCTGGTGGCTGTATGTGGATGTTTGGTTTGATGCCGGTCAGGGATACGAGACGGTCGTAGAGTGGTTTGATGAAGGGCATCTGTTTGCCGGGATTGGGCGAGAAGAGTTCCTCACGGAGTTCAACATCGAGGTCGAAGGTGTCTTCGTTGCCTTTACGGTCGACGGTGATGAAATACTGAGGAGTAAATGCAGGGAACTCTGTAAGTACTGTTTCTATCTGGCTGGGGAAGACGTTTACGCCACGAATTATAAGCATATCGTCGCTGCGGCCAAGCACCTTGCCGAGTCGGACAGCAGTACGTCCGCACTTACAGGGTTCGTAGTTAAGGCTGGAAAGGTCGCGGGTGCGATAACGGAGTATTGGCATTGCTTCCTTGCAGAGTGAAGTTATTACCAACTCGCCTACTTCGCCCGGAGCAACCGGTTCGAGGGTTTCGGGGTTGACTATCTCGGGCAGGAACATGTCTTCCCAGATGTGTGTGCCGTCCTGATACAGGCACTCGCCGCCGACACCTGGTCCGCACATTTCTGTCAGTCCATAGATGTCGATTGCCTTGATGTTCAGTTTCGATTCCAGTTCACGGCGTATGCCCCATGTCCAGGGTTCTGCGCCGAAGAAGCCGACACGGAGTTTGAGTTTGGAAACGTCAACCTTGTTCTTTTCAATTACTTCTGCCAGGTGCAAAGCATAGGATGGCGTACAGCAGATGGCTGTTGTGCCAAGGTCTTGCATCAGCATGATTTGTTTCTCGGAGTTGCCTGCTGAAGTGGGCAACTGCACGGCACCTCGTTTTGCCACACCGTCGTGAGCGCCAAGGCCACCTGTGAAGAGGCCATAGCCATAACTGACTTGTACCACATCGCCAGGGCCGATATCGCCCACGGCCAGTACACGAGCCACGCACTCCGACCACATGTCGAGGTCGGCCTGAGTGTAGGTTCCGACTACTGGCTTGCCTGTTGTACCGCTGGAGGCGTGGATGCGTTTAATCTCATCCATGGGTACCGCCTGCAATCCGTACGGATATTCGTCGCGAAGGTCATGCTTTGTGGTGAAAGGTAGTTTCACTACATCGTCGATGGACTTAATGTCTTCGGGCTTCACGCCGAGTTCGTCCATCTTTCTCTTATAGAAAGGTACTTTTTCGTAGCAGCGTTTCACAGTTGCAACGAGTCGCTCTGTTTGCAACTTTCTCATGTCCTCGCGGGACATGCACTCCATTTGTGGATTATGTATCATAAGATATTCTTATAATTTGTATTAACTATCGACCTAATTGCCCAATGGGGCGACATTGAGTTTGCAAAGTTACAAAAAGACACGAAAATAGACAAATTTATTGCATATTTTCGAGTACAAAGCACCGGAGGTAGCAAAAAGTGGCAGTAGCACAGAAGGAAGTCGTCCGCCCGATTATTGCAAATGCCTAAAGATGTCTGGCCGCGCCTTTATGCAACGAGCGTCCGGAGAACTTGAAAAATGCGTTACAAAAAGCCGAAAGAAAAGCGACGGCGGAAGGACAAAAATTTTGTAAAATTTTTTCCGAAAGGCCTTATTTCAGGCTTCAAAATGCTGCGTCGGAGAAACAGGTGTGCCAAGTCGGGCAACTTAACTGGTTAAGTTTGCCGACTTAACACGCCTTGTTTCCAATTTTTACACGCCACGATGGAGCAAAAAACCTGTGTTTTTGCACGATTTTACGTAGGTTTTTACATCCAGAGAAACATAACCTTCTGACATTCAAAGCGTCACATCGGCACAAAAAATGCCGTTCATTTCGGCAGACGACACTCCGCGTCGCAAATAATCAACTCTCATTGCATCGATGTGCTACAAATAATTTTACATATCATGTTATACCAGACACCGAAAAACAACAACGACCGCAGGTTCTTTCCCGCAGCCGTTGCATTATAGTCTGTTGGCAAAACAGTTATGCTTGCCTACTCCGTTGCAGCCTTCACGCCTGCATCGAATGCCTTGAGGTTAGCCTCCACAACCTGCTCTCCCTTACGGGCAAACACCGTAGCAATGGCGTTTCTTAAGTCCTCAACGGAGAGAATACCAATCGTAGGAGCCGCCATGCCAAGCAGAACCATATTGGCTCCTCTCGGATTGCCACAGTCCTTGGCAACTTCCTCGATGTCGAGTTTAACACTTGGCAACGCATCCAACTCCTTCTGCAAAGCATCTTCGGCAGGATAATTGGGGATGTTGACAAATGGCTTTGAGTTGGTCACTACCCTTCCATCCTTGCTCAGGTAAGACAAATAGCGCATCGATTCCATTGGCTCCATCGAAATGATAAGATCTGCGCCTGCTTCCGAAATGAGGTCGCTCCAGATAGGTTCCGTAGAAAGACGCAGATTCGACTGCACATCTCCGCCACGCTGGCTCATGCCATGCACCTCTGCCTGTTTCAAATAAAGGCCCGCCCTTGTTGCCGCTTCGCCTATGATAGTTGCGATGGAGAGAATACCTTGTCCACCCACACCGCATATGATGATATCCTTCTTCATTTTCCTTGTTTTCTTTCTCTTGCATGTCGGGCAAATGTTTGGATGCACTCTCTGCGAGGAATGATGACCGAAACGCCCTTGTATTCTATCTCTTCCTTAATGACACGGGTAATCTCCGGCATATTCTTTGGCAAAGGCACAACAACACGAACGTGCTCCGGCTCAACACCAAGGCCAAGACAGATAGCCTCAAACTTGTTCGTGCCGGCAGAATCCTGTCCGCCGGTCATGCCCGTTGTGAGATTGTCGGAAATAATCACAGTGATGTTCGACTTATCGTTTACCGCATCCAAAAGGCCGGTCATGCCACTATGAGTAAAAGTAGAGTCGCCAATAACAGCAACGGCAGGGAATAGTCCGGCATCTGCCGCACCTTTCGCCATAGTAATGCTTGCTCCCATATCCACACACGAAGAAAGACTCTGGAAAGGAGGCAAGGCACCAAGCGTATAGCAACCTATATCTCCAAACACACGATGCTCGGGATACTCTGCCAAGACTTGATTTAACGCCGTATAAACATCTCTGTGGCCACAACCCTGGCACAACTGAGGCGGACGCGCAGCCATGTTCTGGGCAGGAGCAAACACCGCACCCGTCTTCTTGCCTAATGCCTTTGCAACATTGTCGGGAGTCAGTTCGCCCGTACGAGGCAAGTCGCCGGTCAGCCTGCCCTTCACAGGATAGTCCGCACCTAAAAGGCCCTTCACAAGTTCCTCAACAACAGGCTGGCCATCCTCAACAACAAGTAGTTCGTCACATCCGGCAGCCAAAGCCCTGATCTTATCTTCGGGCAAAGGATACTGCGACACCTTTACGAGGTTTGCATCGTCGCCAATAGCCTCCTTAACATAGTTATACGCAATGCCACAGGCCAATATGCCGGTTTTGGAAGACGACGTCTCCACCTTATTGTATATGCTGTTCTCCGAAGCCTGCATCATCGTCTCCTGCTTCTCAAGAAGGACAGCATACTTCTTCCTTGCAATGCCGGGCAAAAGAACCCAAGCATCTGTAGCCGGAGAGAATGGATTTTCATCGATAGACTCTGTCACTTCCACCGCAGCACGAGAATGTGCCAGTCGGGTAACGACACGGAGCACAACTGGTTCTCCCAATTTCTCCGACAAATCGAAGCCATAAGCCATCATGTCGTAAGCCTCTTGCTGATTAGAAGGCTCAAGGCATGGGACCAAAGCAAATTTGGCATAAAAACGAGAATCCTGTTCGTTCTGCGAAGAATGCATCGACGGATCGTCTGCAGCAAGAACGATAAGGCCACCCTTCACACCAGTAATGGCACTGTTGACAAAAGCATCGGCACAAACATTCATGCCAACATGTTTCATACACACCAATGCCCTCTTGCCTGCATACGACATACCCAAAGCAGCCTCCATCGCTGTTTTCTCGTTAGTACACCAACGAGAATGTATGCCACGCTCCTTGGCGAGAGGATCGTTCTGTATGTATTCTGTTATCTCCGTGCTTGGCGTCCCTGGGTAGGCATATACGCCACTCAGGCCGGCATTGATTGCACCCAAGGCTATAGCCTCGTCACCTAAAAGAAGTTTCTTCATATCTATTGTTCTGGATAATCGGGATATATTCCGGAGGCTTCTACATTTATGCTCTAATTAACTGCAGAAATTCCTCTCGGGTTTTTGCTTGATTGAACGCACCGCAGAAGTCGCTGGTTGTTGTAATGCTTCCTTGTTTCTCCACTCCACGCATTTGCATACACATGTGCTGAGCCTCCACAACAACCATCACACCTAAAGGCGAAAGGGCTTCCTGTATGCATTCTCGTATTTGCTTCGTCATTCGTTCCTGTATTTGGAGACGATGCGAGAAACAATCCACCACACGGGCAATCTTGCTCAAGCCTGTAACTTGCCCGTCAGGAATGTATGCGACATGCACCTTCCCATAAAAAGGCAACATGTGGTGTTCACAAAGAGAATAGAAATTGATGTCACGAACAATCACCATCTGACGATAATCTTCATTGAACTTTGCGGAGTTTAGAATTGCTACCGGATCTTGTTCGTAGCCGCATGTAAGATTCTTCATTGCTTTTGCTACTCGCGTAGGTGTCTTTAGCAATCCTTCGCGCTGTGCATCCTCGCCCAGAAGATTAAGTATGGCGTGGATATGTTCTTCTATTTGTTGCTGAGCGGTGGTCTGTTCGTGCTTCTGCTGTTGTTCCATTCTTATAGTCTGACTTTAATTTTGCTTTTCACGATGACGGCTTCACGGAAGATGCCCATCTCGCGAATCTGTCTGAGTATTTCGCTTGCCTCTTCGATTGTACGGAAATCGCCGGCTCTGCATAGCCAATGAGGGGAAGCGAAACTGACATAAACAGGTTGGTTTGGAAAGTAATTCCTAAAGCGTAAGCCTGTGGCTCGTGCTTCGGTCTTTCCTTTACGTGAATTGTCTCCGAAGTACACTTGGATACGATAGCCGTTGATCCTGATTGTTGGTCCTTGTGCAAGGCTGTCGGCTGTCAAAGAGTCTGGATACTGTGCCGTTCCGTCTTGCAATCCCTTCTGATTTGGCGATGCAGCAGTTCTCTTTGGGCCATTTACGAGGTCCGTAATGGTTTTGTCTTGATGGAGGATTATTTTCCCCATGGAGCCAACCACTTGCTGTATCCTTTCGGTAAATGCCTGCTGGGCATTCATTTGAACTGTCAAAAGGCAGAAGATGAGGGCAAAACTGTACTTCATTTGCAAATTAACGTTTGTGTTGTTTTTCTTTTAATCTCCTCCCCTTGCTTAGGGGAGGAGATATTGAAGGATTGTGTTATTAGTTCCAAGCGTCGATGATGCCTTTGAAGTCGGCTGCTTTGAGGCTTGCGCCACCAATGAGGCCGCCGTCGATGTCGGGCTTGCCAAAGAGTTCGGGAGCATTGCTTGCCTTGCAAGAACCGCCATAGAGGATGGAAGTTTCGTCGGCTGCTTCTGCGCCATAGACTTCGGCTACGCACTGACGGATGAAGGCGTGGATTTCTTCTGCCTGCTCGGCGGTTGCTGTCTTTCCGGTACCGATGGCCCAGATTGGTTCGTATGCGATTACGATATTCTTCCACTGTTCTGCTGAAAGATGGAATACGCTGCCTTCGAGTTCTGCTTTGCAAACTGCTTCCTGCTGGTTTGCTTCGCGCTGTTCAAGGCTTTCGCCGATGCAGAAGATAACCTTCAAACCGTTTGCGAGGGCGAGGTCAACTTTTTCCTTCAGGATTTCGGGTGTCTCGTTGTAGTACTCGCGACGTTCGCTGTGGCCGAGGATAACGTATTCTGCGCCTGTGCTCTTTACCATTTCTGCGCTTACTTCGCCTGTGTATGCGCCGCTTGCTTTGTTGGCACAGTTCTCTGCACTTACGGCGATGACACTGTCCTTCAGCAATTCGCTAACGGTAGCGAGGTGGATGAAGGGTGTACCGATTACTACTTCGCAATTAGGCTTTTCTGCAGCCAACATGTCTTTAAGTTCGGTGGCGAGTGCTACGCCTTCCTGCAGGTTCTTGTTCATTTTCCAGTTACCTGCTACGATTTTCTTTCTCATGTCTTTTGTTTTTTTGTTGATAATGGTTTTTATTTCTTTGAATTTTTGTTCTTGTTTCGTGCTACGCTTGCTGCGTCGATGAGCAGGAAGATAAGTAGTGGCAGGATGTACCAGCCGAGGATGCCGGCTATGCGACGGCTTTGGCTGTTGGTGTTTTGCTCGGGCCGGAGGTTGAGTTCTGCCGGTTCGGGCAAGGCGGCCGATGCCCATTTCCCCACGACTTTACCGTCGTGCAGGAGTATTAGGCCGGGGTTGGAGCGTATCATTGTTTTGAGCACTACTGCGTCGGCAAGGCAGAAGGGGTATTCTGCGCCGGTCATTTCTTTCCAGTTTTCGATGGCTTGTTCGCTGCTTGAGGTGAGGCAGTAGAAGCCGTAGCCGTTCTCTTGAGTGTAGTCGTAGAGCGAAAGGAGTTCGCCCATTACGCTGTCGTCGGCTTTTTCCAGGTAGGGGGCAACGAGAAGGAAGTTGTATGTTGTGTCGTTGAGTATCTGTTCTGTAATGTCTTCGCCGCTCTGTGCGTCTTGTATGAGCAAGTCGCCCACTCCACTTTGCTTGTCGGTTTGGTGCTGAACGGTGTGTGAGTCGACAAAGTTCCAAGTGCTGTCGGGGTAGTTTTCCAGTGTGAATTCTTTTTGTATGCCGTCTTTTTCGAGGATGAATGTTGTGACGAACTGACCGGTGTTGTGCCTGTCGTCTTGCCAAGCCTGACGCAGATCGGCGCCTACGTGATAGGGGCGGAAGTCGATGACGGGCAGCCGCCACAGGTTGTAGGCCATAAAGATGCAGGCGAAGACGAGTGAGTAGAGTGCCACCATCCATTGGTTTCTTCGCGTCACGAAGCGCAGAATCAGTGGGTTGTAGCGCAGGACGACGATGGAACAGGTGAGCAGGACGACGTTTTTCTGGAAGGTTTGCCAGTTGGTGAGTACGAGGGCGTCGCCAAAGCAGCCGCAGTCGGTGACGGGATTGGCTATTGCCAAATAGAGTGTGAGGGGTGTCATGACGAGCATGAAACACAGTGCGAGGCTTGCTGCCATGCGGCGGCGGATGCCATAGAACAGGTATATGCCCACCAGGAACTCGGTTACGGCGAGGGTGCAGGACAGGGTAAGTGGCATTCCGTCGGGCAGGAAAGAAGCCATGCCGAAGGCGGCTCCGTAGTCTTCTATCTTGTATTGTGTGCCACGCGGGTCGATGAGTTTCACCACTCCGGAAAAGAGGAACGTCAGGCTTAGCAGCAGACGTGCCACATTCACCAGTACCACTGCCGGTTTATGCTTCAGCGTTGTCTTCACCGAAGGTTAACTTTATCAAGCCGAATACGGCATAATTCAACATGTCCATGTAGTTTGCATCGACGCCTTCCGACACCAGTGTGTTGCCGTCGAGTTGTTCGATTTGCTTCGTGCGGAACACTTTCATCAGGATAAGGTCGGTGTAACTGCTGATGCGCATGCCTCGCCAAGCCTCGTCGTAGTCGTGGTTCTTGCGGAGCATCAACTGCAGAGTTTTCTGTGCATGTTTGTCATAAGCCGCAATGGCCTCGTCCTTCGTCATGTCGTCGGGTTTTTCGGAATAGCCTTTCTCCAACTGAATGAGCCCGATAATGGCATAATTCACAATGCCGATGAACTCGGGGCGGATGCCTTCGTCGATGAAAGACACGCCTTTCGTCTCGATGCTGCGGATGCGATTGGCCTTGATGTATATCTGGTCGGTTAGCGAGGAGGGGCGGAGTATGCGCCATGCTGCGCCATAGTCGTGTAATTTCTTGACAAACAAGGCACGACATTCTTCCATCACCTTCTCAAACTGTTGCTGGGTTTCCATAGCGACTTCTAATAAACATATTCGCGTGCAAATTTACTACATTATTTTTAATTAAAGGGCATAACGGCGCAAAAATGTTCGTTTAACACGCCATTTGATTTTGTGCAGTATTGCATCGGGCACATTGCAGCGCACCCCAAGACGCCAATCGGCAGCCCGAAAGGCACAACTCTGCCAGACAAGTCTCCGGCAGACACTCATTATTCTTCGTCCACACGCCACACGCCCCACCCCAACGGAACAATGTTTCGCTCACACGAAAAAAAGGATTCCCAAACGCCCTTTATTTCAAAGAAATAATCGGGCAAGAGGATGCAGCCGGAAAAGGTTAACCTAATTGGCCGAAAAGGTTAACCTAATTGGCCGAAAAGGTCAACCTAATTAGCAGGAAAGGTTAAGCATTATGGCAGGAAGGGTTAACCTATTTCGCCGACATGGCATAGGGGAACAGAAACGCCCATTCTGCAACCCGAAAAACATCTGCGGAAATCAAGAATCGCACCCCACGTCCACACCTCAGAAACATGGCTGGAAACAACAGCACCTACAAAAAGAGACAAAAAAAAGAAGCGGTCCTCACGGATTGCTTCTCCTGAAAAAACTAAAACTAACAACTATTAACCTTCAAATAAATCTTTTTACCTTAACACTAAAGCAAACTATCTTTCTTTCCTTAATGGTATGTCATTTCCTTTGACGATGCAAAGGTACGACAATCCTTTCTATTTGCAAGCAAAACAGGCAAAAAAAGCAATAATAATACAGATTTTGTTGATTTATGTCAACATTCTGATATGATATTGACATAAATCAATTACATTTTGTTTGCAAAGGGAACTCGGCTACTGAGAGGCTTCCGAATCGAAACCCATCTCCTCTATGAACTCCTCGTCGCCAAACTCTTCCTCAGACAAATCGCCGCCACAAGGGTCGAAACCCGAAGGAATATCAAACTGCTCCGACTGGCTGTAGCCAAGTTGCTCGTCAGCAAAAACCTTCTGCAAGAAATAAGCGTTAATCGGAAGAGCAGAGTTTGCACCCTGGCCATATGCCATGCTGGCAAAATGAACATCATGCTCGTCGCCGCCAACCCACGCACCAAAGCAAAGACGCGGCGTATAACCGATAAACCAGCCGTCGCTGTTGTCGTTGGTCGTGCCCGTCTTACCGCCCATAGGCGCAGTAATATGGTAACGGTTACGCATACGGGAGCCCGTACCACCATCAATGACACCACGCATCATGACAACCATCTTGTAGGAAGCCTCCTCGGAGATAACCTCCTTCACACTCGACTGGAACTGAGACAACACATTACCATCGCTGTCCTCGATACGAGTCACATAGAGAGGCGTCCGGCGGACACCCTTCTGCGGGAAAGCAGAATAAGCACCCACCATCTCGGCCACAGAAAGATTGCAAGGACCAAGACAGAGAGCAAGCGAAGGATGTATGTCCTGATTCTTCGCTCCAAAGTCATGCAAAAGCCTGACAAACAAGTCCGGACTGAGTTGATTAAGCAGATAAGCGGAAATCCAGTTGTTGCTCGTTGCCAACCCCCACTTCAAAGTCACCTGCTCACCATAACGGGAACGACTGCCGTTGCGAGGAGTCCACAACTGATTGCCGGCCACAACATATGTCTGCTGAACGTTTGGAGCCTCATCACAGGGCGACCAACCATTCTCCATAGCCAACGAATACAGGAAAGGCTTAATGGTAGAACCAACCTGATTCTTGCCCTGCGTACACATATCATACTGGAAATAACTGTAATTGACACCACCAACGTATGCCTTCACATGCCCCGTCTCCGAATCCATACACATAAAACCAGTGCGCAGGAACGACTTGTAGTATCGGATACTGTCAAGCGGAGTCATCACAGTATCCTTGTCACCACTGAGCGAATAAACCGTCATCTCAACAGGTTTCAAGAACGCCTCGTCTATTTCCGCATCAGTAAATCCGGCCTTCTTCATCTCAATGTAACGCGAACTCTGACGCTTTGCACGAGCCAGATTAGCCCTTGCCCTGGTAGCCGAAATAGCCGAAGCATAAGGAGCATTCTTGTTGTTCTTCTGCTCTTTGTCGAAGAGAGGCTGCAACTCGCCCGTCACATGTTTTGCAACCGCCTGCTCCGCATACTCCTGCATACGGCTGTCAAGAGTCGTATAAACCTTCAAACCATCCGTATATATATTATAAGGTTTGCCATCACGATTCAGATTCTTGTTACACCAACCATAGACCGGATCGTTCTCCCAAGCAAGCGAATCCTCATAATACTGCTGATTCTGCCAAGAAGCATAGTCACTGCGAACAGGCTTCTTAGCCATCAAAATCCGACGCAAATGGTCGCGCAGATAAGTTGCATGCCCCTCCTTGTGATTAACACGATGGAAGTTCAAGCCCAACGGCCGAGTTCTGAATTCCTCACGCTGCTCCTCCGTAATATATCCAGCCTTAGCCATTTGCAACAAAACAATATTACGACGTTCAATGCAACGCTCAGGATAACGGACTGGATTATACAAACTCGGATTCTTACACATACCAACAAGCAACGCACACTGGCAAGTATCCAACTCCATCGGCTCCTTGCCGAAATAAGTATGCGAAGCAGTCTTGATGCCAACTGCATTGTGCAAGAAATCAAAGTAATTGAAATACATACAAATGATTTCTTCCTTTGTATAAAAACGCTCCAACTTAAGCGCAATAACCCACTCGATAGGCTTCTGCAAAAGACGTTCCATCGTATTGGCAGCCTTTTCCGAATAAAGTTGCTTGGCCAACTGTTGCGTGATAGTACTACCACCACCGGCACTCTTCTGCCTCAGTATTCCACGCTTCACGATAGCACGCGTCAAGGCTTGGAAATCTATACCGCTATGATTATAAAAGCGAATGTCTTCCGTTGCAACAAGAGCCTGCACAAGAGGTTCAGGTAGTTCGTCGTAATCCGCAAACACACGATTTGCACTACTGTAACTCCATGTTCCTATCAGTTTACCATCGGAGGTGAAAACTTGTGTCGCGAACTTATTAACAGGATTCTGCAACTGTTGGATGTTCGGCATATAGCCAATTGCACCAGTAAAGATGAAATAGAATGTAATGCCAACAGCAAGTGCACCTAAGATATAACATATCCAGAGGAACGCGAAAAACTTCTTTCTCATACAGAACTACTATTATTTTAAGACTACAAAGGTACGAAAAAGAATTAAGAGTTGGGAATTAGTTGTTCAGAAAATAGAAATTATGAGAATAATTCTTCTTTTAAGGCTTATAATTCTTCATTTCTTTATATCTTTGCAATGGAAAATAATCATGCAATGGAAAACAGAAGTCTTGTAACCATAGCCAACCATTCGAGAGAGAGAATTGAATATCTTATCCGAATGGCACAGGAGTTCGAAAAGCATCGGAATCGTCGTTTGCTCGAAGGTCGAATCGTAGCCACATTGTTCTTTGAGCCGAGCACCCGCACTCGCCTTAGTTTTGAAACTGCGGCTAACCGACTTGGTGCGAAAGTCATTGGCTTTGCAGATCCCAAAGTGACGAGCGGCACAAAGGGCGAAACGCTTAAGGATACGATTATGATGGTGTCGAGTTATGCCGACATCATTGTTATGCGTCATTATCTGGAAGGTGCAGCCCAATATGCAAGCGAGGTGTCGCCTGTTCCTGTTGTCAACGCTGGCGACGGAGCCAACCAGCACCCCAGCCAGACGATGCTTGACCTTTACACTATCTACCAGACGCAAGGTACGCTGGACAATTTGGATATCTATCTTGTTGGCGACCTCAAGTATGGCAGAACGGTTCACAGTCTGCTGACTGCGATGAGGCATTTCTCTCCGACTTTCCACTTCATTGCTCCTGACGAGTTGGCTATGCCTGAGCATTACAAGATGTATTGCAGGGAAAACGGCATCAAGTTTGTGGAGCATCAGGACTTTGATGCTGACACGATAGCAGGAGCGGACATATTATATATGACACGCGTGCAAAGGGAACGGTTTACCGACCTTGATGAATATGAACGCGTGAAGGATCGTTACCTCTTGAGCCGTTCTATGCTTTCCAAGGCAAAGCCTAACATGAAGATATTGCACCCTTTGCCAAGGGTAAACGAGATAGAGTACACCATTGACGACACGCCATATGCTCACTACTTCCAGCAGGCGCAGAATGGTCTTTATGCACGTCAGGCAATTCTTTGTGATGCGCTTGGCATTACGCTCGACGACATTATCAACGATAAAATATCTTTCAAATGAAACGTCAGGAACTCCAAGTGGCCGCTCTTGAGAACGGAACGGTCATCGATCACATACCATCGTCCAAACTTTTCCAGGTTATCAGCCTGCTTCACATTGAGGAACTTAACTCTTCTGCCACTGTCGGATACAATTTGAAGAGCAAGAAGATGGGGCAAAAGAGCATTATCAAGATTGCGGACAAGTTCTTCTCTGACGATGAAATCAACCAACTTTCTGTTGTTGCGCCTAACGTGACGCTCAGTACCATTCGCGATTATGAGGTGGTGGAGAAGAAGGAGGTTCACATGCCGGAGGAACTTATTGGCATTGTTCGTTGCGACAATCACAAATGCATCACTAACAACGAGCCGATGCACACACGTTTCCACTTCCTCGGCAGAGAGAGAGGTACGCTTCAGTGCCATTATTGTAACAGAGAAATCAGTCTTTCGGACGTAAAACTTGTATAGGATAACAAAACACATTATTATGGAAAAAGACACAATCCTTTTCTCCCTCATCGAGGAGGAGAACCAGCGACAGCGCAGGGGCATGGAACTTATTGCCTCCGAGAACTATGTAAGCGAACAGGTCATGGCAGCCATGGGCTCCTGTTTGACCAACAAATATGCCGAGGGCTACCCCGGCAAGCGCTATTATGGCGGCTGCGAGGTTGTTGACAAAGTGGAAGAACTTGCCATCGAACGCATATGCAAACTCTTCGACGCTGAGTATGCCAATGTGCAGCCTCATTCAGGTGCACAGGCCAATGCTGCTGTGTTCCTGGCTTGCCTCAACCCCGGCGACACATTCATGGGCCTTAATCTCGACCACGGTGGGCACTTGAGTCATGGTTCATTGGTGAACACGAGTGGCATCATCTACAAGCCTGTCGGATACAATCTGAAGAAGGAGACCGGCCGTGTGGACTACGACGAGATGGAGCAACTTGCTCTGGAACACAAGCCCAAACTCATCATCGGCGGCGGTTCTGCCTACAGCCGTGAGTGGGATTATGCACGTATGCGCGAAATTGCCGACAAGGTAGGCGCACTTTTGATGATAGACATGGCACATCCTGCCGGACTTATTGCTGCTGGTTTGCTCGACAATCCTGTCAAATATGCTCACATTGTCACCAGCACCACGCACAAGACGCTTCGCGGTCCTCGTGGCGGCATCATCCTCATGGGCAAGGACTTCGACAACCCATGGGGCAAGACGACTCCCAAGGGCGAAGTCAAGAAGATGTCTGCACTGCTGAACAGTGCAGTCTTCCCCGGCATTCAGGGCGGTCCGCTGGAGCACGTCATTGCAGCGAAAGCCGTTGCCTTCGGCGAGGCGCTGAAGCCGGAGTTCAAGGAATGGGCAAAGCAGGTCCAGAAGAACGCTGCCGCACTTGCAGCAGAACTCACAAAGAGAGGTTTCGACATCGTGAGTGGCGGCACCGACAACCACTCTATGCTCGTCGATCTCCGCAGCAAGTATCCCGACCTCACGGGTAAGGTTGCCGAGAAGGCTCTTGTTGCTGCCGACCTGACCGTCAACAAGAACATGGTGCCCTTCGACAGCCGCAGTGCATTCCAGACATCGGGCATCCGCCTCGGCACACCGGCCATGACCACTCGTGGCGCGAAGGAAGACCTGATGGTAAAGGTTGCAGAGTTCATCGAACGCGTGCTCAATGCACCCGAAGACGAGAACGTAATCGCCCAGGTTCGCAGCGAAGTGAATGCCATCATGGAAGGCTACCCCATCTTCGCCTACTAATGCAACGGCAAAAGACCAATAACTGACGCATACATTCTCAAGAAGAGAATTCAACAACTCACATAGGATTATGCCCGAAAGCGGAGGAGTTTCCTTGCTTTCGGGCATAACTTTTTCGCTGACATCGGACGGCCACCTCGTACGCTTCAAGTAGGGGCGAAAAACGCATCCCGTACCTTGCCGGAAAACATCTACTGTCAAGTCGGGCAATTAGGCGTGCCTTTCCGGCCGGAAAGGTGTGGTTTGTCGGGCAATTAGGCAGTAGATGTTTTCCGACAGGGTATCAGACATATATAATAATGTCATATTACGCCATACAACAAAGCAGACGCCAGAGAACAGCAACGCCGTTCTGTCTGTCGTGACAGAACGGCGTTGTAGAGTTGTGAAGGCTGTCCGGCAGAGAGAAATGCTCTGCGTCCCGGGCAGTCGCCTCCTTATTTATTCCTCAACCTCGAGAACCTCCTCGGGAACAGCATAGTGAGGTTCGTAACTCTCTAAGCCATACATGCGGAGCATTTCCTGTGAGGGATGGATGTCGATATCCATCGGGATGAACCTGGGCACTGTGTAACCACCGAGGTCCTCCTTCTTGTATTCAGCCATCTGGGCACCGGGGAAGACAAGACGGAAGTCGATAGTCTTCAAGATCTCACGCTTTGCAGGAATCTTAAGTTTACCGTCAATGTTGCCACCATTACCCCAAGGATTACGCATCACAAACTTGTAGTCTGTACCCTCGTCGGGATACATCACCGTAAAGGCATGGCCCGTCACAGTCTCCAACTCGCCGCAGATAAGGCCACCCACATTGAAACCACCCACACTAATCATGCCATGGCTCAAAGCATAGTCAACCACGAGGTCGAACTCAGAGTTGTAAAGTTTGTCGGGGCTAAAACTATAACTGTTGCCGTTGCCGGTGAAAGGAGGAGCCGCATGCTCAGTTCCGATACCACCAATACGGTTACACTTGAAACGAGTCTCCCACTTCATGAGAGCCTTCTCCATAATAGTTGCCCAGTTTACGACACCATTCTTACCTGTCAACTGGTCCACACCACCACCGGAGTTGCACATAATCTTGTTGTCAACAACAACATCCACAGGATTGCCCTTGGGGTCGAACATGTGTACGGTGTAGTTATTGCCATTCTTCTCAATGATGGTCTTAATCCATTCGGGATAGATGTATGCAAACGAAGCAAACACTGCACACATACAGCAGTCACCGATTGCATGCTGATTGACGTCGGCAGGAACAGGAGAGCCGAAGGGATAAAGGTTCACAGTCTTTGCAATCCAAGTCTTACCGCTCAGATCATGATACGTCAGGTCGGGCTGGTTGCTTGGATCGGCAAGCCATGCCTTATCCTCTTCGGAAGCAGCATTGAAACTCTCGAAGTGCCTGCCCATAGGAGTAATCTTTGAACTGGAGTCGCCACCCTTGATGTTCGCTGCCCACAACTTGTCGGCATCGGTATAAATGGTAGCACGTGTGGGATAAGTAACAAACTCAGCATAAGTTGCAGCCTCCTTCGAGGTATAGAAATAATAGCGAGTTGTGCCCTGCTTGATGAGGAGCAAACCTTCTTCCTTCGCAATAATCTGGAAAGTACTTGCAGTAGAAGAAACATTGCCGTCGGACATATGTTTATAACCTTTGAAAGAGGAACCTTCCTCGGCTCCGCTTTCAGAATACTGAAGGTTATATACCGTTTCGCCACTTGCCTTTACCCACTTCATCTGCGGACCTGCAGTGAAAATCAACATCTCTGTGCCATCGACGTGTGTCTTGGTTCCGGCGCCGTTGTTCGTGGCTCTCCAACCAAGATACCAAACACCGTCCAATTCGCCAGGTGCTGCACCTTCCACGATTTCCATGTAATTGATATCATCCAAAGGACAAGACATCACGCTTCTGTTCTTGAGCATAATGTCCAAACGTTGCTGAGCAACTGCAACCTGACAAAGTGCCAACACGAACAATGCAACACTTACGATTCTTTTTGTTCTCATCTTTTTTACCTTTTTATCTTCATTTATGACTTATTTCTTTCGCAAATATAGTCTTTTTTAAATAAAACGTATATTATTTACCTGTTTTTTTTCATTATTCCACATTTTGTCGCTGTCTGACGGCCTCGTAAAGCAGAATTGCAGCACTGACAGAGACGTTCAGAGAGTCTAAGTGTCCCAACATTGGAATACGGATGTGTGCATCGGCAGCACGTCGCCATTGAGGAGTCAACCCTGTTGCTTCTGTTCCCATTACAATAGCCGTCGGCCCCGTCATCGGAGTATCGTAGTAGAGATGCGAGTCTTGCAGTTGGGCAGTGAGAATCTTTATACCTTTTTCTTTGAAAAAAGCGATACACTCTTCGGTGCTGCAAGCCACGCAAGGCACTGTGAAGAGTGCCCCCACGGCAGAGCGTATGAGGTTGGGATTGTAAAGGTCGGTGAGCGGATCGCAGACGATGACGGCATCGGCTCCTGCAGCATCGGCACTTCGCAGCACTGCACCGAGGTTTCCGGGTTTCTCTACGCTTTCGAGAACGACGATGAGTGGTGAAGACGAGAGCCGGAGGTCAGCGAGCGTTGTCTTCTTCGTGTTCACGACGGCAACGATGCCTTCCGTTCCGCCACGATAAGCAATGCGTTCGTAGACGTTTCGGCTGACAGGCACAATCTCGACGCCTTTCGGCAGTGAAAGGGAGGCGTCGGCAATCTCTTCGCACACGAATGCTGTACGAATCGTGTATCCCGCCGTCAGGCAATGCTCCACCTCGCGTCGGCCTTCCACAACGAACAGACCGTCTGCCTTCCGCTGTGACGACTTTTGCTGAAGCAGCAGAAGGTGTTTGATGCGTGGGTTTTGTGTGCTTGTCAGCATTGTTTTATTTTGTTCTTCCTGTATATGCATTGATGCCCGACATATCTATTGTCTGGGAGAAGAACTTCTCGGCAGCCTTGTTGACTTTGTCGTTCCATGGCTGAGGACCGTTAATCTGTACCACCCAGAGTTTGAGTTGTTTCTTATGCCAGTTGACCATGCAGTTCGTTCCCCATGCTCCTCCGTGACCGAACCATTCGTTGTCGCCGTCCACTCTTGGCGCATTCAGTCCGAGCGAATAACCGCCCATGTTGTTTGGACGAGTGGTAACGGCAAGGATGGACTTCACGGTTTCTTCCTTAAGGATACGAACACCATTGTCGCCGATACCCAGATTCATGAGCATCTTGTAGAATTTCAGTTGGTCGTTTGCGGTTGTCCAAAGTCCGGCACCTGCTGATGCAAACACATGGGAATCGTTGTACGGACGTTGCTGCCAACCGTTCTCGAGGCGATAGGTGGCAGGAGCCTTGTCGTGGGTATCATACATTTCCACTTGTTTCTTCAGTTGTTTGTCGGTAGGCCAGAACCATGTGGACTTCATGCCAAGCGGTTCGAGCACTTCCTGCTTGAGGTAGTCTTCCCACTTCATTCCTGTTACAACCTCAACGATTGCTGCACCGATGTCGATGCCGGTATTGGAATACAAGTCTCTTGTGCCCGGCTCGAACATGATAGGCGATGCGGCAGCGATGGATGCAATCTGCCTGAGAGGTGCGCCACCCGACCAGCCTCCGCCTCTCACATCAGCACGTTTGGCACTGCATTCGAAGGGGAAACCGCCTGTGTGGTTAAGGACCATGCGGACAGTAAGAACGTTCTTTGCCTTGCGAAGCACCTTTACGCCGTCCTTGTCGCTCTCTTGCACCCACAGTTCTTTGAACTCAGGCAGATACTTCGACACGGGGTCATCGAGAGAAATCTTGCCATCCTCCACGAGTTTGGCAATGGTAACACCGCAGAAGCCTTTGGTCTGCGAGCATTGCATATAGACATTGTCCAGGCCTATAGGGCGTTTCTGTTCTACGTTGGCATAGCCTACGCAACAAGTTTCCTGCACACCGTTGTTGTAGAAAATGCTGATAGCACCGGGCAGTTCACCGCTGTCGACGTAGGGTTGCAGCACATCCTTAGCAAAGGTAGTCTTGGATTCGATAACTTTTTTCTGTGCAGTCGCCGTCAGAGAAAAAGCGACCAGCAAAAGGCAAAGCAGTTTCTTCATAATATCATATTATTTATTATTGTGGCACAAAGATACGAAAAATAATTGAATAACTCTGCTTTGCAACAATTTAATTATTGAGTCGTCCGACTAAAGCATTCATTCAAAAGAGAGAAACACCATTTGACAAATTGTCACGAAAAAGATACTTTTTCTTACTTTCTGCATTTCTCCAATCTCACGAGAAAGGTACGAAAATCTCTGCCCTGTACCCAGACCAAGGACAACAGGATTTTCGCAGACTTTTGCAACCATTTGAGAATCCGCCCGTTACATTATATGGCAGAATGTAAGAGCAGAGATTTGTGGTGTTTCCCTGCTGCAAAATGCCCGATTTGGGCCATTTTCTCGCTCATCGAAAAGCGTAAAAACATCCAAACGGACGTGTGAAGTTGTAAAAACGGACGTGTGAAGTTTGCCGACTTCACTGGAGAAGTCAGAAAAGTTGTCTGCATAAGTCTGTTTTGGAGACGTTTTCTTTTCTATTTTGTCTCGTTTCGTGCCGAAAAACAAAATAGCAAAAAGTAAAGGATTTTTTGTTTTTAATAATAAAATGTAAAGTGTGCGAGCAACTACTGCAACAAGAAAAACCACCATCTTTTTCCAAAATAGAGAAAAAACATGTACCTTTGTCCTCTTGAATAAGACAATTATTCAAAAAGAGAAATTCATGAGAGAAGAAAACAAACGAATAGCAAAGAACACGCTCATCGTATATGCCAGACTCTTAATCACCACCATATTAGGTCTGGCATCTATGCGGCTTGTTCTTGCAGCACTTGGAAAATCCGACTATGGACTATACAATGTTGTAGGCGCAACCGTCATCATGTTTTCTTTTATCACAAGCGCGCTCTACAACACTACCACTCGATTTATCAACTACGAGCAGGGGAAACCGGACGGCGATGTCAATCGCATCTTCAACATGAGCCTTGTCATCCATGTCTGCTTTGCAATCGTGGCCTTGTTGATACTGGAATCGGTGGGCGTTTATTACATTCACAACTATCTAAATGTAGAACCGGGCAAGGAGGCCGACGCCATGTTCGTCTTTCAGGTATCCACAATCGTAACATGTCTGAGCCTGATAAGTGTACCCTTCAACAGCCTTTTCATCGTACACGAAGACTTCCAGACCATAGCGATATTCGACATACTGGGAGCCGTCGCCAAGTTTGCCCTGATATTGGCACTGTCGTATTACGGAGGGAACCTCCTGCGCTTCTACGCCCTGAGCATGGCATTTGTCACCGCACTGACATCGCTCGCCTATTACCTTTCTGCCTGCAAGAAATGGCCAACAACGACAAAGTTCAGCCTCATAAAAGAGAAAAGCAAGTACAAAGACATACTGGTATTCAACAACTATAGTCTTTTAAGTGCGGCGGCACTGTTATTCAGAAACCAAGGCAGCAGCATGGTCATCAATTACTTCTTCGGCACCGTCGTCAATGCCGCCTATGCCATTTCCTATTCCGTACAGAACTATATCACCACCTTTGTAGGCAACTTCGACATAGCGTCTGCTCCACAAATCACCCAAAACATCAGCCGTGGCAACATGGACAGAACCATCCTGCTGGCATCCTCCACTTGCAGAGTCTGCATATTGCTGACATTGCTGTTGCTGTTCCCCATCTATTGCGAACTGCCCTTCATTCTCCACCTGTGGTTAGGCGACAGCATGCCGGAAAGCACCGTCACGTTTTGCAAATGCACTCTGCTGGTAGCATTAGTGTCATCCACATCCGGCGGAATCACCCAACTCATACGAGGCACAGGAAAACTGAAATGGTTTTCCATACAATTTGCAGTCATGTATGTCCTTGCACTCCTCGTCAGCATTGGTCTCTACAAAGCAGGCTTCCCACCATATACCGTCATCTTGTCGTATTCCGTGTTCGATGCCATCAGCCGTTGCATACAGATATACTTATTACATCGATACATAAAACTCGACATAGGCAGTTTTGTACAAACATCATATCTGCGGCCCCTTGGCGTGTTTATATGTGGCGTGGCATATGTTTTGGTTTCGGAATCTCTCAACGCAGAACAAAACTTGTGGCACATAGTGAATTTCCTGATCGCCAGCCTCTTCATGGCGGCATCCGTGTATAACGTAGGGCTCTACAAAGAAGAAAAGAATACTATACTATCATACATCAGGCAACGCCTCACACACAATAAAGAAAGATGAAAATTGCAAAAGCATTATATTATTTGAAACACCCTCGGGATTTGCAGTTTGCATTGGCAATAAAATATCCCAGACTGTTTTCCGACAAGCAGTTTCTCAAGATATTCTTTCGCCACCTTATGGGCTCAGAACTGAATCTGAAATGTCCGCAAACCTTCAACGAAAAACTGCAATGGCTTAAACTTTATGACCACAATCCCCAATACACACAAATGGTCGATAAACATGAAGCCAAGAAATATGTAGCAAGCATCATCGGAGAGGAATACATCATACCGACTTTGGCGGTATATAATAGCACGAAAGAGATCAACTTGGATGTGCTACCGGACAAGTTCGTACTCAAATGCACCCACGACAGCGGCAGCGTTGCCATCTGCAAAGACAAAAAGACCTTTAAGACAGACGAGGCTTTTGCCATGCTCGAAAAAGGACTCCAGAAAAACTACTTCTGGCAAAACCGCGAATGGCCTTACAAAAACGTAAAGCCACGCATCATTGCCGAAGCCTACCTGGAAGATAACGACACCCAAGAACTGCGCGACTACAAGTTCTTCTGCTTCGATGGTAAGGTTAAAGCACTATTTATTGCAGGAGACAGACACAAAGACGAAGAAACCAAATTCGATTTCTTCGATGCAGACTTCAATCATCTGAACATCCGTAACGGTCATCCCAATGCCAACACACCTCCTGAGAAACCTCATTCCTTTGAAAAAATGAAAGATATGGCAGGACATCTGTCACAAAACATTCCGCACCTGCGCGTTGATTTCTATGAAGCAAACGGAAAGATATATTTTGGAGAACTGACCTTCTCACACTGGAGCGGGTTTACACCTTTTGAGCCTAAAGAGTGGGACTTAAAGTTCGGTCAGTGGTTAAAACTCCCATCAAAGAAGAACGCATGAACAAGAAAGTAATATACACTTGTCTGGTAGGCAATTATGACGAACTGCGACAACCTTCAGTCGTTGACGAGACCTTCGATTATATCTGTTTTTCAAACGACATCAAAGAGGACAGAGTTGGAGTATGGCAAATACGTCCCATCCCCTTCGAACACAAAGACAATGCACGGCTTTCACGATATGTAAAACTAATGCCGCATAAAGCCCTCGAAGATTACGAATGGAGTTTGTGGATGGACGCAAACATCCAGATTACTGGGAAAGAATTTTATTCCATCGCAAATGACAAAATTGCAGAAGGCAACAAAATATACCAAGTGACTCATTGCCTCCCCCCCTGCGACTGCATTTACGAGGAAATAAAAACTGCCTACTTATGCGGACGCTCCGGATTCTGCAAAACTTTCCGCCAGTACTGGCATTTGAAAAGAAACAAGTTCCCTAAACACTGGGGATTATTTGAGAATAACTTCATCCTGAGAAAGCATAACGACGCCTTGGTAAGAAAAATTTCAGAAGAATGGTGGACTGAATTCATGAAATATACAAAAAGAGACCAGTTCAACCTCATGTATGTTTACTGGAAAAACAATTTCATGCCCGGTTTGTTCTTACCTCCCGACCGTAACACGCGAAATGTAGATTTCCTGAAATGGAGCCAACATACAACACAACAAGAATTCTCATTAGGCTATCGCATCAAATACCATATTAGGAAATACACAAGAATTTTTATGGTTAATATATTTGAAATTTTAGATTTAATAAAATAACCAATATCCGTATTGGTGTACTTAACAACTAAGATTTTAACATTCCATATAAAACAAGAACCCTCACGAGGGTGAAATCCTCGGAGGGCGAAACATTAGTGGAGCTGGAGGGGATTGAACCCTCGTCCAAACAGGGACGTCCTGTGCTTTCTACACGCTTATTCCAGCCTTCGTTTTCGAATATTGGCAAGACCTGGACCACCAACCAATACCTTATTCTCTAAATTTTCGTCATGAAATAGAGACGTCTTCCATGACTATTCCCGATTTTCCTGCACCGCTTTTCCAGACGCTTCGGAACAACAGCTTCTGAGCGATGTCTCGTCTCAGCACCTGGTGCCGAGATTAGGCCAGTAACCTACTGTGCTTCAGTTAGGCAGCGAGAGCGTAAGTATTTTCGCCAATTAAATCTTTGGTAATCAGAGATTATAGAGAGCGGTCACCAACTCTCTGCGTGCTTACACAACACCTCATCCTGCTGTCAAATCCAGTCAGCCCCGATGTATATGCTGGTCAATTCGGCACAAAGATATAGATAATATCAATTATAACAAAATAATTTGCTTTTTTTCTTCTTATAGGCGACAAAGCACAATAAAAGCAACCGCGCACACGTTATAAAATTAATAAATTTTAGTATCTTTGCCCCGCATTATATCAAAACAGCACAAACATAAAAACAAAATAAATCCAAGCAACATATGAAAAGAATTTTATTTGCCTTAATACTTGCCCTTTTTGCATGTGGTCAAGTTTCGGCCCAAATGAGTGACGAAGAAGTAGCACAGTTCGTTTTAGAACAGCACGAGGCCGGGAAAAGCCAAACAGCCATCCTGATAGAACTACAAAGAAAGGGTGTAAAAAAAGAACAGCTATTTCGGCTCAAAGAACAATACGAAGCATCACAAGCCGAGGGGGGGGCAAAGCAATCTGGCAGCAGTTCCGCTTCTGCTGCAGGCGACAGAGTTCGGAAAAATAATCCTGACACACAGAGCAAACCAGAAGAAAAGGAAAATACAATTGTAAATGAACTCGTTTCTGATGTTAAAGAAATCTTTGGTCACGACATCTTTCGAAACGAAAAACTTTCCTTCGAGCCAAACATGAACATCGCCACTCCAGCAAGCTACATACTTGGACCTGGCGATGAAGTATTGATAGACATCTACGGAATATCTCAAAGCAGCAAGAAATATGCCATCTCACCAGAAGGCACCATCATTATTGAGAAAATTGGTCCTGTCGCCATCGCTGGCCTGACAGTAGAACAGGCTCAAGCAAAAGTAAACAGCAAGATGGGGCAACACTATCAGGGGTCAAGCATTAAATTGACCGTCGGGCAAACACGAACTGTTGTTGTTAATGTCCTCGGAGAAGTAATCAACCCTGGCACCTACACTCTTTCTGCATTCTCTACTGTTTTCAATGCACTATATTTGGCCGGTGGCATCACACAAATTGGTACACTACGAAACATCAAGGTAAGCCGCGGCGGAAGAATTATTTCTAAAGTTGACGTTTATGACTACATACTGAATGGCAAACTCACGGGCAATGTTATGCTGCAGGACAACGATGCCATTATTGTAGGAGCCTATGATGCCCTCGTTAACATCAGCGGTGCCATCAAACGCCCAATGTTTTACGAGATGAAGGAAGGCGAAACACTAAAATCGCTAATAGAATATTCTGGAGGATTTAAGAGTGATGCAAACAAAAGTATCATTAGTGTTGAGCGCAAAACAAACGATGGTCTAAGCGTTCATTCTGTAGAGGAATGGAATTATGCTTCCTTTACTATTCAGGACGGAGATAGTGTCAACGTCAGGAACACTATAGATCGATATCAAAACATGGTAGAAGTGAGTGGTGCAGTATTTTATCCCGGCCACTACTCTATCTCCAACGAATGCAACAGTGTCCGCACTTTAATACAGAAAGCCGGTGGCGTTATGGAAAATGCCTATACAAACCTTGCCGTCCTTTTCCGTATGAAGGAAAACCGTATGCGAAAAGCGATGAGCATTGATTTAACAAATATCATGGCTGGCAATGCGCCCGACGTCATACTGGAGAATGAAGACTCGCTGGTTGTCACATCAGACGAAGCAATTACACGAGCGCAAAAATATCACATTTATGGACCTCTCGCAAAACAAGGAGTATTCCCATACGTTGACAACATGACATTGGAAGATGCTATCGTTGCTGCAGGTGGACTAAGAGAAGATGCATTATTGAGCAATATTGAAATTGCTCGCCGCCTACAATACACCGACGAACGAGACTCCACCTACAACAAGAAAGCAAAAATCTACACCTTCGACATAAAACACGGATTAGTTGCGAAAGAAGGACAGAACTTTGCTCTAAAGCCCTATGACGTCATAACAATTAAACGAGATCCCGAATTTGCTGACATGGCGATTGTGTCTATTAGCGGTGAAGTGAAATACCCCGGTAACTATAGTCTTAAAAGCAGAAATGAGCGACTCAGCGATATCATTAAACGAGCAGGCGGACTTACGGAAGCAGGATATGCTGAAGGCGCCCGTTTTTCCCGAGCATTATCTTCCAATGAAAAGGAACGATCACTGCAGTTGCTGGAAATAGCTCATAGTTCGGACACTGTGGACGTCGACAAAATTGTCATAAAAGATCGATATTCCGTCGGCATAGACCTTCCGACTGCAATAAATAAACCCGGTAGTGAAAAAGATGTTATTCTAAGGAACGGCGACCAAATCATCATTCCTGAATGTAACAACACGGTCCGCATCAGTGGAGAAGTTTTATACCCAAACACAGTTCCATTTGTTGAAGACAAGTCTGCTTCCTATTACATCAACCAAGCTGGTGGCGTAGGCTACAAGGGACAGCGTAGCAAAGCATTCATCATCTATGCCAATGGACAAGTAAGTCGTTTGT
>JAFTYP010000006.1 GCA_017461345.1 Bacteroidaceae bacterium | reverse complement strand
CGAAGCCTGAGAAACAAGCTGATACGCAAAAAGTATCTATGATTATGGCTGCTATAAGCACCCTTTCTACCGTCGGTGCTGTCATTATTAGTGCATTGAGAAGATAATGCCACAACAAAACAACACTCAGACAAAATTAAACGTAGATTAAACACATGGAAGACAAGAAAGAAAACATATTGGATCTGACTGTCATCGTTCCGATGCTATTAAAAAGATGGAAATTATATCTATTTTGCATAATAGGTGCCATCGCTTTCTCACTGATATTCATCTTTACAATTCCACGATACTATGCCTGCCAAGTTATGCTTGCCCCTGAGGCTACAAATGGTACAGGCATGAACTCCTTATTAAGTTCATTCGGATTCGGAGATTCACAAGGGAGCAACGATGCCATATCGCCCAATCTCTATCCAGAACTTATGAATTCGAAGGATTTCATTGTATCGCTGTTCCCCGTTGAAATAACGACGATGGATGGCAAACTGACCACAACATACTATGACTATTTGCTTCATCATGGGAAAAACCCATGGTATATAAGTCTTCTTGGAAAGATAAAAAATGTGATAAAACCAAAAAACAAGACCAATATCAATGAAGAAAGTATCAAAGGGAAAGAGGTTTCGCCAGGTTTCATACTAAACGAAGATCAACACAATATCGTTGGAAGTATCTCGAGTAAAATTCAATATAACTATGATAAAAAAACCGGTGTCATATCCGTAACCGTCAATGACCTTGACCCGCTTGTGTGTGCTCTTATTGCAGACACTGTCAGCAACCGTTTGCAGGACTTTATTATGGACTATCGTACAAAAAAAGCACGCAATGAATTGGATTATGCGATACTCATACATGAACAGACAAAGACTGAGTACGAAGAATACAACAATCGATATGTTGACGCAGTCGATGCAAATTGGGACATCATAAACGAAACTGCCAAAGCAAAGTTAGAAGCTCTTAATAATGTTAAGACAATAAAGTACCAAACATTTGCCGCTGCATCACAGAAATTAGAAGCGGCTAAAGCAAAGTTGCAGGAAGCGACCCCCGTCACAACAGTATTACAAGGAGCATCTGTACCTCAAAAGCCAGCTGGTCCTAAGCGCGTATTTATTACCCTTTTTCTAATTGTATTTTCGTGCTTTGCATGTTCCATATATATAATTGTAACAAGCAAAAACGCAAAAAAATAAAAGTTCCTTCTCACGGTTTACATGGATATACTCATTTTGTCCATATTCACGATTGTAGTCATCCTGTCCTTTATGGAGGATTATATGCAATCGTGGCAAAAGGTATTAATACTGATGACTATTGGCATTGCGCTTATAGCCATTGCTACATTTAAACCAATGTCGACTACAGACGCTAGGACATACGAATACTACTTCTATGATAATGATAATCTAATTGTCGAATTAGCAACCGAGCCCACATATATCCATTTAAGCCGACTTATTCTTTCCTTTGGAGGTGAAGTTGTTGTATTATTCTTTATCTATGCATTAATTGCAATACCATTGAAATTTACAGCTTTATGGAGAACTGCACCATACATCTTTACTGCAATGATAGTATATATAGGTATATACTACCCTCTTCAAGACGTGGTGCAGATACGCTGTGGCGTCGCTTCAGGTTTTCTACTTTGGGCTTTAGTACCCTTGAACAAAAGGCAGTATTTAAAAGCGATAATGTTAACGATTATTGCGACACTGTTTCACTATTCAAGCTTAGCCTTTATACCTATACTTTTAGTAGGAAACATTAAAATAACTAGATACTGGAAATACTTATTAGGAGTAACTATCCCAATCTGTTTAGCACTATATCTTGTAAATATTGGAGCAGTATCACTCATACCAGAATCTGTTATAGAAGGGAAACTTGATCTTTACAAAGAGACTAGCGAAAGAGGTGGCTGGGAAGAATATGTGCCGTACAAACAGATCCCATTCCTGGCCGAATTCACATTATTATATATCTTCCTTTACTTCTATGACACCATAGAGAAACACTGTAAGTATGCACCTATAATTGTGAAGATTTTAGTGTTTGAGATGGCATGTATGATTGTATTTGCTGAGATTCCAGTGCTTGGTGCTCGCCTTCATGAATTATTTGGTATATTTAATGTAATAGCATATACCTGTTGTATGTATTGTATCAAGCCAAAATATGTAGTAAGAATCGGACTTGCCCTATTCTGTCTGATATTTTATTTTATTCAGATGAACACCCACCCATACTTTGGATAAACCATGAAAGAAGAAACCACACATAAAATTAGTTCCTGGGTAAAATGCTTTATTGTCTCTCTTGCATTATTACCTTTTAACCTTACACATGCAGAAGGTCCACAAGAATTTCCAATTATTGCATGTATTATGCATACAGAACTTTATGATGCTCCTCGATTCCGGGATATTCACAAAGCAGGTTTTAATGCTTGCCTATGCTGGTGCCGTACACCTCAAAAAATGCAAGATGCTCTTAACCATGCACAATATCATGGCATGA
Source organism: Bacteroidaceae bacterium (assembly GCA_017461345.1). Taxonomy (GTDB): domain Bacteria; phylum Bacteroidota; class Bacteroidia; order Bacteroidales; family Bacteroidaceae; genus Physcousia. Next base: position 49,882 of record JAFTYP010000006.1, on the reverse strand, counting down.
AGGTAATCATGTATAGTGACATGATTGTTGATAATCCAGAACTAACTGTTCCTTTAATCAAGGACCACGAAGCACTCTGGCAATACCTCCTGGCTGACGAACCAACGATGAAGCGTTGGGAAAAACTGAAGAACCTACAAGAGCGTATAAAAAAAGTAGACTCTGAAGCTCAATGCTACATCAATCTATTGCCTAATAGCAGTAGAGAGGTATTAAGATCGATAGGTCTGAGTCGCTATCCAGACTACCTAAGAGAATACAGCAAAATAGAACAGCCACAAATATCATACGATTATTATCCCGTTCTGAAAAACGGGATGCAAGGTGCAAAATGGTATAGTATCTTAGAAGACATTCGTAATGAAAGCCGTCGTACCGGAAAGCCTTTCTGGGCATTTGTGTTATGTGTCCCACATCACATTTATCCAATGCCCACAATAGGGCACCTTCGTTTGCAATGCTATATCAACTTGGCATACGGCGCACAAGGCATACAGTATTTTGCTTATGCAACACCTCAACCAACAAAACAATTTGATTTTCATGATGGTCCTCTCTTGCGCAACGGCAAGAAAAGTAACACATATGATTTGGTAAAAAGAATGAACGCAGAACTCAAGTCTGTGGCCACACTCTTCTGGGAGAGTGAAATCATTGATATTGAACACCAAAAATGCATTGATGGAGAAGTTGTTGTATCGCACTTCAGAAAAGGAAATAAAAAATATACCTGTTACGTCAACAAAAGTGCAGAAGAAAACGTAACGGTCAATATACGCACCCGGCAATACGCTCACAGGGTACTCAAAAACCTGCAAACAGAGAATGTCAGATCAAAATATGTACTCTCTGCCGGTGATATGTTGATTTTAAGTAACAAATAATCTCTCTGTTGATGAGTTGTGTTATTGTTATACCAATATATAAAGATGCACCTTCCCGTGTAGAAAGTGCATCTATTCGCCAGACATTTCACATCCTGGGAAAAAATGACATTGTTTTTATCACACATCAAGGCTGTTTACTGGACGAATATCAAAAGATTGTTACCGGCGAAGGGGCGGTAATGCGGACAGAATTCTTTGACAAAGGCTACTTTGACTCTACTGCACACTACAGTGACCTTTGCTTTTCGGAGGATTTCTATCTGCGTTTTTGTGAATACGAGTATATGCTTATCTGTCAACCTGACGCATGGGTGTTTCGAGATGAGTTGGATTATTGGTGCAATCAAGGCTATGACTTTATTGGAGCCCCGATATTCTTTCCATATAATCCGAAGAAGTTTACACGCATATTCTATGGCGTTGGCAATGGAGGTTTCTGCCTGCGCAGAATAGAACACTGCCTAAACGTCATTAGATCTGATTGGCATACAACATTCCTCAAGCCCAGTATGCTTGCAAAAATATACTGGTATGCCTTCCTGTATAACGAGGAATACAAGAACAACATCTTAAAACGCTTGGGACTTCTCCCTCTCTTCTTGCTTAAAGTTTTTGGTTTCCGCAACACAATTGCACAGTTCCGGAAGACAGGTTGCGAAGAAGATATGATTTTCTCCGTTTGGGCTAAGAATGCATGGGGACAGACATGTCGGGTGCCCGATGAAAAGATGGCTGCACGTTTCTCCTTGGAAGTAAATCCAGAATACCTTTACAATAAGGTTGGGAAGCAACTGCCCTTTGGCTGCCACGCTTTCGAGAAGTGGGAGTACGAAAGTTTCTGGAAAAAACATATAAAGATAGACTAAACACTGCGGCAACTTATGTTTCAACCCAAGATAAGCATCATAACCATTTGCTACAATAGTGCTCAGACTATTGAGAAGACTATACAAAGCATTGTAGAGCAGGACTACACCAATCGAGAATATATCATCGTAGACGGACTCTCTACGGATAACACTTTGAGTATTGTTAACAAATACAGCAAACAAATTGATGTTATAATTTCGGAGAAAGACAAAGGTATCAGCGATGCATTCAACAAAGGTATCACACGTGCGAGTGGCGATATTATTGTTCTAATCAATTCCGACGATATCCTATTGCCTGATGCGTTGTCAAAAGTGGCACAAGCTTGGGAGCCCGGTGTTGATATTTTCTCCACAAACGTCATCATGAAGGACTGCGATACGGGATACGAGTGCAGAGAAGTACCATCAACCACTTTCCCTCTGATGCCTTTCTGCCGTCATGTAGCACATCAAGGCGCATACATTAGCAGCGAGTGTTACAACAGGTATGGGCTATACGACATTAACCTGCGTTGGCCTATGGATTTGGAGTTTCTCATGCGTGTTTACCTTAGAGGCGGCAAGTTCAAATACTGTGACATTGACACGGCGATTTTCATGAGTGGAGGAACGACTAACAGCAACAGTATTTTCAAGAAAAGGAAAGACATAATATACATGATCAAGAAGAATGGAGGCAGCAGTTTGCAGGCATGGTCGTATTACCTGTTCGTGGTTGCAACACAAGTCGTAAAGAAAATGCTTTCTGTCTTCGGCAAGAACTTCGCCCAAATGTTGAGATACGGGAAGAAGTAAACATTATGTGAAACATTTCATAGTCTCCCAATGAAAGTAAACAAACGCAACCCTGTCATACATTTCCTACAGTGCTTAATACAGCACTACGACCCTGAACGCTATTGGCGTTATCGTGACAAAGTCATGGCACCGACAAATGGCAAGTTTGCCCTTGCCATGAACTATATCAGACTGATGTATGTCAAGTGGTGCGATGCATACAATAATGCTTCGCTCGGCACTGATATTGGGCGGGGTGCACGCTTTGCATCGATTCCTGATCTTCCTCATGGCCTTAATGGTATCATCATAAACCCTAACTGCGTAATAGGGCGAAATGCAAAGATATTTCATCAAGTGACATTAGGGGATTACGGACGAGGTGAATTTGATGCACCAACGATAGGCGACAATGTAACTATTGGCGCAGGTGCTAAGATAATAGGAAGAATACGCATTGGCGATAATGTAAAAATAGGTGCAGGTGCTATTGTTGTAGACGATGTTCCGGACAATGCAACGGTAGTTGGACCTAAAGCACGCATCATAACAAAAGACTGAATGAAGACTATTCTACACATCTCTAAATACTACTATCCCGACCTGGGGGGCATTGAAACTGTTGCCATGTACCTGGCCGAAGGGATGACTGCATACCGCAATGTCGTCATTTGTTTTGCAACTGACGGCATTTATAGTGAAGAGGATATTCGTGGTGTGAAGGTGTATCGTGTGCCCGTAAACTTCTCGTTTATGAGTCAAGCGGTTGCTCTCTCCTACTCTAAGATACTACGACAAGTAATCAAGCAGGAGAGCCCAGACGCCGTGCACGTGCACTGCCCAAACCCATTTGTCTATCCTCTGGTATGCATGTGTGTCGGGAAGGAAACAAAGGTTGTATTGCATTGGCATTCGGACATTCTTTCCAAGGGGCTGATGTATCACATAGTCAAACCTTTCGAAACGGCTATACTCCGTCGTGCCGACCTCGTAATCTCCACATCGCCCAATTACATCCCCGACTCCAAGCCCTTGCAAAAACACATCGGGAAAGTTCGAATCGCGCAAAATGGACTTATCACCGAGCGCTTCAACCTTGTGAAGAGCGACGAAAAGAAGATACAGGAGATACGCGAACGATATAAGGGCAAGAAGATTGTCTTCACCTGCGGACGACATATTCCATACAAAGGTCTGGACAACCTTATTAAGGCCGATGCTTTTATTCAAAGCGACTGCGTCATACTAATTGGCGGCAAGGGTCCCATTGACAAGGAGTTGAAGGCTATGCCCTGCTCCGAAAGAATCAAGTTCCTCGGACGATTGGAGGACGACACACTGCGTCAGCACCTCTATGCTGCAGACATCTTTGCATTCCCCTCGAATACGAAGGCAGAGGCATTCGGCATTGCATTGGCCGAAGCCATGTATTGTGGCTGCACTCCCGTTTGCCATACCATTGAAGGCTCTGGTGTCAATTGGGTTTCAATCAATAAGGAAACGGGAATCGTTGTGCCTTTGAACGATGTCAAAGCCTTTGCAAATGCCATCGATACTCTAAACACGGACCAGAACCTCTGCAATCGTTACGCTGCAGCCGCCAAAAGACGCATAGAAGAGAACTTCACGAAAGAGAAAGCCGTGGCTGTGATGATGGGCCTGTACGAAGAGTTGCTTTGACAGGGGAAAATAAACCACAGAAACAGGGGCTTCGTAGACGGGGAGAATAAAGGTTAACCATTATTGCAAATTAGGTTAACCATTATAAACAGAAAGGTTAACCTATTCAGGCAAATAGGTTAACCTTTTTTCGGCATGCTCTGCCTTGCTTTATCAGCGGACGATTATCTTTCTTGTGATGCCTTGATGACCATTGCTGGCAGTGAGCACATATATGCCTGCAGTGGGTGCGGTCAGAGTGACATCTGTGCCGTAGGCTGTATCGCGCAGGCTGCCGTCGGTTGAGTAAAGTTTGACGGTCAAAGCCTCCTTCGATTGCAATGCTATCTGGCGGCCACTGACCTTGATGTCGGTCTCCACCTCAGGCGTCAGAAGGATTCCATCGGGCAATTCCGTGCCGAGGTATTCCGCTTCGATGGTTTCCAGAAAGACATTTATCTTAATACGATAATAGCCATCCCTGACAATGGACCACTTGTAGTCCTGCGAACCATTATACCACACTTGCTTGGCAGTCAGTATAGAGGCATCCTGCGTAAAGGGATGCAACACTTTCGGGCTCCAACCGTACTGACCATTTATTTTGAATCGCTTGGGTTCCTGATTGTAGCTATAAGCCTTAAGCAGGCCTGTCCACTCGAACACATTGGGGTCATCCCAGCTTTGCTCCATCTGCTTGCCGGCTGTTATCTGCCAATGGCCATTCTGCCCCTCAATGTTCTTGCCCTGTTCGTCCTCCACGCAACCGCCACATATCCAGGCTTCGTACCAACGATTGAAGAGTTCTCCAGTCACTTGCTTGTTCGTAACATCAACAGTAAAACGATAATTGTCTGCACCTATCAAGACTGCCCACTCTGCGCCCAGGCTGTCTGTCTTGGAGGAATAAGCCGTTCCCTCATTAACAATATTGGTATCCACCAACTTGGGCGCATAGTAACGCGAAGTGGCCTTGGGCGAATCGGTCGTTGTAATGTAGAGATTGCCCGGAAGCAGCCGGCCATGGAACTTGAATGAGTACTTGCCCGTAGTGCTCGTAGAGAAGCGTGTCAGCTGCTGAACACCGCCGGGCACAGCAGAACCACGTATATAAAGGCGTGACTGGGCCTGCAGAATCTGCAGAGAACAAGGTGCAAGGACCAAGAGTATTAAAAGGAGAATTCGATGCTTCATATCTATCTTATAACTATATTCTATTGATATTTATGTCAAATACTGCTTATCGTACCATCATATCATGCCATTACGCTCAAAGGCACATTGATGGTTATTGACTGAGAAAGGTCGGTTGTGCTGACGCTCACCGTAAGAATGCCCGTTTTGGCATCATACTGGACGTCCTTAGCGTCGATAGGATTGCCATTGACCATAATGCCCTCTGCAATGAAAGTGGCAGGCATGCCAAGGAACTGTACCGTCCATTTCCTTTCGGTAGGCATACCCTCGAAACTACCCTGACGTTTGCCGATAGTCAACGAGACATTACTTTCCGTACGAGTCTGCGTGAAAGTCGTCATGGCCCACTGGTCTGTCTTGTAATCCTGGCTGTCGCCGCTGTCCTCATAGAACTTGCCTGTACCGTCGGCACCAGGCACAACCTTAAGGATAATCTCACCCGGATCGTTCACAACAGTACGGCGAACCGGATAGAACGGAATGACACTTCCTGCACGATAGAACACAGGGAACTGGTCGAGCGTATAGACAGTATAGAAAGCCTGACCGCCCTTCACCATGCATGAGCGCGTCACATCCCACCATTGTCCCTCTGGATACCATATCATTCGGCCAGACATTCCATTCTTGCTCGGCGTATAAATAGGCGCAACCAGCATGTCATTGCCAAACATATACTCATCCTCATAAAGATAAGCATTGCCGTCTTCCGGATAATCATAATAGAGAGGTCGGTTCATACCAACACCCGTATCGTAGGTTTCGCGTGCGGCAGTATAGAGATAAGGAAAGAGTTGATAACGCATACGGACTGCCTCGCGCAGTTGTTCGAAGTTAGGATACTTCCAGATGCGACGTTCCAATTTGCTGTCATTCGTAGCATGTGTGCGGAAGATTGGTGTATATGCACCGAACTGAAGCCAGCGGAGCATGAGTTCCGGGTCGTTGTTTCCGCCCTGATGTCCGCCGAGATCGTGTCCCCAATAGTCGTAGAGCACATTGCTTGCCGTGCTGGTAAAGAAGATTTCATAACCAAGAGTTGACCACGCAGCCCATGCGTCGCCCGAGAAACAGATTGGATAACGGTGCGAACCAAGTCCGCCCCAACGGTGATAAATGACAGGGCGACGGTCGGGACGGTTCTTCTGCATATCCTCGAAGAACGTGTGATTACACCAAAAAGTCTCGCCTAAGTTCTCCGACCCGGCAGCAGGCGTATAGTTTTTCTCTTCGCCATGTTTGCCTACGGTCAGAGCCTGTTGCCAGTCGAGCCACCAGAAGTCGACGCCTTCTTGCTCGTGAGGACGGATGACATCCTTGAAAAAGTTCTTCATGAAGGTATAGTCTTCCACTTTCCATTTGATGGTTTGTCCGGAATTGTCGCCAAGGTCTCTTGCAAGATCTTTGTAGGCGTCTTCGTGAGTTCCTATTCCATCGGATGGATGAAGGTTGAGGGCTGTGCGAAGGCCATGCTGGTGCATGAAGTTGATAAGTGTTCTTGGATTGGGGATTCGCGATGTGTTCCAGCTCCATCCTGTCCAGCCACTTTTGTGCCAATCCATGTCCATAATGAGCACGTCCATGGGGATGTCGTTTGCTTCGACGTCGCGAACTATCTGTATGAACTCGTTTTGTGTGTATGCCCAGTAGCGGCTGTACCAGTATCCCAAGATGTATTTGGGGGGCATTGGTACGCGTCCGCCTACTTTTATGTAGTCTCCGAGACATTCTTTGTACTTGTGTCCGTAGCCGAGGAAATACCAATCGATGGCACTTTTGTCAACGTGGTTTGCCCACCAGGTTATGCCTTCTTCGCGAGGTTCAAGGACGTATGAGGAACTTCCGTCGCCTCGTGTGGCAGACGGGCTTTCGTCTATGATGCTCCAGCCTGAGCGTGAGAGGAGTCCTTTCTCGAGTTTATGGCGTGCGTTGTCGCCCCATGCTTGGTCGAGGGTACGGTTTGTGCCCATGAGATTCAGTGCGTCGTCTTTTCCGGGGTACCAGATGTTGGTTCGTCCGCTCATTTGGAAACTGACCATCAGGTTGTCGGGTTTCTTGTCGGCGGCATTGATGGCGCTGCCTTCTTTGTAGCGAAGTGTCAGGTCGTTTGTGCGAATATAGAGGTAGCCGCCGGCTGATTCTGTGGTAAACTCTGGCACCGGCAGCCGACGATTAACGATGGCGAAGGTGGCGCGGTCTTCGAATTGTGCCGTCTGGCTGTACTGAATGCGTATCATTCGGCTGGTGAGGACGGTGAATCGTGCATTGCCAGAGGTGACGACTGCTGCAGGATCTGCCTGCGGATTGAGTTCGTCCTGGGCTCGGAGGTTCTGCGTTGTTGCCAATATCGTGCAGAGCAATGCGAGGATTCCCTTAACGTGGGAAAAGGACATAAACTTTTTATTCATAGATAATGGTTTAATCTTTGTTTCTAATGGTATTTTGCTTGCAAAGATATTATTTTTTCTTTTTGTCCGCAAAAAAAAAGCATTTAAATACATTTTTCGTACTGGGATGGGGTTTGGCTCACTCTTTTTCGGTGTCTTTGTTTGTAGATTTCGGGGAAAACTCTTACCTTTGTGCATCAAATATACACTTGGAAGATTATAGGTTTATGCGTTACTTTCTTTTATTTGTACTGGCTTTGATTCATTCGAGCTTCGCTTTAGCACAAGAGTTTACGAACCCTGTATGGCCTCGCGACTGGCCGGATCCTACTGTATGGTTGGGCGAGGACGGGCGTTACCATTGTGTTGCCACCAATCCGAGGCGTTCTATTGTCAGCGACGACCTTTTCAATTGGAGCATGAGCGATGTGGCACCTATAGACGAGGCTTCGTGGGAGAAGATGAGAGCCGTAAGCAAACACTTCTGGGCTCCTGATGTGGCTACCCTCAAGGGCGGCAAGAGGAATCTCTATATCTCGCTTTACAATAGTGCAGAGGACAGCAATATCGGCGTATTGCAGGAGGTTGCTCTGGGCCAGTTCCGCTATGCAGGCATTGTGACCAGCGGCAAAGAGACGGGCATCCACGATACCATCGACCCGGAAGTGGTTACCGACCCCAAGACGGGCAAAGTGTGGCTCTTCTTCGGTTCTGTGGGGGGCATACATCGCATCGAGTTGAACAAGGACGGACTCTCCCTGAAGGAGGGTGCAAAATACGAGCATGTGGCAGGCTTGAAGGTTGAGCAGAACCCCGGTCGCTCCAAGGTGTTCGAGGGAGCCTACCTGCACAAGCACGGCAAATACTGGTACCTCTTCGTCAGTTCCGGCTTTTATTCTGACCACACTTACAAACTCCAGGTGGGCAGAGCCAAGAAACTGACCGGCACTTTCGTCGACAGAGAAGGCCGCCCCATGAAGGAGGGATACGCCACCACCGTACTGCACAGCGACAAGGGCGACCGTTTCTATGGCCCCGGACACTGCGGCGAGATATTCAAAGGGAAAGACAAAAAGGAATACATCTTCTACCATTGCCACGTGGAAGGCAGTCGCAACCGCAACAGCCGCCCCTTCTTCATCGCCCAAATTAAATGGGACAAAGAGGGCTGGCCATACGTGGAAGGCGGCAAGCCCCAGTAAGGCGTCGGGACGCCCCCTGAACCCATGCACAAAAAAGGTTAACCATTCTTGCCATAATGCTTAACCTTTCCGACGATAATGGTTAACCTATTTGACAATAATGGTTAACCTATCTGACAGAAGACAACAACGGAAACAAAAAACACAGAAAAACATATCAGACATGACACTCATCAAATCCATCTCGGGCATCCGAGGCACCATAGGCGGCAGGGCCGGCGATACGCTCAATCCGCTCGACATCGTGAAGTTCACATCGGCATATGCCACACTCATCCGCCGCACCACAACAGCCAAGAGCAACAAGATTGTAGTGGGCAGAGACGCACGCATCTCCGGACCAATGGTAAAAGACATCGTCTGCGGCACACTTGTGGGCATGGGTTTCGACGTCGTCAACATCGGACTCGCCACTACACCCACCACAGAAATCGCCGTCACAATGGAAGAAGCCTGCGGCGGCATCATCATCACTGCCAGCCATAACCCACGAATGTGGAACGCCCTGAAACTGCTCAACTCACAAGGCGAATTCCTCAACAGCGAGGAAGGCAACGAAGTGCTCCGCATCGCCGAAGCCGAAGACTTCGAGTATGCCGACGTCGACCACCTTGGCTCCTACCGCGAAGACAACACCTACGACCAGAGACACATCGACCTCGTGCTCGGACTCGACCTCGTGGATGCCGAAGCCATCCGTAAGGCAAACTTCCGCGTCGCCTTCGACAGCGTCAATAGCGTAGGCGGAGTCATCCTGCCCAAACTGCTCGAACAACTCGGCGTAAAGACCGTCACCGGACTCTTCACCGAACCCACCGGCGACTTCCAGCACAACCCCGAACCACTCGAAAAGAACCTCGCCGACATAAAAACACTGATGCAAAAAGGCCAGCACGACATCGCATTCGTCGTCGACCCCGACGTGGACCGCCTCGCCCTCTTCTGCGAAGACGGCACAATGTACGGCGAAGAATACACACTCGTCACAGTGGCCGACTACATCCTGCAGCACACACCCGGCAACACCGTCAGCAACCTCAGTTCCACACGCGCACTCCGCGACGTCACACAAAAGTACGGTTGCGAATACAACGCTGCAGCCGTAGGCGAAGTCAACGTAGTAACAAAGATGAAAGAAACAAACGCAGTCATCGGAGGCGAAGGCAACGGCGGCGTCATCTACCCGGCAGCACACTACGGACGCGACGCCCTTGTAGGCATCGCCCTCATCCTCACCTATCTCGCAAAACAAGGAATGACAGCCAGCCAACTGCGTGCCACCTACCCACCCTACTTCATCGCAAAGAACCGCATCGACCTGAGTCCCGAAACAGACGTAGACGCAATACTGAAAAAGGTAAAAGAAATGTATGCCAACGAAGAAGTGAACGACATCGACGGCGTCAAGATAGACTTCCCCAACAAATGGGTACACCTGCGCAAAAGCAATACAGAACCCATCATCCGCGTCTATAGCGAAGCCGGCACAATGGAAGAAGCCGATGCCATCGGCAAGAAAATCATGGACGTCGTCTACAGCATGGCCTAATCACACTCCAAACAATCCATCCACACACGCAGACAACAAACTAACAACACACATACCATGTTAACCCAAATCATCAACGGCAAGATTCTCACACCACAAGGATGGCTCAAAAACGGCAGCATCATCCTGCGCGATGGAAAAATCCTTGAAGTCACAAACTGCGACCTCGCCATCATCGGAGCCAATATAGTCGACGCAAAAGGCATGTACGTCGTACCCGGATTCATCGACATGCACGTCCACGGAGGCGGAGGAAGAGACTTCCAGGAAGGCACCGAAGACGCATTCCGCACAGCAGTCGCCGCCCATGCAAAACACGGAACCACCAGCATCTTCCCAACACTGAGCAGCAGCACCGTGCCCATGATAGAAAGAGCAGTAGAGACATGTTCCAAACTGATGAAAGAAAAGGATTCACCCATCCTCGGCCTTCATCTCGAAGGACACTACATCAATCATAACAAAGCCGGAGCACAAATACACGATTGGATAAAGAATCCCGACCCCAACGAATACATCCCCATCGTAGAACACTCAGACTGCCTTACACGATGGGACGCAGCCCCCGAACTTCCCGGCGCACTGCAGTTCGGCAGATACTGCGCCGAAAAAGGCGTCCTGCCCAGCATCGGACACACCAATGCCGAATACGAAGATGTCAAAGCCGCCTTCGAAGCCGGCTTTACCCATGTCACACACTTCTACAACGCCATGCCGGGATTCCACAACAAGATGGGCTACAAATACGAAGGCACAGTAGAAAGCGTCTATCTCATCGACGACATGACCATCGAATGTATTGCCGACGGCATACACGTTCCACCAACAATCCTGCGAATGGCATACAAGATTAAAGGCGTAGAACGCATGGCAGTCATCACAGACGCCTTAGCCGTTGCAGCAAGCGGACCCGACGCCAAAGCCTTCGACGAACGCGTCATCATCGAAGACGGCGTATGCAAACTGGCCGACCGCAGTGCCCTGGCAGGTTCAATAGCCACTACCGACCGACTCGTTCGCACAATGGTACAGCAAGCAGAAGTACCCTTGGAAGACGCAGTGCGCATGGCAAGTGAAACACCGGCACACATCATGGGCGTTTCCGGACGCAAGGGAGCACTGTCACGAGGCAAGGATGCCGACGTCCTCATCCTCGACGAAAAACTCAAGGTGCGCTGCGTATGGCAGATGGGTAAAATTATTGAAAACTCACTTTTCTGACGAACTATGAATACCATACAACGCTTATGGCAGAAAGCAATGGATAATAACGAACTTCGAAAGAAGTTGCGTATCATAATTTTCCAAAGCGACACACCACTGGGAAAAGCCTTCGATGTAGCGTTGTTGTGGTGCATAGTAATAAGCATATTGCTCGTCGTCATAGAAAGCATGCAGGCTCTCCCGCCAAAAGCCAAGTTGGCATTCACCATCCTCGAATACATTCTCACTTTCTTCTTCACCATAGAATACCTGTGCAGACTCTATTGTTCCGAAAATCCCCGCAAGTATGCCCTGAGTTTCTTTGGCATTATTGACCTCTTAAGCACACTACCGCTCTACATAGGCTGGTTCTTCGGGCCCGCACGCTATTTGATGATTGCACGTACATTCCGCCTTATTCGTGTATTTCGCGTATTCAAACTCTTCAGTTTCCTAAAAGAAGGCGACATCCTCATGCGTTCCATTATCTTCAGCGCACCCAAGATAGCCGTATTCTTCCTCTTCATGCTTATCATGGTTATCAGCATGGGAACACTCATGTATATTGTAGAAGGAAACATTCCCAACACGCCATTCACCGACATACCAACAAGCATATACTGGGCCATCGTTACGATGTCAACCGTAGGATATGGCGACATTGCACCCATAACATTACCTGGGCGAATACTCAGCGCTATAATAATGCTCATGGGTTATACCATCTTGGCTGTCCCAACGGGCATCGTCAGTGCACAAATGGTACATGATCACAAGCCCAAAAACAAGAAGAAAACCTGTGCAGAATGTGGTTCGCCACTCTCAGAGGAAGACCATTTTTGCTCTTTCTGCGGACTAAAGCAAGAAACTGAAAGCACACACACCAAGAGCAACACTGCTCTATCGCTGATACTATTTGCCCTGATACAATGTTTTACCCTAAAAGCAAATGCACAAGACCAACTCCTTTACGGAACTATAATTGGCACAAAGCAAAGTGTTGACTATTCCACCGGGCAATCCAGCACAACGGTAAATACTGCTGCAAACGCATTCGATGGCAATCTATCCACATTCTTTGCATCATACGAACGAAGCAAAACATGGGTAGGCCTTGACCTCGGAGAACCACATATCATTACACGTGTTGGCTGGTCGCCACGCAATGATGGGTACGGACCGAAGCGCGTTCTACTTGCACTCTTTGAAGGTGCAAACGATCCAAACTTTATGGATGCCGTTCCCCTATACATCATAGACAAAGAAGGAACGATTGGTGAGAGAAGTTACGCAGACGTCAATGTCTCAAGAGGCTTTCGTTATGTTCGATATGTTGGCCCTTCGGATGCACGATGCAATGTGGCTGAAGTAGAGTTCTATGGTCATGCAGGTATTGGAAACGACAGTATATTTTACCAACTGACGAACCTTCCAACCGTCTCCTTTCGTACTCAAGACAACATCGACCCTTATAATAAGGTTGACGACATAGTCTCTTCCATTACATTTATATATGATAATGGAACAAAAATTCAGGAGGAATCGGGCACAACACGGCTTCGTGGCAATGCTTCGCTGGCACATCCCAAGAAACCTTATCGAATAAAATTGGATACTTCGTCGCGGCTGTTCAAGGGCTCCGATATGCGTTCTAAGGCAAAAGCAAAGAAATGGACGCTCATCAACAACTACAGCGACAAAACTTTGATGCGTAATCTCGTAGCCTACGAGATTGCACGTCGCATGGGATTCGACTATGTGCCTTGGAGCAAGCCTGTAGATGTTATCGTCAATGGCGAATATCGTGGCTGCTATCAACTGACCGATCAGTTGACTTTAGACAAAAATCGTATCAGCATTACCGAAATGGAACCGACCGACATCGAAGGCGAAGCACTGACGGGAGGTTATCTGCTCGAACTTGACGGCTATGCAGATCAAGAGGTATCGTGGTTTAGCAGTGCCGCAGGAAACCCTATAACCATCAAGTTCCCCAACGAGGATGACATAACAACGGAACAAGCTCAATACATACGCCGCGAGTTCAATCTCATGGAAGCCAAAATCCTATCTTCCAACTTTGCCGACCCCGAATTGGGTTTCCGTTCAAGACTTGACGAAAAGAGTTTCCTCAAATACTTTTTAACAGAAGAACTTGCCAGCAATCCGGATGCGTTCTGGAGTTGTTATATGACTAAGGAGCGGAATGAAGACCTGTTTCGTGTAGGGCCTGTATGGGACTTTGATATTGCTTTTGACAACGACCATCGCTACTTCCCCACCTGCAATATAGACAATTTCCTCTCGCTCACTTATGGCGGAGCAGGTAACTTCAGGGCTTTAGTCAAAAGGCTGTTTACCGACCAAGTGCTTTGCGATTCAATGACAACGATGTGGAACACCGCCCGAGAGAAGCAAGGCATTACGGCAGAAAGCCTCGTAGCATACATCGATTCGACAGCACAAGAACTCATGCAATCACAGCGCCTTAATTTCATACGCTGGCCCATATTGGACCAACTTGTACAGGTTAATCCTCGAGCCGGCGGTTCGTATGAGGTCGAGGTAGGCTGGTTAAAGGAATTCATCGGAAACAGAATTGAATTCCTCGACCGCCTTATCAACAACAGTGGTGCGGGGGAAGATAAGAGAATCATTGAGATTGCTACGGCTGAAGACTTGGCAGACTTCGCACAGCAGGTCAACACAGGAAGCATTTCCTTGTGTGCCGTGCTGAAAAACGACATTGACTTTACGGCCTATCCGGATGTCATGATAGGTACGGGGGCAAACTATAAAGGTGAGTTCGATGGTGCCGGTCACACTATCAAACTTGACATGAGACGTACGGCAGACTTTGCTGCTTTGTTCTGCAACCTGTCTGGTTACATACACGACCTAACCATAACCGGCAACATCACGACCTCAGCGAAGTATGCAGGCGGTATTGCCGGACAGACGGAGAATGCAACTATTGAGCGTTGCCAAAGCCGAGTGAACATTATCAGTTCTATTGGGGGCGATGGAACACACGGCGGCATTGTGGGTATCTCTAATGCCGGCACTGTTGTTCGGGAGTGCCTTATCAGTGGTTCGATACAGGGAAGCCAGACCGAATGTTGTGCTGGCGTATCAGGTTGGGCAAGTGGAAGCACAAGCATCTCCAACTGCCTTATCACAAGTAACTTTACAGTCAGCACACAAGGCAGCGACATCTTGTCGCGCAACAGCGGCAATGTCACTTCGCACAACAATTTCTTCTATGGAAATTGGGGTGCTGCAAACGACTGCGGGGATGTCTCTTCGCTGACAGAAAACCAGGTGATCTATGGTGAGGCATGTTTCCTACTCGAGAACAAGCAACCCGGAACAACCGCATGGAGACAAACGCTTGGCTCGGACACTACGCCCGTGCCGGACACTACGCACAATGTTGTGTATTGTTTCTCCCGCCTGCATTGCGACGGAACGCCATACTCCTCAATCGACGGCTATACCAATAATGCCTCGCTCAACAAGCAGGACGAACATACATTCCAGCACGGAACATGTCAGGTCTGCGGTTATGTGAACATGAATAGTATGCCGAAAGACGAACGCGGATACTACATTATTGCTTCGGCCGAAGCACTGAACAGTTTTGCCCAACTGGTGGAACAAGGCCAGACAGGCATCTGCGGTGTGCTGGGCGACGATATTGATTTCACCGGTTATCCTGCCACGATGATAGGCAACAGCAAGACTTACAGCGGAACATTCGACGGAGCCGGGCACACCATCACCATTGCCTTGGTTCGCGAAGCCGACTATGCCGGTCTATTCGGGCATTTGTCCGGAACGGTGAAGGACCTCATTGTGCGCGGAACGATTAGCACAAACAGCAAGTATGCCGGCATGGTCAGCGAAATGTTTGGCGGCACATTGCTCCGTTGCCAAAGTTACATCGACATCATCGCCACGATTTCCGGCGACGGCACACATGGCGGCCTGACAGGTCTCATCAGTGAGGCTTCCAACATCACTCAGTTGCAGGACTGCATCTTTGCCGGTTCGATTGAAGGCAGCAACGTCAACAGTTGTGGCGGTCTTGTGGGATGGGCAACGGCAACGGGTTTCATCTCGAATTGTCTGATGATGGGCGACATGAACATCAGTTCGGATGGTGGCGACGTCATCTGCCGCAACAACAGCCGAGCCATACTCCAAGACACATATTATATCAGCGATTGGGGAGCAGAGATCCCCTACGATGCCAAGAGTGCCGACCAGCAAAGTGCAAGAAGCGGCGAGTTATGCTACCTGCTCAATGCCGGCAGGACGGGCGAAAAACAAGCCTGGTTCCAGACGCTCAACGAGGATTATCATCCCGTGCCCGACAACCGTCATCTGCCTGTCTGGTACTACGAGGGGACATACATCAATGAAGACCCCGACGGAATCGGCAATATACTTACAAACAAACAACAGGAAAAGACAGGAATCTACGACTTGAGTGGCCGACGCATCTATGGAAAACCAATGCAAGGCATATACATAATGAACGGACGTAAAGTGGTAAGATGATTAAATGGTCATGACCATTCAATCGTTGCATCATGACCATTCAATCGTTGCATCATGACCATTCAAAGAGACACTAACGCGACATCAGACAACATAACACGAAAAGAATGGCAAAAGATATCGTAAAACGAGTCGGCATACTGCGTGAATACTTGCAGAAGAACGGGCTGAGTGCTTTCATCTTCCCAAGCACAGACCCGCATCAAGGCGAGTATGTGCCCGAACATTGGCAGACACGTCAGTGGATTTCGGGCTTCGACGGAAGTGCCGGAACAGCAGTTGTCACCCTTACCGATGCGGCTCTTTGGACGGACAGCCGTTACTTCATTGCTGCAGCAGAACAACTAAACGGCACACCATTCCGGCTGATGAAGGACGGACTGGCCGAGACGCCCAGCATCACAGAGTGGCTCACGAATCAAATGGCCAATGGTCAATGGCCAATGGTCAATGATAAAATTGTTGGCATCGATGGCGAAGTCTTCACCAAGACCGAGATAGAAGAAATGCAGTCTGCCTTTGCAAAGGCCGGCATACTGCTCAGAACGGACCTGGACCCTGCCGAAACGTTGTGGACAGACCGCCCACCCATTCCAAAGAACAAGGTGGGAATACAACCTCTGGAGTTGGCCGGCGAGTCGGCAGAAAGCAAGATAGAGCGTGTAAGGCAGTCGCTTGGGGAACAAGGAGAAGACGGCATCGTCATCTCACAACTGGACGAAATAGCCTGGCTCCTCAATCTTCGAGGTTCCGACGTGCATTGCAACCCCGTCTTCGTCAGTTATGTCTTGCTGACACAAAACGAGGTAACACTCTTCATCGACAGCGAAAAACTCGATGAAAACGTAAAGCAATATCTCGAAAGCATCAATGTAAAGGTTCGCCCCTACGGAAGGCCGGCCTGCGTAAGCAAGGCCGTGAACCCCATTCCAACGATGAAATCCGTCAAGAACGCTGCCGAAATAGCAGGCTTCCGCAATGCAATGGTGCGAGATGGCGTGGCAATGGTGAAGTTCCTGCATTGGCTGAAGCCCGCCGTGGAAGCAGGCGGACAGACAGAAATCAGCATAGACCGGAAACTGACGGCTTTGAGAGCAGAGCAAGACCTGTATAGAGGTTTGTCGTTCGACACGATTGCAGCCTACGGACCGCATGGCGCCATCGTCCACTACGAAGCAACACCCGAGACAGATGCCATGCTCGAACCGAAAGGTTTGCTGCTGTTGGACAGCGGAGCCCAATACCAAGACGGCACAACAGACATCACACGAACCATCGCCCTGGGTGCCCTTACAGACGAAGAGCGACTCGACTACACCCTGGTCCTCAAGGGACATATCCGCTTGGCCCTCACCCGTTTCCCCGACGGCATCAGCGGAACACAGATAGATGCACTGGCTCGCTACGCAATGTGGCAGCATGGCATCAACTACGGACACGGCACCGGACACGGCGTTGGCTCGTACTTGTGTGTCCACGAGGGACCCCATCAGATACGACACACATGGAAACCTGCCCCACTCCATGCAGGCATGACGGTCACCAACGAGCCCGGCATCTACCGACAAGGCAAACATGGCGTGCGCATTGAAAACACCATGCTCATCGTCGAGGACGGCGAAACGGAGTTCGGACGCTTTCTGCGTCTCGAGCCGCTCACGCTTTGTCCGATAGACTTAACACCCGTCATCTGGGAAATGATGACACCTGAGGAGGTGGCTTACCTCAATACCTATCACAAGAAAGTATGCGACGAACTATCGCCTTACCTTGATGAAGAGGACAAGGAGTGGCTCAATCGTCAATGTTCAATGGTCAATATTCAATAAACAGAAATGGCAATAATCAAGACACTCAAAGGGATGCCTGCTCCCCGATTCGGCAAACACTGCTACTTCAGCGAGGGTGCCGCGATAGTGGGCGATGTGGAAATGGGCGACGACTGCACGGTTTGGTTCAATGCCGTCATTCGTGGCGACGTACATTTCGTGAAGATTGGCAATCGGACGAACGTACAAGACAACTCTTGTATCCATACTCTCAACGGCAAAGCGCCTTGCATTCTGGGCGACGACGTCACCATCGGCCACTGCGTTACGCTGCATGGTTGTGAGGTGAGGGATGGTGCGCTGGTCGGGATGGGTGCCACTGTGCTCGACCATGCTGTGGTGGGCAAGGGTGCAATCGTGGCTGCCGGGGCACTCGTGCTGAGCAATACGCAGATTGGCGACGGTGAACTTTGGGGCGGTGTGCCTGCTAAATTCATCAAGAAGGTTGACCCCGAGCAGGCTCAAGCCTTGAACAAGACTTATGCGCGACACTACATCGAGTACAGCGACTGGTTCCGCGAGGCGGACAGCAACCCGGCAAACACGCAGAACATAACGTGTAGCGAAGACTATAAAGTTAACAATTATCAATAATCAGTAATGATGAAAAGAATTCTTTTCCCTTTGGCATTCTTGTGCCTGTGCTTCCTTGCTTGCAATACGGGCGAGGAGGTGGAGACGAAGACAAGCACTGTGACTAACCCTATTCCGCTGAAGTTTGGCGACCCCTTCCTGCTGCATGCCAGCGACGGGCGTTACTATATGTACGGCACCTCGCTCGGCGATGGTTTCGAGGCCTTTGTGAGCGACGACTTGGTTCAGTGGGATTCATGCGGCCAGGTGTATAAGGGCGGCGACTCTGCGCAGTGGAACCTCGACTGCTTCTGGGCTCCGGAGGTGTACGAGCGCAACGGCAAGTACTACCTCTTCTATAGTTCCAACTACAGGGTGAACCCCACGAACGAGGGCGAGAACTTCAAGATTGGCGTTGCTGTCAGCGATTCTCCTGCCGGTCCGTTCGTCGATTTGTTCGACAGGCCTGTCTTCAATCCCGAATATCCCATTATCGATGCGAATGTTTACTTCGACGACGAGAACGGCAAGTGCTACCTCTACTTCAGCCGCTGCTGCTATAAGCATGCTGTGGAGAGTGAGATTGCAGACAGTCTGCGCAAGGCCGGCAGTTTCCAGGAGATTGAAGAGAGTTGGGTTTACGGTGTAGAGTTGAAGCCCGACTTCAGCGGAGTCATCGGCGAACCCGTTCTGCTGCTTTGTCCGCCTACGGAATTGTCTGACCGCCAGAGCGAATGGGAGAGCCGCAGTGCAACGCATGGCGAGGTGAACCGTCGCTGGACGGAGGGCAGTTATCTGTTCCGCGAAGGCGACACATATTATATAATGTATAGTGCGAACCACTATGGCGGACAGTACTATGCCGTAGGTTACGCCACTGCCGACAATCCTCTCGGCCCCTTCAAGAAGGCTGAAAACAATCCTGTGCTGGAGGAGAACGTGAGCAAGGGCGGCAAGGTTATGGGCACGGGCCACAACATGGTGCTCACTATGCCCGACGGCAACCGCTACTGCGTCTATCATGGTCGCATGATAGACAATCCCGAAGAGCGTGTTGTGCTGATGGACAAAATAAACATCGACGAGGCTGGTATCCTCACCGTAGAGGGCCCGACAACCGACGCACAAGAGATTGTCTTCCAGTAAGATACTGCTCACAAGAAAACATCTACTGCCAAGTCGGCAAAAAAGGTTAACCATTATTGCCAACAAGGCACGTTAAGTCGGGCAATTAGGTACACCTATTTGGCAAACTCGACAGTAGATGCTGAAAAACGACTGCAGCGAGGCTCCGAAACCTCGCTGCAGCCGTTTTATATAGAAGCACAACTTTCGCCTAATCGCAGCCGAAGATGTCTCGCGTATAGACCTTATCCTTCACATCGTCCAGGCAAGCCTCATAGCGGTTTGCCACAATGGCTCTGGACAACATCTTGAAGATTTCGAGGTCGTTGACCACCCTGGAACCAAAGAAACTCTCGCCGTCCTGCAACGTCGGCTCATAGACAATCACCTCGGCACCTTTGGCCTTGATGCGCTTCATGATGCCCTGGATGGCAGACTGGCGGAAGTTGTCGCTGCCACTCTTCATGGTCAAGCGGAAAATGCCTATCACACAATGCTGCTCGCTCTCGCTGTTCCATTGTGCATTCTCACTGTAATAACCCGCCATGCGAAGCACCGCATCGGCAATATAGTCCTTTCGGGTACGGTTGCTCTCCACGATGGCCGTCATCATCTGCTGCGGCACATCCTGATAGTTGGCCAGCAACTGCTTCGTGTCCTTCGGCAGACAATAACCGCCATAGCCGAAGGAAGGATTGTTGTAGTGCGACCCTATGCGCGGATCGAGCCCTACACCCTCGATGATAGCCTTCGTGTCGAGCCCCTTCACCTCCGCATAAGTGTCCAGTTCATTAAAGTAACTCACACGCAAAGCCAAGTACGTGTTGGCAAACAACTTCACCGCCTCCGCCTCCTTCATACCCATGAAGAGCGTATCGATGTCCGGCTTCTCCGCCCCCTCCTGCAAGAGCCTTGCAAAAGTTTCCGCATGAGACCTGGCATCAGGGTTGCCGATGGCAGTGATGGCAGCATTCTCCTCCGTGAAATTACTGTCGTCGATCTCAATAATTTTCGGGTAGCCAACAATAATTCTCGACGGGTAAAGATTGTCATACAAAGCCTTGCTCTCACGTAAAAATTCAGGCGAAAACAACAGATTGAACTTCTTGCCCTTCAACTCAGGCTTATACAGGAACTTCAAAGCATACTTCGCATAAAGACTCCTGCAATAGCCCACAGGAATAGTACTCTTTATAACCATCACCGCATCCGGATTGACACTCACCACCAAGTCGATGACATCCTCAATATGATGCGTGTCGAAAAAGTTCCTTACCGGGTCGTAATTCGTCGGCGCAGCAATAACAACAAAGTCGGCATCCCTGTATGCCGACGCAGCATCCAGCGTCGCCCTGAGCCTAAGAGACCTCTCAGCCAGATACTTCTCAATATATTCATCCTGAATAGGCGACACCCCATTGTTTATCCTGTCCACCTTCTCCGGAACAACATCCACAGCCGTCACCTCATGATGCTGAGCAAGCAATATCGCAATCGACAAGCCAACATAACCAGTTCCAGCAACAGCAATTCTGAGTTCACTAAAGTCCTTCATAGTATTTCCATTTCATGCAAAGATAGGAAGAAATTAAGAATTATAATTTAAGAATTGAGAATTATTTCATACCTTTGCAAATAAATGGTCAGTGTTCAACAGCCAATGGTCAATATATGTAAATGACATTCGACAACATCATAGGACAAGAAAGCATAAAACAGCACCTGACAAAACTCCTCGCAGAGAACAAAGTGCCACATGCCATCATGTTCTGCGGCCCAAAAGGTGCAGGCAAATTGGCACTGGCATTAGCCTATGCACAAATGCTTCTTTGCCAAAATCCCAACGAAAACGGAGCCTGCGGCACATGCTCCGACTGTCATATGACATTCCCATGGGCACATCCCGACCTGCATTTCACCTTCCCTGTCTACAAGGCAAAGAGCAGCGAGCACCCCACTTCCGATGATTATCTCACACCCTGGCGCGAACAACTCAGCCGTTCGCCATACTTCGACACAGAAGATTGGCTTGAAATCATAGGAGCAGAAAACCAGCAACTGACAATCTATGTACAGGAAAGCGACAACCTCCAAAGGAAATTAGCACTGAAATCAAGTCAGGGCGGACGTAAAGTGGTTGTCCTCTGGCTGCCGGAACGCATGAATGAACAAACTGGAAACAAACTCCTTAAACTCATCGAGGAACCGCCTGTTGGCACACATTTCCTGCTTGTCAGCCAAGAACCGGACATCGTTCTTGGTACGATACAAAGCCGCGTGCAACGCATCAATGTGCCTGCTTTGCCAGAAAGCATCATCAGCAAGGCTCTGCAGGAACGTCATTCCATGTTGCAAGAAGATGCTGATCTGCTGGCACACATTGCCCAAGGCAGTTATACAGAAGCGTTGAGGCGCATGGAGCAGAACTCGGAGAGGCAGCACTTCTTTGACCTTTTTGTGCAACTTATGCGGCATAGTTATGCTCGTCGCATCAAGGAAATGCACCAATGGGCACTGGCTGTTGCAGAACTTGGGCGTGAGAGGCAGAAGAGAATGCTTGACTATTTCCAGGGTTTACTGCGAGAGAATTTCATATACAACTTCAACCAACCGGAGATAAACTACCTTGGCAGGGAGGAGGAGGACTTCAGTAAACGCTTTGCTCCGTTCATCAATGAGCGTAATGTCATTGGCATTATGGATGAGTTGAGCGATGCGAGCAGAGACATTTCGCAGAACACGAATGCCAGGATGGTGTTCTTTGACCTTGCTTTGAAAATGATTGTTTTGTTAAAAAAGAACTAAACGGAACGATATATACATGGACAAACAATATCTCAGTGGCGACCGCGGGCATGGTTTTGCTGCTCAAAGTGCCAACACTGGCCATTACGCTCAACTCAATACCTACGATTATCTGGCAGACATTCCAGGTAATAATGAGGTGACTGACCTTGTGGAGGTTCAGTTCAAGAACACGCGTAAGGGTTATTATCACAACTGTGAGAATCTGCCTTTGAAGAAGGGCGACATTGTGGCTGTAGAGTCTAATCCGGGGCATGACATTGGTGTTGTGTCGCTGACGGGCAAACTTGTGCCTTTACAGATGAAGCATGCGAACCTGAAAGCCAACGAGGAGATTCGCAAGATTTATCGTTTGGCTCGGGAGAATGACATGGAGCGTTATGAGGAGGCTAAGGCCCGTGAGCATGCTACGATGATTCAGAGCCGACAGATTGCCAAGGACCTTGGGCTGGAGATGAAGATTGGCGATGTGGAATACCAGGGCGACGGCAACAAGGCTATCTTTTATTATATTGCCGACGGGCGTGTGGATTTCCGTCAACTCATCAAGGTTTTGGCCGACACTTTCCATGTTCGCATTGAGATGAAGCAGATTGGTGCGCGCCAGGAGGCTGGTCGCATTGGCGGTTTCGGTCCTTGTGGGCGCGAACTTTGCTGTGCCGGCTGGCTTAAGAACTTCCAGAGTGTGGGGACGGGGGCTGCCCGTTTTCAGGATTTGAGCCTCAACCCTCAGAAACTTGCCGGCCAGTGTGCGAAGTTGAAGTGTTGCATGAACTATGAGGTGGACCAGTATGTGGAGGCTTCCCGTATGCTGCCTGCCCGCAACATGATTCTTTACACGCAGGATGCGGACTACTATTATTTCAAGGCGGACATTCTGTCGCAACTTGTCACTTATTCTACCGACAAGCGTACTCCGGCCAACCTTGTCACCATCAGTGCTGAGCGTGCGAAGGCTATCATCGAGATGAACCAGCGCGGCGAGAAGCCTGTTTCGCTTGAAGAGGGTGGCCATAAGGAGCCGGAGCGTCCTGTTGATTTGGCGACGCAGGAAGACCTTAACCGCTTCGACAAAAAGAGGCGCAAGAAGAAGCACAAGAGCAAGTCGCACAAAGGCGAACGCCGTTCCGAATGACACGCCGCACCCTTTTGTATGCTTTGGCTTTGGGAGGCCTGCTGACGGCATCGTGTGCCGGCGACACATTGGTGCATCGTTATGCGACGTTGCCTGCCGATGGTTGGGCGAGGCACGACACGGTTTGTTTCGACCTGCCCGGGCATGTGGAGGACATCTGCGGGACTCTCACCGTGGGGCTTCGCACGAAAACGGGCGTTGCCATAAGGGACATTGTGCTTGCCGTTGAACAATGTGATTCCGATGCCTTCGTCGTCCGGCGCGATACGGTCCGCTATCCTCTGACGGACAGCGAGGGTGATGCGCTGACGAGCGGTGTCAATTCCCATCAGTACGAGACGCAATTTGTTCCGTTCCGTATGGAGAAGGACCGGAAAGGCTGTGTGCGCATCTATCATCTCATGACGAGAGAGACCATTCCGGGCATTACTGAAGTCGGAATCAGGATAAGAAACGACGAAGACTGAATACTGACATACGGACAAGGCGGGACTGCTTTTCGGCAGTTCCGCCTTTCTCTTTACCGTGCCAAATGCGCCTTCGACTGCCCCCTTTCCTCGTCTTTCCCTTCGACGCAGTGCGGCAAAAAAGGAGCACCCCTCGGCCGATGTTTTTCTACAGCCGAGGGGTGCTTGCCGGAAAGGTTAACCCTTTTGGTCGATTAGGTTAACCATTATGGCCGGAATGGTTAAGCATTATTGCAAAATAGGTTAACCATTATTTTACGATAGTCTTGCCATCCTTGATGTATATGCCGCGCTGAACGGGTTCGTCTATCTTCTGGCCGCTGAGATTATACCAGCCGTTGATGTACTTCGACGCCTTGTTGCCGACCTCGTCGGCACGGATAGGAGCGATGGCAGTGCCAATCTCTCCACTGAGAATCTTGTCCATATAGACCTTCATCCAGTGGCCACCCACAACGCTTCGTGCACGGAAACTTACCCAGCTGCCATTGCCGTCGGTAGAATACCAGTCGGAGAAAGGCACACGGCTCGGAGTCTCGTTGGCATACTTCCAGAGGAGGTTGGAAATCTTGAGGAAGTTGGTATTGCTGGAAGCCAACGATGCTGTCCAATATTCCCAGTCACTCTTGGTATACGTAGCACGGCTGTCAAGGGGCAGACCATAAGTATTCAGTTTGGTCATGTAGTAGTTATACTCCTGTCTCTTTATAGTCTCGGGGAAGAGATTAGTGCCCCAAGCCTTGTCCCAAACCATGTTGTACTTCTGGCTCCAGGTGCCACTGCGGTCATAGGCCAGTTTGTAGTGAGTGCCATCCTTGGCAAGTTTTGCCCAATCGGTGGCCATCTGCTTCGCCTTAGCCATATAAGAATTGTAGCCATCCACATCGCCACGCATGAAACAGAGTTGGGCATAAGCAGCCACACCCATAATAGCCTTCACGGCAAGGTTGGCATTGTGAGCCAAGTGTCCGGCAAAGTCGTCGGTACAAAGTTGGTTCTCCGGGTCGGTACCATTCTCGGCAAGATACTCCGTCCACGTAGTGAGCGTCTTCCAATAACGGCCGGCCCAGTCGGCATTGCCATCGGAAATGGAAATGGCCGCAGCCAAGATGACCATATTGGCACTCTCCTCGATAGGCATATTGCCACCGAACTCACCATTAGAACCCGGGAAACGCTGAGCATAAACCTGATTGTTGGCATGAGGATAAGTACCCAAATCATGAGCAGCGAAGTCGAAACCCCAACGACTGCTCTCGCAATAATCGAAAATAGAAGTACACATACCCTTCATCAACTCCGTATTGTAAAGCAAGAACAGCGGAGCAGAAGGATAAGTAAGGTCAACCGTATTGACACAACCATTAGAGTTATTCTCCTTAGAGAAGAAGAGAAGATTGCCCTTGTTGTCCTCGAAAATCTTATGCGCGGCAATACACTGACGGTAAGAAGCACAAAGAACCTCGGCATACTTGCTGTTGCCGGCTGCCAAACCATCGTCATAAATAATGCGATCCTGCTCCTGACAACGCACCATAATGTCGTCATAATTCTCCTGGAACTCGGCAAACGCCTGGAAAATAGTCTTGCCGTTACGCGCCCAATAGCCCTTGTAGTTGACATCCATGTAACGCATATCGTAAACCTCATCATAGCCAAACATCATATAACTGCTGGCCTGCGACACCTTGCCGAAGTCGTGAACATAAGAAAGTTGCGGCATCTCGCCCTCCTCCGAACTCGTAAACGGCACAGAACTCTCAGGCAAAGCACCCGTCGAGGCAAAAGTAGTAGTCGTAAGATCCTGGTCGGCCACAGAGATAGAGCCGTTCACATTGGGCAAATAGAGGTAGCCCCAATCGATGGAAATATTGTCGCCCGCACGGCCTAGAACCTTCTGGTCCCGGCTTCCGCTCTTGATGTAAGAACGACCACCAACATTAACAATGGAAGAAACAGTAGCCTGGCTGTTGTTGTCAACCGTCAATTCCGGAGTAGTACCAAAGTAGAACTGCACATCATGCTCTTCCCCATCATTAGAACGAACCTGATAAGAGATGTAATTCACCGGAGTGGACATCAACTCAACGTCGTCCATAAGGAACGGAGCAGTGAAGACAACATCCAAATCAACACCGCCACACTGGAACGTATAGAACGTGTTTGTTGCCAAAACGTCAACAGACTTCTGGACAGCCTTCGCTTCATTCCTGATGTTTTCGTAAAGGCCAATGTCTGCCAAGGCACCGCCCGTCGTGTTATGAACATGGAAAGCAATGACGTTTGTGCCTTCGTGGAGCACCGCCTTGTCGTCGGCCGTAAGGTCATAAACAACATTCTGATGCCAAGAATTGCCAACACTAACCACGCGACGGCCGTTGATATAAGCCTGACAAACATCGTCGTGAGAATAGATGAGAGCAAGTTCTTTCTTCAAATCCTCTGCCGTAAGGGTAATATAGCGACGGATGTAATAGTCACTGCCTGTTGCTGTCCAGTTCGTATTGACGTTGGGATACTCGCCTTTCGTACCGAATGCGCCCATTTCTGTTTCCCAACTTTCGTCGTTATAGTCTTCCTGTGTCCAGGTTGTGCCACTCATTGCGACCTTCTTCACCTTAGCTTCCCATGGACCTTCGTCTGCCATTCCTGCAATAGCACGATAGCCCGGATGGAATCCAAGGTCGTTCTTGTAGAGACCTATGTCTGCCAAGGCACCGCCCGAGGTGTTGTGAACGTGGAATGCAATGACGTTATCTCCTTCGACGAGTGCTTCGCGTGCTGCTCCCGTCAAGTGGACTTTGACATTCTGACGCCATTCTTCTTTTGTTTCGATTATCTTCACGCCGTTGATGTAGGCCTCGCATATGTCGTCGTGAGAATAGACAATCCAGAGGTCGCACTTAAGGTCTTCGGCTGTGAGGTTAACGTGTCGGCGGATATAGCGGTCGGTGTTGCCACCGTCCCATGATGTTTGTATGTTGGGATATTCGCCTTTTGTGCCCCATGGGCCTGTTTGATTTGCCCATCCGGACTCGGAGATGTCGAGGTTCATCCATGTGTCTATGAGCGAGGAGGGCATAGAGGTGCGTACTTTTGCTGTATAGCCGCCCTTGTTTCCCATGGGTGCGATGGAGAGAAGTTTTGTGGATCGTGTAGAACCCATAAAGCGATAGACTTGGCCATCTACTCGCAGGAGGCCGTCCATTGCCTTCTGGCGGTCGCCCCAATGCTTGGTGGTTCCGTCGTTGAGGTTGTTGTAGGGCGACCAGAAGGAGAAGTAGGGGTCGTTGACAAGCAGGGGAACACTGGGCATGCGGAGTGCTATCTGCTTGTAAGGCACAAAGTAGTCGGGGTTTTGTGCTTGCAGTGTTGTTGCCACAAGCATGGCAGCGAACAGGAAGAATAACTTGATTTTGTTCATTGTTATATTATTATTTATGTATAATTTTCACGCAAAGTTAGTATTTTTCTGTGTTATTACAACATCTTATGTGTGAGAAAAATTCTTTTCTGTTCGCAATGTGTTCTCTACGGGTTCTTTTTTGTGTATTTTTCTTTCTTCGGAGGAGTCTAATTTGGCAGAAAGCAGTATCTTTGCAGTTGTTAATTATTAAACATTTTGCTTTATGACAAGATATCATATTCCTGTGCTGTTGCTCACCGGTTATCTGGGTAGTGGAAAGACAACACTTTTGAACCGTATTCTTTCGAACCGTCGTGGCATTCGTTTTGCTGTTATTGTGAATGACATTGGCGAGGTGAACATCGACGCCGAACTCATCCAGAAGGGTGGCATCGTCGGTGGAGAGGACGACAGTCTGATTGCCTTGCAGAACGGTTGCATCTGCTGTACGCTGAAGATGGACCTGGTGGAACAGCTGCGAGACATCATGGCGATGCAGAAGTTCGACTACATTGTCATCGAAGCCAGTGGCATTTGTGAGCCGGAGCCCATAGCGCAGACGATTTGTTCCATGGCAGACATGGCGCCGGAGGTAACGAAGTACGGGGTGCCTTATGTGGACTGTATTGTCACCGTGGTTGACGCTCTGCGCCTGAAGGACGAGTTCGATTGCGGCAGCGGCCTTACGAAAAAGAATATCGGCGAAGAGGACATCGAGAATCTTGTCATTCAGCAGATTGAATTCTGCAACATCATTCTGCTCAACAAGGCCGACGATGTGGAGGCAAACGAACTGGGACGCATACGCCAAATCATACGCGGATTGCAGCCAAAGGCACAGATTATTCCCTGCAACTATGGCGATGTGGAACTCGACAGGTTGCTGAACACCGACCTCTTCGACTACAAGGATGTTGCCACATCTGCCACCTGGATAGAAGAACTGGAGGGCCATCACCATCACGATGAGCACGACGACGAACACCACCATCACGATGAGCACTGCCACCACCACTGCCATCATCATCACGACCACGACCACCACGAGGGAGAAGCCGAAGAATACGGCATCGGCACCTACGTCTATTACCGTCGCGAGCCAATGGACCTGGGCGAGTTCGACCAGTTTGTGGCACGACTCTGGCCCAAAAACATCATCCGTGCCAAAGGCATATGCTACTTCCGGGGCGAAGAAGATTTCTGCTACCTCTTTGAGCAAGCAGGCAAACAGGTCAAGTTGCAAAACATCGGGCAATGGTACGCCACCATGCCGCCCGCAGAACTGGAAGCCATGAAGCAGCGCGATGCAAACCTCCGCCGCGACTGGGACGACCGCTACGGCGACCGTATGCAGAAACTTGTCTTCATCGGGCAGAACCTCGACAAGAAGGCAATCGCCGCATTGCTCGACGGCTGTCTGGCAGAATAGAACACCCTGATTTCCAAACACCTCCGGCACACAACAAAAACAGGTTAACCCTTTGCCCCAAAAAGGTTAACCTATTTGGCCGGAAAGGTTAACCTTTCCAGCAATAATGCTTAACCATTCTGCCGAACACGATTAAGGTATTTTCAGCACACACCACAACACATGCCGCCCACGGCACCACCATTTCCTGCTGTAGAGCAGAAAAAATACAAAAATAAAGAGGCAACTCCCACATATTTTCCCCCTCATAACACACAATTACCATTTTCTGCGTATATTTGCAGGGAACAAACATACGAACTATGGGCAAGAAGAAAACCGGCAGCCGAACACTGCGAAAGAGCGACTTAGAACACACCGTGATTGATTTCTTTCAGGAGAATCCGGCCGTAACCTTTCCCCTGAAAAGCATCTGCAAACAACTCCATCTGCGCACAAGCCAAGCAAAAATGCTCCTCGTCGACGTGCTCGACGGCATGCTAATGGACGACTTCATCAAAGAACAGCCGCGCGGACACTACACCCTGAACATGCCCTCGCAAGTAATGACCGGCACCTTCCGCCGAAAAGCAAACGGCAAAAACACCTTCCAGCCCGAAGAAGGCGGCGAACCAATCCTCGTAGCCGAACGAAACAGCCTGCACGCCATGGACGGCGACACCGTGCAAGTCACACTGCTCGCCCGCAGAAAACACCACGTCCGCGAAGCAGCAGTCACCGAAATCATCAAGCGAAGCGAAAAAACCTTCGTAGGAACACTGCAAGTGCAAAAAGGCTATGCCTACCTCCTGACAGAAGACCGCACCCTCGCCAACGACATATTCATCCCCAAAGACAACCTCAAAAAAGGCAAAACAGGCGACAAAGCCGTCGTACGCATCATAGAATGGCCCGAAAGAGCCAAGAACCCAATCGGCAAAGTCATCGACATACTCGGCAAAACAGGAGAAAACAACGCCGAAATGCACGCCATCCTTGCCGAATACGGACTGCCATACACCTACCCGAAAAACGTAGAAAAAGCAGCCGAAAAACTCACACCAGGCATCACCGAAGAAGAAATAGCACGCCGACTCGACATGCGAGACGTACTCACCTTCACCATCGACCCATACGACGCCAAAGACTTCGACGACGCACTCAGCATCCGACCACTCAAAGAAGGACTCTGGGAAGTAGGCGTCCACATAGCCGACGTAAGCCACTACGTCACAGAAGGCTCCATCATAGACAAAGAAGCATTCAAACGCGCAACAAGCGTCTACCTCGTAGACCGCACAGTACCCATGCTGCCCGAACGGCTCTGCAACTTCATCTGCTCACTCCGTCCCGACGAAGAAAAACTGACCTATTCCGTCATCTTCCACATCAACGAAAAAGCAGAAGTCAAGTATTGGCAACTCGCCCACACAGTAATCCGCAGCGACAGACGCTTCACATACGAAGAAGTACAGAAAGTACTGGAAGACCATCACGAAGCAAGCGAAGCAGACTACAAAGCCCCAGGCGACTCAGCACCAATGCCCGCACCCGACAGCATCAATGCAAAACCGGCAGAAGACTTCGCCCAACCACTCATCATCCTCAACCGAATAGCAAAACAACTGCGCCAAAAACGCTTCAACGCCGGAGCAGTCGACTTCGACAGGTGCGAAGTACGATTCAAAATCGAACCCGACGGACACCCCATAGGCGTATATTTCAAAGTAGCAAAAGACGCCAACAAACTCATCGAAGAGTTCATGCTCCTCGCCAATCGCACAGTAGCAGAAAGCATTGGCAAAGTCCCCAAGAACCAAAAGCCCAAGGTTCTGCCCTATCGCATCCATGAAAATCCCGACCCGCAAAAGCTCCTAAACCTCGCCGACTTCGTGAAAAAGTTCGGACATCGACTGAAAGCAACTGGCAATCGAAACGACATCAGCCGCAACCTCAACCGCCTGCTCAGCGACATCAAAGGCAAACGCGAGCAAAATGTCATCGAGATGATAACCCTCAGAGCCATGATGAAAGCCAAATACAGCACACACAATGTCGGTCACTACGGTTTGGCGTTCGACTACTACACACACTTCACATCGCCCATACGCCGATATCCCGACCTTCTGGTGCACAGGCTTCTCACCCGTTACGCAGAGGGCGGACGTAATGTCTTCCAGTTGAAATACGAAGAACTCTGCGAGCATTGCAGCGACATGGAACAGACCGCAGCGCAGGCAGAAAGGGCAAGCATCAAGTATAAGCAGGTGGAATTCATGAACGACCACTTGGGCGAGACCTTCCAAGGCACAATTTCCGGTGTCACCGAGTTCGGCCTTTACGTGGAAATCGACGAGAACAAGTGCGAAGGTATGATACCTCTGCGCGACCTGGAGGGTGACTATTACGACTTCGACGAGAAGAATTATTGTCTGAAAGGCCGTCGTCATCACCACTGCTACAACCTCGGAGACAGCGTAAAGATACAGGTTGCCAGAGCAGACCTCTATAGGAAGCAACTTGACTTCAAACTCATCAACCCTAACTAACAAGGCCTCTTCTGTACTTTTTTTGCTTTTATACAGAAAAAAATGATAGGAAAAAGTTGCAGGAAAGCACGATTTGCAGTACTTTTGCACTTGACTTGAGCAGAGGGATTGCCAAGGCAATATTGAACCTTTGACACTCTGCTCACAACATTAACTATAAGACAATGGGTGGATTCTTTGGTACAGTACAGAAACAGAAGTGTGTTACTGACCTTTTTTACGGCACAGACTATCAATCGCATCTTGGGACAAAACGTGGCGGTATGACAACCCTTAGCGACACGGGCGAGTTCCTCAGGAGTATTCACAATCTTGAAAACACCTATTTCCGCACTCGATTCGAGCCAGAGCTGGACAAGTTTCAAGGTATGTCGGGCATTGGCGTGATCAGTGACACTGATGCTCAACCGATGCTCATGAACAGCCATCTTGGCCGTTTTGCGCTGGTGACGGTTGCGAAAATCATCAATCAGGAGGAACTTGCACAGCAGTTGCTCGACGAAGGCGGACACCTCAGCGAGTTCAGCAGCGGTAAAATCAATCCCACAGAACTTGTTGCGCTTCTTATTATAAAAGGTAAGGATTTTGTTGACGGCATTGAATATGTCTACAAGCACATCAAGGGTTCGTGTTCGATGCTGCTACTCACGGAGAACGGCATCATTGCGGCTCGCGACTCTTGGGGCAGGACGCCTATTGTGGTCGGCAGGAAAGAAGGTGCGATGGCTGTAACGAGCGAGACGACGGCCTTCCCGAATCTGGGTTTTGAGACTACGTATTATATAGGTCCGGGCGAGATTGTCCGCATCAATGCGGAGCAGATGGAGGTGCTGCGCCCTGCCAATCCGCGCAAGCAAGTCTGTTCTTTCCTATGGGTTTACTATGGTTTCCCCACCAGCAACTACGAGGGCAAGAACACGGAAATGGTGCGCCACGAGTGTGGCAGGATAATGGGTGAGGAAGACAAGACGGAGGTGGACTGTGCATGTGGCATTCCTGACAGCGGAATCGGCATGGCTGTCGGTTATGCTCAGGGGCATGGATGTCCGTACATGCGTGCTATCAGCAAGTACACGCCCACTTGGCCGCGTTCTTTTACGCCGAGCAATCCGGAGATGCGAAGCCTTGTTGCCAAGATGAAACTCATCGCCAACAAAGATGTGCTGCAAGGCAAGCGTGTTCTTTTCTGTGACGACAGTATTGTCAGAGGCACGCAGTTGCGCGACAACACGAAAGAGTTGCACGAACTTGGTGCCAAGGAGATTCACATGCGAATTGGTTGTCCGCCGCTGGTTTACAGTTGTCCTTTCGTCAATTACAGTGCGAGCAAAAGCGATTTAGAACTCATCACTCGCCGCATCATTAAGGAGTTCGAGGGCGACGAGAACAAGAATCTTGAGGCATACACACGCACCGACAGCCCCGAATACAAGCGCATGGTGGACGAAATAGCCCGCCGTCTGAACCTCGATTCGCTGCGCTTCTCCAAACTCGAGACGCTCGTGAATGCCATCGGCCTACCGAAGGAATGTATTTGCACGCACTGCTTCGACGGCAGTTCGACCTACACGCTCGAGGAAGAGAACAAGTAACATTCTGTCAGGCAAAACAGCAATTCTGCTTACAAACTGTATTTTGCGTACTCGCTGAGAATGGCGTCGAAATGTTAGGGCTGTACCCCTGTACGGATATTCCAGAATTTTGCGAGGATTCGCAACAGGCTGACGGACTGCAACATACGAACCGAAACGAACAAGACAAACATAGAAATTGCCCTTTTCCGCATGGGAAAAGGGCAATTTTCGTATGCCTTGAAGGGAAATTGGGTTAAGGTTTTCGGCAGACTTAACGTGCCATGTCGGCAAACTTCGCCTGTCGAGTTTTCCAACATCCCATGCCAAGTCTGAAAACTACTGCAATGGGATGAGTTTTTGAGCCGTTTCTTTTTCTATTTCACTCTATTTCAAGACAAAAATCGAAGTAGCAAAAAGAAACCGAAATGGCACTTTCCGATGTCATTTGTATAACACCGAGCAGTTTATTTTATGCCGAGCAGTTTGTGGGTCTGCAAGGACAACGACCACCTGGGGTGCTGCATGATGTAGGAAATCGTATCGCGAAGAATCATGCGGTTGCGCATGTCGTCGCCCGTATCGAGCGGCTGCAAACGATACTCCTTCGCACGGACAACGTCGGCAATGCTCAGGTCTGTACCATTCCCCTCGTAAAGCACCTTCAACTCATCCACCGATTCGAGGACAGTTTGCCCCTTTGGCGAACACGTCACCCAGTCGATGCCTTCGGGCAAAGGCATTGTCCCGTTCGTCTCCACCTGAACGAAAAAGCCGGCTTCGTGCAATTTGTCAATCAACGATTGCGTGAGTTGCATGGCAGGTTCTCCGCCCGTGATGACAATATGGCGAGGCTCATGCAGGCAAGCCTCCTGCACAATCTCGTCCTCAGACATCTCCTTGTAACCCTGATGGTTGGTGTCGCAAAACGGACATTGCAGGTTACATCCGGACAAACGCAGAAAGAAGACAGGCGTCCCCGTGAAGCGTCCCTCGCCCTGCAACGACAGAAAAGTCTCGTTTACCCTCATTCCTCCTCGTAAGTAGCCATGTTGCCCTCGCTCTCCTGCACATCGACACGATAGCACTGGGGCAACTGATCGCATATCCACTTCGCAATGTTTTCGGCAGTTGGGTTGCAGGGAAGCACCTCGTTGAGGTTGGCATGGTCCAGTTGCGACTCGATGCGTTCCTTGATGAGTTTGAAGTCAACAACCATTCCGTCCTCATTAAGTTCGCGAGCCTTACAGTAAACCGTGATGGTCCAGTTGTGGCCATGCAACTGACTGCACTTGCTGGGATACGACAACTCTAAATGATGGCTGGCAGATATAACCAGCCTTTTACTGATATAATACATAATGTGAAAACTTTTTGCAAAGATACAAATTAATTCACAATACACCATTTAGAGTAAGTCCTTTTTTCGTATATTTGCAATTTGAAAGCATACAAGGGAAAAAGATAATGTTATGAGGAAACTGAACGAACACGAAATCGACGCACTCAAAAAACAAGGATGCACGGCAGAAAACTGGCTCGACATCACCGTAGCCGACGATTTCCGCACAGAACACATACATCAAACAAACTTCTACGGAGAGGTAACACTCGGAACCTTCCGCAAAATAATAGAAATAAACGAAGGCTTCTTCAAACACAGCGGCATACGGCGCGCCACACTGCGCAACTGCATCATCGGCAACGATTGCCTCATCGAAGACGTAGGATGCATCAACACCACACCCGACGCCTGCTTCGGCGAAGGACGCATCATACCGGTCCTCAACGAAGTGGGCAACGGAAACGTCATGATATTCGACGGTCTCCACTCGCAACTCGCTACCCTCATGATAAAATACGAGCAGGACAAAGCCTTCACAGACATTGTTCACCAACTCGTCAAGAAAAGCATTGCCGAACACAGCCTACCCATCACCACCATCGGCAACGATGTACGCATCAACGCAACCCACGACATCACAAACTGCCACATCAACGATGGCTCCATCATCGACGGCGCATTACGGCTACGCGACTGCACCCTCAAGAGCATCCCCGAAGCCTGCGTCACAATAGGCGTCGGCGTTATCTGCCAAAACTCCGTCATCTACAACGGCTCAACCATTACCAATTCCGCCAAACTAAAAAACTGCTTCGTAGGCGAAGCCTGTGAGATAACCGACGGATTCACCGCCGAAAACAGCCTCTTCTTCGCAAATTGCTACATGAGCAACGGCGAAGCGTGCGCTGCCTTCTGCGGCCCCTTCTCAGCATCACACCATAAAAGTTCGCTCCTCATCGGTGGCATGTTCTCCTTCTACAATGCAGGTTCCGGAACAAACTTCTCTAATCATGCCTACAAAATGGGGCCTTTGCACTGGGGAGTATTAGAGCGAGGAACAAAAACCGCCAGCGGAAGTTACATCCTGATGCCAGCCCAAATAGGCACCTACAGCGTCTGCTTCGGCAAACTCATGCACCATCCCGACACCAGAAAACTGCCCTTCTCATACCTCATTGCCTACGGCGACGACATGTATCTTGTGCCCGGACGCAATCTGACCACCGTCGGACTGTACCGCGACATACGCAAATGGCCAAAACGAGACAAACGTCAAAACAACGGAAAGAGCTCCATCATCAATTTCGACTGGCTCTCTCCCTACTCAGTAGGTGGCATTGTCGTTGCAAAACGAACACTCGAAGCACTGCGAGAAGTGTCGGGCGACGTCGCAACATACAACTTTCATGACTATGTCATAAAGAACTCTTCACTCAAAAAAGGCATCAAATACTACGACATAGCCCTTCGTATCTACATGGGAGCCGTCATGAAACGACATCGTTTGGAACGCCCTGCCTCGTCTGTCGGCACAGGAAAATGGAGCGACCTGAGTGGCTTGTTAATCCCCTTGAGCGAAGAACAACGCATTGTTGCAGCAATAAAAGACGGAACAATCAACAGCATTCCAGCCATCCGAGAAGAGTTCATTCGGGCAAACGACAATTATTCCGAGTACCGATGGGCATGGAGTTACCGCCTCATCTGCGAATATTATGGCATCAACGAAATAACAGAAGAGACCGCAGCAAAGGTCCATGAAGACTATGTCCAAGCCCGTCGCGCCTGGATTGCCGAGATTCGTAAAGATGCCTTGAAGGAGTTTGAACTTGGCGACGTAGAGGAGAGTGTGCTGAACGACTTTATGGCACAACTTGATCAGGAAACCGAATGGGAGAACCTGAAGTACGATATGTAGAAGACTGCTAATGCTTTCTCAGTTCCCAGAAAGCGATTGCAGCAGCATTTCCTACATTAAGGCTGTCAACTCCATGATGCATTGGAATTTTCACAACGAGGTCTGCTGCATCGATAACAGCATCGGGCAGGCCATCACCCTCTGTCCCCATGATTAGAGCCAAGCGTTCCGTTGCCTTCAGACGTGGGGAATCAATACTGATATCATCCTTTCTTAAAGCCATTGCAGCAGTAGTAAAGCCTATTTCCTGCAGTTTGTGAATGGTGCCGGCTGCTGTTCCGTCTTCTGCATCGAGCCACGTCCAGGGCACAAGAAACACACTG
Organism: Bacteroidaceae bacterium; assembly: GCA_017461345.1. Taxonomy (GTDB): domain Bacteria; phylum Bacteroidota; class Bacteroidia; order Bacteroidales; family Bacteroidaceae; genus Physcousia. The sequence continues at coordinate 13,132 of JAFTYP010000006.1, read as the reverse complement.
CCCATCGAGACACGAACTGCCCTGCGGTTCAGAGGGTCGCACGAGTTGCGTGTCATCAGCACTGCATCTACTCCTAGTGCTGCTGCCGAACGGAAGATTGCACCTACATTGGTTGTGTCGACAACGCCATGAAGGACAACGATTCGATGTGCATCCTTGCAGATTTCTTCCGGCGAAAGTGGTTTGGGACGACGCATAGCACAGAGCACTCCGCGTGTCAGAGTATAGCCTGTCAACTGCGCCAACAGTTCACGGCTACCGGTATAGACAGGCATTTCGGCAGGACATCGTTCGATAATGTTACGGGCATCGCCATCGATATGTTTGCGTTCGCAAAGAAGTGATACTGGTTCAAAGCCTGCATCGAGTGCGACATTGATGACTTTTGGGCTTTCGGCTATGAAGATGCCTTTTTCGGGTTCGAGTTTATTGCGCAGTTGTGCTTCGGTAAGTGTGCCGTAAACTTCCAGACCTTGGTCTTCAAGCGATGTGATTTCTATGCAGTTCATTTCTTAAGGACCTTCTTTCCGTTGACGATGAAGATGCCTCGACGCAGGTCGCGAGCAGTGATGCGTCGGCCATGGAGGTCAAACAGTCCTTCCATTTTGGGCTTGTTCTCTTTTGGCAAGGAAACAAAGTCTGGGTCGTAGGTTGCAAGTTTTACGCTCATTATGGGACTCCATTCGTCATTTTCTCTGCAGATGGCCCGCAATGTAATGGTGTCGGGGATGACTGACCCGCTGAACCTTGAGAGTATGTTTTCGCCTTCTGTGTATTGTATTGCCGATGATGAAATTGCCCCGGCATCGTTCTTGAACCAGTTGACCGGTGCTGTGCCATCGAGTGTATAATAGATGTCTGTGCCCGTCATGGTGAGGGTGCTTTGTGTAGAGAATGGGTGGATTCCGTATCCTATTTCGGTGTCGTCGACATAGATGGCAGGTGCTTCTGTGTAGGGGAACCAGCCACGTTCGCGGAGTTGCTTTATGAAGTTGTCTGTACGGACGGGGAAGTATTGTTTTTGAAGACGCAGGCGTTCTGCTTCATAGGCTCCGTCGGGTTTGTAGAGGGCGCCTTTTGTGGTGTAGGGATGAATGTCGCGACGGTAATCGCCCCAGCGTGCGGCTTCGTCCCACAATGCCAGTCGTATAACATTGCTTAGGCTGTCCCATGTGGCTTCTGCTGTTTCGGGCGACAGGGGGCCTCCGTGTGTGAGTGCACGTTGTGCTTCTTCGTGGAAACGATGAGCGAAGATGCCTTGTTTCATCAGACGGTTGAGGAAGCCTGTTGGGCAGCCGCGGTTGTTTTTGTTCGTAAGGTTTTCCGAGGGCGAGACGAGGATGTTTTCTGTGTCCCAGCAAATGAAGCGGAAGCCTTGGTCTGCCCAGATGCGGTTTCTGTATGCGTACCAGTTGTGGTGGTCCCAGTCGGTATTGCCTCCGTAGAGGTTGATGAGCATGTAGTGGATGAAGTTGTCGACGTCGAGCAGAGGTGGATACTTTACGTTTGGCTTGCCGTCGGAGCCGCACCCGATGAGGTGCATATAACTCGAATGGTTGGGGAGGTCGTAGATGAGGTCTGCCATGGCGTTCCATGCGTCGATGGTGCCGTATGTGGGTATTGCGGCATGATACTGTCCGGCGCCGCCGTCAACTTCTGTCACGTCCCAGTCTTCTTCCGAGCCGCCAAAGTTTTGTGCGCAGAAATCGTCGTTTACGCGTTCGCACAGGTTATACATTCCCCAGTACATTCCATTGAGATAGAGATGGACATACTGTGCCTTGCTGATGGGGTCGCCCATCTTTGCTTGTGTGGCACGTGCCCAAAGATCGCGCGTATACTGTGCCTTGTTGCGCTGATTGCTGTCCCAATGTTGCCATGAATATCCGAAGAATGTGCGAAGAACGAGTGCGTTGAACTTCTTCGGTCCGCTGTCTCCGAAGACGGGGTACTTGAGTTTCTTGGGTCCGTACTCGCTTTTAAAGTGGAGGCGGAAGGCGTGTTTCGGGTTCTTTTCGGGCAGGCGTCCGTGTCCGCCGTGCAGTTTGATGCAGCAATCCACTGTGAGGTCGTGGTTCTCTTCTCCGCCTATGAGTTCGAAACTGACGGGTCTCTCCCACCCTCTTCCTGTGCCGTCGCCTACGGGGCAGCCGGTGAAGATGTAGATGCCGCCCGTCTTTTCGTCTGCCACGTTATTGAAGAAGTTGCCCTTGTCGGTAACGAGGGAGACGATGGGCAGGGTGGTTATGCCTTCGGTGACATAGGCGGAATATGTTTCGTGGCCGGTTATTTCGGGGTCCATCTCGTAGTCGGCGATGGCTGTTCCCGATATTTCGCAGTACTTCCCCCAGTAGGTGGGGTATCCGTAGGGCCTGTTGCCTTGCGTCAGCAGGCTTTGTGGGAAGATGTAAGTTGCTGTCTTGACGTCGCTCCAGACGGTGTCGGAATGTAGATATGCCGAACGAATGACCGAAGTGCGACTGATGCTGAACGCCCCGTCGTAAAGCATTCCATTCTGGCGAGGGTCGCTGCCGTCGTCGGTGAAATAGATGGTTGCACCGGGAACCGGCGAGGTTATGGAAAGGCGGAAGGTTGCATTATAGATGCCATGGGGCACGCCAAATTCCGGAGTCTCCGCACAGACCACTCCGAAAAGCATGGAGATTGCAAACAGACACAATAATAACCTTTTACGCATCGACGTTCATATTATTTTGTCTGCAAAGGTACAATTATTTTTTCTAACCATGAAACTTTGCCATTGAAAAAGGGAAGAAAAACGCCCTGAAGCAGTAGTTAACAAACAAGGCACAGCCTCTCTACAAAAAAAGGTTAACCATTATGACCAAAAAGGTTAAGCATTATGGCCGGAAAGGTTAAGCATTATTGGCATAATGCTTAACCTTTCCGAGCGAAGGGGTACGCCTGTCTGCAATACCTGCAATGAGGCCCTATCTGTCTTCCGGCAAACTCTTGCCCGTAAGGAGCGTGCCGTCGTTGGCAAGTCCCTCGGCACGGACGCCGAGATGCGTCTGCCTTCCGTTGCCGAAGAAGCGGATCTCCGCTCTGCCATTCTCGTCGAGTTTGAGGTCGGGGTTCCAGTAAAGCGTGCGACGATAGTCCTTCACCTCGGGCAGAGGCTTGTTGGAATAGTCTGGCTGATAGAACTCCTCCGGAGCAGAGAAACCGGGAAGAATGTAACGGCGGTCGCGAGAAGTAGAACGGTGCGTGTCGTTGTTGTCAATGAGGTGCAGAGAAACAGTCACCGTAGGAATATCCTCGCCATCGTAAAGCGAATTGCCCTCCCTGCGAGGAGAATAGTCCGTAAAGATATAAACCTTGCCCAAGTTCTTCAGCAGATTGTACTTGTCCTTTTCATGAGAAGAGATATTGAACGTTTCTTTTGGCATTCCGCCACCCTCTATGCCTGTAGAAATACGGTTCTGCTCGACGATCGACATGTTGGATTCCTTCTTGTCGTCCAGACGCAAGTCAAGGACATAGTCGCGAGACAAGTTCATGTCGCCAATGAAAGTACGGGAGATGTCACGTACAAAGCGATTGTAACCATAGTAAATGCCCGGGCAGAAACCGGCATCACAAACTTCGTTGAAAGCCTCATAGGCATCGATGACATAAGCCGGCTTAGTGGGGTCGAACCTGCCAAGCCTTGCACGATTGACTCTGACAGTCACCTCGTCGAGCAAACGCGAACCGTCCATCACCCATTCCTGCGAAATGGCAGAGCCCTTGGGCGCAGGTGCCAGATGACACTGATACCAGTTGTACGGCTTGACAAAACGGGGAAAGAAAGGACGCAGGCGAACATAAAACTCCGGATAGTTCAACTTGTCGTTGCGGTCCGTACTGGGATACTCCCAGACATGGCTCTTGCCCTCCTTCCACTTGGTGCTGTCGCTGGCAGAAAGATGAAAGATGCAACCCTCGTAGAAACGCGGTGAAGGAATGGAGAACGAATGCCCTTCGGTCAGCATCTCACCAACAACACCCTGATCGGCACCAGGCTTTGCAAAGCGAGCCCTGACCAAAAGTTCATGCTTCAGGAACTTCTCCCCTTGAGAGAAGCGAGCCAACTCGTCGCGAGGCGTAGTCACCTCCGGACCAGTTGTCTCTGTAAGTTGACGCGAAGCCGTCACACTGCCACCATCTTCGGCCTCCTTCGTATCGCTGTCCATATTGGTAGCCACCTGCTGTTCGCCAGTCAAACTGACAGACTCAAAAGTAGCAGAGCCAGCACTTATAGAGTGGAAATTGTCGGCAAACAAAGACTCCTGCTCCGAAGCCATATAACTATTTACCTCACCAACAAACAGAGGAGTCTGCTCGGGCTTATGGTTAAGGACAAAAGCCCCAGGCATCGTCATCGTATGCCAATCGTAACGACGCCAGCCTTGTATCATCAACAAAAGATCAAGAGCACGGCGGCGTTCATCATCATCCTTCTCAAAAAAGTAACCGGGGTTCTCCACAAAACCACGTATCTCACTCGACAAAAGCATCTCCGTCAGGATATTCCCATTGTCGTAGAGGTACTCGGAATGTGTAGCATCGCAGACAGAAACACTGACCGTAGCACCAGGCGTACCACCTTCCACAGCAAAACTGACAGGCGCAAAAGGCTCTGCAGGCTGCTTACCCAAGCCACCGAAGCGGAGATTGCTCGCAGCGAATTCGTCCTTGCGACAGAAAAAGAGTCTGTCGGCATAGACACGCCCCACATTATTGTATATGGTAACTTGGCAAACACCGGTTTTCAGTTTAGCCTCATCAAGGGCAAGCGTTGCAGAAGTGCCGGCCGGAACAGTCAGGAAGTCGAGCATAACGCCATTGTGCATCACAGTCATGCCAAGTTCTTCGGTGGCCGCACTGCCCACCGCCCTAATCTCTACCTGTCGATTCCCTGCCCCATTGTTCATGACTTGCAGTGCCACACCATCCACATCGGGGCTTGGAAGTTTCTCTTTTGCCGTACCCTTCTTGCCGGTATAGGTCACGGAATATGTCTTTCCGCTTTGAGGCGTGAACACAAATGAGCCACGCCCCCGTTGCTCGACGTCTGCCTCGGCAACCACATTGCCAGAGCCATCGGCCACCGTCACCTTTCCATCCAAATGCAAACCCTCGTTGCTTGTCGCTTCGAAGGCAATACGATTGGGGACACCTGCCACAAGGTTTCCGCCCTCCGGAAAGAGTTGTAATCTCGGTTTGGGCGATGTCTCGTCTATTTTCGACTGACGACGGAGAGGGCGTAAGGTCATCTCGTGATAGAAATCGCCAGGCACATCCGGTTTGTCAAACACAGGAAAAACCCTGCTGTAAAGTTTCTCATAGTCACGATAGAACTCCTTGGCCATCCGTTTATTAAAGAACCATTGCTCGGAAACCTTATTGTGCGGATGCTCCGTAACACCCCAGTTGAGTTGCCAACGCGTATAAGCCCTCAACTCATAGTAGCCGCCATAGAGCGTATCCTGCAAAACAAAACTGCCATGCACCTGACCATTGCGCAATTCCAACTGTTGCCGCTCCACAAGAAAGCCGTCCTGATTGAACAACTCCGCATAGAGAACACCACTCAATCGGCTCGGAGTTCCGGTATCGCCACGGCGTACATATGCCTTATAATATATGGTATCTCCTAAGAAATAACACGTATTGTCCATATGAACAAACACCTGTTCCTGCGGAATGGACTTGCCGAAAGTCTCAAGGCGGTTCGCCCAACCTTCGAGAGTGGTAGGTGTCGCCGCCTGCTGCGCTAAAGCGGAAAAGAAAAAGACACAAGAAAAGAAAAAAAGAAAGACCAGCCGTTTCATGTTATCCCTGATTTTATTTGTTTATGTGCACAAAGTTATAAAATAATTCACAATTATAGTCTTTCTGTCATTTTATATTTGTATCTTTACATAATAATATGATATAAAACGACATACCATGAGTTCTAAACTGACAAACATAACGGAGCGATTTGACTTCGAAGGTACAATCTGCGAAATCAAACCATTGGGCGAAGGCCTCATCAACGACACATATAAAGTAAAGACTGCCGAAACAGACAAACCCGACTATGTCCTTCAGCGCATCAACCACCACATCTTCCCCAACATAGAAATGGTGATGCACAACATCGACGCAGTGACTTCCCACATAAGGAATAACCTCGCTGCCAACAAGACACCCGACATCGACCGACGCGTTCTACGTTTTCTCCCCACAAAAAACGACGGAAAACTCTATACGATGATGGACGACGGCACCTATTGGCGCTTAATGATCTACATCGACAATGCCATAACTAAGCAAAACATTGACCCTGAGAATAGTCGTGAAGCAGGTCGAGCCATTGGTAACTTCCAGAAAATGCTTGCAGACATTCCAGTTACGTTAGGTGAAACCATCAAGAATTTTCACAACATGGAGTTCCGGCTTGAACAACTCTACGATGTCGTCAAACAAGATCCCATCGGCAGAGTCAAGGAAGAACGTGTACAAAAAATGCTTGCAGAAATAGAGGCTCGAGCAGAAGAGATGTGCAAAGCGGAACGGCTGGGACGGGAAGGGAAACTACCGAAACGTGTCTGCCATTGCGACACAAAGGTCAACAACATGATGTTCGACAAAGAAGGTAAAGTGCTATGCATAATTGACCTTGACACTGTAATGCCCAACTTCATCTTCTCCGACTACGGCGACTTCTTGCGGACAGCAGCAAACACGGTTGCTGAAGATTGCCCTGAAATGGAAAAGGTACAGTTCCGTATGGATATATTCAAAGCATTTACGGAAGGCTATCTCAAGAGTGCAAAGAATTTTCTCTTGCCTATTGAGACAGACAACCTACTTTACGCCACAGCCCTCTTCCCCTATATGCAATGCGTGCGCTTCCTGTGGGATTACCTGAACGGTGACAAGTATTGGAAGTGTCAGTATCCCGACCACAATTTCGTCAGAGCCAATAACCAATTACATTTGCTGTTGAGTATCGAGAAGCACTATGCTGAAATGCGAGGCTTCGTCGATTCGGTGCTGAATGGTTGAGCCTTTGGCAAACAAAAAGCCTCTTCAAATGCTGAAGAGGCTTCCTTTGTATGACCTTTATATTAGATGTATTTCTCTACTCAAATAGTTACCAAATATCTTCGGGCGTAACAGGATTGTCGTAAACTTCTTTCGGACACCATTCGAGGTAGTCCACAAAGAGTTGCTTCTGACGGTTCTCCTGCACAGTCTTAAAGCGCAGATAATATGTAACGTCGGGCGACATCGGTTCGCGGACAATAATGCGTCGGGTTGAGCCGGAACTGAGTCGGTTGGTTTCTCTGCCGCCTGCATTGGCAACGATGTATTCAGGTCCCTTCATGAAACCATTGTTACGCATCTTCTTATCAACTTCGGCATTGTAGTCGTCGTCGTCTGTGTCCTTCTCCCAACCAAGCATCGGGTCTTGTCCGCCAAGTTGCATGTTAACGGGAATGCCTTGAGGGGCGAGTTGGTCTTTGCGTGAGCCCCAGTAAATCTGGCAGATGCCACGGGTACCACTATAAGTAGATACGCCCAAACGGATTTCGTAGATGCCATATTTAGGTACGGGAGGCAGTGTGAGGGTGATGTCGTAAAGGCCTTCTGCCAATACCTCGTCGCCATGGTAGTTCGGCCAATTCTGGTCACGTCCGCTCAATAGCATGAAGAGTGTTTCCTTACTATTGACCGTAAGATTATCGAAATACTGCTTATCGGGGTCGCTGGAGAAATACCAGCAGGCATCAGTTTTGCTGACGAGACGCATGTCGTTATTCATTGCTTCGGGTTGGAATTCGAAAGCATCGAAACGCAGACGTTCTTTTGCAAGGTTATTGCGAACGGCTTCGGTATAAGCAATCGGTTCGTCGATGGGATAGATGATTGCGTTGATAAGTTTTATGATGCCCGACGACTCGTCTGTATTGATCTTAATACCTTTATTTTCTTCGGAACATTCTTTTTCGTGATAGTCTTCACGACGTCCGTTGTTGAGTTTGGGGAAGCGGTTGAGGTATGGGCCTCCGCTTTCTGCACTTTCCCAGATACGCAACAGGCGACGCTTGCCGAAGGGGATGTAGTGTGCCCAAACGGGTACAGTGGGAACTGCGTTTTGGAGTTTGTAGTTGTAACCCTTCTCGTTGTAGTGGAGAGCCAGTTTATCGACGGGGATGCGCTGTGGCAGAAGGTGATAGGTGACAAACTGGTTGAGCAGATTGTCGATGTTCTTATAATTGTCGTCCTTGACGGCATCGGGATAGAAACCTTGCTTGTCCACCCAGTCCATGACGTCTGCCATGGTAATGTCTTTACGTTCCTTACCTATTTCTCTTTCCCAGAATTCGTCTTTTTCTGCGAAGAGTGTGAATCCATACTTACGGTGTTCTGGTGGTGGTATTGGCCAAGGGCGCAATTGCCAGTTGAAGTCCAGGAGTTCGCCATTCTTATATAGTGTTTCGTAACGTTCGTCTCTTACCTTTGTAAGTGTGTCGAGAAGGCCGCAGGCTCCAACCAGACGTGCCATGACGCTGAGGTTTGACGAATAATCGGTAGCGAACTTGGTCAGTGTACTGCCAAGCGTCTCGTTACTGGGGTTGATGACATAGCCTACTTCGTGGATATATCCGTTAATGGCTATGATGTCGCGATTGCGTTTGGAGAGTGGGCATATGCCATCGATGGACAGGCTGTCCATGTCGGTTTTGTCGTAGGTAACGCTAATCTTGCGATCGGCCATTGTGTTGATTTCAAACTCCTCGTTTGTTTTGGGGAATTCGGCTGTGAAGTATGCCTTATCGCGCTTTGTTCCGTCGAGAATACTGTTGAGCACAATGACGGAGCGTATGCTGTCCTTCATGCGTTCATTGGGAAAGGCATCCCATGTTGCCTCCGGTATAATCTTCTTGATTACGAGCGAGTCAAGATAGAGTTGTATGGCTGCATTCGTGGGAGCGAAGCAGGTGTAGTAGCCGTAGGCAGTCATGAGTTGATAGACACTTGTCTGGCTCACCTCGCTAACGGGCTGTTCTTTCATCAAGCGAACATACTCGCTGAACTGCGAATGTTCATCGAGATAACTGGCAATGGTGCGTTCGGAGAAAACATAGCGTGCCGAGGTATCGATTTGTTCGGTACAAGCCATGAATAGTGTGGCCAACGAGATACAGGGCAACAGGATGTTTCGCAAGAAAGAATATCTCAGTTTCTTACACATGTTTTCCATACTACAATTTCTATAATTAGGTTTTATATCCAACCGCTCCTCCATGAAGAGAATGTACGCCTGATAAGACTCGAACTTACACGCCTCGCGGCACCAGATCCTAAGTCTGGCGTGTCTACCAATTCCACCACAAGCGCATTTGGTTGGCACAAAGTTACGCTTTTTCGACCAAACAGCAAAGAATTGAACGAAAAATTTGTTAATAATTCTTAACTTCGCATAACATAGAGCACTTTCTAACGTTATAGTGGTGTATGGAGCACACAGAGTTCGAACATTTTTCACACATTCTGCGCTCAAAAGCAAGAGCCGTCGGTCTTGGTTTCTTCAAGGAGGAAGAAACGGCCGAAGACATTGCGCAGGAAACGATGATTAGCCTTTGGAAGGCTTGGGGCACTTTGTCCTCGCCTCTGGAGGCAGAGAGGCTGGCCATCAGGATAGCCAAGCACGAGTGCATCAATGTGTGGAGAAAGGCACAGCGGCAGCCTCACTCATCGCTCACCATCAGCCACGAAATCGCACTTCCCGCTTCGAATGAAGAGCGGACGCTCGAAGAAAGCGAACTCCGGACTGCCATACACAATGCCACACTAACGCTCCGACGCTCCGAGCAACGCCTTTGGCGGATGTTTGCAGAAGCCGGAATGGCTCCGAAAGAAATAGCGATGGCAACCGGCATCGACGTCAGGACGGTCAGTTCGATGTTGAGCCACGCACGCAGACATATATATAATGTATTAAAAGAAGGAGGACACATTGATGGATAAAAAGCACTTCATAGACGAATACCTCAATGGGAAACGCCCGATAGAGCAAGACAAGTGGGGACTCCCCTCTGAAAGCGAACTCGACCAAGACGAGGCACTCTTCGACGCCCTACTGGCTCAAAACCCAAAAGCCCCCCTCCTCGCGAGGAGGTTTAGAGGAGGGCTGTTGGCCGCTGCCGCAGTGCTTATTGCAGCCGTTGCGCTCTTCGCCTGGTGGGACTTCAAGCCTCAAGGCCAGCCCCAACTCGCCGAAACGAAAGAAGTGCCTGTCGAGCAGAAAGACACCATTAAGGTCATCGAAAAACCACACGAGAGTAAATCGCAAAGTTCACACGAGAAGTCGGCCAACTTCACACGAGAAGTTTCCAAAGTTCACACGAGAAGTTTGAAGACGGCACAAGCGACGTCTGCCGAAGAGAAAGCCTCACCCCCTACCCCTCTCCATGGAGAGGGGAGAAAAGAAGCATCCCTCCTCGGGGGGAGGTTGGAGGGGGGCTCTGCTGCCGACAGCCTCAACTACTACCTCACGCAACTCGAGAAGCAGATGGGCGACTGCAGTGACAACACCTGCCTGGCAGAGTTGACAGACCTCATGCGAGCCGACGAACGCATCAAGGACCTGGTGAACAAAATCATCCACAAGCAAGTGGAGACCGCCTACCAAGAGGAATACCTCGTAGACACCACGACACGATACATTCCACTATAAATCAAACAAAAACACATACCACTATGAAAAGACTTACACAACTCAGCATTTTGCTTCTCGGCTTGTTCTTGGCTTTGTCGCTTTCCGCGAAATGGGACACGGACATAAAGGAATGGGACACGGACATAAAGGAATGGGACACGGACATAAAGGAATGGGACACGGACATAAAGGAATGGGACACGGACATAAAGGAACTGGAGAACGCCTTGAAATGCTTCATCAACGACAAAAGCGTATCTCTGACCGACCCACGTATCATTGCGCGAGGCCAACCTATTGACAAGAAAAGCATCAACGTCAAGGAAACTGACTGGGGTGTTGATTTCACATGCACGGACGGCGAACTGGTGACATGCCTCTGGAAAGAGTTAATGGGACACCTCAAAAACACTTCTTTTTTCTACTGCACAGATGAATTTCATCCAAAGACCGAGCCTTGGAAGGGATTGCGGTTAGACAACATGGAAGCAACTCTTGTGCTGACAGGCAACCACAAAAATGTGTATGTGCTCACTTTCGAGGACAAAGACGGCAACGACAATGGCTTCTTCCTTGCATGGGACGATTTGCCCGACGGCAGCAAGACTGGCTATCTGTCCCGTTTCATTGGCAAGAATCCCAAACTCATAACACTCGTAACCAGCGAAAACCGCATCACGATGGACAGTGTACGCACGGCCATCAAAGTTGGCGAAACGCTAAAAGACAATCCGCAGCAGGAAATCGACACGACCTACATCGACGGCAAATGGGCAGTCAGCGCGAAGTATCATCGGGATGTGTTGGGCCAAATGGACCACTTCTCCGACTTCTACGACGGATTTTACTGCCTGTTGTGCAAGTTAAAGGCGCTCGCCACATACTGCAAGGCTACTCCCAATCCGCAATTCGCCTCGATTGGTTTCGCACTGAAACGTGAAGCCTCACGCTACGAACGCCTTCTCTCACCCGAAGAATTCGCAATGATATGGAAGGAACTCTACGTCATGGAGTCCAAAGCAAAGCACTGCGACCCTCAGATACAAAACTATTTCAAGGCTGCAGAAAGCATCCTGAGGGGGAAGGTCAACGAGTCTGTCCGCCTGAGCCATCACGACACGAAACGCCATCAGTTCCTTCGCGACATCGGTTTCACCGTGACAAGGAACGACAACGGACGCTGGTACTATGCCGTTTCGGGTAGGCACTACACGGGCAATAAGGAGTTGGAATACCTCGATGCCTGTGCCGACGAGGACGGCGTACTGAGATACACGGCCGAGCACAAAGAGACAAACCTCAAGCCGGGCATCTACAAGTTGACCGCCGCTGCCAGAACTTCCAACCAGGGCAACACGGGTGCCTTCATCTTTGCAAAGGCCGAAGACCTGCTCTTGAGCGAAATTCCCGCCTGCGACGACCGCGGGGGCGACATCTGGCGAGACGCTGCCATTCGCGTCAAGGAAGCAGACGAGAAGGGACTACAAATCTCGCCCAACGACGTTCGCATCGCTCTGGCAAACGGCGGAATGGGTTACGGCTGGAACAAAGTAGTGATAGACGGCATCGAGGTCCGCGACGGCAAACTCACCTACGGCGTTTCCTGCGACCCGGACTTCACAGGCCATCAATTCACGGGGCGTTGGCTTTCAGCCGTCGACTTTGTACTCGAAAGGGTTGGCGACCTTCCTGCAAACGAACAACAATAAAAATAGGTTAAGTTTTAGAAGTTAATAAATGGCGCCTTTCTGCTGCTGCGTTGCGAAATGCAGCAGCAGATTTCGTCATACCCAACAAGTCCATTTCCTTGCTGCTACATGAAGATGCAATTGTACTTACATGTATGTGCAATTGCATGTACATGTAAGTGCAATCAATTTGACAGCATATCTCAGGCAACAAGACTAATGAAATAAGACAATGAAAAAGGTAATCTCAATCATAATGGCAGCACTCATGAGTGCTACATCCGTGGCTCAAGTGAAGGTGAGCCACTCCTCAGTAGTCATAATGCGCTTCTTTTTATTGGTTTCTGCCTGCAAAGGTACGAAATAAAATGAAGAATGAAGAATGAAGAATTATTCTTTTCCGCGAGGTTATTTGCTTTCCGTGATGTTTACCCAATCGTACTTATTGACCCAGCGCCAGACGGTGGAGCGGGAAAGGTTGGTCATGTTCTGAATCTGAGGCTTGGAGAGGCCGATGCACATCAGGTAGCAGACCTGCATCTGTTGTTCCGTGAAGGTGCCAAGCTCTTTGAGAAACCTGTCTCGGAACGACGGGTAAAGCTCGTCGACGGCATGATAGAGTTGTTTCCACTCGGCAGAAGTCATGTCCCTCTTGCCTGTGGAGGACTGACGGACAGCAAGGATGACATCTTCTGCCTTGCCTTCTAACTCCGACTGGTGTAGG
>JAFTYP010000005.1 GCA_017461345.1 Bacteroidaceae bacterium | reverse complement strand
GTTACTGCGATTAATCATAATACACGAGCTGAATTTCATAGGGTCGGAGAAAAAGTTGAAGGTTGTGACCTTGTACTTAATAGAGAGCAGGTAAATGCCGAAGCAGATTATCAACCGAACATTGAAACCAGGACATGGTGGGATACGGAGTGGAAGAGCATTACATTGAAATAACCCACACCGGTGAGAATAGCGAGTGCGACGAATGTAAAGCAAATCAATAGGGTAGGTGGGGTTAAATGTCCCCACCTGCCCAGAAAACTCCCAAGCCGAGCGGAATTAAATGCTTGGAATCTATTTTTAACTTACACGAGAGGCACAAGAGAACTTCGCCAACTTCTGCAGAGAAGTCGGCGAAGTTCTCTGCAGACGTCGGGCAATTACTCACGAGTAGTTTTGTAGCCCGACGAATGGCAGATTTCTACGCCTGCAGTCCACCTGGCAAAACGGACGAGTGGTGTTTGGAATCTGCTTTGGTTGGTTTTCCGGACAGCAAAAAAATTATGGATAAGCACCTGAGTAAACAAGTGCTTATCCATAATTGATAGATTATTTCGGATTAACGATTATTCCTCTACAGCAGCCTGTGCAGCGGCAAGGCGTGCGATGGGCACACGGAAGGGAGAACATGAAACATAGTTCAGACCTACCTTGTGGCAGAACTTCACAGAACTGGGCTCGCCACCATGTTCGCCACAGATACCGCACTTGAGTTCAGGACGTACGGAACGGCCCTTTTCAACTGCCATCTCAACAAGTTGGCCTACACCGTTCTGGTCGAGTACCTGGAAGGGGTCAACCTTCAAAATCTTCTTCTCGAGATATACGGGCAAGAAACTTGCGATGTCGTCGCGGCTGTAGCCGAAGGTCATCTGTGTGAGGTCGTTTGTACCGAACGAGAAGTACTCGGCACGCGATGCAATGCGGTTTGCAGTGAGGGCAGCACGTGGAATCTCAATCATTGTACCAACCTTGAATTCTACCTCTACGCCTTCTTCAGCAAAGAGTGCAGCAGCAGTCTCGCGGATAACCTTTTCCTGAGCCTCGAACTCATAGAGAATACCTGTGAGGGGAACCATGATTTCGGGCATGGGGTTGCCACCTTCCTTCTTGATTTGAACGGCAGCACCCAGGATGGCACGTGTCTGCATCTCTGTGATTTCGGGGTATGTGTTGCCCAAACGGCAGCCACGATGTCCGAGCATGGGGTTCGCCTCGCAAAGGCTTTCCACACGCTGCTGGATGTACTGTACGGTTACGCCCATAGCCTTTGCCATTTCTTCCTGACCCTTGAGATCGTGGGGAACGAACTCGTGCAAAGGAGGATCGAGCAGACGTACGTTCACGGGACATCCGTCCATAGCCTTGAAGATGCCATAGAAGTCTGCCTTCTGGTAGGGGAGGAGTTTGGCGAGAGCAACCTTACGGCCTTCTGCATCCTGAGAGAGAATCATTTCGCGCATGGCAACAATCTTCTCTGCCTCGAAGAACATGTGCTCTGTACGGCACAGACCGATGCCTACTGCACCAAAGTTGCGTGCAACCTCGGCATCGTGTGGTGTGTCGGCATTGGTGCGAACAACCAGTTTTGTATATTTCTGGCAGAGGTCCATGAGTTCAGCAAAGTCGCCAGATACTTCGGCAGCCTTTGTCTCAACTTGACCCTGATAGATTTCGCCTGTCGTGCCGTTGATAGAGATGTAATCACCTTCCTTGAGGACAACACCGTCGATTTCTACGGTACGAGCCTTGTAGTCAACATTGAGGGCACCTGCACCAGATACGCAGCACTTACCCATACCGCGAGCCACAACGGCAGCGTGTGATGTCATGCCACCACGTGCGGTAAGAATACCTTCGGCAACAGCCATACCTGCGAGGTCTTCGGGCGAAGTCTCAATACGTACCATTACCACCTTCTTGCCATCTTCTGCCCAAGTGGCTGCATCGTCGGCAAAGAATACAATCTGTCCGCAAGCAGCACCGGGAGATGCAGGAAGACCACGAGTGAGGACCTTGGCAGAAGACAATGCCTTCTTGTCGAATACGGGGTGCAGCAGTTCGTCGAGTTTCTGGGGCTCGCAACGCAACAGAGCAGTCTTCTCGTCGATGAGACCTTCGTGAAGGAGGTCCATGGCAATCTTAACCATGGCAGAACCAGTACGCTTGCCGTTACGTGTCTGCAAGAACCAAAGTTTGCCTTCCTGAACAGTGAACTCCATGTCCTGCATGTCACGATAGTGGTTCTCGAGTTTGTTCTGGAGCCTGTCGAGTTCCTTGTAGATTTCGGGCATAGCCTCTTCCATTGAAGGATACTTTGCTACGCGCTCTTCTTCAGAAATGCCGGCACGTTCAGCCCAACGCTGTGAACCGATCTTGGTAATCTGCTGTGGTGTGCGGATACCTGCAACCACGTCTTCACCCTGAGCGGTGATAAGATACTCACCATTGAAAAGGTTTTCGCCATTACCTGCATCGCGGCTGAAGCATACACCAGTTGCAGAGGTGTCGCCCATGTTACCAAACACCATGGCCTGTACGTTTACGGCTGTACCCCATTCTGCAGGAATGCCTTCCATCTTACGATAGAGGATGGCACGCTCGTTCATCCAACTGTCGAATACGGCACAGATGGCACCCCAGAGTTGTTCGTATGCGTCGGTGGGGAAGTCCTTGCCAGTCTGTTCCTTTACGGCAGCCTTGAACTTCTTCACAAGTTCTTTGAGGTCTTCAACCTCGAGTTCGTTATCGAGTTTAACGCCTTTTGCTTCCTTAACTTCTTCGATGATGGCTTCGAACGGATCGATGTCTTCCTTGTTGACAGGCTTCATGCCGAGCACAACGTCGCCATACATCTGTACGAAACGACGATAGGAGTCCCATGCGAAACGAGGACGACCAGTCTTACGAATCATGCCTTCAACAACCTCATCGTTCAAGCCCAGATTCAAAATGGTGTCCATCATACCGGGCATTGATGCGCGAGCACCGGAGCGTACAGATACGAGCAATGGGTTCTCTACGTCACCAAACTTTGAATTCATCAGGTTTTCGATGTTGGCCACAGCCTTAAGAACATCTTCCTTCAGCAACTCAACTACCTTTTCTTTGCCTACTTCGTAGTATTCGTTACAAACATCAGTAGTGATGGTAAAACCGGGAGGCACAGGTACACCGATAAGGTTCATCTCTGCCAGGTTTGCGCCTTTACCGCCAAGCAGATTTCTCATATCTGCCTTTCCTTCGGCTTGTCCGTTGCCGAAGGTGTAAACACGTTTTTGACTCATAATATAAAATACCTTTTGATTGTATAGAATTTACTATTTTGCAAAATTATTCTAAAATCTTTATTAAAGCAAAGAATTTGTTGAAAATTATGATAAAATACTTAATTTTGCATTCAAATAGACAATAAACACTGTTAAGATGTCAAGAAAAAAGAAAGAACTTCCAGTTTACAAGGAAGTAGAAATACAGGATGTAGCAGCGGAAGGCAAGGCTCTTGTCCGCATGAATGACCTGGTTATTTTTGTACCATATGTTGTTCCGGGCGATGTTGTTGACCTCCGTCTTACGCGCAAAAAACACAACTATGCCGAAGCGCTCTGCACTTACATTCACAAGAAGAGCGACCGAAGAGTGGACCAGTTTTGCCCACACTATGGTGTTTGTGGCGGTTGCAAATGGCAGATACTGCCTTATGAAGACCAGTTGTATTACAAACAGAAGCAGGTGATGGACAATTTGCAGCGCATTGGGAAGATTCCTTTGCCTGAATGTGATCCGATACTTGGTTCTGCAAAGACGCAATGCTACCGCAACAAACTGGAGTTTGGCTTCTCGGATAAGATATGGCTTACTGAGGATGAAATCCGTTCGGGCAAGAAGTTTGAGCAGCCCGGAGCCGTTGGTTTCCACACATCTGGTGCTTTCGATAAGATATTACCCATTCGTGAGTGCCACCTTATGGAGGACATCAACAACCGTCTTCGCAATGGTACGCAACAATATGCCTACGAGCATGACCTGACTTTCTTCAACGCCCGCGAGCATCGTGGCCTGTTACGCAACATGATGGTGCGCCTCTCTAACACAGGCGAACTGATGGTTGTCATGCAATTCTGCTTTGCCCCTTTCGGCACATTGTCTGCGGAGCAACTTCGCAAGCAGGCACTGGAGATGTTGCAATGGATGCATGAGACGTTCCCGGAGGTGTCGAGTTTGCTGTGGGTGAACAACGAAAAGTTCAACGATACCATTGGAGACCTTGACATTCAACTCTTCAGCGGCACCGACCACATCTTCCTCGAGATGGAAAATCTTCGTTTCAAGGTTGGCCCGAAGAGTTTCTATCAGACGAACACGGAACAGGCCTATATATTATATAAGGTAGCGCGCGACTTTGCCGGGCTGACGGGCAGCGAGTTGGTCTATGACCTATACACCGGCACTGGCACTATTGCCAACTTTGTTGCCGGTGCGGCTCGTAAGGTCGTAGGCATAGAGTACGTGCCGGAAGCCATTGAGGATGCTAAAATCAACTCTAAGATAAATGGCATCGAAAACACGGAATTCTTTGCCGGCGACATGAAGGACATCCTCAACAGGGACTTCATCGAGGTGCATGGCAAACCGGATGTCATCATTACCGACCCGCCAAGAGCGGGAATGCATCAGGATGTTATCGACACCATTCTCTTTGCCGATCCGCAACGCATAGTATATGTCAGTTGCAATCCTGCCACACAGGCACGCGACCTCCAGTTGCTCAACGACAGATACGAAGTGAAACGCATACAACCGGTTGATATGTTTCCGCACACACAGCACGTCGAGAATGTTGTTCTGCTCGAGAAAAGATAACCCCACACAAGAGCCTCTGCCAGACGCAGGGGTTCTGTTTTTACGCAGATACCAATGTCTTGGTTTAGAGGCAGAAAGCAGACGATTGAGAAAATCCGCAGGCAGGCCGCCAAAACAGGTGTGGCTTGTTGGCAATAATGGTTAACCTAATTGCCCGTAATGGTTAACCTTTCCGGGCAATCAGGCAGTAGATGTTTTCGGGCAGGCTACTCGGAGTCTGAAAGAATGATTGGCAGAAGAAGATTTCGCCCCACACGAAAATTACTTTTTCAGCGTAAAATCGAAACGCAAACCTCCGCCCGGACGATTGCTTGCGGTTATTGTGCCGCCATGAAACAGAACAACATGTTTCACGATGGCAAGGCCCAGGCCGGTGCCTCCCTTTTGGCGAGAACGTCCTTTGTCCACTCGGTAGAACCTCTCGAACAAACGGCCAAGTTGTTTGTCTTCCACACCACATCCGTCGTCCTCGAAGCGAATGTGACACTCTTTGTCGTTGTTCTCAACCAACGATATATAGATGTTCTTGCCGTCGGAGTAGGCAATGGCATTCTGCGTAAGGTTGCGGAAAATGGAACCTATGAGCGAAAGATTGCCGTCTATGACAACCTGTTCGTCGAAATCGGTATGCAGTTCCATGCGTTCATCATCGGGCAGGATGTCGAGTTCGTCGGCAATCTCCGGCAAAATGTCGTTGACAACGATTTTCTCTTTACCTATAATGGCATTGCCATCCTCCATTCGTGTAATGAGCATAACGTCGCCAAGCAGGCGTCTCAGACGCTCATTGTTCACATAACAGCGTTCTAAGAGTTCCTGTTTCTTCTCGTCGCTGAGGTTGATGCCCGATAGAAGTGTTTCCAGACAAACCTGTATGGAGGCAACAGGCGTCTTCAGTTCGTGGTTGATGTTATTGGTAAGTTGTCTCTTGATGCGTATCTTTTCCTGTTCTTCGCGCAAGGCCGCTTCGTGAGCAACATCACGATCCTTAATCGTTTGCTGCCATTGGGCATAGAGTTGCACGATGTGGTTGGAGATGGAACCCAGTTCGTCGTTTGGGAAAGGCACATCCTCGTCGAACGCCTCGCCCTTCTGTGCCTTGTCGGCAAAACGGTTCAGTTGCTCGATTGTCTTGCCGAGACGACGGGTTGCAAAATAGGCCAGTACACTCATGGCAAGGCTTATTATTGTCATCAGGACAAGGAAAGTCATGTCCGCCTTCAACAATTCGCGCAAAGAAGAAGAGTAGGGGATTGCCGTACGGATAATCACTTTATCGCCTTTCGTTGCAGAATAAAAGTATTCTCGTCCGTCGCTCTGCGATAGTCGGCCAATGTTATTGCCCGAACCCTCGCTCAAGGCTTTGATAATTTCAGGCCTATTATGGTGATTTCCCAGCGAATCCAGAGGAATCATGTTGTCGTAAATAACAGTTCCGGCGTGTGTTATCACCGATATTCGCAGGTCGTCGAAGGGTTTGTCGTGTGTCGAAATGTATTCATCGTACAACAAACCGTCGTTCAGCAACTCGAGTATGTGATGATTATATATCTGGAGTTGAGCGTTCAGGTAGTCCGATTTGTACTGCTTTTCCCGTATATATTGGAAGCCCATGAAGCAGAGAATAATCGTCCACGAGAAGGCAAGCAGCAGCAGAAACAGCCGTCTGTGGTAGGGAAGTTTAGTCGCGGAAGCCATAACCAAAGCCTGAACGGGTTACGATGTATGAGCCATAGGCACCAATCTTTGAACGTAAACGGGTGATGTTTACGTCTATTGTGCGGTCGAGGACAAGCACCTCGTCGCTCCAGACTCGGCTTAATATCTGTTCGCGAGAACATATTTTGCCACGATGCTTTATCAAGTATGCCAGAAGTTCGAACTCTTTGCGGGTCAGTTTCACTTCTTCTCCATCCACAAGGCAACGCCTGAATTCCAAATCGAGTTGTAGTCCTCCTTCTTTCAGCACGTTAGGCTTTTCTTCTTTGACGTTTGCTTTATGGCCGGAAGTACGTCGGAGAACACTCTTTACGCGAGCCATGACATTGCGAATCGTGTAGGGTTTCATGATGTAGTCGTCGGCTCCGAGGTTCAGTCCCATCACCATGTCGTCTTCCGAATCGCGTGCCGTGCAGAAGATGATTGGTATTTCGGCAGTGGTGACGTCTTCCTTCAGCATCTTAGCCATCTTGATGCCACTGATTTCTCCCATCATAATGTCGAGCAATATCAAGGAGTATTTCTTAAGATCCAACTGCAAGGCTTCCTCTGCACTCAAAGCCGTATCGACATCATAGCCCTCGTTCTCAAGATTGAGTTTCAAGACTTCGCACAAGGTTTCCTCGTCATCTACAATCAATATGCGTTCCGTTGCCATATACATCAATGTTTTACTAACCACATCCGATGCAGTTACCGAAGACAAAATTAGTGAATTATTTCATATATCAGCCGTTTTACGGAAGTTTTTTGGTTCGTGTCTTGAAATTAGTGCCTCTTACAATATTATATATATGCAACACGCTCCCAGAAAACAACCAGTCTCTACGATGCAGACGAAACAGACCTGTCTGTATGACTCCCAATATCAAGCCGTTAGACATCTCGCATCTTGTTCGAAAACATCTACTGCCTAATTGCCCAACATCTACTGCCAAGTTGCCTGGAAAGGCACGCCTAATTGACCAATTAGGCAGTAGATGTTTTACGGCGAGGCACAGAGGTGTAGGTTTTTGCCCCGTATGTTTATTGAAAAATTTAACTAAAGACTAATTTTTTTGAAATGTTTTTGAAACAAAAAATTCTTACCTTTGCAACCGGAAAACAAAATCAAACGCCTAAATAGATTGTTGAAACAGCGAATATGAAACGTTTTTACCACTCCATCTTCAACTTCACCTTATCGCAACAGACAAGAATGAAACTCCTGTTCTTATTGACGTGCCTCATGACTTTCCCCTGCCTGACACTGCATGCCGAAGAAGATGAAGAGGAAGAAAAATCAAAGGGAGAAGCCATCATAAAACTCATGGGCGACTTCCACACCGGTTTTGGAAGCAACAACAAAGAGCGTGGATTCGACATAGAGGTAAACCAACTCGGCTATGAATACGAGTTCAAAAACGGATTCTCCGCTAAAGCGGTCTTGTATATCGGCAAGGCAGCAGACAACAGCGGCAGCCAAAGAGCAGTATATGTAAAACAGGCATTCGCCACATGGGAGAAGAATGATTTCACCTTGAGAGTAGGTATCATCCCAACACGCCAGTTCAGATATCAGGAGAAATTCTGGGGACACCGCTACATCATGAAGTCTTTTCAAGGCCAATACAAGTTTGGCAGCAGCGCAGACCTGGGCCTCTCGGTCGATTACGAATTCGCCGATTGGATATCTGCCGATGCAATCATCGTAAATGGCGAAGGCTACAAGAAACTGCAGATTAACGACGGACTGAACTACGGCATAGGCATCACACTCACTCCCATAAAGGGACTTAAGTTCCGCCTGTACGGAGGCATCAACGAAAGCGGAGAAGAAGGCAAGAAAAACATCACCAACATAGCAGCCTTCGCCGGTTACAACCACAAGAAATTCGAAGTGGGAGCAGAATACAACTACATGACAAATGCATCATACAAAGACAATGCAGACCGATATGGCTACTCCGTATATGGCTCCGTAAAGGTCTCAAAGATTGTATCACTCTATGCACGTTTCGACGATTTGTACTCCAAAAACGATTGGAACATAGACAACGATGAGTCAACAGCAATGCTTGGCACACAGATTAAAATAGGCAAATACGTAAAGATAGCCCCCAACGTCAGAATGAATATGCCTAAAGCACCAGGAGCCAAGACAACCTATTCTGCATTTCTCAACTACTATCTCAACATAGACTAAACATCAAAGTTGTTCTCCCCGCAAAACAACTCCCAAACAATCATTTTCCATTATTATTTAAAAGAAATTGGTCGACTGTAATAATTATGAAACAAATATATTGTTATTTTGCAGTTGAAAAAACATCTTAACACACATATCGAACAATGGGAATACTACAATTATTCACTCTTTTAGGAGCATTGGGCATGTTCCTTTATGGCATGAACCTGATGAGTTCTGGCTTGCAAAAGGCTGCAGGCGATAGATTGAGGAGTTTCTTGTCTGCAATGACATCGAATCCCTTCAAGGGTGTGATGACTGGATTAGGCATAACTTCCGTCATTCAGTCTTCGTCGGCAACAACCGTAATGGTGGTCAGTTTCGTCAATGCTGGGCTTCTCACGCTAACACAGGCCATCGGAGTCATCATGGGTGCCAATATAGGTACGACCGTAACTGCGTGGATGGTGTCGTGGTTAGGCTTTAAGGCTGACATCTCCATACTGGCTGTTCCTCTGATGATGTTCGGTTTTCTTTTCTCGAACTCGAAGAAGAATCAACGCAGGAACATAGGTGAGTTGATAGTTGGGTTCTCGTTGTTGTTCTTAGGGCTGTCCTTTATGAAGGATTCTGTGCCTGATCTTCGTGAGACGCCTGAGGTTTTAGAATTCGTAAGGACGTGGTCTTCCTATGGTTTTGGTTCGGTGTTGCTTTTCCTTGCCTTTGGCACGATACTGACCTTGGTGTTGCAGTCTTCGTCTGCCACAATGGCTATTACGCTCATCATGCTAAGCATGGGCTGGATTCCCTTTGCCATGGCTTGTGCTATGGTGTTGGGTGAGAACATCGGCACCACTATAACTGCCAACATTGCTGCTTCCATTGGCAATACGCAGGCAAAGCGTGCTGCGTTGTCTCATACTATTTTCAATCTGTTTGGTGTTGCCTGGGCACTGGCTCTTTACAATCCTTTCCTGAACCTTGTCGGTCTGATTACTGAAAACATGTTTGGTTTGCCCAATCCTGCAGCCGATGATTTTGCTGTGACGGACACGGGTTCTGACAATGGAACTGCTGCATTGTATGGTTTGTCGATGCTCCACACCATGTTTAATACCATAAATACATTGGTTCTTATATGGTTTACGGGATGGATTGCGAAGGCAGTCAGTTACATTATCCGTACGCCTGAGAACCAGGAGAAGGAGGTGTTCAGGCTCAAATACATCTCTGCCGGTCCTCTTGCTACACCGGAGTTGTCGGTGGAGCAGGCTTTCGAGGAGATTATACATTTTGCCCAAGTGTCGAAGAATGGTGCGCTCTATGCGAAGAATGCCATCAACGAGGCAGACACAGACCAGTTTGAAGTGTACAGGGAGAAACTGGTGAAGTACGAAGAGATTTCCGACCGTATCGAGTATGAAATAGCATCGTTCCTGAACGGTGTCTCTTCCGAAGAGATCAGCGAGAGCACCTCTGCGAAGATAAAGGCTATGTATAAAATCATTGGCGAACTGGAGTCGTTGGGCGATTCGGGCGAGACTATCAGCCGAATTCTATCGAGAAAGAACATACACAAGAAGAGTTTCAACGCCGAGACATTAAAGAATCTCAATGCCATGGCCGATGCTGTCTGCGAGACATACGATGTGATGATAGAAAATCTGGTGGCTGCCCACAAGGGAGAACTCACAGACATTTCGAACGCATATAATGCCGAAGACCGCCTGAACACGCTCCGAAACAATTTCAGAGATTCTATTATTGAGAACATCGACAACGACGGAAAGAACTATCAGACGAATGTTTACTTTATGGACATCGTTAATACCTACGAACATATGGGCGACTATATGATAAACGTGTCGCAGGATCTCAAAAGAGCATTCGTAAAGAAATAGGCTATATCCTGATACAACGCCATACAGCAGACGGGAACTTATGATGCCACATCATATAGTTCCCGTCGGTGTATCTCAACGAATGGGGTAGGATATTGGTGTCGGAATTCCGCCGTTGCCGGCAGAGGAAACATGCCGTTCCACAACATTCTGTAACACTGCCAATGAGGCGTCGGAAAACATCTACTGCCTAATCGGTCGGAAAGGTTAACCATTATGGGCAGAATGCTTAACCTTTATTGCCAACAAGGTACACCTGTTTTTCAGACTGCGTCATGGGTGTCTTAAAATGCCATACAAACCATCTGTCTGAACCCTTCTCGTCAGAGCAGAAAAGCGTAAGCCAAACCTTTAGACATAAAACAAAACAGATGCTTTCGCCTACTGCGAAAACATCTGTTATTGTAGTCCGTCGGACCGACGTCGGGCAGAGAAAACCTTACGCCTTTCTGTCGTCGATATTGTCTCCCTCAGTCTCCTGGAGAGTTTCGTCAAAGTTGTCCAAGCCGTTTTCTACAAGCAAGTTGTACCACTGAACCAGTTTCTTTGCATCGGCAGGATAAACACGGTCGCGGTCGAAGTTGGGAAGAACCTCACCCAGGTAGGCAAACAGTTCCTCCTTCGATGCCTTGCGATAATCGATAGAAGCAACCTTTCCGCCTTCCTTTGTCTTGATGTTGTTCAGAACTTCACGAAGAGGAACCTCCTTCTCGTCGGTGTACATGGCGATGTCCGCCAATGAAATAACCTTGTCTGCCGCAAAAGCGGGGAAACGTTTCTTCTGCGCATCGACGGTTTCAACGATAAGATTGTTGTTACCACGCGATACAAGTTTGTAGAGTCCGGGCTTCCCGGAAATGGCTAAAATAGTTTCAAGCATATTATTACCTATTTAATTTATTACTGCATTACGCTTTATTTCGTCTAAAATCCTATTCAAAACCCCAACAAGAGACCCGTCGTCGTCCCTGCTATTGTCAACGATGAAATCCGACATCTGCCGGTAGTCCTCCGGATGCTGCATGTCCATTCGCGCCCGAATCTGTTCCTCCGTAGCCGAGTCACGCTGCATGGCCCTGCACAAACGCACTTCCTCCGGAGCATCGACGAAGAGCACATAATCCATTCGGGCATTAAATCCACATTCAAACAGAATGGCACTCTCCAACGCAACCAACGGACAACACTGTTCCTTCGCCCAACGCAGGAAGTCACGCCATACAGCAGGATGCACAATGGCATTGACGCCTTGAGCATTCTCCGCATTGGCGAAAAGATAATCGGCCAGCAACTTCCTGTTCAACACCGAACCGCAATAAACACCTTCGCCTACGAGTCCGATAAGTTTCCTGCGTATCTCCTCGTCGGACGACATAAGACGCTTGGCCTCGCTGTCGCAGTCATAAACCGGAATAGAGTAACACTCCTCCAGAATAGACGACACGAAACTCTTTCCGCAGCCTATCCCCCCGGTTATTCCCAAGATACAGAGCCCCTCCATCTGTCAGAGTTCATTGTCCTCGTTCACAACCTGTTCAATAAGATAATCCACCTCTTGAGGGGAAATCTTAATGTCCGACACACCATCGGGGCTCGCCTTCAAGTGCAACAACAGTTTGCCGTCTCCGGTGTTCTGCAGCAGTTCCTCGTATGTTGTTGCAAGCATGAAATCCTCCGACGTTATCTTATGATAGCGACCAGACTCGATGCGGAAGGTGACAGACACTTCGGCAGGAAAAGTCCTGAGCCGCTTATCTGCAGGGAAATTAAGACCAATAATGGGAACACGGACAGTCTTTTCCGTGTAATAGCCTATCCCAACATTGACACGAACCTGCTGAGGATCATACTTTATGAACTTGTGTTTGCACAACTCTACATCATAATTCACCGACTCCTGCAACCCATCTAACGTGAAAGCCTGAGTATAGACAGCATGCATCGTATCGAGAACAGCAACAGGAGCAAAGACCTTCACCGAATCAGGTTCAATGCTTATGTTCTGGATATAGTTCTGTTGCGAAGTCTTGATTGTGCCTGCCAGCCTGACAGGCAAGGTGCGGGAAAGTCCATGGTTGTATGTATAGTGCAATGTGTCGGGGCGAACAGACAGAATCTCTGTTGAAGCAGAGAATTCGCGCGACACCATTCGCTGAATATCGAGTGCGGAAATGCGTACTTCTGCATCGTTGTGTCCTCTGTCATATTTGGAGAAGTCGATGCTTACACACTTGCTTTGGAAAAGAGATAAAAAACCTTGTCGGGCCAAAGCAAGTCCCCTGTCCTGTATGGTAACAGTAAGAGTTGACGGTAATGAATCGATAATCACCACGTCGGAGGGAATGCTGTCGAGCCGAAGGCTGACAGAAACCTCATGTTTTTGTATTTCGCCCGATACCTGCAGGAGCCAGAAACAGAATGAAACGAAGAGAAAGAAGCAGAAGACAAGCAGTTCGTGGCTTCGTTCCCCGAACAGTTTATCTTTTATCTGCTTGATGATATTTGTCTTCGACATAATGTCTGTTAGGGCTGAGGGATGTTACTTCCTTGTGATTTTTACTTGGCAGTTGGCTGTGGAGATGCAAAGACACTGCCACGATCCACTGTGATGCAAACGCCATTGGCAATTTCTACCTTGAGTGTGTTTGCTGCCTCGTCGATATCCTTGACTGTGCCATAGATGCCACCGGCTGTAACAATCTGCTGTCCACGGGCAATGTTGTTGCGGAAGTTCTGTATTTCCTTCTGCTTTTTCTGCTGTGGACGAATCATGAAGAACCACATGATACCGAAGATGATGACCATCATAAGGAGGAATGACATATTGCCTCCATTTTGTGCTTGAAGTAATGTGAGCATAATATAGATCCTTTCCGTGACCCTGTTTCTTTAGAGACGAGGGAACTGCATTATAGGATTGTGGGCAGTTTTAATGATTGAATATGTTACTTATTTATTGGTGTTTTGTTCGTTTTTCACGAGTTTTCCTTCTTCCATCAGTTGTTTTGCGATGGCATCGAGAGTTGCATTGACGTATTTTCCGCTCTTCGGGGTGCTGTACATCTTGGCAATCTCGACGTATTCATTTATGCTGACACTGATGGGTATGTTGGGGAATGTTGTTATTTCTGCGAGTCCGAGTTGGAGTATGATGCGGTCCATCAGGGCGATTCGCTTGGGGTCCCATCCGCGAGTGTTTGAGCCTATGAGGCCACTGAAGTATTCGTGTCCCATGATTGCTCTGCGCAGGAGTTTGGTTGCGAAGTCGCGATCTGAGTCACTTTTATATTCGGGCATGAGGGGGAAGGCTGAGTTGCTTTCGGATGTGAAGCGGTTGATGGTCTTGAGGACAAAGGTATCTACGATTGTTTTGTCGTCGTTCCAATAGACATTTATGTCTTCGAGCAGTTCGGAGAGTTCTTCGTTATCGACGATCAGGCGTCGGTAGATGAGTCGCCACACTTCTCGATCTTCTTCGTATGATGATGTTTCGGAGGCCATGTATTCTTTGTAGAAATCGCTTTCTTCTATCTTATAATAGAGGTTTCGCACGAATTCTTCATGGTCGGCCCAACTTAAGGCTTGTTCGTCGCAATAGGTTCGGAGTTGTTTGTTCGATTCGAGTTGGAGGATGAAGCGGTTGTCTACGAATTTACGGCTCCACTGTATGCCGTCGTTTAGTTTTTTGCTTCGGTTCTGATAGACTTCGAACATGCGGACAGACATGCGTCCCACTTCTACCATCAACTGAAGCATATAGTTATAGAGGTCGTATGCTTTGTCAAGACTCAGGAGCAGTTCCTTCTCGCAGGCATCGGGGTTATGGTTGCCTTTTTGAAGGTATGAGTAGAGCACTTGCACAAGTTTTAATCGAATCAATTCACGGTTTATCATAGAGCACCTTTATATATTAGAGTTCGCAAAATTAGTCATTTTCGCACAAAATACGATATTTTCCCTCATCTTTTTTTGGCAGTTCGCATAAATATGATGAAATTTGGGGGTCAATAGCAGGCTAAACGCATATGGAAACAGAAAAGAAAAACCAAGAAGGACGTGAGGCAGACATCCTTTTCTCGAGAACTATCAAGGCCGGACAGCGCATTTATTACATTGATGTAAAGCAGAACCGACGTGGCGAGATGTACCTCTGCATCACTGAAAGCAAGAAGATGCAGAGCGGTAGTCAGGATATGCCGACCGTCAACTACGAGAAGCACAAGATATTCCTCTTTCGTGAAGATTTCGGCAAGTTCGACGATGCACTTCGCGACGCATTCCGTTTCGTGACCGACGAACAGGGTGAGGCTCAACAGCGTCAGCAGGAAGACCTCCAACAGGACGAGACGGAAGGTGCAATAAAGTTGGATTTGGACTTCTAAGTACGCAGACATAAATCTTTCTGCAGAAGCAATTTCATCACATACGCCATACGACGACAATCCTTCCCCTGAGGTTGTCTCCAAAATAGGTTAAGGATTATTGCCAAAAAGGTGTACCATTATGGCCATAATGCTTAACCATTATTGTCATAAAGGTACACCTTTTTCAGACGAAGGCACAAGGGCTAATATCAACACCCTAAAGAACAAGGCTCCGAATTACGATACTTCGAGGCACTTCCGGAGGCAGAGATAGACCTATAATGCAAAAAAACTAACCATTATAGGCCGTAGTTTCGGTATTTTTACGTATCTTTGCGCCCAAATTATAATATAGAATAACAGCATGAAAATAGCCGTTGTGAAATACAATGCCGGAAATGTGTTTTCCGTAATCCACGCCTTGAGACGCCTGGGCGTCGAACCACTCCTGACCGATTCCGTCGAGGAGTTGCAAAGCGCAGACAAAGTTGTGTTCCCCGGACAAGGCGAAGCCTCGGGAGCGATGCGCTACCTTCAAGAGCATGGCCTGGACCGCATCATCCCATCACTGCAACAACCCGTACTCGGCATCTGCATCGGGCAGCAACTCATGTGCCGCCACTCGGAAGAAGGCAACGTGGACTGCCTCAACATCTTCGACGTTGACGTGAAACGATTCATACCGGCCCGACACGAAGACAAAATACCACACATGGGATGGAACAGCCTGCAAATAGAAAAGCCCGAAGGCATCTTCCGCAACTTCAAAGGCGGCGAGTTCGTCTATTTCGTACACAGTTTCTACGTACCCGTGTCGGAACATACCGCAGCAGCAACAGACTACATACACCCCTTCAGTGCCGCCATGCACAAAGACAACTTCTACGCCACACAATTCCACCCCGAAAAAAGTGGCGAAGTGGGACAACGAATTCTCCGAAACTTCCTTGAACTATGATAGAACTCATTCCCGCTATTGACATAATCGAAGGCAAATGCGTCCGCCTGACAAAAGGCGACTACGACACAAAGAAAGTCTACGGCAACCCACTCGACATGGCCCTCCAGTTCGAAGACATGGGAATGACACGACTGCACGTAGTAGATTTGGACGGAGCAAAAAGCAAACACGTGGTAAACCTCGACGCCCTGAAAGCAATCACCACACACACAAAACTCACCGTCGACTTCGGAGGCGGCGTAAAAACAGACGACGACCTCGAACGAACCTTCGACGCCGGAGCAACACTCGTCACAGCAGGCAGTATCGCCATCACCGACCCCGAACGATACCTCTGCTGGCTCGAAAAGTACGGAGCCGAACACATCATACTCGGAGCCGACGTAAGAAACGGACTCGTCTCAATCAATGGCTGGAAAGAAGACTCAGATGTCAAACTCGAAGACTTCCTCCAACGATACATGAAAGCAGGCACAAAAAACGTACTCTGCACAGAAATAAGCAAAGACGGCACACTCGAAGGACCCGCCTTCAAACTCTATCAAAACATCATGGAACGCTACCCCGACTGCCACCTCATAGCAAGCGGCGGCGTCGGCAGCACAGAAGATATCCTCGCCCTCAACAACATCGGCATCCCAGCCGTCGTTTTCGGCAAAGCCTTCTATGAAGGACGCATCGATATAGCCAGACTATTAGAAACAAACAATCATAAAACCTCCGCAGAAGGAGAAACAAAGGGAACCCTATGTTAGCGAAACGCATCATCCCCTGCCTCGACGTCAAAGACGGACAAACAGTCAAAGGCACCAACTTCCTACAACTCCGGCAAGCAGGAGACCCCATCGAACTGGGCAAAATCTACAGCCAGCAAGGCGCAGACGAACTGGTCTTCCTCGACATCACCGCCAGTCACGAAGGAAGAAAAACATTCACAGACATGGTGCAGAAAGTAGCAGCCGAAATAGACATCCCATTCACAGTCGGCGGCGGCATAAGCGAATTGGCCGACGTAGAACGCATGCTTTCCGCAGGAGCCGACAAGATAAGCATCAACAGCGCAGCACTGCGTCGCCCACAACTCATCGACGAAATAACACACCGCTTCGGCAGTCAAGTCTGCGTCGTTGCCATCGATGCAAAAGAAGACGAAAACGGATGGACCTGCTACCTCAACGGAGGACGCATACCCACAGAACGAAACCTCTTCGAATGGGCAAAAGAAGTCAACGACCGAGGAGCAGGAGAAATACTGTTCACCAGCATGAACCACGACGGCGTAAAGCAAGGATTTGCCTGCAACGCACTCCATAAACTCACATCAATGCTCACAATACCCGTCATTGCCAGTGGCGGAGCAGGCAAAATGGAAGACTTCCGCGACGTCTTTACACAAGGACACGCCGACGCAGCACTCGCTGCCAGCGTCTTCCACTTTGGACAAATAAGCATTCCACAACTAAAAGAATACCTCAAAGTAGAAAACATAAACGTAAGAATATGACAAAAGTAGACTTCCAGAAATGCGGCGGTCTTGTACCAGCAATCATTCAAGATGCAAAAACAAAAACCGTACTCATGCTCGGCTACATGAATGAAGAAGCACTGCGCAAGACAGAAGAAACAGGTTTGGTCACCTTTTACAGCCGCTCACGCCAATGCCTCTGGACAAAAGGAGAAACAAGTGGAAACTACCTCCGCATGGTCAGCATCAAAAGCGACTGCGACAACGACACACTTCTTGTTCAAGCAAATCCGGACGGACCAACCTGTCATACCGGAACAGACACATGCTGGGGCGAAGAAAACAAACCAAATCCTTTGCTCTTCCTCTCCGAACTTAATGACTTCATTGAACAGCGATACAAAGAAATGCCAGAAGGCAGTTATACAACCTCACTCTTCAAAGACGGATTGAACCGCATGGCACAAAAAGTTGGAGAAGAAGCCCTCGAACTTGTCATTGAAGCCACAAACGGCACAAACGAACGTCTTGTTTACGAAGGTTCAGATATGCTCTACCATCTTATCGTATTGCTAACAAGTAAAGGAATGCGCATCGAAGATATGGCAGCAGAACTTATGGAACGACACAATCCTGGATGGAAAAAGCACTAAAACAACAAACATGATACTTGACTACAAAGACATCGACATCTACCAAGACGAACTTCTGGTTCTAAAAGGAGTAAACCTTCAAGTAAATGAAGGGGAAATGGTTTATCTGACTGGTCAAGTCGGAAGTGGAAAGTCGTCGCTGCTTAAAAGCATCTACGGAGAAATACCCGTAGAAGGCGAAAGTGCAAAAGTCCTTGGCTTTAACATGAATCTACTAAAGACCAAACAACAGCCCGCACTTCGTCGGCAAATGGGTATTGTTTTCCAGGATTTCCAACTCTTACGAGACAGAACAGTTCGTCGCAACCTCGACTTTGTTCTTTGTTCCACCGGATGGAAACGAAAGGCAGATAGAGAAAAGCGCATCAAAGAAGTTCTGGAAATGGTAAAACTAAGCAATAAGATAGACAAATACATCTACGAACTATCTGGAGGCGAACAACAGCGAATCTGCATTGCACGTTCCATTTTGAATGAGCCAAAAGTCATAGTTGCCGATGAACCAACAGGAAATCTTGATGCAGAAAACGGAGAACTTATCCTTGCACTCCTTGACGAAATTCGTCGCCAAAAGCATACTGCCATTATTCTCAGTACACATAACATGCAATGGCCCGATTACTTCCCTGGCACCGTTTATCGTTGTGTCGATGGTAAATTAGTGAAGGAAGCAGAACAATGATACAGAATTTAATATAAACAACACAACAATATGAAAGTACTCAAGTTTGGTGGCACTTCAGTTGGGTCACCGCAGAGAATGCAGGACGTCTCAAAACTTATTACCGAAGATGGAGAAGTAAAAATAGTAGTCCTATCCGCAATGTCTGGCACAACAAACTCGCTTGTTGAGATATCAGGATATCTTTATAAGAAAAATCCGGAAGGAGCCAATACTATTATCAATCAACTTGAGCAGAAATATGTTGAACATATAAATGCTCTTTACCGTACAGAGGAAGTTAAACGAAAGACTTTGGAATTCCTTCATGAAGAATTCGACTATCTTCGTTCATTCACAAAGGTTCACTTCACCTCTTTTGAAGAGAAAGTTATTTTAGCACAAGGTGAGATAATAAGCACCAACATGGTGACGAACTATCTTCAGGAGTGTGGCATTAAGGCTTTCCTCGTCAATGCTCTTGACATCATACGAACCGACAAGAATGCCGAGCCTGACATGAACTACATAAAAGAGAAGATAACCAAGATGCTTGAAAACAATGCCGGTTATCAGATTTATGTAACACAGGGCTTTATTTGCCGAAATGCTTATGGCGAAATCGACAACTTATTACGTGGCGGAAGTGACTATTCTGCTTGTCTGATTGGTGCGGCAATTCAAGCCGAAGAAATTCAGATATGGACAGACATCGACGGCATGCATAACAACGATCCACGTTACGTGGACCACACAGAGCCTGTACGCCAACTTTATTTTGAAGAGGCTGCAGAACTTGCTTATTTTGGTGCAAAGATACTGCATCCGACATGTATACAGCCAGCCAAGTTTGCCCGTGTCCCGGTTCGCCTGCTTAACACAATGGATCCAACTGCACCTGGAACTATCATCAATAATGACTTCCAGCGCGGAACCATTAAGGCTGTAGCGGCGAGAGACGGTAATATCTGCATCCAGATAAACAGCAGTCGCATGCTTTTGGCGTATGGTTTCCTGCGTAAAGTTTTTGAAATCTTCGAGACATACAAGACGAGTATTGATATGGTTTGTACGAGTGAAGTCGGTGTCAGCGTAACCATTGACAACCGTAACCATTTGGCAGACATCATCAATGAACTTAAAAAATACGGAACGGTCAATGTTGAAGAAGACATGTGCATCATATGTGTCGTTGGCGATCTTGCAAGTGACAACATCGGTTTCGAGACCAAGGTTTGCATGGCACTTAAGGACATTCCTGTTCGTATGATAAGTTATGGCGGTTCGCCGCACAACATATCATTCGTTGTGAAGGATGCAAATAAGAAACAGACACTTCAGGCACTCAGTGATACGCTGTTCAAATAAGTCATTATGGTAAAAAGATTGTTTCAGGACTTAAGGAATGACTTTGAAAAAATCCGTACTCCTTTTTATTTTTACGACACTGTTTTGCTTGCCGAGACACTCGATTCGATAAAAAGGGAGACGGAAGAGATTGCTGATTGCCACATACACTATGCTGTCAAGGCATGTGCCAACCCCAGGATTCTCAAGCAAATTCGGCAGGCCGGCTTCGGTGCCGACTGTGTAAGCGGAGGGGAGATCAAGGCATGTTTAGAGTGTGGATTTCCGGCAAATGAGATTGTTTTTGCCGGAGTGGGCAAGGCCGACTGGGAGATTGAGTTGGCTCTGAATGCCGGCATTCAGTATTTCAATGTAGAAAGTATTCCCGAACTGGAGGTTATTGCCGAGATAGCCGAGAGGATGGGCAAGGTTGCCGATGTCAGTTTCCGCATCAATCCTAACGTGGGAGCACACACTCATGCCAACATCACGACCGGACTTGCAGAAAACAAGTTCGGCATTGCCATGAAGGATATGGCAGGTACAATACGCACTTGCCGGCAGTTCAGCAGCGTTCGCTTTGTGGGTTTGCATTTCCACATCGGTAGTCAGATACTGAAAATGGACGATTTCAAGGCTCTTTGCATACGCATAAATGAACTTCAGGACTTGCTTGAAGCGGAAGGTATCACTGAGGTTAAGAACATCAATGTTGGCGGTGGTTTGGGAATTGACTATCAAAATCCCGACAAAAATGCTGTTCCTGACTTCAAGGCCTACTTCCAGACGTATGCCAAGCATTTGAAGTTACGTCCGGGGCAGCGGCTTCACTTCGAACTCGGCAGAGCGGTTGTGGGCCAATGCGGTTCACTTGTTACTCGATGTCTATACGTCAAAAAGACTGATTCCAAGCAGTTTGTGATAGCAGATGCAGGCATGACCGAGTTGCTTCGGCCTGCCCTTTACGATGCTTACCACTGCATCCAGAACATCTGCAGCACAGCCGCCGAGCAAACCTATGATGTGGTGGGTCCGATTTGCGAAAGCAGCGATACCTTTGCCAAAGGTCGTCTGTTGCCCGAAACAAAGCGTGGCGATCTCCTTGTCATACGTTCTGCGGGTGCTTACGGCGAGACGATGTCCAGCCAATATAATTGCCGCGAACTGCCCAAATCATACACAACGGAAGATTTTGGTTGTTGAATGCAAAGTGTCAGCATCATAATTACTTGCGGAAAGCAGCAGATGCAACTCCGCAGATTACTGCCTCAGGTACTTTCGTTACACTACGATGGCGAATACGAGGTGGTGGTGGTTGATGCTATGCACGACAAGGATTTCCTGGAATGGCTTGAGGATATGGAAGTACACTATCCGCACCTGAGTCATACTTTCTGCCCTTCCACTTCGAGAGGCATCAACCTTCAGCGGCTTGCCTTTACCCTGGGAGCAAAGGCTGCCTGTTTCGATTGGCTTGTATTCCTTACTCCCGATGCGCTTTTGCCATCCGACGACTGGCTCATGCATCTTGCAGACGGACTGAATGTCCAGGCAGACATTGTGGTTGGCACTGTCAATTACGAGCGCAGCGAAGGCGGAACCGACAGGAAGAAGCGTTTGAGGCAGTATTGGAGGCAACTTGCATGGCGTGTGCTTGCACGTAAGTGCGCACTTTACAGGCTGTTCCATGAGTTTATTGTTTATCGCCGTGAGTTTTTTCTCAAACACGAAAAATTCAAGTCCGGAAAGGTCAAGAGACGCGTATGGATTGACAAATCTGCCGCAACACGCATTACCGTCAAATCGTAAGAGCGGTTTTATTGCACAAAACTATTGATGAATCTATAAATTCTAAACACTACAAAATGGAATCCGTCCCTTTTATAGCCTGGTGCCTCGAGCATCTTAATTATTGGGTAATCACGCTGTTGATGGCCATCGAGAGCAGTTTTATTCCTTTCCCCAGCGAGGTTGTTGTGCCACCGGCTGCTTATAAGGCTGCAACCACGGGCGAACTGAACATCTTTCTCGTTATTCTGTTTTCAACCATTGGCGCCTGCATTGGTGCAGCCATAAACTACTATCTCGCCCTTTATCTTGGTCGTCCGCTCATATATCGCTTTGCCGAGAGCCGTATTGGCCACATGTGTCTGCTCGACAGTGCCAAGGTGGAGACTGCGGAACGCTACTTCGACAAACACGGAGCCGTTGGCACCTTCTTTGGCCGACTGGTGCCTGCAGTGCGCCAACTCATCAGTATTCCTGCCGGTTTGGCACGCATGAACATTGCACGATTCTTTTTATACACGACACTCGGTGCAGGCATTTGGAACTGCATCCTTGCGGCTATGGGATGGTACATAGGCCGTAACTACAGCGGACAACTCGAGGAAAAGGTGGCCGAGTACAGCGGCGAACTGAAGATTGTAATGCTTGTTCTCGGAGCAGCCGTAGTGCTTTACCTTGCATACAAGGGTTTGAAGAAATAATCAGCACAGCGTTGTCATTGCAAAGGCAACAGACATCGACCACATATCAAATACTGACGGACTCCGGTCTGTCAGTATTTTTTTGTACGGAAACATGGCAAAAACAAAATCGCCGAATAGGGTAGTGCTCGGAATGGTTAACCTTTCTGCCGATAATGGTTAACCTTTTCGTTAATAATGGTTAAGCATTATTCGAATAATGCTTAACCTATTTTTCAGACATCCCACACCTTGTTCCGGAAAAGAACAAATATATTTATAATAATATGGGCTTCAAGTATTTACAAAGAATCAGTATTTTCTCGCTTTGTGATGTTTCTTGGCGGAACGGTTCCCTTTGCCGGCAACAACAAAGACGGTATAACTATATGCTTTTAATGGCAGATTTTCACCTGGTTCTACAGTCGATTCTACGGGAACAAAGCGTGTAGGTCTGTCGGATGTATTCCTACCTTTTTCCGTTCCGCTGAGAGAGTAGGAGCGTATGCTGCCTATCTTTCCAAAGCCAGACAAGTCGAGTGTGAGGCTTCTTTCTGTGGTAGAGTAATTAACGATGTGGAGCACCAGCGTGTCGCCCATTTCGTTGCGAGTGGCAGTATAGTCCAAATCGGTAATCGGCGAACACGTGCTCTCTACGAGGAGTGGCTGATGGTTCGTTGCAGCCATTTGCTGTGCGTAGAAAGGCGGCTGCATCCATACCTGTGAAGGAGAGAAGAAAATCTGTCCCTGGTCCCATCCGTTGTCGTTCTGCCCCATAGGCTGCAAGGCATTGGCCGGGCTGTCGAAGGGAACAAAGCCTGCCGACCGTCTCACCACGTTGAGCATAACGGCATGAGCCAAAGCACGAGCCATGTCGTGTGTGTTGCCGTTTTCTTCAAGAATGGCACACCGCATCTTCGTATTCGGATTCCATTCCATAAACAAAGCCCTCATGCGTGCTATCTCTGCCTCAATCTTTATAGCCTGTTGCGGTGTCTCTGTCCAAGGATGATAGTCCCAATAGTCGCACTTCCCATCGAGTTGCATAAAGACATACTTCATGGTTCCCACCTCGTCGGGACGCCACCAGGCGGCATTGATGAACTGAAGTTCTGGCCAAATCTCGTGGATGGCATTATATAAAATAAGGTAACGCTCCACATAATGCTCGTAGTCGCGACGTGCTTTGCTGAAAAGATTCTCTTCGTTACCTATCTCTATGTACTTCAATCCGTAGGGCTCTATCTCACGAAGCATGGCGATAACATCTTCTGGATTGTCTTCTATGTTAATAGCAAAGGTTGGTTCTGTACCGATAAGCCTTGCAAATTCCATAAACTCAGGAATAGCAAATCCATTAGTAGCATAGCGGTACCAATGACCATAGTAGGGCTGTCGCTCCAGTCGATTACCAATCATATTTCGCGTCATGTACTCCTTTGCATTAACCATCGTTCCACCATATCGCAGGAAAGTAAGATGCTCTTGGCGGAAAGCATCGGTAATGTCAGAACGAAAAGGATAGGAGTCGGTGCAAAGCAATACCTGATCTGCCCATATGCAACCCTCGGCAAGTTCAATGCAGAAACGGCCGGCTGGATCAGTATCGTTAGGAATTAAGTCCGCATCAAAGCGTTTCCATTCTGTCCCAATGCCTTTGAATTCTGCTCGGGCATACTCCTTGCTGCCATTTGCCGACTGCAAAACGACTTGAATCTTCTCTGCATTTCCTTTCATGTAAAGAGACACATGCAGAGTCTTGCCTTGCTGTATGCCGATACCCCAACGGTTGAGTCCCATGTTGAAGATGCCCGTCTTGTCTCCTCCATACGGTTGTGAGGCTGCTATCTTCTGCGAATGTTTACCCGTAAACGCTTGAGATGCGTCGAGTTCGAATGTTCCGTTCCCATATGGCGTCCACATGTCAGATACATCAGGAGCATCGTTTTCAAATGGGATGAGTGTTCCATTCAGCGTCAGGTTTCTGAATGTTGCAGAACCTCCAAAGGAACGTATGCCTATGAAACCCGACATGAGCGGGCTGTCAGCGTCTTGAGATGACTTTATAAGTTTGTCGTTGAGATAGACAGACTGTTTTGCGCCATCAATAACAACACGCAACTTGTTCCATTCTTCCAAAGGATTGAATGCTGTCTTGGCTTCCGAAATGGGTTGCCAATTCTGTTGATGCTTGCCAAGTACAAGCGTACCCTTCCGAGCATTTAGAGCCACCTCATAGCCATCGAAAGCATCTGCACCGTTGCCTGCATTGCCAACGTTGAAAACGAGTCCGGCTATAGCATCTATGTTGTCCATCCTCACGTCAACCTCAACTGTCCCTTTTGAAATCTGACGGTCTTCATAAATTAGTTTTCCGTGATTTGTGGTCTCTATGACGGCCAAACCTGATGCAACGCCCCATTGACCGTCGTATGCCTTAAAGCCTTTGATTCTGACCATTGCAGGTTCCTCAAACCCTTCACCGAATATCTTCTGGTCATACAGACCGCCATAGATTTCATGGTTCACATCCTCTACGCCTGCACCATATATCAACGGTTCCACATCGCATACGACCTTTCCTGCATCTACGCTCAGCGTCTGTGCATTGAGAGAAAGAAATGGGAAAAGTGTGAGAACGAAAGGATAAAGTAGAATGTTTGGACGGTACATATTTGCATGTATTAAGGTTTTATATTAAACACGGCCTTCTAACTGTTCATTTATGAAAAGGCTGGCAAGCCACGCCACAAAGATACTTACAACGATGCCAATGCTGCCAAACAGGAAGAAATTCACATCGGTATAAAGAAACAGCAGAAAAACGACTGCTTCGCCTGCAACAAAACCCGTCAAAGCCGCCTTCCCCTTGATGCGAGGCACAAAGACTGCCATTGCAAAGAGTCCGCCCAGGCCACTTGTCAGCAAGCCAAGAACCGTATTAAAGTAGTCTAAGGACGAAGCGATGTTCCACGTTGTCATCAGCAGGGCGATGCATAATCCCATCGTGCCACTCATAAAACTTGCCCATCGTGCCACACGAAGCAATGCCCTGTCCGTAATCTTCGGACAAAGTCGTTGCACAAAATCAATACTGATAACCGTACTCACAGAGTTGATGTTGCCCGACACCGTACTCATCGTTGCAGCAAAAACAGCAGCAATAAGCATCCCGGCCACGCCCGCAGGCATTTGGTTCGACATGAAGTACGGAAAGATGGCATCGGTGTGCAACAAATCGGCATCAAGGCTCGTCGGGTGGGTCTTATAGAAAGTATAGAGTCCTGTCCCAATAAAATAAAAGACAACAGAGACAAAAACATTCATAAGGCCATTCATCAACAGGCTCCTACAGGCACTTCTCTCGTCCTTTGTCGCCATATATCTTTGAATAACAGACTGGTCGCTGGTGTAAGAAATAAGGTTGTTGGCTATGCCTCCGCCTAAAATAGCCACCCAGAAAGTGACGCTACGATAGTCGAGACTCCAGACAAAAAGACGCATCTTGTCGTCGTCAACAGCAATCTTCCACGCCCCCGCAAAACCACCTTCCGTATTGGCCCACAGATACAAAGCAGCAAAAACAGCCCCGCCCACAAGGATAAATCCCTGCACAACATCGCCCCATACAACAGCCTCTACGCCCCCCATCGTACAATAAGCAATCGTCACTAAACCCATAAGCACGATGCATAGACCAATATCGATACCCGTCACCGCACTCAACGCAAGCGAAGGCAGATACATCACAAGCGCCATGCGTGCCACCATGAAAGCACAAAAAAGCGCAGATGCCATCAGGCGGGTTGCCACATTAAATCGCTCTTCGAGTATCGCATAAGCCGACGCAGCACCGGAACGCCTGAAGTAGGGCAGGTAGTAACGCACCACAAGAACACAAACCGGCAAAGCCATCCATAACATCGGATAATAAGTCCAGTCCGTAGCATATGCCTGAGCAGGAATCGCCAAATAAGTAATGGCACTTATCATCGTGGCATAGATGCTCAAGCCCGCAGCCCACCATGGAATACGACCACCGCCTCTAAAGAAATCATCCACCCCCTTCTCCCTGCGAACGAACCAGATGCCCATCCCTATCAACACAGCAAAATAGAGAATCAGCACAGCCCAATTAGCCATGCCGAAAGCCGAACCGGAGGAACAAGCCTCGCCAATAGGATTTTTCCCCATGCCAACCCCAATGGAAAGCAGAGAAAAAACACACCACATCAGAACCCTTTTCTTCAGGCAAAAACAATAATTTTTGATATATTCAAACAACATTGCAAGCGCAAAGGTACGAATAAGCAAGCATACAACAAATGAATTCGTCCGTTTTTTTTAACCTCAAAACGGACAAAGCACACCCGAAACAGCCCGACAAGAAACATCCTTTCGCAGCATATAGAACAAAAAAACAACACGAAAAAACTGCCATTTCGTTTTTTTTATATATATTTGCAAACATTTTAATTATGAATTCATTTTTATAAAAAACAAGATAACATGGCACTTGATAAACTGACAGCCGTTTCACCCATCGACGGACGATACAGAGACAAGACAGAATCCCTGGCAGCATACTTTTCGGAATATGCCCTCATCCGCTACCGTGTTCGTGTGGAAATTGAATATTTCATAGCACTCAAACACTTGCCGCTGTCACAATTGCAAGACATTCCCGTCGGCGACGAACAGTTGCGCGACATCTATCGTAACTTCACAGAACAAGACGCACAACGCGTCAAGGACATCGAAGCAGTAACCAACCACGACGTGAAGGCTGTGGAGTACTACATCAAAGAACAGTTCGACAAAATAGGCAACCTCGAATCCTACAAGGAATTCATACACTTCGGCCTCACAAGCCAGGACATCAACAACACCAGCGTGCCTTTGAGCATCAAAGAAGCATTGGAGCAAGTCTATTATCCCCTCATCGAAGAACTCATTGCCCAGTTGCAACAGTTCGCAGAAGAGTGGAAAGACATACCCATGCTTGCAAAGACTCACGGACAACCGGCAAGCCCCACACGCCTGGGAAAAGAAGTAATGGTGTTCGTCTATCGCTTGCAACGCCAACTCGAAATGCTTCGTGCTTGCCCACACACAGCAAAGTTCGGTGGTGCAACAGGCAACTTCAACGCCCATCATGTAGCATTCCCACAGTATGACTGGCGCGAATTCGGTCGCAACTTCACACGCGAAAGTTTAGGACTCGAACGTGAAGAATATACCACACAGATAAGCAACTACGATTGCCTTGGCGCGATATTCGACGCAATGAAACGTATCAACACCATCATCATCGACCTCGATCGCGACTTCTGGCAATATGTATCCATGGAATACTTCCGTCAGAAGATAAAAGCAGGCGAAGTTGGTTCGAGTGCAATGCCACACAAAGTCAACCCTATCGACTTCGAGAACTCGGAAGGCAACCTTGGCATTGCCAATGCCATCCTTTCACACCTCAGCAAAAAACTTCCTATCAGTCGCCTGCAACGCGACTTGACCGACAGCACCGTCCTTCGTAATGTCGGTGTGCCAGTAGGACATATGCTCATCAGCATCCAAAGCACTCTGAAAGGCTTGCGCAAACTCGTCTTGA
The DNA here is from genome assembly GCA_017461345.1 of Bacteroidaceae bacterium. Lineage (GTDB taxonomy): Bacteria > Bacteroidota > Bacteroidia > Bacteroidales > Bacteroidaceae > Physcousia. The sequence goes on along the minus strand of JAFTYP010000005.1, from coordinate 66,817 downwards.
ACGAAGAAGCAGTACGCCGTGACCTCGAAGGCTGTTGGGCCGTTTGTGCAGAAGCCATTCAGACAATCCTTCGACGCGAAGCATATCCGAATCCATACGAGGCACTGAAAGCACTCACACGCACAGGTAAGGGTATCGACGAAGCAACCATCAAGAACTTCATAGAAGAACTGGACGTCAAAGAATCCGTGAAGGAAGAATTGCGTGCCATCACTCCATACACATACACAGGCATTTAATACATACCTAATAATAAAGTCAAGAGAGAAGAAAAACACTATTTCGCCCTATAAGAAAGGGAGATGGTAAAATGAAATGATTAAATCGTAAATGTAACAATGATTAACGAAAAAGAAAACTGGAGAAACAAGTTCTCCGATGATGAGAATGGCGGTCACCGTGATGGCTATCGCCCTCAGGGTAACAACTATGAAAGACAAGGAAGTTACGGACGTCCAATGCGTCCGCGTACCAATCGATTTAACAACAACCATAACGGACAAGATGGCTATCAGTCTCGCGAAGGCGGTTACCAGTCTCGTCCCCGTTACAATCGTGAAGGCGGTTACCAGCCACGCGAAGGCTATCAGCAAAGGGAGGGCGGCTACCAGCCACGTCCCCGTTATAATCGCGAAGGTGGTTATCAGTCGCGCGAAGGCTATCAGCAAAGAGAAGGCGGCTATCAGTCACGCCCTCATTATAATCGTGAAGGTGGCTATCAGCAAAGAGAAGGCGGCTACAACCGTCGTCCACGCACTGCCGGCTACAATCCTCATGCAAAATATAGCATGAAGAAACAGATTGAGTACAAGGAGAGACACTACGATCCGGACGAACCAATCCGTTTGAACAAATACCTCGCCAATGCCGGTGTTTGCTCTCGTCGTGAAGCAGACGACTTCATCCAGGCCGGTGTAGTCAAGGTTAACGGAGAGATTATAACAGAACTCGGCACAAAGGTAAAACGTAACGACGTCGTTCTCTTCCACGACCAGCAAGTCAATATTGAGAAGAAAGTCTATGTCTTGCTCAACAAGCCAAAAGATTATGTGACAACCAGCGACGACCCACAAAACCGCAAGACCGTTATGGACCTTGTGAAGGGTGCTTGTCGCGAACGCATTTATCCTGTTGGTCGTCTCGACCGCAACACAACCGGTGTGCTTCTGCTTACCAACGATGGTGAGTTGGCCACTAAACTTACACATCCCCAATACCTCAAGAAGAAAATCTATCATGTCCATCTCGACAAGAACGTCACTGCTGCCGACATAAAGCAGATTGCAGACGGCATCATGCTCGAGGACGGAGAAATTCATGCCGATGCCATCGAATATGCAAGCGAGACAGACCGCAAGCAGGTAGGCATTGAGATACACAGCGGTCGCAATCGTATTGTGCGTCGCATCTTTGAACACCTTGGTTACAAGGTTACCCGTCTCGACCGTGTTTACTTCGCAGGTTTGACAAAGAAGAATGTACGTCGTGGCGACTGGCGTTTCCTCACAGAGCAAGAGGTAAACATGCTTTGGATGGGGGCATTCGAATAAGAAAACCTTCTGTTCCCTCTTTGAGGAGCGAAATGGTAAATGAATAAATGGTAAATACAGATATGAAACGTACAAAAGTTATTGATGCTCTGAAGAGCACATCATACGGGTCGGACATCAACGTCAAAGGTTGGGTTCGCTCAAAGCGTGGCAGTAAAGGAATCTTCTTTATTGCCTTGAACGATGGCAGTACCATCAAGAACGTTCAGATTGTGGGCGACGAAGCCAACTTCGACGAAGATACGCTGAAGCGTATCACGACCGGTGCTTGTTTGAGCATCGACGGAAAGTTAGTCGAGAGCCCTGCTGCCGGACAGGCAAGCGAGATACAGGCAACAAGCATTGAGATTCTTGGCGACTGCGACAACACTTATCCTTTGCAGAAGAAAGGTGCATCTTGGGAATACCTCCGCACTGTGGCACACCTTCGTCCACGCACAAACACCTTTGGAGCCATCCTTCGCATACGTCACAACATGGCAATGGCCATCCATACTTATTTCCACGAGCATGGATACTTCTACTTCCACACACCTCTCATTACGGCCAGCGACTGCGAGGGTGCAGGCAATATGTTCCAGGTTACAACCAAGAACCTTTACGACCTGAAGAAGGACGAGCAAGGCAAGATTATCTACGACGATGATTTCTTTGCCGAGCAGACATCATTGACTGTTTCCGGTCAACTTGAAGGCGAACTTGGTGCAACCGCTCTTGGTGCCATCTACACCTTCGGTCCGACATTCCGTGCCGAGAACAGCAATACGCCTCGCCACCTGGCAGAGTTCTGGATGATTGAGCCAGAGGTTGCTTTCCTCGACCAGGAAGAACTCATGGACCTCGAAGAGGACTTCATCAAGTATTGTGTGAAGTGGGCACTCGACAACTGCAAGGACGACCTTGAATTCCTCAACAAGATGATAGACAAGACACTCATCGAGCGTCTTGAAGGTGTCTTGAAGGAAGACTTCGTTCGTCTGCCTTACACCGAGGGCATTAAGATTCTGCAGGAAGCAAAGGCAAACGGCAAGAAGTTTGAGTTCCCATGCGAGTGGGGCGACGACCTCGCAAGCGAGCACGAGCGTTACCTTGTGGAGGAATACTTCAAGAAGCCTGTCATCATGACCGACTACCCACGTTCGTTCAAGTCCTTCTACATGAAGCAGAACCAGGAGACAGCCGACGGCGGCAGCATTGGCTATAAGGGTGCTGTTGCTCCTGGTCCCACAATGCAAGGCACCGACGTTCTTTTCCCCTCCATTGGTGAGATTATCGGTGGCAGCGTTCGCGAAGAGAGTTACGACAAGTTGATGGCAGAGGTCAATCGTCGTGATATGGATATGACGCACCTGTGGTGGTATCTCGACACTCGCAAGTACGGTTCATGTCCTCATGCCGGCTTTGGTCTCGGCTTCGAAAGACTTATCCTCTTCGTTACCGGCATGCAGAACATCCGCGACGTCATTCCCTTCCCCAGAACACCAAGAAACGCAGAGTTCTAAAGAACTACACATTATATAATATATATATATATATAAGTAAAAAGCCTCTCCCCGTGCAAAAAGGGAGAGGCTTTTTTGTATGAAGATGTTTCTGCTGTGACTACATGTATCAATGCTTCGTCAGCACCTTCTTCGTTGTGCCGTCGGCGTTGCGAATGATGTTGACGCCTTGTTGTGGCTTACCGATGCGGCGGCCTTGCAGATCGAATGTTTCTCTTGTCTTCGAAGGAAGGTCTGCAATAGCACCTATTCCTGTGGCATCATCCTCGCCTTTGTACTCTGTCCACCCGTGAGTGCCAAATGAGCCATATTCGTAACGTGGTATCCATCCTTTGGCTCGTGCTGCTTTTGCTTGAGATGTTGTCATCACATTTTGTTCGTTTTCCAGGCTAACAATAGGTAAATGTCCCGGTCCCCTAAACGAACGCAATCCATCGATGAATGCATCCATATTCTCACCTTTGATTTGGTTCTTGAAACAATTTATTTGTTCCAGTTTTTCACACCCCGACACGTTCAACGTTCTAAGGTTGTTTTGTATGCAATACAAATCTCTCAACATCGGACAGTTTGACAAATCGAGTGAGGTCAGTTGATTTCTACAGCACCAAAGGCCTTCAAGTTCACAATTCTGCGACAAATCAAGAGAGGTTATGAGGTTATCGCGGCAGGAAAGTTCTTTTAACATTGTATTTTTCGACAAATCAATCGAAGTCAAGGTATTACCACCGCATCCTAGTCTTTTCAACGAAACATTTTTCGACACATCTATCGAAGTTAACTGATTAGAACCGCAGTTCAATTCTTCCAGCATTGTATTCTTTGACACATCAAGTAAAGTTAACAGATTACCACCACAATCCAATTCAACCAACGCAGTAAAATGCTCAATCCCTTTTAGACTATGTATTTTCTTGTTATACAACATGATATTTGTAATGCCCGCAATCTCCTCGTCCGTCAGCACACCATCTTTGCCATATTCTTGACTGAGTATCCATCCTCGGAAATTCTCATCGGGGAAGTTCTCTTCGTTTATTACGACATCAGCAGACACGAATGTTGCAGAGAATAAAAGAATAACATTAGTTATTAAAATCTTATAATATGTCATAACACTAAATAACTTTATGGTAAGATAATTTCAAAAGTCTGTCCAAAATTACGAAATTCGGCAACACAAACAAACTTTTCTAAAGAAAATTTAATTTGTTGAAAACGAAATTATTCTTTTCTGTTTTGCAGACAAGATACGAGACAAAAACAACCTCTTTACGAGGGGTTAAGAAAACTCACCAGAGAACTTCGGCAACTTCTGCAGAGAAGTTGCCCGACTTCTCTGCAGAAGTTTGTCAATTACTCACGAGTAATTTGGGAGCCCGACGAGTGGCAGATTTTTGCCCCTGCAGTCCACTTGGCAAAATGGACGCATCCTTCGGGGCAGATGGACGCGTGGTGTTTACTGTCGTCTGCTGTTCGAAATCGTCTGCTTGGGAAGCCAAAATGTCGTGGCGTCTGCCATTTTGTCGGGAGAAGATGCTTTTGCACGGGAATTGTAAATAAGGGGGTGAGAACATAACAAAGGAGGAATTAACATGAAACAGAACACAAACCAACAAACTGAAGAGAAGAGCCTGCAGAAGTATGCTCGTAATCTGGTTGACGAAGCCCGAGCAGGAAAACTCGACCCTGTAATCGGTCGTGACGATGAGATACGTCGTGTACTGCAAATCCTCTCTCGTAGGACAAAGAACAATCCCATCCTCATAGGCGAACCGGGCACAGGAAAAACGGCCATCGTGGAAGGGCTTGCACACAGAATACTGCGCGGCGACGTGCCAGAGAACCTAAAGAACAAACAACTCTACAGTCTCGACATGGGCGCACTCGTGGCGGGCGCAATGTATAAAGGTGAATTCGAAGAACGACTGAAAAGCGTTGTGAAGGAAGTGACCGACAGCCAGGGAGGCATCATCCTCTTCATCGACGAGATTCACACGCTGGTCGGTGCCGGCAGGGGAGACGGTGCCATGGACGCCGCAAACATACTGAAACCTGCTCTGGCCAGAGGCGAGATGCGAAGCATCGGTGCCACCACGCTCGACGAATACCAGAAATACTTCGAGAAGGACAAGGCTCTGGAGCGACGATTCCAGACGGTGCTGGTGGACGAACCCGATACACTCGCCACCATCAGCATACTGCGCGGACTGAAGGAACGCTACGAGAACCACCACAAAGTGCGCATACTGGACGATGCCGTCATTGCTGCCGTACAACTTTCACAGCGCTACATCACGGAACGCTTTCTGCCCGACAAGGCCATCGACCTCATGGACGAAGCCGCTGCAAAACTGCGCATGGAGCGCGACTCCGTTCCCGAAGAACTCGACGAAATAAGCCGCAGGCTGAAGCAACTCGAAATAGAACGCGAAGCCATACGCCGAGAAAGCAACAGCCCCCTCTCCAACTCACAGAAAGGCGAGGGGAGCAAACTCGACATCATCGAAAAGGAAATTTCGGACCTGCGCGGACAGGAAACAGAAATGCGCAAGCAGTGGGAGAGCGAGAAGCAACAAGCCGACCAGATACAGACGCTGAAAGACCGCATGCAACAACTGCGACAGGAGGCCGAACAGGCTGAACGCGACGGCAACTATGCCAAAGTGGCGGAGATTCGTTACTCGAAACTTCCGGAAATAGAAAAAGAAAGTCTTTCGCTCAGCACATCGACCGAAGGAAAGGAAAACCGCATGCTGCGCGACGAGGTGACGGCCGACGACATTGCCGACGTGGTAAGTCGCTGGACTGGCATACCTGTGACGAAGATGCAAACAAGTGAGACGGAGAAACTGCTCCACCTGGAAGAGGAACTGCACAAACGTGTCGTGGGGCAAGAAGAAGCCATAGCAGCCGTCTGCAATGCCGTCCGTCGCAGCCGTGCCGGCCTGCAAGACCCCAAACGTCCTATCGGTTCGTTCATCTTCCTTGGCTCCACCGGCGTCGGCAAGACAGAACTGGCAAAGGCACTCGCCGAGTACCTCTTCGACGACGAAACGATGATGACACGCATAGACATGAGCGAGTATCAGGAGAAGTTCAGCGTGACACGACTCATCGGTGCGCCTCCGGGATACGTTGGCTACGACGAAGGCGGACAACTCACCGAGGCCGTCAGGCGCAAGCCATATCAGGTGGTCCTCTTCGACGAGATAGAAAAGGCACACCCCGACGTCTTCAACACACTGCTGCAAGTGCTCGACGACGGCCGACTGACCGACTCGAAAGGACGCACCGTCAACTTCAAGAACACCATCATCATCATGACCAGCAATCTGCTGACAGGTGCCGACCTGGACAAGGGTGAAGACGATGTGCGCAACCTACTGGTGCAGCGTGGCATACGGCCGGAGTTCCTCAACCGAATAGACGAGACTATCGTCTTCCACCCACTGAACTGGGGCGAAGTGAAGCAAATAGTCCGTCTGCAAGTGGAAAGCATACAGAGGATGCTGCGAGAGAACGGACTCACACTGGAGATAAGCGACGCAGCCATCGACCTGCTTGCCAACGAAGGCTACGACCCCGACTTCGGAGCACGCCCCGTGAAACGTGCCGTACAGCGTCTGCTGCTCGACGGGCTCTCGAAAGAACTCCTTGCTGGCCGCCTCGACCGTAACCGTCCCATAAGAGTCGATGCCACAGAAGAAAGAATAACAATGGAATAACATCACTAAAGACTTGCCCCACCAACATACCTTCGTGGTACATTGGTGGGGCAAATTGTATCCCGACCCGGGTTTTACGCTCCGAAGCGCAGCAGTAATACATTATTTATATAAAGTCTTTCTGCCTTCTTCGATGACAATACCTTTCCTGTTGACACGGGAAACAGGAAGCCCCTGCAGATTGAAGGCCTTCCTCGATACGCCTCCTACTGCGCTACCGGCAGGAAGGTGCAGGTCTGTCGTGATGTCGGCTGTCTTGTCTTTGACAACATATTTGGTGCCCTCCTTCGTGCCGTCGATGCAGAGATAGCAATCGGAAGCAATGCCAGTTACATCAACCGTCTGCTTGCTGCCCGACGTGATGCTCACAACAAGATTGAAATACTGCTCGGGCGAAGTGAGGCGTATGGTCTGGTAGTACCACCTCTTGCCGTCGATGTTTTTTGCTGTGAGAATACGTTTGCCGGGCCAATTGCCGTTCAGTTGGTTGTTGTTATTATCCCAAATATAGAATGTCATGGGAGACCACGACACATCGGAACTGACATGGATGGTGATGTCGTGAGGCTCGAAGATATGATATACACGGGTTTGAACATTCTGAACCTTGCCATCGACCAAAAGGCCGGCTTTCAACGTGCAAGACGACTGGATGCTCAAGATGCCTCCCGTAGCAATCTGTGCGCTCTCGGCAGTAGGCTCGCTGCCGTCTGTGGTGTAAACAATCTTTGCTCCGGAGAGTGTGCTGACAGCCAATAAGGTGACTTTGAGCGGGGCTTCGTATGTGCCATCAGGAACATCCATCCAAACTGTATTGGCACTTCTGCTCAAGAGGTAACGAAACCCCTTTCCGGAAAGGATTTCGGTGTATTGTGTTCGGCTGACACTATAGTTCTGCGGTTTGTTGCCTACGACACAAAGCAGCGTGCTGTTCTTGCCCGTAACGGTTGCTGCATAGTAGTCTCTGGCACTATACTTCTCTTCTCTCGACGAAGTGTTGCAGATGCCTGCCAGGCGTCTTGCAAGAATCATTTGCTTGAGATTGTATTTCCAATCGCGCCAATGAGTGTAGAACACGCAAGGCGTTCCGGGCATGGCAAGCAGATAGGCATTGGCTGCAAGTGTGTCCGAACGGATGGGGTCCTGCTCCGCACCATTTATGCGATGTTCGGTGTCGTGATTCTCCACGAAGGTGACGGCATACTGCTTGTAATAGTTATCGGCAGAGAGTGGCTTTTCGTCGTAACCAAGCCAACGCCAGTCGGCATTGTTGATGGCATCGCGAACTCGATAACGGAACTGGAAGTCGAAAGCAGCACTGGTGGGCGTGTCGGAAACATAGCCACGCGAATTGTTTACCCATTCGCGAATTTTTGCACTGCTGTCCCAATACTCGCCTACACTGAAAGCAGGCTTTGCATAGCAATTATAGTCGGCAATGAAATAGGCATAAAAGCCTTTCACCATATCGTAGCGAAAGCCTGTGTAGCCAATATCTTCGAGAAGGAATTTAAGATAGGCCTTGACGCAGTTCTGCACGTTAGGGCTCAGGTGGTCGATGTCGCGACAACCGGACCAGTCTTCGCCTGTGTCGTTGTTCTGCGAAAGTGAAATGCCCTTACCGTTTGCCCAGTTATATGTCTGTCCGCCATCATCGTTACGGCAGATGTCGGTAGGCAACATCTGATAGGTCTGCCCCTTGTAGGTCTCGGCAGGATAGTCCACCCACGAACCATCGGCACCCATATTGTTGCGATGGTTGATAACAACATCGGCAATGACGCCTGTGCCTTTTTCCCTAAAGGCGGCAATCATGCTCCTGAGTTGCGATTCTGAACCGAAGGAACTCCTTTGGTCGAAATAATAGACCGGCGTATAACCCATCTGATTGTAATCGCTGTTGCACCATCCGCTCTGCGGCACCCATATCAGTTGGAAGTAAGGAGCAATCTCGTCTGCCTGTGCCTGAAGTTTCGACCACGATGTTTCGCCGTATGAATCCCAATAGAATCCCTGCAACATGACACCTCCGTAATCTGAAGGCCATCCTTGCGAATAGACAGACAAATGCAGTATGAAAGAAAGGAATAAAAGGCTGATTTTTTTCATGGCACTAAAAGTCTTATTAAACATGGCAGTGGAAGTTGTCCAACTTAACACGTTAACTCTACTATTTAGGCACGTTAAGTTGAACAACTCTCCACGTTATGATTTCTGTTATGATTAAGGTATTTGATAACGGCTGCCTGCCTGCTTGATAATCTCACGCTTGAAACGTTCGGGATATCCCGGACGAAGTACAGGACGAGGATTGCCACCAGGTGTCTTCTCGTACTGTCCGTTCTCGTCCATACGCTTGACAGACATGTCGTTGTACTTGACGATGATAAGTTGTGCCAACTGGTTCCATTCGTCCATCATTGCATCGGCAATGCGATGACTGTAGGCCGAAAGATATTTTACGGCCTCACTCTCGCTCATGGCTGCAGCCTTGCTCTCAATGTCGCTTTGCAAGGAATTATAATCGTTCTCCAGACGATTGCGAACCTTTTGCAGTTCGGGGAAAAGAAGATTGTAGCGCAGATAAACCATGTTGCTTACCCAGTTCTGTACCCAATAAGCAGAACGAGTGGAGAAATGGAATGCGTCGGCCGTCTTCTCGTCGTAACACTCGGGGGCTTGCTGTGTGTAACAATAGACTGGAGTGAAAGCCACCATGTTGGCCTCATCGTTGGCAAACCAGGTAACACCACCAATATGATTGGGCAACCAAGAACGCATCTGGCTCACATAGACGCAGGCAGACTGCTGAGTGCTGATGGGACGTTCGTTGAAATACTTCTTCCCGTCGACTTCAAAACTCAATGGAGTAGGGCGATAAGGCATTTCCCAAGCACCCATTCCTATGTCATCAGTCAACGACAAGGGCGTACCTTCGTAATGGTCGCGCATCATGTCCTTAACATCCTGAACAGAAAGAAGCGACTTTGGTTTTACGTAAAGTGGTATGACATTGCCCTTCGTGTCGCCCATGGCATAAGAAAGATATGCAGTCATATCCTCTGCTGCCCATTTGTTGAAGTAACTCCAAACACGTGCCTCACAATAACGAAGCGCACCAAAGTCGGCAGGAGCATAAGCGTCTGCAAACGAGAAGTCTTCGTCTTTACCATTGAAGTATCCCTTCTCTCGTGCAAAGTCGATAACATCTTTCGAGTAGAGGCAGTTCTTCTTGTCTTTTAATGGGAACTTATGAATACGTGTCTGGTTGGCGTGAGCACTGATGCAATCGTCGGGGATACGGACTGCAACCCACACCGTTCCCTTGCGGCCGGGACCTTTACCTATCATATCAAGAATCCAAACTTCATTAGGATCTGCAATGGTAAAACTTTCGCCTCCGCTCTCGTATCCATACTTTTCGGTCAGTTCCGTCATGACCTTAATAGCCTCACGGGCATTCTTGGCACGCTGAAGGGTAAGTTCCATAAGCGAACCATAGTCGATAAGGCCGCTGACAGTATCAACCAATTCCTCTCGTCCGCCCCAAGTCGTTTCGTGAATCGTCAGTTGAAACTCGTTCATCAGACCTACAATGCCGTATGTATGGGCAACCTCAGGTATCTCACCAAGATAGTTGTTACTCTCGTAATGATAGATAGGATGCATTGCTCCTGCAGGATGGTCTGCTGCCGGAATGACACGCAAAGAGGCATAAGCCCCATAGTCGTCGCAACTATAAGAGACAATGACGCTGCCATCCTTCGAGGCTTTCTTACCGACAATCAGATTCGTGCAGGCGGATGCCTCATTCTGTCTGCCACCCAAGGCAACGAGTAAAACGCTTACAAATAATACAAGTGTCTTTTTCATGATGTGCTATTTGATTATCAATTTATCGCTGCCTGCAGCCTTGAAACTCATATCAAGTCCCTTTACGCTATGGGTGAGGGCACCGAAGGAAATGAAGTCGACACCGGCTTGGGCATAGGGAAGCATCGTATCGAAAGTAATGCCACCACTTGATTCCGTTTCGCATCGGCCGGCAACTATCTCCACAGCCTTCTTTGTATCTTCTGGAGTAAAGTTGTCAAACATGATGCGGTCGCAACCTTCTGCAAGGGCCTCGTCCAACTCCTTCCAGTTTCTGACCTCACACTCTATCTTCAGATTCTTTCCTTTCTCCTTGAGATACTGCTTGGCACGAGAGATAGCATTGTGAACACCGCCACAGAAGTCGATATGATTGTCCTTGAGAAGAATCATATCGAAGAGTCCTATGCGATGATTCATGCCACCACCAATCTTCACGGCCTCTTTTTCCAGCATACGCATACCGGGAGTTGTCTTTCGCGTATCAAGAACACGCGTCTTTGTTCCGGCATCAATAAGAACCTGCTGATAACGATGTGTCATTGTGGCAATGCCACTCATACGCTGAAGAATGTTGAGCATGAGACGTTCCGTCTGCAAAAGGCTCTGTACCTTGCCCTTAACACTCATCACAATATCGCCTGGCTTAACGTGTGCACCATCTTCGATATATGTTTCGATCTCCAGTTCGGGATCAAAACGATGGAACACTTGTTTGGCAATCTCTATTCCTGCAAAAATGCCTTCCTCCTTGATGAGTAACTTGCTTTCGCCCATCTCGGTTGCCGGAATGCAACAGAGTGTTGTGTGGTCACCATCGCCGATGTCTTCGGCAAATGACAGATCAATGAGTCTGTCGTTGAGTTCTTCTACTGTAAGCATAGTATGTAAAACGAAATTATTATGTTCTAAATTGTATTTCTTCACTTACTCGTGATGATAAGGTTCACCGTTCAAGATTGTCATTGCACGATATATCTGCTCCACAAAGAACATACGAATCATCTGATGGGAGAGTGTCATGCGGCTGAGACTGATTTCTTCATTACCTTTTTGATGTATTGCATCTGAAAAACCATAAGGTCCTCCAACTATGAAAACGAGACGTTTCGGACCTGCAGCCATTTTCTTTTGCATCCAAGAAGCGAAGTCCATACTGTTTCGTTCGCTACCGTGTTCATCAAGAAGCACTATATAATCTCCAGCCTGAAGGCTTTTCAATATCTGTTCGCCTTCACGTTTTTTCTGTTCGTCTTGGCTGAGTCCTTTCGTATTCTTCAGTTCTGGAATGACTTCTATAGTAAAAGGTATATAGTGACGAATACGCTCGATGTACTCCTGAATGATGGTCTCGAAACGCTTGTCGGTGGTTTTTCCAACCACAATCAGTACTCCTTTCACTGCGTTGCCTCCTCTTCTTTGGGTGGAACAAATTCATAACAACCGGCATCGGGCCCTTCATCGTCCTGTCGGCTTACGCCCTTCATATCGGAAAGCGGCACATCAGGATATGTTTTGTCTGCAAGAGAACGTATCTTGCTTTCTGCTTTTGGTGTGAAATCATAGATGAAGTTTTCAGTGTCGAAGAGGACAAAATTCTCATCACGAACAAGTTTCTCTTCGTCTTCCGATTCCTTATCCCGATCGAAGATGCATCCTACAAAGTGTTCAATATCGTCAACAACTGGGGTATTGAGGAAGCAATGGTGGAAAAGATAATTGCACGAGCCATCACTCGGAATGTTCTCGCCCATGATAACATCTTCGCCATAACCGGTGACGACACTGTTTATGAAATGTGCTTTGCGCAGTAGTCCGTATTGTTCGCCTTCTGCACAACTGACAAGATTCAAGGCATTTCCTCTGTTTGCAGTAAAAGGATAGAATTGTGCTACGGTGCAATAAATGAATGTGTGTGAGCCTCCGTTCAAGTTAACTGTATGTCCGAGCGTGTTGCTTATCTGCGTGTTTGTGACTTTGCTGACGCAGTTGTTGAACTGAAGGCCGTCGCCACCGATGTTATGCAGAACGGAGCAATCGATTGTAACAGAAGGTTTTGTTTCGTCAGGCACGAGTTCCTGTGTATCTTCGCAGATGATGCCGAAACAAGAACTGTGCAAGTCGCAATGATTCAGTTCGTTGCCATAACTGCCACGATGAATGATGATGCCTTCCCAGCGACTGGGTGTGTTGTCGTAAAGGAGATAATCGAACATATGGTCCAATCGGTCTCCTCGTAATACAACCGGTTTTTCCAGACTTCCTTTGACAAGCAATTTGCCATAGACATGCAGCGCAGCATTGTCATGGAACATGAGTGTTGTGCCTTCGGTGAGTGTTAGTGTTGCTCCTTGCTTTACGACAAGTGAGTCGTAAATGACGTAGGGCTTGTCTGTAAGGAGTGTTTCGTCGGAACCGATGATTATTCCATCTCGTTTGATGTATGCATCGATGGCTCCACCGGAAAGCACGACAGACTGCTGTGCGCCATTCTCAAGTGTAAAGAGAAGCCTGTCTTTGAAATAGAGAGGCTCGTTTGTTCCTGCCTCGGGAGGAGTCATTTCTATACGAATGACAAGGCTGTCGTGGCGCAACACCTCGAAATCATGCCATATGCCGCCAGACAAAAATCGTCCGTCCACATTGACGCGGAAATGGCTGGCTGCACCGTTCTCGAGTTGAATGGTGTTGATGCGCATGCCGTTACCGTTGTTGTTGAAGGCATATAGTGTCTTCGTACTACTGGGAATTGTGCTGACGAGCGTATCGAAGGCTATGGTGTCATGCGAGAAGGCAAGACGATAGTTGGGGTTGTCCGAGAAACTTTCGTAGTCGGAACAAGCAACTGCCAGCAACGTCAGCAGGGGCAGGAGAAACTTTATTCTCATTCGTTGTGTCGTTATGACGTGATAGTTGTGTCGTTATTTCTTTGGAGCATTCTCGAGAATGGCAAGCAAGTGGTCCCATACCATCTGCACGGTGGGGATATGGAGTTTTTCGTCGGGGCTGTGAACACCGCGAAGGGTGGGGCCCATGCTGATCATATCCATGCCAGGGAACTTTTCGCTGAAGAGTCCACACTCGAGTCCTGCGTGGATGCCGCGCACGATGGGTTCTTTCTTGAAGAGTTTCTTGTGCTGTTCGACTGCGATGCGCAGGATTTCGCTATTGGGGTTCATCTTCCATCCGGGATAGCCTTCGCCGATTTCTACCTTTGCTCCTGCCAGTTCGAAGACTGCTGCAAAGGTGTTTGCCATGTTGATGCGTGCGCTGTAGATACTGCTTCGTTGGCTGCTGTTGACGTCGATGGTCTTTGTCTCTGGCACTTTGTGTATGCTGGCGAGGTTGCTGCTTGTTTCAACAAGGTCGAGGTCTTGGCATACGGCATATACGCCATTGTCTACGGCTTGCAGTGCCTTGATGAGTCGCTGGCTGCAGTCTTTGCCGATGGCTGTGGCGGCTGGTGTTTCGCTTTCGAGGATGAAACGCATCGTTTTCTCGGTGACGCTGTATTCTTCTTCTACGTCTGCCTGGAAGAGATTCCAGTCGACGGTGATGCTTTCCTTGTACTTTGCCGGTACGGCACAAAGGCACCATGCTTCGCGAGGGATGGCGTTGTGCAGGCCTCCGGCTTGTATGTCGACGAGACGGAGATCGTATTTCTGCTGACTGAGGTAGAGGAATCGAGCCAGAAGTTTGTTGGCATTGGCGCGTTTCTTATCGATGTCGTCGCCGCTGTGGCCGCCGGTGAGGCCTTTAATGGCAAGCGAGAAGGTGAAGAAGCCTTCGGGTATTGCCTCTTCTTCGTAGTCGAATTGTGCGAAGGTGCGACAGCCACCAGCGCAGGAGACGAAGATCTCTCCGACGTCTTCGCTGTCGAGATTGATGAGCAGACGGCCGCTCATGAAGTCGGACTGCATGCCTTCTGCTCCGGTCAGGCCGGTCTCTTCGTCGCGAGTGAATACACATTCCAGGGGGCCGTGCTTGATGTCTGTCGATTCAAGCAAAGCCATTTCCATGGCAACGCCTATACCGTCGTCGGCACCGAGTGTGGTTCCTTTTGCCTTCATCCATTCGCCATCGACGTAAGTCTGTATTGCATCCTTCGTAAAGTCGAAGTCCACGTCTTTGTTCTTCTCGCACACCATGTCCATATGGCTTTGCAGAACAATGGTCTGACGGCCTTCCATGCCGGGCGTTGCAGGCTTGCAGATGATGACGTTGCCGGCTTCGTCGCGTCGGGTTTCGAGGTTCAGTTTCCTGCCGAAGTCGAGCAGAAAGTCAATCATCTGTTCTTCCTTTTTAGAGGGGCGGGGTATCTGGTTCACTTGTGCAAAGCACTTGAAAACATCGGAGGGTTGTAAATTCATTTCGTTCATGTTTATGTATTTTCTTATTCTTTAAACTATATATTCCTTATTATTATTGTATATTTGCAGACAAATTTAATGAAATATGTTGAAACTTGCATTACTTACTCTCGGATTTGTTGGCTTATCCGTCCTATTTTTATGCGTAAAGATGATTCTAAAGCCTGGGAGTCGATTCGGAAGCACCCACATCGGCGGCAGCAAAGCCATGCGCAAACGGGGCATCCACTGCGTGCAGAGCATGGACGCCATGGAGCGCAAAGAGAAAATTCACACAAGCGAAAGAAGACACACCTGAACCCCATCCGCAAAATAGGTTAACCATTATGCCCATAATGCTTAATCATTATCGTCGGAAAGGTTAACCATTATTTGCAACAAGCAACAGCCCCATAAACACCAAGCCTCCGTATTCACAAAAATTAAGAGTCGGAATGTTTGCAGGATGCTTTTTTATGCGTATCTTTGCACCTATATAATAATCTATTAAACGTAATAAACACAATGAAACATTATCTTGCCTGTGCAGCCCTTGCTGCTGCCACACTGGTACTTGGCGCCTGCGGAGCCCAAGAAAAAGAAACAACAACAGAAACAGTTCAGACAGAAGAAACCATCGGCCTCAAGATAGCATACGTCGAACTCGACACACTGATGAGCCAGTATCAACTCTACAAAGACTACAGCGAAGTACTCACACGCAAAGGGAACAACATACAGAAAACACTGGCACAGAAACAGCGCGCACTGGAAAACCACGCAGCCTCCATACAGAAAAAGTACGAGAGCAACGAGTTCACCACACGCGACGAACTGGAACGCGCACAAGCCTCCATACAGAAAGAACAGACAGACCTGGCAGAACTTGCCGACCGACTGCAAAACGACTTCGCTATGGAACAGGCACGCATCAACGAAGAAGCACGCGACAGCATACAATCATTCCTGCAAAATTACAACAAGACAAAGAAGTACGACTACGTAATGATCAAAGCAGGAGACAACCTTCTCATAGCAAATCCCAAGTACGACATCACAAACGACATCATTAAAGGTTTAAATAAACGATACAAGATTAAACCCGAAGTGGCTGAGCAAATTAAGGAAACAAATTAAGCCAAATCTTAAAGTTTTGCTTGAAAATTGTTGATAAATTCCCAACAAAAAATTTGGGGCTTTCATGCAATTCCCGTAACTTTGCGGCATGATTGAATTATCAACACACATAGAATACCTGCTCTTCAGCCGCACAAATGTAAGCGTTCCACAACTCGGAACCTTCACCCGATGCGAGATGAGCAGCCAACGCATAGACGAAGAAGGCATATTCCTGCCGCCCTATCGCACAGTCAAGTTCCAGTGGAACGAGCAAGAAGCAGGCGAAGAATTCATCCATTCGCTCTCCAAACTCCACCACCTGACACGCCACGAAGCACGAATCATGTGTGCAGAGTACGTCGACGAGTTGCAGCAGGCAATAGCCGAAGACGGCACAGTCAGCATAGGCAGCATGGGATATATGCTCCGAAGCAATGACAATGAGCAGGAACTCACGTTCATTCCACTCCAGTCCGGCATTGCATCTCCGTCCTATTACGGACTCGATGCACTCCCATTTGCCAAGTTGAGCAACGACATACGTCAACAAAGAGACAAAAAACGTGCTGCCAAAAAGATAAAACTCACATCCATTGCTGCCGACCGCGACACTATAACCATCCGCATCAACCGTCGCGCATTCAACTACGCAGCATCAGTTGCAGCATCAATAGTACTGTTCTTTGCCTTCACTTCGCCCTTTGAAAACACCATCAAGGAAATGGGCAGACAGCAAGCAGAACTGTTCTTCGCACCAAAGATTGCCTCCATACAACCGACAACCGTTGAGGTAAAAAGCGAAACAGCCACACCTTCGGCTCCCGTCAAGGCAGAGGCATCCGCCATTCCGGTACAGGCCGAAGTGAAAGAAGCACTTTATGCCATCGTCGTAGCAAGTGCCATCAGCGAGAAAAACGCTGTCAACTATGCGGCAAAACTACAGGAACAAGGCTACAATGCCATCGCCTGCAAGACAGAAACAATGGTTCGTGTCATCATAAAAGGCTTTGAAACAGAGTCTGATGCCTACAACCAAATGCGACAGATGAAAGCGAAATCAACCGAATTTGCCAATGTCTGGTCATGCAAGGTGAATGACAAAATGACGCCTATTCAATAAATTAAACCGATATCTATGAAGAAGGTTCGTTGCCCCAAGTGCAACAGTTACACACTATTCGACGAGACGCGTTACCAACCTGGCCAGCGTCTCGTTTTCGTATGCAGCCAGTGTAACAAGCAATTTGCCATAAAACTTCCGCCGTTGAAGAACGAGGGTAGGGAGGAAAAGGAGTTGGTACAAGAGGATTCTGCTACTCATCAAAGCGAAATAAGCAGGGGGAGTATTATTGTTGTGGAGAATGCTTTCCACTTCAGACAAGAGATCTCTCTTGAGATGGGGGACAATATTTTTGGCCGTTTTGTTCACGGAACCAGCATAAACAAACCTATTGAGACCGTCGATCCCAGTGTCGATACGCGTCATTGTATTATTCGTGTGCAGCGAGGCAAAGATGGGAATCTGCAGTACATCCTTCGTGATGCGCCTTCCGGCACTGGCACTTTTTACATGAACGAAATACTTCGCGACCAGGATCGCATACGCCTTCAGGACGGTTCGGTCATTACTATCGGTGCCACAACGCTTATTCTCAAACTCGAAGACGATGAATAGAGGGCCGAAGCGGCTGGTTTGTTCGGCTTCTGCCCAATACGAATGGACGGGGAAGGGGTCGGGGCCTGCCATACGTTTCCTTGCCACCGACCTCGATGGGACGTTGCTCACTTCCGAGAAGCGTATTACTGCCCACACAAAACGCATCATTATCGATGCCCAGAATCGTGGCTTGACTGTCATTCTTGCCAGCGGACGCCCGCTTTACAGCATCTTGCCTTTTGCCAAAGAACTTGAACTTGACAAGCATCACGGCTTTATTATTGCCTATAATGGTGGGCTCATATATGACTGTGCATCAGGGGAAACGATATGTGAGTACACTATTCCTGCCTGCATGATTCCTGCCCTTAGGGCTGCCGTTCCCTGCGAGGCCTTCCGTCTTCATGGGTATAAGGGGAACAGCATTGTCGTCCAGGGGGAGCCCGACGAATGGTCGAACTATATTGCCCGTGCTAATAAGATGCCATTGTTGAAGGCAGACGACTTTGTCGAGGCTATTGTCGAGCCCCAGCACAAATGCCTTGTTACGGGAGCACCTCGCAGGCTTTGGCATTTGGAGAAGAAGATAAACCGGCTGTTCGAGTCGTCGCTTTCGGCATATCGCAGTGAGAGTTTTCTGCTCGAAGTGGTACCTAAGGGCATCGACAAAGCAGAATCTCTTCGAAGACTCCTGACGATGTTAAACGGAAAGACAGAGGAACTGCTCTGCTGCGGCGACGGATATAACGACATAAACATGATGCAACTGGGAGGTCTGTCGTGTGCAACACGCAATGCCAAACGTCCTGTAAAACAAATCGCCGACTTCATAACCGAAAGCAACGACTGCGATGGTGTTGCCGCCGCAATCAGATGTCTGCTATAAAGAAAAACCTCTTCTGCAACAAGCCACAGCCACGTGTTTCGGAAAGGTTAACCATTATGGGCAGAAAGGTTAAGCATTATGGGCGGAATGGTTAAGCATTATCAGTGAAAAAGTTAACCATTATTTTCAACCACTCCATTTAAACCGAAAAAACATCCGTACTGCTGTTTTCGTCGCCCTTCGATTGCATTTCTAATCTTTTTCAGCATATCTGTCAATCTATCTGCATAAATTTCCTAATTTTGCAGCAGAAACAAATAAAATCACACACTGACAATGCAACCCCACGAAAGTTTCATCGACAAAATCCATACTGACAATGCGTCATTTTACACTGGGCAGGAAATAAGTTCGTGTCCGGAACTGATGGAATGCATCCGGCAAGTCGGCTTCCTTCCACTGCTGGAAAGTGGTATTCCAGGCTTTGCCGCAGAAGCAATAATGGCAGAAGAATGTCAATATGTAAAGTTCGACGACGGCACATGGGAATGGCCTTTGTGGGAATGGAAAGGGCCAGTGGCAAGAGAAGGCAACTGCGTCTATGGCAAATTCTACGCAGGCAAAGCAGGATTCATCAGTCGCGAATGGTGGCCAGACCTGTATAACTGGCGACGAAACACACATCCAAAACCTCAGGAAGACAGCATAGAAGGCATCATTTTGTCCACCCTTCGCGAGCACGGCAGCATGATAACACGCCATCTGCGAACAGCCTGCAACTTCACAGGCAAGAACATGCGCTCCAAGTTCGACGCATACATCACCCGTTTGCAAATGTCATGCCACATCATAACCGAAGACTTTGTCTATCCGACCGATAAGCATGGAAGAGAATATGGCTTCGGATGGTCACTGCTGACCACACCCGAACAACTGCTCGGCAAAGAAATGTGTCAATGCCCAAGAACACCCGACGAATCATTCCAGCGCATGTACGAACACCTCTCCAAACTCCTGCCCGAAGCAACAGAAAAGCAAATAACAAAGATATTGAAGTAGATTCATCCACCAAACAAGCAGTGAAAGATTCACAAAAACCAGTTCAGTACCGACAATAAAAAAGCCTTTCCCCCTCCATTCCCGATGCATCGATACAGAAATGAAAGAGGAAAAGCCTAAAAAATCACTATTGAAAAACTATTTTCCCAATCGCGCCTGAACCACGTTGACTACATAGTCGCCCAACTTTTCACAATCACCTACGATGTCACTGAACATCGTTCCCACCGTATATTCATACTCACGATTATCCACAGCAATGAAGTTCTGATCCTTTAGTTGCTGGCGCATATTGTTTATCTCGTTCTCTATACGATAGGTTTCACGCATATCGTTATCATGTTCGTGCATGGACATTTCGAGGTTCATCTGCGTCAACGCCTTATCGGTAAGTTGCATGATAGAACGAAGTTTACCATAAAGCGCAGGAGTAAAGTCAGGGCCGGATTCCTGCCTGCGGTTCAGCGTCCTTGCCATGTGGTAACATACATCGCCAATAGATTCCAATTCGCTTATCTCACGAATCATTTGGCGAACTTTCACCTTCGTTTCATCACTCAAATGATTTTCGCTCACCTGGCCAAGGAAGCGGGCGATGCTCAATTCCATTTTGTCTGATATGTCTTCCTGATGCATTATCTTTTCGTATAGGGCTGAAGCCTTCTCGTTATTCTTCTCTTCCAGCAGTTGGCGAACAATAGAGAACATGCCCTGTACGTATTGGCCGAAGTGTGCCGTCTCCTTTTGCGCCTGAAGGATTGCTATTTCGGGAGTCTGAATGAGGTTAGAGTGTATGTATTGCAAGCGGAAGTCATCTTGTTTTTTGTTGTTCTTTTCTGGCAAAATCCAGCAAACAACTCGCTCCATTTGGGGAATGAAACCTATGAGAACGGCTGTGTTCGTGACATTGAAACATGTATGGAACATTGCCAAAACGACGGGCAATAATGTTTCTTGGCCTGCTGTGTGCGGGTTATAGCCTACCATTGAGCAGACCATTTCCACGAAGGGGAAGAAGACGCAAAGCACCCATATTACGCCAAAGACGTTGAAAAGCAGATGTGCGAGTGCGGCTCTGCGAGCTTGTGTGTTGGCTCCGAGGGCGGCAAGGTTTGCTGTTGCTGTGGTGCCGATGTTTTCGCCCATGACAAGGGCTATGCCTAAATAGATGGGGAGTACGCCTGTGGAGCACAGAAGGATGGTGA
This sequence comes from Bacteroidaceae bacterium, assembly GCA_017461345.1. Lineage (GTDB taxonomy): Bacteria > Bacteroidota > Bacteroidia > Bacteroidales > Bacteroidaceae > Physcousia. Next base: position 45,949 of record JAFTYP010000005.1, on the reverse strand, counting down.
TGGCCATCATTGCTGCCGAGGATTGTACGATGCAGGTTATGGTTGTTCCTATGGCCAAGAAGGAGAGGATTGTCCAATAACTGTTGACATCGAAGGAGGCGAAGAAGTCGACGACTGCTTTGTTGTGCTCCAAATCGAGTTCTTTGCCTGTTTGGCTCAGGAAGACGAGGGAGAGGAAAAGGAAGGCGGTGCCGAAGAGCAGGTCGCCGACTGAACGGTAACGTTTGTTGTATATTAGGATGATGCCTGCAAGAAACGCGGGGAATACGATGGTAATGAGGTCGACGTTATAGCCAAGGGAGATAATCCATGCGGTGAGTGTGGTGCCGATATTTGCTCCCATGATTACGGAAATGGCTTGTGAGAGCGTTAGCAATCCTGCCGATACGAAGGAGACTGTCATTACGGTTGTTGCGGATGACGACTGTACGGCGCAGGTTACGAACGTTCCTGTCAACATTCCGGAGATGCGGTTTGATGTCATGCGTGCCAGTACGTGGCGTAACTGTGAGCCTGCCATCTTCTGCAAGGCGTCGCTCATCATCTTCATGCCAAAGATGAGAAGGCTGAGGGCACCTAACAGTTTCATTGAAATCATAAAGTAATCCCAAGGTGTTTCCATAATTTTTTTTTCGTGTTATTCTTTGCCTACAAAGTTACTATAAATGGTGCACTCTGCAAAGTTTTTTGTATTACGAAATGTTACATATTGATTATTTTCGTGTGAATTTGTGTTGAAATGCTGTCTTTAGCGGGATGATATTTGATGATTTTACATGTTTTCTTAACAGATGGTTTCCGGTTTAAACCTTATTTAATACTTTTGTATGTCACTTTTGATGTTATTTTCTGTGAAACATTTTTTGGGAATTGTTTTATGTTTGTTGGTTTGCGCCTTGAGTATGCGAGGTCAGAACCATGGCCTTTCGGCGGATGGGTTTACGCTGAGTGAGATTCCGGACTCTGTGTGGCGACTGATGCAGGGCAAGTCTTACTGTGACAATCCTTATGTAGGCCGGGAGGATTTGTGTTATGTTCGTGTTCTCCACTGCGACTACGAGGGGAGGACGCACTCGGGGGAGATGATTGTGGGCAAGAAGATTGCCGAGAGGGTGGTGGAGATTTTCCGGCTTCTCTACGAAGCAAGATATCCGATTGAGCGCATGGTGTTGCCGGATGTCTATGGTGCCGACGACGAGAAGCAGATGCAGGCCAACAACACTTCGTGTTTCTGTTTCCGAAAGATGACTGACGGAAAGAAGTTGTCGAAACATGCTCGTGGCTTGGCTATCGACATCAATCCTCTCTACAACCCGTATTGTAAGGTTCGGCGTGACGGCACTCGCCTTGTACGGCCCGCCAATGCTGTGCGTTACTGCGACCGCAAGAAGTCGTTCCCATACATGGTAAGACGCCACGACCTGGCTTACAAACTCTTTACCGAACGCGGTTTTGTGTGGGGAGGCGACTGGAAATCCCTGAAGGACTACCAGCACTTCGAACTGAAGGAGTAGGGGTGTCGGTTTCGGAGCCCCACAGGGTGTCTGAAAACATCTACTGCCAAGTCGGGCGAAAAGGTTAACCTTTCCGGGCAACTTGGCAGTAGATGTTTTCAGGCTCGGCACAGGGCGTTTGTTTCTGCCTGCTGCGCCATGTGTGTTTTACCTGTGCCGACGGGGGTAAAGCAGCGTTCCGATGTCAGCGGAGGAACTTCTTTCCGTTCTTGATATAGATGCCTTTCTTGACATGGCTGACCTTGCGTCCGCTCAAATCATATACGGCATCCGAGTTGTCTTCTTGCAGGACAACCTCCGTGCCGGTAGGCCCGTCTCCGGCAGCAGCACTGCCAAGATATTCGGCTTGAACCGTCTCGCGGAAGACATCGACACGAATATGATAGTAACCCTCCTTGGTGACACTCCATTTGTGGTCGATAGTTCCGCCCGTGAGTATCTGCGTGCTCTGAAGGATATCTTCGTCGGAATTGAACGGATGCAACACCTTAGGTTCCCACGCATTCTGCCCCTGGAACTTGAAACGCCTTGACTCGCCAAACTCGGGACGCTCGCGCAGTTCGCCCGTCCAGTCCCATGTGCAGACTTCATTCTCGTCTCTCGTGAAAGGCAAGAACGTGTATGTCACCCATCCGCACTCCGTGGCACCGCCAACAATGAAGAGTTCGTTCCACGGACGAAAGAGTTCACCCGTCAGCATCTTGGCATTCAGGTCGATAGTGATGCGGTAAACATCCTCCGTGAGCGGCACAACCCAATGGCTCGAGGCAGAGTCGCGAACAAGAGTAAACGGCGTAGGACCCGTAACGGCATAAGCATCCTCGTAAGTCGGCTTGATGTAACGCACCGTAATACCCTTCGGCACCTCCATGTTACGAAACGTAAGCGTACCGCCTTCAATAAGGCGACCGGTATATTTATACTGTCTGTTGGGAAAAGCCGTCAGTTCCTGAATGCCACCAGGCACAGCAGTACCCACAGCCCAATAGCGGTCTTGGGCAAAACCATTGCTGCCGAACAGGAAAAACACGGAAGCAAAAAACACAAAAAGAACCTTCGACAAAGAATTTATAGCATGGCGTCCTTTCATCATGGCTTAAGGATTTTACGTGACACAGTGGCAGAACCGGCTCTGCAATTACAAATATATTCACCCTTTGGCAGTGACGACAGGCTGATGCCGAAGCCCTCTGCCGAACCGTGCTGAAGGCGAATCCACTCCTTGCCCTGCAAGTCGTGAACCGTAACAACAAAGTCAGACTGCTCGCTGTCAACAAGAAGTCTTTCGCCACGACCATCGTAACGCATGTCAAAGCCATTGCCGGCAATGCTCTGCAAAGCGGTCTCCACCTCCTTCATGCGAATGACAATAGCCTCCGAACACGAGCGGCTGGGCACATCAACCGTCAGACGACAAGTCTGCTCGTCGTACGACCAACTGCTCGTCTCGTTGCCGTCAACAGAAACACTGCTCGGTTCGCCCACAGAGAAAAAGACAACCTTCCATGCCCTCTCCTCAGTCATCCCCTCAAAACTACCTTCACGAGGATGAATGGTAAGCGTCGTTCCCTCGGCAGAATGCGTCTGAGTAAACCTCGTAGTCGCATATTCTCCACTCCTGTAAGCCTCGCTGTCGCCCTGGTCCTCGTAGAGTCTGCCCTCGCCATCGTCACCGGGAATAACCCAAAGCGCAAGCGACGTAGGCTCCGACTTCAAGTGCATCACCTCCGGATTACAAGGAATAACACTGCCCTGGCGAATAAAATAAGGAATCTCAGAAAGAGCATACTCGTCAACAATAGTGCGGCCACCATAAAGCATCCTGTTGCGACAAATATCATACCACAAACCCTCCGGCAACCAAGTCTTGCGCTCGCTCATGTCATTGCCGTTGACCGGCGTAGAAATAGGCGACACAAGAATGTCATCGCCAAAAAGATATTCGTCCTCAACAGAATAAGCCTTGTTCTCCTCCGGCCACTCATAATAAAGAGGACGACAAATGGAAACACCGGTATCGTATGCCTGTCTGGCAGCATTATAAATATAAGGAACAAGCGTATAACGCAGTTGGAAAGCATCTCTCTGCAAGTCGAAGTTATGAAACTTCCAGATGCGACGCTCACAACTGCTTTGGCTCGAACCATGTGTACGGAAGATAGGTTGGAAAACACAGAACTGCATCCAACGCAAAACCAGTTCGGGGTCTGTACTGATCTCATTCGGTTGCAAATAACCTCCACCATCATGTCCCCAATAACCAAAGCAGACATTAGCAGCCGTAGCCGTAAAATAACTCTCGAACTGAAGCGTACCAAAGGTGGCAAACGTGTCCCCGGAGAAACCAATCGGGTAGCGATGGCTGCCCATTCCTCCCCAACGATGGAAGATAACAGGACGGCGGTCAGGCCTGTTCAACTTCATATCATTGTAGAAAACATGATTGAGCCAGAATGTTTGGCCAAGGCCTGGAATATAACTGCTCGTCAAATCCTGCTGCCAATCAATCCACCAGAAATCAACACCCTGCTTCTCGCGCACTCTCATCAAGTTCTTAAAGAACGACCTGTAAAAAGTAGAATCCTCCAATTGCCACGGAACAGTTGTAACACTCGCATCAAGCCCCATGTCATCTCTTATATTAGAAAAGTTGTCATCGCTGGAGCCAATGCCGTCAGCAGGGTGGAGGTTAAGAGCAGTTTTAGTGTTATGAGTATGCATCCAACTCAACAAAGATGTCGGACTAGGGAACAAAGATTTGTTCCATGTCCAGCCAGTCCAGGAGTTTTGATGCCAATCACAGTCAATCATCAAAACATCATGCGGCACATTCAACGATTCCATGTCGCGAAGAAGTTGTTGGATGTCTGTTTGTTTATATGCCTGATACTTGCTATACCAATAGCCAAACATGAACTTTGGGGGAAGCGGTTGACGGCCTGCGATGCGGACATAATCAGCAAGAGCATCTTTATACTGATGGCCGTAACCAAAGAAATACCAGTCAATGGCATTCGAGTCAAGAGGTTTTCCTACCCAAGGGATGCCGTCAACTTCATTTTCGAAAGGGAACGAACGACTTCCATCGCCACGTTGTGTACTGGGAGATTCGTCGAGAACCGACCAACCGTCGCGCGAAAGTAAGCCCTTTTCAAGAGAAACGCGATGAGTGTCGCCAATGTTTCCGTCAAGTGTTCGCTGTGTTCCGAGTAGATTCAATGCATCATCTTTGCCTGGATACCACAGGATTTGTCGTCCATTCATCTGGAAAGTGATGCCCAGGATGTTGCTATTCTTGAACTGTTTCTGGATTCTATTACCGATTTTGTAGCGTAAAGTCAACGAGTCGGTACGTATAACAAGGTAACTTCCTTCGGTGGTACATGTGTAGGCAGGCACCGGAAGACGACGATTGACGACGGCAAAGGTGGCTCGATCCTCAAACTTTCCTGTAGAACTATATTGGATACGAATGAGTCTTGGCGTCAGAATCGTGAAGCGTGCATTGCCACTTGTGACGACTGCCTCTTCTTGCGCCAAAGGATTCCACTCTTCGTTTGCATTGGCAACTATAGTAGTAAGGCAAAAGAAGAAGCAAACGGTGTATCGGATGATGTGTTTCATGTCATTCCATTGTGCCTTCAATGACGAGGCGAACCACTTCGTTTATAGCATTAGAGCGTATGGTTATGGTCTTTTGGAAGTGTCCCGGGAACTTATCTGTACCGTCGTATGTGACATCAATGACGCCCTTTTCGCCTGCTTTTATTGGTTCGTTTGTGTAAGAAGGTATGGTGCAACCGCAACTTGCGAATGCCTGATGTATGATAAGTGGTGCGGTGCCTGTATTGGTAAAGGGGAATGAACAACGCACAAGGGGTGCAGACTTCGAGAACTTTCCGAAGTTGTGACGGAGTGTATCGAAGGTCAGTTCGGCATAGTTTTCTGCTTTGGTGGTTGCCACGGCCTGAACTTCGCTGATGTTTACCTTTTGTTTCTTTGTTTGTGCCTGTGCCTGGAAACCGAGTATCAAGGCAAAGGCGAGAAGTACGATTCTATTCATTTTTCTGTATTTAGCATTATTTTTTGCAAAGATACGAAAAACTTAACGGTTGTAAGACAAAGGGATAATGTTTTTTGTTCTTTTATATGATATATGACAATAATTTCAATCCATTAACTCTTTATTCTTAATTTCTTTGTACTTTTGCAGCGAAATCAGACAAGACAGCAAGATGGAGCGTATTATTCTCGGCATCGACCCCGGCACAAACATTATGGGATATGGTGTGCTTCGCACTGATGGTAAAAAGGTTGAGATGCTTGCTCTTGGTGTTATCGACTTGCGTAAGGCGTCCGACCCTTATCTTAAATTGGGCCATATCTACGAGCGTGTTTGTGGAATCATTGAGGGTTATCTGCCCGACTGTATGGCTATTGAGGCGCCTTTCTTTGGAAAGAATATACAGAGCATGCTCAAATTGGGGCGCGCTCAAGGTGTTGCCATTGCTGCTGCCATTCAGAGACAGGTGCCCATCACAGAGTATGCTCCTTCGAAGATTAAGATGGCGATTACGGGCAACGGCAATGCAAGCAAGGAACAGGTGGCCGATATGCTCCGAAGGATGTTGCATGTGGAGAAGGAGGAAATGGGTAAGTTCCTCGATGCCACCGATGCTTTGGGGGCTGCCTATTGCCATTTTCTGCAAATGGGCAAGCCGGAAACGGAACATAAGTATCGCAGTTGGGCTGATTTTGCCAACAAGAACAAGGGGAAGATAAGTTTCGGCTCGGCTTCTCCGTGTGGCAAGAAACAAGATGAAGACAAGAAAGGACGGAATTGAATGGAAGCAGTAAAGGCGTTCTCCGGTAATGGAATGGGGGAAAGGACTGTCATTGAGATAAAGAACGGTGTTGCTCGCCATCCGCTTTGGCGAATGAAAGAGCCTATAAATCTGGAGATAAAGCAAGGCGAACAAGTGGCTGTTGTGGGCGACAACGCCGCCGGCAAATCGCGACTGATTGAGGTTCTGACCGGCCATTACCCTTTGTTGCTCAACGAGGTGCACTACGATTTCTCGCCGAGTCGTCTTCGGCTTGCAAGCGAGAACATGAAGTATATTACTTTCCGCGACTCGTATGGCGAGCAGGATGGTGCATATTACTACCAGCAACGCTGGAATCAGCACGACATTGCCGACGACATGCCGACTGCGGGAGCACTTCTGCGAGACTTCTACGACAAGGCCGATGCCACCATCGGGCACAGCCTTTCTGCCGAAGAACGGGAGCGGGAGCAGATGCGACGCAATGCTGTCAGGGAGAAGTTGTCCGAGATTTTCCACCTTGGCGACCTTTCGAGCAAACTCATCATCTCGCTCAGCAGCGGCGAACTCCGTAAGTTCCAACTGGCAAAAGCGCTGGGAACCAATCCGCGTGTACTCATTTTGGACAATCCTTTCATTGGTCTCGATGCTCCCACTCGCGAAGAACTTCGCCTGTTGCTCAGCACTTTGACACAGGAGACCGACCTCCTGGTCGTTCTTATTCTGAGCAAACGGAGCGACATACCCGACTTCATTACACACATTCTGCCGGTAGAGGGTCTGCACCTCCTGCCGAAAACGACACGCGAAGCATACTTGCATGGCATGAAGAACGAGGAGGAGATAACGGAGGAACTCATGCTTCCACTGCAAACCTCTAACGACGAACAACTTGACAGCAGCCCCGAGAAGACACTTTTACACTTCAGAAATGTGAGCATCCGATACGGCGAACGTACCATCTTACAGCCGCTCGACTGGACGGTTCGCGAGGGGGAGCGATGGGCATTGAGTGGCCCTAACGGTTCGGGAAAGAGCACTTTGCTGAGCCTTGTCTGTGCCGACAATCCGCAAGCCTATGCCTGCGACATAGAACTCTTCGGCCACCGACGCGGTTCGGGCGAGAGTATCTGGGAGATTAAGCGACACATAGGCTACGTCAGCCCCGAGATGCACCGTGCCTACCTCAAGGACATTCCTGCCATCGACGTTGTGGCAAGCGGACTGCGTGATACTGTCGGGCTGTACGTCCGCCCCAAACCGGAACAAAGGCAGACGTGCATCGACTGGATGAACGCTTTCGGCATATCGGCTTTGGCAGACACGTCGTTCCTGCACCTCAGCAGCGGCGAGCAACGCCTCTGTCTGCTGGCTCGTGCCTTCGTCAAAGACCCCGACCTCCTCATACTCGACGAACCATTGCATGGCCTTGACGACAGGAACTGCTGCCTCGTGAAACAAATCATCGAGCAGTTCTGTCTGCGGCCAAAGAAGACACTGATTATGGTGACACACTACGAGGAAGAACTGCCCAGGTGCATCACCCACAGACTCACCCTCAAGGCTTCCTTCAGGAAAGGTTAACCATTATTGCCAAATACCTTAACCATTATGAACAGAAAGGTTAAGCATTATTACCAAAAGGCTTAACCTTTTTCCGTAACTCAATACAGGCATAAAACAAACCCGCCCATGCTCTGCGCACGGACGGGTTTATTTGTTTCTGAATAAAGCCATTACGGCCTCTTGGGTTTACTTCGTCATAGCCCAGCCAAGTTTCAAGCCCGAATAACTGTTGAGCAAGGAAGAAAGTGTGCTGGTGCTCTTCGAAGAAATCGATGTGGCAACGTTCAGCAACTTGTCTGCCTCGAAAAGCATGAGCAACTGACCGCCCTGAACGGAAACAGTGCAAGTCATCTTGCCTACACCGAAAGCACCGGTCAGAGTCATCTTGTGCGTGTTGGTGTCGTAAGCATAAGTGCCATTGTAGGACTTCGAACCTACGGTGAACGTACAAGTGTTGTCGCTGTTGAGCGTAAGAGTTGACTTGCCGGCACTGAAACCAAACTTGGAAAGTTGCTGACCGAGTTTCTGCTCGAGGTTACTGCTTACCACCTGTCCGCCAATCTGCGAAAGGATATTCTCACTCTCGAACACCACCTTCGGTCCGGAATACACCCAAGTGCCCACAAGAGACTGCTGAGAAGTGGTATTGCCCAGAATGCTGGTCAGCAAATTGCCCAACAAGCCGGTGCCGGTCTGCTGCAGCGAACCCGCCAGCAAGTTGCCCGGAGCAGTGGTGTTCGCATTCGTGTTAGTCGCATTTCCCATAGTGCCAAGGCCACAAGATGCGAGCGAAAGAGTTGCAGCGACAATGGCTGCATACATACAAAACTTATTCATAATCAATTAAAGTATAATGTGTTAGATATCTTTAGTCTGGAACAGTCTCGTGAAATTAGTGGGGTGGGGCGTATCGAACTTCATCGGTTCGCCCGTACGGGGATGATAGAAGTGAAGACGAAAAGCATGCAGAGCAAGCCTGCGAACAGGATTCTGGCCATTTCCGTACTTGACATCGCCTGCCACCGGATAGCCCAGGTCCTTCATATGCACACGAATCTGATTCTTGCGCCCCGTCTCAAGCCTCATCTCTGCCAGCGTAAAACGTCCGTTAGTAGCAACACGACGATAGTGAGTAATAGCCTCCTTACCACCATTGTCCGTAGGACTGCTGTATGTAACATAAGCCTTGTTGTCCTTCAGCCACGAGCGGACCGTACCGCCCTCCTGCTCCATCTCGCCACAAAGCACAGCCACATAACGGCGGTCGTACACAATGTTGTGCCAATCGGCCTCGAACATCTTGCGTATCTCCATGTTCTTCGCATACACCATCAAGCCGCTTGTCTCCTTGTCGAGCCGGTGAACAACATGAGCCGTACAAGGAAAATGGCGCGACTTGAAGTACTCGTCGAGTATCGTCTTCACACAATACTGCCCCGGAGCAGAAGCCATGCTCAGGATTCCCTCCGACTTCATAATGACAATAAGGTCTTTATCCTCGTAAATAATCTTCACGAACTTGTTCAGAAGTTCTGTGCTTCGCTTGTGTTTGCTTACAAGAACCGACTGACCACGGCTGAGCATAAAGTCGTACTGGGTCACCAGTTGACGGTCAACCATCACTGCATGGCCTTGCAACAAGTCCTTCACTCTGTTACGACTTATGCCGCTCATCTCCTTCATAAGGAACTCCATGAGAGGCATCTCCTCCTTTACAGACAACTGAATGTATTTGCTGGCGGCATACTGCTCGCCGGTTAAATGACGTGCCATGGCTATTTGTTTCCTTCCTTCTTCTGTTTCTTATTGTTGTGATAGTAGCGTCTCTTCTTGGATTTGTCGCCACCCTTGCCTTTTTCGGCATGCTTGCCTTTGGCATGATGCCTCTTCCCACCAGCCACCTCAGACTTATAGGTCGGCGTCTCGCCCAACTCCTCAGGCACAGCCTCCTTCGGTATTTCCTTACCCAGGAAACGCTCTATCTGCCGAAAATAGTGCATGTCCTTCTCTGCCACAAACGTAACAGCACGGCCACCACGACCGGCACGAGCAGTACGACCTATGCGGTGAACGTAGTCCTCCTCATCGCGAGGCACATCGAAATTAATGACCAAAGCAATATCGTCGATGTCTATGCCACGCGCCACAATATCCGTTGCCACAAGAATATCTGTCTTGCCACTACGGAAAGAGAACATCACTTCGTCACGCTCTACCTGCGAAAGATCACTGTGCATGGCACGGGCATTATAACCGGCACGAATGATGCTCAAGGCAAGTTCCTTAGTTTTTTTCTTGGAATCCGTGAAGATAATGACACGATGGGGAGCCTCCTGCTCAAACAAATGCTTTACTATGAGAAGTTTCTGCGGTTCGTAACAGACATAAGCACTCTGCCGTATGTTCTCCGCAGGCTTGCTTACTGCAAGTTTCACTTCAACAGGATTGTGCAAGATGCTGTGTGCCAAGCTCAATATATCACCTGGCATAGTGGCACTGAACATGATTGTCTGATGCTCTTTAGGCAAGGCCTTCGCTATGAGAAGAATGTCATCGCAAAAGCTCATGTCGAGCATGCGGTCAGCATCATCCAGAATAAAAAACTAGACACGACTGAGATCAATGTTGACTAAACTCAAGTGACTGATGAGTCTTCCCGGTGTAGCAATTACCACATCCGCACCATTCTGCATGGCTCTCTTCTCCTGTTCGTAACGAATACCATCGTTTCCACCATAAACAGCCACACTGCTCACATTCGGCAAGTGATAGGCAAAGCCCTGCATTGCACTGTCTATTTGCTGGGCAAGTTCACGTGTGGGAGACATAATGACACAGTTGATGGCATCCTTTGGATAGCCACCATCTGCCAACAGGCTCAACACAGGAAGCAAATATGCTGCCGTTTTTCCCGTACCGGTTTGAGCAACACCCATCACGTCTCTGCCTTCGAGGATAGGCGGAATAGCATGTTCCTGAATAGGAGTCGTATTGATGAAGTTCATGTCGTCGAGTGCATCGAGGACATAATCATTAAGGTCTAAATCGTAGAAGTCCACTTTGTATGGTTATCTGTTATATCGTTTATTAACTTTTTGCACTATCTCGGAGCCTTTCTGTAAAGATATATTGCCACAAACGTATAAAGTATATTGGGCAACCAAGCCGCAAGAATCGGATGCATGCCGGCATTTGTTGAGAATGTGGCCGATATGCCCTGAAGCAATATGTATGTGGCACTGAGAGCAATACCCGTGCCTAAAGCAAGCCCCATGCCACCTTTTCGCTTTCTGGAAGACAAGGACATTCCGATAGTCGATAAGATGAAAGCAGCAAAAGGCGATGCATAACGCTTATAGTACTCAACCTCAAACATGCTCAAATTACCACTGCCTCTGTTACGCTGCTTGTCAATATACTCACGCAGTTCGCTATTTGTCATCGTTTCCTGCTGATTACGAATAAACAGGAAGTCACGTGGCTCCATGCGGATTATGGTATCTATAACATCATAATGCATGATTTTCTCCTTCATGCCACGCAGTTCTCTGATTGTTACATCTTTAAGATGCCACTGATAACGAACATCACTCAACGTGTCATAACACGCAGTGTTTGCAGACAGATGGGAAACAAGTTTCTTCTGCTCAAACTTATCGAGAGAAAAATGAATGCCCGTCTTACTGATGCCGTCAAAATGTTCCATATAGGCAATGACTCCCGGCTCAACCTGCAACTGCACTTTTTCTGCATAAGTTGGGTTCTTCTCTCGCTTCTTGTACGTATTCTCAAAGGCCAGACGCTTAACACTGCTCCGGGGAATGACCTCTGCACCAAGATAGAACGTCATGGTTGCAATGATGGCAGAACTTATCATGTAGGGTAGCAGTAGGCGCCGATGGCTTATTCCTGCACTTATCATTGCAATGATTTCACTGCCGTCTGCCATCTTCGATGTGAAAAAGATTACACTGATGAAGACAAACAATGCACTGAAAAGATTTGCATAATAGGGAATGAAGTTCAAATAGTATTGCATGATGATGGCCTGCCACGGAGCATGCGACTCAGTGAATCGGTCAATGTTCTCATTGAAATCAAACACTACACCAATACTAATAATTAGCACAATGGAAAAAAAGTAAGTTCCTAAAAACTTACTAATGATATAGCGATCGATTCGTTTGAGAAAAGGTATCTTCATGAACTATTTCAACTAACAATCTTTTTTACAGTCTTTGTGTTACCTGTTTGAGTATTACAGGCTTCCATACAGAAAAATCACCGGCAATGATATGTTTACGTGCCTCACCTACAAGCCAAAGATAGAATGCAAGATTATGAAGGCTTCCAATTTGTAAAGCAAGTAGTTCCTGCGCTTTAAACAGATGATGCAAATATGCTTTGGAATAAAAAGTATCTACCCAAGCAGTACCCTCTGAATCAATGGGCGAGAAGTCATCTTCCCATTTCTTGTTACGCATATTCATGATACCTTTACTTGTAAAGAGCATTGCATTACGCCCGTTGCGAGTTGGCATAACACAATCAAACATGTCTACACCACGTTCAATCGCCTCCAGTAGATTGGCAGGCGTACCGACACCCATCAAATAACGAGGTTTGTCTTTAGGTAGAATGGCATTCACCACCTCTACCATCTCATACATAACCTCAGCAGGTTCACCTACAGCCAAACCTCCTATTGCGTATCCGTCGGCATCCTTTGAAGCAACAAATTCCGCACTCTTTTCCCTCAAATCACGATACGTACATCCTTGGACAATAGGGAAGAGGCTTTGATTATAGCCATATATAGGATCTGTTTCGTTAAAGCGTTTAAAACAACGATCAAGCCAACGATGCGTTAAACCAAGACTCTTTTTTGCATAGTTATAATCGCTGGTTCCAGGAGGGCATTCATCAAGAACCATAATGATGTCTGCGCCAATGCTACGCTCAATGTCAATCACCTTTTCAGGAGTAAAAACATGTTTGCTTCCGTCTATATGACTCCGGAATGTGCATCCTTCCTCTGTCAACTTACGAATGCCAGAAAGCGAGAACACCTGAAAGCCTCCGCTATCAGTCAAAATAGGACGATCCCAACCATTAAAAGCATGCAGGCCTCCGGCCTTCTCTAGTATTTCTGTACCAGGACGAAGGTATAGATGATATGTGTTGCCCAAAATAATTTGAGCCCTCACATCATTATGAAGATCTCGATCAGTAATACCCTTTACACTGCCAACAGTGCCGACAGGCATAAATATAGGAGTTTCTATCTGGCCATGGTCGGTAGTAATAAGGCCTGCTCGAGCATTCGAAAGTGAGTCTGTTTGTTGTATCTGGAACGTCATTTTTCTTTCTTTTCTTCTTCGAAAGTAAATAAGATGGGGTTCTTAACTTCTTCCTTGAGTAATGCTACATCAAGTACATCTTGTATATCGGTGACGTAATGGAAAGAGAGACCTTTAAGATATTCTGAGGAAATTTCTTCAATGTCCTTTTTATTCTCTTTGCAAAGTATGATATCTTTGATACCTGCTCGTTTGGCGGCAAGTATCTTTTCGCGAATACCACCAACGGGAAGAACCTTTCCACGTAGTGTTATTTCGCCAGTCATTGCCAGTTCTGAACGAACTTTCCTTTGTGTTAATGCAGATGCGATGCTGGTTGCCATAGTAATACCAGCACTTGGTCCGTCTTTTGGCACAGCACCCTCTGGAACGTGGACGTGTAGATTGTAGTTATCAAAGATACGATGGTCAATACCGATACGTTCTGAATGAGCACGAATATATTCAAGGGCAAGCAAGGCACTTTCCTTCATGATGTCACCCAAATTGCCAGTAAGGGTAAGTTTACTTCCTTTTCCTTTGCTTAGACTGGTTTCTATAAATAATATTTCACCGCCCACACTGGTCCATGCTAAACCTGTAACGACGCCAGCGTATTCGTTTCCTTGATATGAGTCGCGACTATAGATTGGTTTGCCGAGTAATTCTTGTATTTCTTCCTTTGAAATGGTGTGGTCACATTCCAATTCTCCTTTGGCAACACGAAGTGCTATACGTCGAAAAAGTTTGTCGATTTGCTTCTCGAGATTACGCACACCGCTTTCTCTTGTATAACGTTCTATTATGAATTCTAATGCTGGTTTGCCTACTTTAAGTGCAGAATATTCTTTCAGTCCGTTTTTCTCTCGGTTTTTGGGAACAAGGTGTTTTCTGGCTATCTCTATCTTTTCCTCGGTAATATAACCATCTACCTGAATGAGTTCCATTCGGTCGAGAAGTGGGCGAGGGATGCTACTGATGTCGTTGGCCGTAGCGATGAACATGACCTTACTGAGATCGTAGTCGAGATCGATATAGTTGTCGTGGAAGGCGATATTTTGTTCCGGATCAAGAACTTCAAGCAATGCGGAAGACGGGTTGCCATGAACGGAATTGGCAGAAACTTTATCTATCTCATCGAGGATAAACACGGGGTTTGAACTGCCAGCCCTTTGCATTCCCTGAATAATGCGACCGGGCATTGCTCCAATGTAGGTGCGTCGATGCCCACGAATTTCGCTTTCATCGTGTACGCCGCCAAGACTGACACGAACATATTTGCGTCCGAGTGCTTCGCCTATACTACGTCCCAAACTTGTCTTGCCCACACCCGGAGGTCCGTAAAGACAGATAATCGGACTTTGACGGTCCTTACGCATCTTCAGAACTGCGATGTGTTCCAAAATACGCTCTTTCACCTTTTCCATGCCATAGTGATCGCGATTGAGTTTCTTTTCTGCCATCGCGATGTTGGTATTGTCGCGAGTACATTCATCCCAAGGTAAATCGACTATAGTCTGGAGATATTGCAACTGCACATTATAGTCAGGCGACTGCATATTAATACGATTCAGCCTGTTCAACTCCTTGTTGAAGATTTCAGCAGTCTTTTCGTTCCAGTGTTTGGTTTCAGCCTTTGCCCTAAGTTTGTTAATGTCTTCTTGTCTGACACTTGACTCGTCTTTGTCTCCTAGTTCATTTTGGATATTCTGGACCTGCTGACGAAGGAAGTATTCGCGCTGCTGCTGATCGAGGTCACTGCGTGTTTTATTCTCTATCTTACGTTTGAGTTTCATCAACTCAATTATGTTGTTTGTAAAGAGAATTGCATGCCTGAGTCGCTCCAGTTCTGTGGGGCAGGAGAGAAGTTCGTATTTCTGTTCGATGGAAAGTGGCAGATAACTGCATATCGTATTGAGCATGAAGGTTGTGGGCTCCATGTTGTTGATATGATGCATCAGTTCATCCGGATAATCTTCCAGTGTGCCCATCAGTTTGGCTGTCCTCTCCTTGAGCATTGCCAACATGGTTCCAAACTCAGACTGCTCCATCTGGTCGGGTGCAATGTCAGTCATATTGATCATCGTCCCTTCATAACTTCCGTCGACGAACCGAAGTTCTTGAATCTGTATGCGGTTGTATGCTTGGAACAATGTAGTGTATGAGCCATCTGGCATCCTCATCGAATGGACGAGTTTAGCAGCGACACCGATGGGGTAGAGGTCTTCCATTTGTGGGCTATCCACTTCGGGTGCCTTCTGTGTCAGTAAGGCTACCATTCCGTCTGTCCGCTCCAGTTTGCGCAAAGTTTTTATGCTGCACTTTCTGCCTACGGTAATGGGTGATACTGTTCCAGGGAAAAATATATTGTCGCGAAGTGCAATGACAGGCATTTCGCCGTCGTGCGAGGCGTGCATCATCTTGTCGGTTTCGCCTGATACTTCTGCTACAAAAGAAAAGGTTTTCTTATTCTTGTCAAACATCAAATTACGTCTTTCAATTAATACAAGCGGGTGCAAAAGTACAAAAAAAAAGCCAAACTTCGTGCGTGCGTTCAATTAAATATTGTAAATTTGCATGCCTTAAGCAAAAGAGGGCCTTTTGAACATCATTTTTTATGAGTAATGATTTCTTCCGTTTCAAGCGTTTCCGAATAAACCACGACCGTTGTGCCATGAAAGTTGGCACAGATGGCGTGCTGTTGGGTGCATGGGGATGCGTGGAAGGGCAACGTATTTTGGATATCGGCACCGGTTCGGGACTTATTGCTTTGATGGCGGCACAGCGAAACACGGATGCCGAGGTGTTGGGGATTGACATTGATGAGGCTGCGATTTCACAGGCTCGGGAGAATGTTGCCCAAAGTCCTTTCTGCGGACGTGTAGGTTGTATTCTTCAAGACATTCTTACTTTTCAACCGGAAGAATGCTATGATTCTATTCTTTGCAATCCGCCATTCTATACGGAAGACACTTTGCCACCGGACCTGGCCCGCAGCCTGGCTCGCAACAGTGCCGCACTGCCATTTGATAAACTCATTGCCATTGTCTGCAAGATTCTTGCCGACGGAGGTTTTTTCTCGGTGGTTCTGCCTGTTCAAATAATGCAGACATTTACCGGATTGTGCCTTGACAAAGGACTGTTTCTGGTGCGTCGATGCCTTGTACGCACTACGACAAAGAAGCCTCCACGCCGGGCATTGCTTACATTTACGAAGGACAACTCGCAAGTAACCGAGGAAACGGAACTTTGTCTCATGAATCCTGATGGCAGCCGAAGCCTTGCTTATTCGGAACTGACGAAAGAGTTTTATTTATAGGCAAATAATGTTAATGGTCATTATGTTTAATATAAAGACTGCGAGAACACTGTTTTATGCTTCATTCAGGCCTGCGTTGCAGACAACCGGCTGGCTGCTTCGTATAATGTTGCCTATATCTTTTTCGGTTTGTCTGTTGCAGTATTACGGTGTGATTGCATGGTGTGCCCAGTGGCTTGGTCCGCTGTTCTGCCATATTGGTCTGCCCGGAGCATCGTCCATTGCGTTCCTTACCGGAGCGACTGCCACGACGTATGCTGCGCTTGCCGTAATGATGACGATGGAACTGACGATGCGTCAGGCAACTATAATATCAATCATGGTACTGATTTGCCATGCTTTGCCACTGGAATGCACCGTGAACAAGAAGGTTGGTTCCAAGCCTATACGGATGGCCATCTTGCGAATTTTAGGTGCATTGCTTGCTGCTTTTTATTTGCATCTGCTTTTGCCGGAGATGTCGGAGCCTTTCGCTACCATTCATCAGGTTGCCGACGACGCCTCGCTTTCTGCGGTTCTTCTGGGTTGGCTGTTATCTTCGTTGAAACTTGTTGTTACGATATTTCTTATTATTTATTTGCTGATGGTGGTTCAACGGTTGATGGAACATTATGGTTTGATGCAGAAATTCACTCGTCCGCTTATGCCATTGATGTCCATTTTCGGTTTGCCACGCAATGCCGTGTACCTCTGGATTGTCGGTAACATACTGGGCATCAGTTATGGTTCGGCAGTGATGTTGCAGTTGGAGGAAGAAGGCAAAATCAGTCGCGAAGAAGCAAACGAAGTGAATTACCACCTCATCATGAATCACTCCATGTTGGAAGACACGCTGGTATTTGCCACTGCGGGCATTTCTGCCCTATGGATTCTCACCACTCGCCTACTCTTTGCCATGCTGCTTGTGTGGAGCAGGAAAGCCATCAAGCACTTTGTCAAATAGTCACATTTTAAGCCTTATTTCTTTCTTTTTAACACCTGCAAAATCCACACGACACGGGATAAAATAGAGAGAAAAAGCCCTTTCGGACACACTTCGGGAACGAAAACGAAGAACATGTCTGAGGTAATCTGCCAACAAGCCATGCCAAGTTGTACGACTTGGCAGTAGATGTTCGGCAAAAAGGCACACCTTAATTCAATTAAAAACCAGCCATTTCTGCGAATTTGGTCAAGTAAAATTATAATTTTGCCCCGCCGTTTTTGGCAAGAAAAAGTGTAACTGTTTCTGTATCAGCAGAGATAAGAATATGGCAAAATTCTCCGAAAAATGACAGCAGCCGACGGATGCGAAGAATTTAAGCGATTCTCGCGCGTCAGCAAAAAAGCAGAATGAAAGCAAATAAGGTAAATTTATGACATTTTGTCAAATGCCATATTTGTCAGTTTCACCTGTCGAAAAGAATAAAAGCAACCGGCTCAATCGCGCTGAAGGCTGGCAACTGCTGCCTCCGCACAACGTTCTCCGTCGACACCCGCACTGACGATGCCTCCGGCATAGCCTGCGCCTTCGCCACACGGGAAGAGGCCTTCAATGCGGATGTGTTGCAGCGTTTCCTTGTCACGCAGAATGCGAACAGGACTGCTCGTCCGCGTCTCGATGCCGATAACCGTCGCTTCCGACGTCAGGAAACCATGCTTCTGCTTGCCCCAAAGCCTGAAAGCATCGCGAAGACGCGTGCTGATGAACTCGGGCATCCAGAAGTGCAAAGGGCTGGCAATCAAGCCCGGAGCATAAGACGACGCATTGAGGTCGGCAGAAAGCCGTCCGTTCACAAAGTCGGTCATTCTCTGTGCCGGCGCCGTTTGCAGACGGTTTGCCTGCAACCAACACTGCCGTTCGAGTTCCTCCTGCAATGTCATCACAGACAACGCCTCGTTCTCCGTTTCGCCTCGAGGCAACACTAGAGGCCCATCCTCCGGCCTTATCTCGACAACCATGCCGCTGTTGCTCCAACGGCCATTGCGGTTGGACGGACTCATGCCATTGACGACAACCTGCTCCGGCCCACTGGCAGCAGGCACAACAAAGCCGCCGGGGCACATACAGAAACTATATACGCCACGCCCCCCTACCTGAGTCACCATGCTATACTCTGCCGCCGGCAGCCATTTGCCACGCCCCAGGCGGTTGTGATACTGAATCCTGTCTATGAGTTCCGCAGGATGCTCCAGGCGGACACCAATGGCCAAACCCTTTGCCTCAATGTCAACACCCGTAGCGGCAAGGTATCTGTAAACGTCTCTCGCAGAATGGCCTGTGGCAAGAATAACAGCAGAAGCACGCATCTCCTGCCCTCCGGCAATAATACCGCACACCCTACCCTTCTCAAGAACAAACTCCGTCATCTTCGTCTGGAAGTGGACCTCGCCACCACAACGCAAGATGGTGCCACGCATATTCTCAATGACACGAGGCAAACGGTCGGTGCCGATGTGCGGATGGGCATCGCTGAGAATAGAAGGACTTGCACCATGTTGCACAAAGATTTGCAGAATGCGGTCGGTATTGCCACGCTTCTTGCTGCGCGTATAAAGTTTTCCATCGCTGTAAGCACCTGCCCCACCCTCGCCGAAACTATAATTGCTTTCAGCATCCACACATTGCTCGGGACGAATACGGGCCAGGTCCTTCTTGCGCTCACGAACATCCTTTCCGCGCTCAACCACAATCGGTTTCATGCCAAGTTCAATAAGTCGCAGAGCAGCAAACAAGCCTGCCGGACCGGCACCTACAACAATAACAGGCCGACACTCGCTGACATCACGATAGACAAAAGGCTCAAAGTCCATCAATGGCGGTTCCTCATGCACATAAGCCCTTACCGTCAAATTGACAAAAATAGTACGCTGACGGGCATCTATGCTGCGACGGACCACACGCACAGCCTGGGCCGTAATACCCTTTTCCTGACGAAGATAAGCAAGAATACTCTGCTCGTTGTATGCCTGCTGCGGAGAAACCCGCAGACTTAATTCATGAACCATGTTTCATATTTTGGTGCAAAGGTACAAAATAAATCAGCAATCTTCACCCATAATTCTTAATTTCTTCGTACCTTTGCACGCAAAATATTGTTGAAAAGAGTCAGGATGAAAGTCATGAAGTTTGGCGGAACATCGGTAGGTTCCGCAGAAAGCATGCTCAGAGTAAAGAGCATCGTAGAAAAGCAAACAGAGCCGGTAATAGTTGTTGTCAGCGCATTGGGCGGCATCACAGACAAACTTATCAAAACAAGCCAAATGGCAGTAGAGGGCGATGCACTCTATCAAAAGTCGTTCGAAGAGATAAAACAGCGTCACGAAGAAATGATTGACGCCGTCATCCCCGCCGGCGAGAAACGTAACGAACTGCAAACCAAAGTCAATGGGCTGCTCGAAGAACTTCGCAGCATCTACCAAGGCGTATATCTTATCCGCGATTTAAGTTCGAAAATACAAGCCGCCATCGTTTCCTATGGCGAACGAATCAGCAGCCAGATAGTGGCAACACTGATAGACGGTGCAGAGTGTTTCGACAGTCGCGAATTCATAAAAACAGAATTCAAAGCAGGAAAAAACCGACTTGTCAAAGAACTGACAAACAAACTGGTATGTCAGAATTGGCAAAAAATACCACAGACAAGCATCATAGGCGGTTTCATCAGCACCGACGTGGAAAGCGGCGAAGTAACAAACCTCGGAAGAGGCGGCAGCGACTACACTGCCAGCATTATTGCTGCCGCACTTAATGCAAGTGTACTCGAAATATGGACAGACGTAGACGGATTCATGACAGCCGACCCACGCGTCATTAGTTCTGCCTATGTCATACCAGAGTTAAGTTACATCGAAGCAATGGAACTCAGCAACTTCGGTGCAAAAGTAGTATATCCGCCCACCATCTATCCCGTCTGCATCAAACACATACCCATCCTCATCAAAAACACTTTCAACCCCGATGCACCCGGATCTATCATCAAAGACGAGGTACAAGACGACTCAAGAAGCATCAAAGGCATATCCAGCATCAAGGGAACAACACTCATCACAGTGTCAGGCCTTTCCATGGTAGGTGTTATAGGTGTCAACAGACGCATCTTCACATGTCTGGCAGACAACGGCATAAGTGTCTTTATGGTCAGTCAGGCATCAAGTGAAAACAGCACCAGTATAGGCGTTCAAGACGAAGACGCCGACGAAGCATGCCGAGTTCTTGACCTTGAATTCCAAAAGGAAATCGAAGATGGCTCCATGTTCCCCATGCTAGCCGAAAAGGGTTTGGCCACAGTAGCCATAGTTGGTGAGAACATGAAGCACACACCAGGCATCGCCGGCAAACTGTTTGGCACACTCGGACGTTCCGGCATCAGCGTCATTGCCTGTGCACAAGGTGCCAGCGAAACAAACATTTCCTTTGTCATTAACCAAAACTTCCTCAGAAAAGCACTAAACGTCATACACGACTCGTTCTTCCTCTCCGAATACCAAGTGCTCAACCTCTTTATTTGTGGCGTAGGAACAGTCGGTAAAAGTTTATTGGAACAAATACATCACCAACAGGAAAAACTAATGCGCGAACTACGGCTCAAACTTAATGTCGTAGGCATTGCCAGCAGCAACAAGGCAATCTTCACTCGAGAAGGCATTGACCTCGGAACATATCGACAACAACTTGCCGAAGCACCTCAAAGCGACATCAACAGATTACGCGACGAAGTCATAGGCATGAACATCTTCAATAGCGTCTTCATCGACTGCACAGCCAGCGCAGAAGTAGCAGGCTTATATGCCGACTTCCTGGAACATAACATCAATGTTGTTGCAGCAAACAAGATTGCAGCCAGCAGCGACTATGCCAACTACCGTCGCCTCAAGCAAATTGCTCAAAAGCGAGGCGTCAAATTCCTATTTGAAACAAATGTCGGTGCAGGCTTACCAATTATCCGAACAATCAACGATTTGCATAACTCGGGAGACAAGATTCTACGCATCGAGGCAGTCTTAAGCGGAACACTCAACTTCATCTTCAATACCATAAGCAAAGACATTCCGTTCAGCGAAACTGTCCGAATGGCAAAAGAAGAAGGTTATAGCGAACCCGATCCACGCATTGATTTAAGCGGAAAGGACGTAATACGCAAACTGGTTATACTGGCTCGTGAGGCAGGTTACGAAATCAGTCAGGAAGACGTTGAAGCCAAACTCTTCATTCCACAATCGTTCTTTGATGGGACATTGGATGAATTTTGGAATAACTTGCCTTCCCTTGATGCCGATTTTGAAGAGCGACGCAAAGAACTTGAAAAGGACAACAAGGTCTGGCGATTTGTGGCAAAGTTCGAAAACGGTCAGGCAAGTGTTTCGTTGCAGGAGTTCGAAAGCAACCATTCGTTCTATGTTCTCGAAGGCAGCAACAATATTGTCCTTCTCACGACGGAGCGTTATCGTGAATACCCAATGCTGATACAGGGTTATGGTGCAGGTGCAAGTGTAACTGCCGCAGGCGTGTTTGCAGATATAATGAGTCTGGCATAATGAAACACATTATTCTTCTCGGCGACGGAATGGCCGATTGGCCTTGTGAAGAACTTGGTGGCAAAACGCTATTACAATATGCCGACACGCCCCACCTTGATTGGCTTGCACGAAACGGAAAAAACGGCTTGTTGCAAACAGTGCAGAAGGGTTTTCATCCCGGAAGCGAGGTTGCCAATTCAAGTATTCTTGGCTATGACCAAAATATCGTGTATGAAGGTCGTGGTCCTCTTGAGGCTGCAAGCATCGGTGTGGAACTGGCAGACGATGATTTAGCCTTGCGTTGCAATCTGGTATGCCTTGAAGGTGACCTGTTGAAGAATCATTCTTGTGGAAGATTAGAAACGGAAGAAGGAGACATTCTGATACGTTTCCTTCAGGAAAAACTTGGCTCCGAGAAAATACACTTCTATACGGGTGTTCAATACAGGCATTTGTTAGTCATTAAAGGAGGCAACAAACATCTCCGTTGTACTCCGCCTCACGACATTCCTTTGAAGCCATGGCGCGAGCACATGCTTCAGGCAGAATGTCATGAAGCGGAAGAGACGGCTCAATTACTTACTGACCTTATCCTTCGCAGCCAAGAGTTGCTCGCATATCATCCGCTTAACATCGAGCGGCAGGAGCGAGGCTTAGACCCGGCAAACTGCATCTGGCCTTGGGGAGGTGGCTATCGTCCGAAGATGAAACCACTGACAGAAACCTATCCTCAGATTAAGTCGGGGGCTGTTATTACTGCTGTTGATTTGATTCGAGGCATTGGACGTTATGCCGGATTGAACGTAATTCATGTTCCTGGGGCGACGGGACTTTGGGATACTGACTATCGAGGAAAGGCGAATGCGGCTATCGATGCTTTGCGAACAAAAGACTTCGTTTATCTTCATGTTGAGGCTTGCGATGAAGCCGGGCACGATGGCGACATGCAGTTGAAGTTGAATTGCATTGAGAATATCGGCCATATGCTTGTGGCACCCATATTGGAGGAAGTCGGCAAGTGGAACGAACCTGTGGCAATTGCTCTTCTGCCCGACCACCCGACACCTGTCCATTATAGAACCCACACTGCAGAACCTGTACCCTTCTGCATCTACTATCCGGGTATTGAACCTGACGATGTGTTGACTTTCGACGAAGTTGCGGCGAAGGAGGGCACCTATGGTTTGCTTGAGGGCGATGGTTTTATCCGTGAATTTATGAATATATAATAAGGTAGAAAGATTATGCAATACTATAGCACTAATGGCAATGTTCCGTTTGCCTCGTTAGAGAAAGCGGTTGTGAAGGGGCTTGCCGAGGACAAGGGACTTTATATGCCGGAGCGCATCAAGCCGCTCTCAAAGGATTTCTTCGACAACATACAGGACATGTCTCTCCAGGAGATTGCCTACCATGTGGCAGACTGTTTCTTTGGCGAGGATGTTGATGCAGAGAGTCTGCGAAGGATTGTTTACGACACATTGGCCTTCGATATTCCACTGAAGGAGGTTGAAGAGAATATTTTTTCGCTTGAACTCTTTCACGGCCCTACCCTTGCCTTCAAAGACGTCGGTGCCCGTTTCATGGCACGACTGCTTCAGTACTTCCTGCGGAAAGAGGGGAAAGAGACCGTGAATGTGCTTGTTGCTACGAGTGGCGACACGGGTTCTGCTGTGGCAAACGGTTTTCTGGGGGTAGAAGGCATCCACGTATATGTACTCTATCCTAAAGGAAAGGTCAGTCCCATACAGGAGTGTCAGTTCACGACGCTTGGCAAAAACATTACGGCCATAGAGGTGGACGGCGTTTTCGACGACTGCCAGGCGCTCGTCAAGAATGCATTTATGGACGAAGAACTCAATGCACGGATGCGCCTGACGTCGGCCAACAGCATCAACGTGGCACGTTTCCTGCCTCAAAGTTTCTATTATTTCTATGCTTATGCACAGTTGAAGAAGCGGGGGTTGGCAGACAAGGTGGTCTGCTGTGTGCCGTCGGGCAACTTCGGCAACATCTGTTCGGCTCTGTTCGGCAAGCGTATGGGTTTGCCCATCAGCCGTTTTATTGCTGCCAACAATGTTAACGACATCTTCTATAACTACCTGAAGACCGGCAAATACGAACCGAAGCCCAGCATACAGACCATTGCCAATGCGATGGATGTGGGCGACCCAAGTAACTTTGCACGTATTCTTGATCTCTACGAAAAGAGTCACGATGCCATTTGCAAGGACATCAGCGGTGCCACATATTCAGACCAACAGATTGCCGACACGATGAGGAGATGCCTTGCCGAGACAGGCTATCAACTCGATCCGCATGGTGCTTGTGGTTATCAGGCACTGAAGGATGGGCTGCATGAAGACGAGGTGGGATTCTTCCTCGAAACGGCTCATCCGGCAAAGTTCAAGCAGGTGGTGGACGACATCTGTGGCGGCGATGTTGCAATTCCCGAGCCTTTGCAGGAATTCATGAAGGGTACGAAACAGAGTATGCCTATGAGCAAGGACTTTGCCGACTTTAAGATGTTCCTGATGGGACAATAGAAGATGGAGAGACTCTGGAATGCCAATTACCTGAAGGCCTGGAGTGCGAACTTCATGCTTTACTTCTCCTTCATGGTGATGACGCCCTTGCTTCCGCTTTATCTTAGCGAAGTGTTCGGTCCGACGAAGGACGAGACGGGTATGGTGTTGAGTGGTTATGCCTTGACGGCCCTGCTTGTGCGTCCCTTCAGTGGCTTCTTTGTCGATTCCTTCCCGCGCAAACTTGTACTGCTTGTCTGTTACGGTCTCTTCGCTCTGCTCTTCGGAGGCTATCTCGTGGCAGGCTCACTCCTGTCATTTTTCATTCTGCGTACGCTTCATGGTGCGCCCATGGGAGCCACAACGGTGGCGAACAGCACTGTGGCCATCGATGTTTTGCCGTCGAGCCGACGTGCGGAAGGCATCGGCTACTATGGTCTGAGCAACAATCTTGGCACAGCCATTGCACCGACGGTGGGCATGCTCATCTACCAATGGACTGCGAGTTACGACATCATCTTCCTCATCTCGCTCGTAACGGCAAGCATTGGTTTCGTCATCAACAGTACACTGCATCTCAGAAAGAGGACAAATCCTTCAAGCACATCGGATGAAGGCAAGAGACGGCTGCCCGTATCTCTCGACCGTTTTCTTCTGCTGAAAGGTTGGCCCGAAGCCCTTTGCATCGCTCTGTTCAGTTACTCGTATGGCGTAATGAGCACATACATTGCCATCTATGCGAAGCAGGAACTCGGCATCACCACTGGCACAGGTCTGTTCTTCACCTTGCTGTGCGTGGGGCTCATATCGAGCCGACTGGTCGGTGCCAAAGGGCTGCGCAAGGGAAAGGTGACGGAGAATGCCACCCACGGCGTAGTCATTGCGCTTGTCGGTTATCTTGTGTTTGCCGCCCTGCACAACGCTTGGGGATTCTACGGAGCAGCATTCATCGTCGGACTCGGCAACGGACATATGTTTCCTGCCTTCCAGACGATGTTCATCAACCTTGCACCCTCCTCGCAACGCGGCACTGCAAACAGCACGCTCTTCACTGCCTGGGAGGCCGGTGTAGGCCTGGGCATCATCATTGGAGGCTTTGCTGCAGAGCATTTCTCCTACGGCGCAGCCTTCTGGACTGCATGGGTCAGCAACGCAGCCGGAGCAATCCTTTTCTTTGCCTACGCACGGCAGCATTTCCTCAACAACAGACTACGCTGAAAAACATCTACTGCCTTGTCGGCAATAATGGTTAACCATTCTGCCCATAATGGTTAACCTTTTCGGGCAATTTGGCAGTAGATGTCCGGATACATTATTATAATAATAAAGAAAGGGGGCGAACCTGCGTGGTTCGCCCCCTTGACGTTTTCAGTCGAAATCAACTGTCGGAAGAAATTATTCCTCGTTCCAGATGTTCCAATCGTTGTTTTCCTTGTTGAGAGCCTCGCTGCCGTCAACAGTAGAGTCGCTGAT
This sequence comes from Bacteroidaceae bacterium, assembly GCA_017461345.1. Classification (GTDB taxonomy): domain Bacteria; phylum Bacteroidota; class Bacteroidia; order Bacteroidales; family Bacteroidaceae; genus Physcousia. Next base: position 19,888 of record JAFTYP010000005.1, on the reverse strand, counting down.
GATAAGGCTCTCGGCCAGCATCTGCGCCGCCATAGCCTCTTCTGCCTTCATGGCAGGAATGATATATGACTTTTTCATATTAGTAAAGAACTTTTTTACCGTTGATAATGTTGATTCCCTTCTGAACCTTGTTCAAACGCTGACCTGCAATGTTGTAGATAGCACCGTTTTCGTTAAGATTAGCGTCAACGTTAACGTCGCTGATGCCGGTAGCATCGCCGTTGCCAAAGTAGAATGCCTTCACACCACTTGTGCTCTGGTAGTAAGCCTTGCCTGCTGCGATAGTGCCAGTAGCCAGGTAGAAGCCAACCTCTTCGCCTTCGGGCTGAGCAAGCACATACATCGTGCCATCAGCCTCTGTGTCGGCATCAGTGCCACGAAGTTCGTTTGCAGTAACATCGCTGGTAGCAGTGGTAGCCAACTTGTTGTAGTATGAACCCTTCAGGATAACAGCAGCACCTGCAGGCACATCCTCAACCTCGGTAAGTTGGAGATACTTGCCGTCGAAAGCAGCAATATAGGCAGTAGCGCCGCCATTGAGAGCCCAGTCGTTAGCCTTGTCGTACATGGTTGCATAACCTGCATCGCCAACATAGTTAACCTCTTCTGCATTGAGAGGAGAAGGATATTCGTCGGTGCCGATGAGTTGTTTGAAGCCCATAACGTAAGCAAGTTTACCGTTGACGATATCTTCGGGTGTAAGGTCTTCGCGTACAGATTGAGTCTTGTTGTCTGTCTCGGAAAGGTCCACTACATTGGTCCATGTTCCACCAAAGCGACCGATGTTGCCGCCAAGATGTCCATTGATAGTTCCGAGATTCAAGAAATTCTCAATGCTACCCTTCTCTTGATAACAGAAGAGAGCTCCAGCGAAGGGATCTTGATGAGTAGATGTAATGGTACCGGTGTTGACTACATTGTGGATGTAGTATGTAGCCTTATTGCCAGTTTCACCACCAACAATACCGGCAGCATCCTGACCGCTTACGGTAACGTCTGCCTCGTTGACAACATTCTCAATGGTAATCTTGGCAACATCACTTGAGTTCTGAGAAGCACCAGCCAGACCACCGCACTTGTTAGAGCCAATGATTGAGCAAGAAGAATCGATGATAAGGTTCTTGATGGTAGTATTGTCATTGCCCTGCAGCCAACCGAAGAAGCCTTGTGCCTCAACAGTAGGACGGTTGATGATCATGTTCTTGATGCTGTAACCCTGTCCGTCGAACACACCCTTGAACTTGGCACCGGTATTAGGACCAAGAGGATTGTGAAGGTTTTCAATATTCAAGAAGTCAATATCGTTCATCAGTTTTGCATAGAACGCAGCACCCCCACCGTTTGCAATTGCATTAGACAGCCATTCCACGTTACCGGCATTCTTCAGCAAATAGTAGTCGCCATCCTTTACGGGTTCCTCATACTCAGCCTTGTAGCAGACATCACACATACCAATCTCTGCATTGAAGTGATGACCGAGTTGAACTGTTTCACCTCCTACATTATTATATCCGAATGAACCAGTAGCAGCACCAGCGCAGTCAACAGTACCGGACTGATAAACCTGACCATGAGTAGCATCTCGGTAAACAGGCATTGCATCTGTGCCAAGTGTCTGATAATATACGATGTCTGTCTGGTCGCCGTTCAAAAGGTAGCAAAGTTCACCACTGCTGATGGGATCTTCTGTATTGAGTACAGACACCTTGCCCTGGTTGCCGGCATTCGTAGTACACAGGTCAACCATGTTACGGGGAACGATGTTAGAATTACGACGAACAAGGTTGTAACCATTGCCGTCAACACCGGTCACTTCACCAATGTTCCAGCAACCCTCAACGTCCACTTCACCATTAACATTACGCTGGCCGGTCCATGCACAGATAGCAGCACTTTCGCCGTTATCGCCCTTGATGTTACCCTTGTTCCAAAGGTTGTAGAGTTTCAGACCAACATTAGTAGCTTCTACACAACCAAGAATACCTGCAGCGTTCTTACCTGTGGTTGATACATTTGCCTCATTACCGCAGTTGCGGATGATGATGTTCGACTGTTCGTCGTTGAGGCTGTTGATGTGAGCCACTACGCCTGCTGCAAAGTTGTTGTCGTGCTGAATGGAGCAAGAAGCATCGATGATGAGGTTCTCGATGATGACTTCGTTCGTTACGGTGCCGTTGGCATCAGTGCCGCCACCACGAACTGAACCGAAGAAGCCGTTGCCGTCGTAGCCGCGGTTTTCGAGTCTGCTTGCAGGAGTCAGCACCATTCCCTTAATGCGATGACCCTGACCGTCGAAGTGACCGAAGTACTTCTTGGCACTTGTACCGATGGGCTTGTGGGCGTCAGGCACTCCTTCATAGTCAATGTCAGCAGTCAACTTGGCATTCATTGCACCATATCCGATTCTAACCATTTCGGAGAACCATTCTACCTGAGTTGGTGTACCAAGATAGAAGAAACCGTCGGCATATGCACTCATCCAGTCAACCTTGGGAGCAGAGCAGACTGTGCAAAGACCTGTTGCTGTGTCGTAGTTGTGATCATCCTGAGAGCCGCCATCGGTGTTGCTGTATGTTACACCGCCCTTGGGGTTGCCTGCACAGTCGAGGTCTGCAACCTGATAAACAGTCTTACCTGGCATAGGCATAGGAATTGAGTTGGGGTCTGAGAGATCTTGTGTATACTTGATACCCTTTTCGCTCATATCACCGCTGTTGAGCACAAAACAAAGCTCACCACTGTGCAAAGGATCTTCTGTAACCCAATCTGTTTTCAAACCTTGTGTGCCAGTACTACCTGAAGCGGTTGTATTAACGAGATCAAAACAATTAGGCATTGCACGGTTACTGCCGCGGAAGAGATTGTTAGCGCCATCAACAGGACTTAATTCACCAATATTGTAACACCCCTTTAATGTACTGATTGAAGCACTTTTATTCCAACCAATCAAAGCAGCAGCCATGTCGCTAGCAGAAGAGACCTTGCCTACATTAACACAATTAGCCATATTTACAACGGGATGGTCATTATTGGTATGGCCTGCAGCAAGAATACCTCCTGCCACTTTGCTTTCAGAAGTCACAGAAGCAAAGTTAACAACGTTGTTAATAGAAATCGCCCCACCTGCTTTTGCTTGTATAAAGCCAATCAAAGAGCCACAACGTTCTGTTGCTTCAAAAGAGCAAGAAGCATCGATGATAAGGTTCTGTATTGTTGTACCTCCACGAACAAAGCCGAAGAAACCGGTATTCTGTCCTGTCATGTGAAGGTTTTTAATACGGAAATGTTGACCGTCGAATACACCATTGTACTTTCTATCCTGGTTTTGCCCAATTGGTGTGTGTGTCTGACCTTCATAGTCAATGTCTGATGTCAAGACAGCATTTGCTGTAGTGTTGCCAGCCTCGACATAGTCGGCAAACCATTCCACATCGTTGACAGAACCTAGCTGCCAAACACCATTTGCATCTTGTGCCGGCTCGTCCCAAGCATGGACGCTACCGGTTGTGAGCCATGCTGCAGCAAACAAGGCTGCAGTGAAAAGTTTTGTTCTTTTCATAAATTTGTAAATTAGTTAATAATTATTTTAAAATCTTTTTTCCATTCATGATATTGATGCCTTTTTGTATCTTATTCAGGCGCTGACCTGCAATGTTATAGATGGAGCCATTGACCATTGAAGATTGACCATTGACCATTTCAATGCCTGTTGCATCGTTTGTAAAGGTAAAGCCTTTGACGCCTGCTCCTTCTGTTACGACGAGATATGCCTTACCCGGAGTAATCATATAGTTCCACTTACCACTCAGACCGATGGCAGCCTGATAGAAACCGACCTCTGCATTCTCAAAACCAAGCACGTAGTGTGTGCCGTCGGGATTTGTTGTTTCTTCGGAAGCCTGCAAGTCGTTGTCGGCAATAGCAGAAGCATCGTCGGCAGTGACCTTCATTTCATAGATACCTTCTGCGCCCTTCAGGATAACAGGAGTCTTTGCAGGAATGATTGTACCTTCGATGGCTGTCAGTGTAAGATAGTTGCCGTTTACTTTAGCAGTATATGCTGTTACGCCGGCAGGAATAACGGTTGCTTCTTTTGCGTAGAAGGTTGAGTAGCCTGCAGTGGTAATCTTGTTCCAGAGACTACGTCCTTCTGCATAGAAGGGAACGGGATAGGCATCGGTTGTTGTGTTCTGATAAAAGTTGCAACCCATCTGTGCTGCCAGTTCGCCACTGGTGGCGGGAGCAGTTGTGCTCCATGCATAGAAACCTTGTTGTGAAGCGTCTGTTCCGTGATTGAGGTCGTAGCAGTTGTTCATGAAGCGGTTTGCGCCATAAAACATTACATTGTTTGTCTGTGCATTTGTTATTTCGCCGATATTATAACTATTGTAGATGTTGCAAATAGGATTAGTATTTACCCATCCACAGAAAGAAGATGCAATTTTACCATTACCTGGTGCGGTGACGTTGCCGGCATTGACACAATTGTCCATAACAAAGGCTGCCTGTGCATTTTTAGCAGCAGGATCTTGTGCATAGAAGCCGGAAGCCTTTTCGTTTGTAGAGACAATTGTTGCGGCATTTACGCAATTGAGGATTTGGAATGCTGTTCCGTCTGTCTTCTTGCCTGAAGCGGCAATGCCTGCCACAAAGCCTGCGCCTTGGAAAGAACAAGTCTCATCGAGGTATAGATTCTTGATGATTGCCTTGTTACCTACTACGCCGAAGAAACCAATGGGTGTGGTTACGTTGGTTTCAACAACGAGGTTACTGATTTTGTGGCCTTGTCCGTCGAATGTACCATTGAAGCATGTGTCGTATGTATTGCCTATGGGCAAATATTCGATGCCTGTGAAATCGATGTCGGCAGTGAGTTTTGCTTGAATTTCATTTCTGCCTGCCACGTTGACCATTGCTGAGAACCAAACTACATCTTCTGCTGAAGCGAGAGGATAAACGCCATCAACGGCAGCAATGTGGTCTGTCACAACGTTTCCGCACACGCCACAGAAACCGTCGACATCTACGTGATCATCTTGAACGAGGGCGTCTGTGTTGGAGTATGTGATTTGGCTACCTTCCTTTGGACTGCCGTCGCAGTTTGCCTGTCCGTTTGCATAAACCTTTGCATGGGTGTTAAAGGGAACGGGGTATGCGTCTGCATTCTCGCCGAGGTTTTGGTAGAAGACGGTAGTACCAGCAGTCTGGTTGATGTTGTATGCCACTTTACCAGAGGCGATATCGGCAGCAGTTGTATAGGTTGCATTAGAAAGTGTGGAAGAACCATCTGCGGCTGTTGCTACAGAGTAGGAATTACTAATGGAGAATTTTGCTGCGTTAGCAGTGTTTCCCCAAGAGTATGAATCATTGGCTGCGGTGCCAGTTGCTTCTGCAATGCTTATGCAGTTCTTGATTGTGGCCAGTCCTCCACTCATCCATCCTACGAAACCCTGGTTATAACCTTGGTTGCCTGTGAACTTTACAGCAGAGACACAACCAGTGAATGTGCAGTTATACTTAGTGATGCCAAGAAAACCACTATTAGAGGCATTGCCGGTCCAATCCACCTGCATTTCTGCAATGCTAACCACATTCTCAAATTTAGTATTGGCACTCCAGCTGTAACCGGCAACTATGCCACAATTCTTATTCCTTGCCACAAAAGTGCCACCTACGATAAGGTTCCTCACAGTTCCCTTCATGTTGTAGAAGAGTCCGCCGTATTCCTTGTTAGTGTCGATGTTGAGTGTCATTGTATGCCCCTGACCGTCGAAGATTCCTTCAAAGGATGCGGAGTTCGTACAAAGCATGAAGTCAACATTGTCAATATCGGCCGTGAGTTTCGCATTTGTAGCTTCATAGCCGCTAATTGTTGTCCACTCCTGCAGATCGGCCTTTGAGCCGATGAGGTAGTAACCGTCGGCGTCCTGTTCAAGGGCAAAAGACGGAACACTTGTAATGCATGCTGCAGCGAGCAAGGCAACACTTAATAACTTGGTTTTTTTCATAAATTGATTAGCTTATAAAGGTAAAAATATGTTTAGATTTCATGGTCAATAGAGTACTACATCTTTGTCTGTGTGCGCAAATTTATACAAATAAATAGTAATATACGCACAAAATACAGTTAATATATGTTAAAGAGTCTCGTTGTTTATAACTTTTATTAATAAAGCGGATGGATTGATAATAACTTGTTTGCGAAGAAATGATTTCGATTCATCTGTATAGTCAAAGGTTGTTTATGTGCCTTTGAACTCTGTATGTTTGTAAAGAAATCAGTCGGTTTTGCCTTGATTTCCTTGCGGTTTTTCCAGCAAGCCATATCATGAGGTAAAAATACGCCATTTTTAGAGCAAAACTGAATCGGCTGAATTAGAACACATTACGAATAGCCTGAATATGGAAGACACAGAAAACGGCTCGGAAAGCACTGGCATTATGCCGAATTTTACGTAAGAAAACTGCAGAAAAGACTCGTCTTACTGCCAAAATAAACGAGTGAAGTTTGGCAAACACTCGTGTGAAGTACTCAAAAACCACACGTCGTGTTCGTCGGAAAGACGTTTTCGGACGAAAAAACTGTCGTTTCTGTCCGGATTGAAGAAAACACGGAAACAGTTTTTGTAAAGATATTGGTCGGGAGAAACCATTCGCATAGGATTATCGCCAAACGGCAAAAAGAAAAATACATCATAAAAAAGTATAAATTCCTTTGCTGCATTGGATAAATGTCCTATATTTGCAGTCCGAAAAGGAAGCCTCCGAAAAACTGCCACAACGAAAGGGTGGCGAGAGGAGGCTCAACAAATATAATTATGGAAGCAAAAGAAGCAATAGTCAAAATCATAAAGGCGTTGCTGGATATAGACGAACCCACACAACGCCAACTGCTCATAGACTACCTGATGGGCAGAAGGAGTCGGCAGATAGAAGAACTCGGACTTTCAGACAAAGAGACGTTCGGCATTGGCGAATCGCACGACGAAGACTACTGGTCCACCGTCATCGATGCTGCCTACGAGGGCGAACTGCTCAAGCAAATGGCCTCTAAAAAGAACGCCTTGATGCCTACCTCCGCAGGCAAGAAGTTCGCAAAGAAACCACAATCGTTCATCATCTCCGACGACGAAGCAATAGGCGAAACCGAATCGGACGTACCCGAGATAGACTCAATCCTGGCACAAGCCCAGAAAGAACATCAGACCTCAAGCAGCGTCGCCTCGCCTCAAGCCAAAAGACACATCAAACTCATCACTGCCATAGACCGGCACATCGCCCTCGAAGACTTTGCCGAAAACGAAGGACTGGGACTCGGCGAAGTACTCGACGACCTGGAAATGATGGCCGAACAAAAGCACTACCTCGACATAACATACTTTACCGACGAAGTACTCGGCGAAGACTGCATGACCGAACTGTTGGACTACTTCCAAAACGCAAAAACAGACGACATGGCCAAAGCCATGCAGGAATACGGCGACGCCTATCAGGAAGAAGAACTCCGACTGGCGCGAATCGTCTTCAGAATGAACAAAATCCAGACCGCCTAACCCCTTCCGAAAGGAATATAATATAACTCAAGCGGACTTAATTTGACACATATAAATAATTAACTATAACATTATTCCTCCTCCCCCAAAGGGGATTGGGGAAGCCAAAACTCAATACAGTTATGGAAATACTAAAGTTTAGCCCCATCTTCAAACCCACCCTGTGGGGCTCCGAAACATGGGTTGTATCGTCAGTAAAAGGCTCCGAGTCCATGGCAATCAATGGCATAGACAAAGGACAGACTCTCCCCGAAATCGTAGCACGCTACGGCGCCGACTTCCTCGGCAAGAAGAACTACGAAAAGTTCGGCAACGACTTCCCCCTCCTCATCAAGTTCATCGACGCACGCCAAGACCTCTCTATCCAGGTTCACCCCGACGACGAACTCAGTGCCAAAAGACATGGGAAGATGGGTAAGAACGAAATGTGGTATGTCGTTGATGCCGACCGCGGCAGCCAACTCATTGCCGGCTTCACCCAGAAGATAGAAACCAACGAATATGCACAAAAGGTGGCAGACGGAAGCATCGAAAACGACCTCAACAAAGTCAACGTCAGCGAAGGCGACTGCTTCTACATCCCCGCCGGACGCGTCCATGGAATCGGCGCAGGAATGGTCATCGCAGAAATTCAGCAAACAAGCGACGTCACCTATCGCATCTACGACTATCTGCGTCGTGACCGCGACGGAAACCTCCGCGAACTGCACACCGAACTTGCACTCGACGCCATCGACTTCGAAGACATCACCACCGACCCAAAAGTTGTTTACGAAGAAAAACGCGACACAATCATAAGCCTCGTGCAGTGCCCCTTCTTCACAACCAACGAAATGAAACTGACACAATCCTTCAAACGCGACTATACAGGCATCGACAGTTTCCGCGTCTATATGTGTCTCAGCGGTCAGTGCTGCTTCCTCAACCCCGACGGACAAAGCATATTCCTGCACCAAGGCGAATCACTCGTCGTGCCGGCCGCCATCAAGGAAGTAACCATTCTGCCCGACGAAAACGTAAAACTTCTGGAAAGTTACGTAGAGTAAACTCTTAAGATAAACACAAATTGTTGCCGAAAAATTTGGCAATTAAGCGAAAAAACCGTACCTTTGCACCCGATTTATGCCGTAGAGGCTCGAGAAAGCGAGTCACGAGTTGGCTCCGCCCCACGGTCAAACCCGTTATAATAATTAATTTAAACAAATGTACGCAATCGTAGAGATTAACGGTCAGCAGTTCCGTGTTGAGGAGGGTCAGAAACTCTTCGTTCACCACATTGCCGGCGCAGAAGCTGGTCAGGCTGTTGAATTTGAGAATGTGTTGTTGGTCGATAACGGCACCATCACAGTGGGCACTCCCACCGTTGCTGGCGCAAAGGTTACGGCTGAAGTTGTTTCACCCCTGGTAAAGGGCGACAAGGTGCTCGTTTTCCACAAGAAGCGTCGCAAGGGCTATCGCAAGCTCAACGGTCATCGCCAGCAGTTCACAGAACTGACCATCAAGGGTATCAACGCTTAATGTTTAACGCTAAAGACTTAACAAAATGGCACATAAAAAAGGTGTAGGTAGCTCTAAGAACGGCCGCGAATCGGCTTCTCAGAGATTAGGTGTTAAGATTTTCGGTGGCGAGAAGTGCATCGCAGGCAACATCATCGTTCGTCAGCGTGGTACACGTCACTATCCCGGCACTAACGTTGCTATGGGCAAAGACAACACACTTTATGCTCTCGTTGACGGAACCGTACAGTTCAAGAAAGGTCGTCTCGACCGTAGTACTGTAAGTGTGGTGCCCGTTACAGCTGAGGCATAAGGGTACTTGCTCATCTCAGAACAAACAATCACAACTCAAATTAAGTCCCCTCATGCTTCAAACCATGAGGGGACTATGTTTTTTTGATAACAATGAAAAGACATACTGTCAAGGATTGGGTGCTGGCAACAAGGCCTTGGTCATTTCCCGCTTCCACAATGCCTGTTTTCGTAACCATCATGTTCCTCTGGAGCAAAGAAATCGAAATATCATGGTGTCTCGGCATCATGGCGCTTGTGAACATTGTCCTTGTTCATGCAGCAGGAAACGTATGGAGTGACTATCACGACTATCGCCGAAAAGTAGATGCAGACGACACCTATAGCGTTCGCACACTTGTTGCTGGCTTGTTCACTCCAAAAGAAGTACTTATGCTTTCTGTAGGTCTCCAAATAGCAGCAGTTGCTATGGGACTGGCCATGGTTGCACTTACTGGTACCACACTTTTATGGTTCGGACTTGCTGGCATCGCACTTTCTGTCCTTTATCCGCCGCTAAAGTATGCCGCTCTTGGCGATCTCGTCATCATGGCATGCTATGCCCTACTGCCCATGCTTGGCACAACATTCATTTGTAGTGGCAACATCATACCCGAAATACTTTGGCTTTCCGTCCCCGTAGGAAGCATCACTGTTGCCATACTGCACGCCAACAATTCACGCGACATCGAAACAGACAACAGAGCAGGCATAAAGACATTCGCCATGCTGACAGGAAGGCCGGCCGCAATCAATATCTATGTCTTTGAACTTCTCCTGCCATATTGCTGGCTTCTGCTGACAGTCATCCTGGGATATGTAAGCCCATGGACATTGACAGCATTCGTCACGCTGCCACTGGCATTAGGAAATTGTAAACAGATGCTTTCCTATCAAAAGAAAGGCATCGAAGCCATCGCCAATCTCGACGAAGCAACAGCAAAGTTGCAACTCGCATTCAGTCTGACACTTGCAATAGGAATTATCATTCAGGCATTAGCCTAAACACTCATGAACGCAACAGCCCGAGAATATAAACTGCTCAAGAGCCATGTAACGAGTAAACTCATTTTCAGTTTGCTTGTTGCTGCCCTGCTGTGGTTCATCATGTTCTCACCTTGGACAGCCCCTCATGTCAACTTTTGGATATGCATGACTGCGTCAGCACTCATGCTTACATGCTTTGCTTTAACATTTGGCGGGCGACAAAGTATAGGGACAGAAAACAAATCTTCCCTCGTCAAAACCTGTATCCTTGGACTTTCGATAGCAGTGTTACTATGGTTTGTCTTCTACGTAGGCGACAAAGTATCACAACTGCTTTTTTCTTTTTCCCGCGCGCAGGTGAACCTTATATATAATATGAAAGGCAACACCTCGCCCACTATACTCTCCTTGCTTCTGCTATTTATTATTGGACCAGCAGAAGAGATATTCTGGAGAGGATACATACAAAGAACACTCTCTGAATATCGTTCTCCGCTAACAGCCTTCATCCTTACCACCCTTTGCTACACATTAGTGCATTTGCCATCTGGCAACTTTATGCTTATTATGGCAGCAATGGTTTGTGGCATTGTTTGGGGCGGACTTTATTGGCTTATGCCAAATAACCTGAAAGCAATTATCATCAGTCATGCACTATGGGACGCTGCGGCGTTTGTGTGGCTGCCTTTTTAAAGATAACATCATATAATACTATAGCATAATGCTTACACTTAAACTTATCACAGAAGAAACAGACCGAGTCATCGCAGGACTTGAGAAAAAACATTTCGCTGATGCACGTCAGGCAATCGAAGAAGTAATTGCTGTGGACAAAAAGCGTCGTCAGGCTCAGACAGAACTTGACCAGAATCTCTCTGTTGCCAAGAAATTAGCAGCAGAGATTGGCATGCTGATGAAACAAGGCAAACGCGAAGAAGCAGAAGATATCAAGGCAAAGGTTGCCGCATTGAAAGAGACAAACAAGGAACTGGAAACGCTAAAGGAAAATTCTGAACAAGAGTTAACACACCTGCTTTGCCAGATTCCAAATATCCCATACGACGAAGTGCCCGAAGGTGCTTGTGCCGAAGACAACTGGGTTGTGAAGTCTAACCTCAAAGAGTGTGTCATCGGCAAGGACACAGTAGGCAACTGGGATGCAGATCCTGTTGTGGAAAGTGCAAAGTTACCCCACTGGGAACTCGCCAAGAAATACAATCTCATAGACTTCGACCTTGGTGTTAAGATTTCTGGTGCAGGCTTCCCTGTGTATCGTGGCAAGGGAGCAAGACTGCAGCGTGCCCTAATTGACTTCTTCCTCGACGAAGCACAAAAATCAGGTTATGAAGAAATCATGCCTCCTACAGTGGTGAATGCCGCTTCCGGTTACGGAACAGGACAACTTCCCGACAAGGAAGGACAAATGTATCATTGCCAGACAGACGACCTTTACCTTATTCCAACGGCTGAGGTTCCTGTAACCAACATCTACCGTGATGTTATTATCGAGGAGAAGGACCTGCCTATCAAGAATTGCGCCTACACACAATGTTTCCGCCGTGAAGCAGGCAGTTATGGCAAGGATGTGCGCGGACTGAACCGTTTGCATGAATTCAGCAAGATTGAAATCGTACGTATCGACACACCTGAGCACAGCGCAGAAAGCCACAAAGAAATGCTTGAACATGTGGAAGGTCTGTTGCAAAAGTTGGAACTCCCCTATCGTATTCTTCGTCTTTGCGGTGGCGACCAAAGTTTCACCAGTGCTGTATGCTACGATTTCGAGGTTTATAGCGAAGCACAAAAGCGTTGGCTCGAGGTTAGTTCCGTTTCAAACTTCGACACATATCAGGCCAATCGTTTGAAGTGTCGTGTCCGTCGTGTTGCAACAGGCAAAACAGAACTTTGCCACACTCTCAACGGCTCTGCTCTTGCACTGCCCCGTATTGTGGCATCTATCTTGGAAAACAACCAGACAGAACAAGGCATTCGCGTTCCTAAGGTACTTGTTCCTTACATGGGTTGTGAGTTTATTGATTAAGAAATAAAGATTGTAAATAGGATAAGTTATGTATAAGATCATCAAGAAAGTGCAGTTCAGCGAAAAGGTATTTCGTCTGGATGTTGAGGCTCCGTTGATTGCAAAGGCACGCAAAGCCGGCCATTTCGTAATCATTCGTGTTGGTGAAAAAGGAGAGCGTGTTCCTCTCACCATTGCAGGAAGCGATCCTGAAAAGGGAACTATTACTTTGGTAGTGCAGACCGTCGGAGCAAGCACCAATAAACTGTGTGCCTTGAACGAGGGTGACTACATTACCGACGTGGTTGGCCCCTTGGGTAAGGCCACTCATATAGAGAACTTCGGAACCGTTGTTTGTGCCGGAGGTGGTGTAGGTGTTGCGCCTATGTTGCCTATTATCCAGGCTCTCAAGGCTGCTGGCAACCGAGTAATTTCTGTATTGGCAGGCCGTTCGAAAGATCTTATTATTCTGGAGGACGAAGTGCGTAAGAGTTCCGACGAGGTAATTATCATGACCGATGATGGTTCATATGGCCAGCAAGGTGTCGTTACCGTTGGCATAGAACAGGTTATTCAACGCGAGAAGGTCGACAAGGTTTTTGCTATCGGTCCGGCTATCATGATGAAATTCTGCTGCCTGCTCACCAAGAAATACGAAATCCCCACCGATGTAAGTTTGAATACCATCATGGTTGACGGCACAGGTATGTGCGGAGCATGTCGTATTACTGTTGGCGGCAAGACTAAGTTCGTATGCGTGGATGGTCCTGAGTTCGACGGTCATCAGGTTGACTTCGACGAGATGTTGCGTCGCGCTGGTGCATTCAAAAAGGACGAGTTGGAGGCACAAGACGAATATATTAAACACATGGGACAGGCTGAGAAGGCTGAGAATCCATGCGGGTGCAAGGCCACTCCATGCAATCATCCCGAGGCAGACAAGATGGACGTAACGACTCCTCTTGCAGAGTTGCTCGACCGTAAGGCTCCTTATCGCGAAGAGTTACGCAAGAGCATGAAGGCTAAAGAACGCACCGCCATCGAGCGTTGCCAAATGCCTGAACTCGACCCAGTGTATCGCGCCACAACACGTACGGAAGAGGTCAACAAGGGACTGACTGTTGAGCAGGCACTGACCGAAGCAAAGCGTTGTCTCGACTGCGCTAACCCTACATGTATGCAAGGCTGCCCTGTGAGCATTAACATTCCTTCGTTCATCAAGAACATCGAACGCGGTGAGTTCCTCAATGCTGCACGTATTCTGAAGAGTACCTCTGCGCTGCCTGCCGTATGTGGCCGTGTTTGTCCGCAGGAGAAGCAGTGCGAAAGTCAATGCATACACCTGAAGATGAACGAACCTGCTGTCGCTATTGGCAACCTCGAACGTTTTGCTGCCGACTTTGAGCGTGAAAGCGGACGCATTGCTTTGCCCGAAGTGGCAGAAAAGAATGGCAAGAAGATTGCTGTTATCGGCTCCGGTCCTGCCGGACTGAGTTTTGCCGGCGACATGGCAAAGGCTGGTTATGACGTAACAGTCTTCGAAGCCTTGCACGAGATTGGTGGTGTTTTGAAATATGGTATTCCTGAATTCCGTTTGCCCAACAGCATTGTCGATGTCGAAATAGAGAACCTCGAAAAGATTGGCGTTGAGTTCGTAAAGGACTGCATCATAGGCAAGACCATCAGCGTCAAGGAATTGGAAGAGATGGGCTTCAAGGGTATCTTCGTAGGCTCTGGTGCCGGTCTGCCTAACTTCATGGGTATTCCCGGCGAGAACTCAAACGGCATCATGTCGAGCAACGAATACCTTACACGTGTCAACCTGATGGATGCAAGCAATCCGGAAACAGATACGCCTATCAATAAGGCGAAGAGTGTGATGGTTGTAGGTGGTGGTAACACCGCAATGGACAGTTGCCGTACAGCAAAACGTCTGGGTGCAGAACGCGTCTTCATTGCCTACCGTCGCAGCGAGGCCGAGATGCCTGCTCGTCTGGAAGAAGTGAAACACGCCAAGGAGGAAGGCATCGAATTCCTCACTCTGCACAACCCCATCGAATACCATGCCGATGAGAAGGGCAACGTGACGGAGGTTGTACTGCAGAAGATGGAACTCGGCGAACCCGACGCAAGCGGACGTCGCAGTCCACAGCCCATACCCGGCGCCATCGAGACAATCCAGATAGACCAGGCCATTGTGGCTGTAGGCGTCAGCCCCAACCCCATTGTGCCCACCTCGATTGAAGGTCTCGAACTCGGTCGCAAGAACACCATCGTTGTGAACGATGCCATGCAAACGAACATCCCGTTCATTTTCGCCGGAGGCGACATCGTACGTGGCGGTGCAACCGTAATCCTCGCTATGGGCGACGGCCGTCGCGCTGCAAAAGAAATGCACGAGTATTTGAGTAACAAATAAGAAAGAAACGGTTCCCGTTCAGAAATAGCATCTCAAGCCTGATGCAAACTGAACGGGAACCAATTCAACAAAAACACCAAATGAGTATGGAAAAGAAAACGTTTTCTTGCCTTCTTCTCACTGCAACCATGCTGATTACAGCATGCTCTGGTTCAGATATTATCACACCAAATGATCCCCCTACCAACAACAAGCCAGTTGAAATTGTGCTGCAATCTGACACGGTGTATCTAAGCAAGGGAAACATAGGCAAATTGTGCTTCAACATCGCAAACACACCAATAAGCTTTAATGTAAAAGACCTTCATTTCAGACAGACGGGCACCGTCATATCAACCAATTTTGAATTGAAGGAAATTACATCAGAAAGCAATGGGTATGCGTTGCAAATTAAGGACAATGGAGGTAGCTACCACTATCAGGAAACTGTATCTGTATTCTATAACGACTCAACCTTGGCAACCTTTGTAGTAAAAAGCCAGCACAACAACGAGCAGAATATCAATAGCACGCTCAGCCAAGAAGAAGCATTCACACTCACAGAAAGTTTTACGGCAACACAAGCACCTGTTGTAGGCGCAACCTATCACCTCACCTTCAATGCAGAGCAGCCATGGATGGTCCACGCCACTTGCAACAACCAAGAGACTTCCGATATCCAGTTCTCTGCCATTTCCGGTGAACCTGGAACCCACACCATTCAACTGACCCTTCCTGAAAATACCAACCTCGAAGCAAAAGAGTACAAGATAGATATTGTATACAAAACCGAAAAAAATCGTTCGGCTATCGGCAATGCCATAATGAACGGCATCTACTATGCTTTCACCACATTTGCCATTGCACAGGTTGGTTACTACGATGTACTAAGACTCGAACACATACATTTGGAAAAAAGCGGAACGCTCAAGGAGGTTCTTTGCACGGAATACAACTGCACAGCAGAAGAATTAACCGAATTAGCAACAGAACTCTACATCGAAGGCCCCATGGACGAAGAGGATTTCAACTTCATAAAAGAAAAACTCACCGCTATCCGCGTACTGAACATGCTTAATGCCGATGTAACGGAAATTCCAGACTTCGCCTTCAAGGACTGCAAGAGCCTCAAATACATCGTGCTCCCAAATAAGCTACTAAGCATTGGAGAACAAGCTTTCTTCCGTTCCGGACTGAAGAATGCCTCTTTGGTCATGCCTGCGCTACTTAGAAACATCGGACCCAGTGCATTCGAGGATACAGACATAAGCGGTTCAATCTATTTCACAGGTCTCTCGTCAACCGTCAACATTGGAGGCTATGCCTTTGCCGGCACACACATCAACATGTTGTTCTTTGGCGAAGGGGTAAGAGTCATAAACGAAAGCAAATATGGTGTTGCACTTTCGCTCGGAGAAACAAACATCGCATATATCTACCTTCCCTCTACATTAGAACAAATCAACAATTACTTCTTTAATGTGGGCGACAAATCAGCCAATATCGCACGAGTTGACTGCCGGGCCTACACCCCACCAACCACCTACGGGCATTTTGCCATAGATAAAGTCAATTGTCTGTTTATTCCCTTTTTGGCATACGACAATTATAAAGACACAACCTACTGGGAGAAGTTTGAGGTTCACAAAAAACTATTCCCCGTACTCTTTTAAGTATAAAATAAACAATGAATAGCGTATACACGATATTATTACTGATTTGCAGCAATGTCTTCATGACGTTTGCATGGTACGGCCATCTGAAACTAAACGAGAGCGGTGTCTCTTCCAACTGGCCGTTGTATGTTGTGATACTCTTCTCGTGGTGCATAGCCGGTTTCGAGTATAGTTTTATGATTCCTGCCAATCGGATAGGATATGTGGGGAATGGTGGCCCATTCAATCTGATGCAACTCAAAGTGATACAGGAAGTCATTTCGCTCACTGTGTTCTGTGTCGTTGCCAACATATTGTTCCAGGGACAACAACTCCACTGGAACCACGTTGCAGCCTTAGTGTGCCTGGTGTTGGCAGTATATTTTATCTTTAAATGATAAGCACGATATGAAGAAAACGCTCTTAATTCTTGCAGTTTTGTTGCTTTCTGTACCTGCATCTGCACAGCGAGGCAGAGGAAGGAAAACGCAGAAGCCAGTCTATACCGTAACAGCACAAGAGGCCATGGCTGCCTATGATTTCTCGCTGGCAGAAGAGATTCTGGAGCATGAGATTGCTGAACTCGAAAAGAAGAAAAAGCCAACTGAAGAACAAGAGCAACTGCTCGACATCGTCCACAAGTCGATGTTACGCCTTCATGCCACAGAACAAGTGACCTTCATCGACAGCATTCTGCTCCCCAAACAACAGGTGTTGCAGGAAATCAAATTGTCAAAAGAATGTGGAACCATCTTGCGGTGTGTAGATTTCTTCGACGATGCCAAAAACCCGGACTGCACACTTTACATCAACGAACTTGGCAACCGCGTATTCTATTCGGAAGTCAATCAGGCAGGACAGTTGCGACTCAAAGAGAAATCACTCATCGGCAGAGAATGGCAGATGGAACATCAGTTGGAAGGATTCGGCGAACAGGAGACAGACAACCTCAATTTCCCGTTCCTGCTCACCGATGGCGTCACCATGTATTACGCTGCTGAATGTGAAGAAAGCATTGGCGGATACGACATCTTCATGACGCGCTACGATGCCGACGAACAGCAGTTCCTTGCTCCGGAAAACATCGGAATGCCCTTCAACTCTCCTGCCAACGACTATCTCATGGTTATCGACGAGGCTCAACAACTGGGCTGGTTCGTCACTGACCGCAACCAACCAGCCGACACCGTGTGCCTCTATACCTTTATTCCCACACAGACACGTCGCATCTACAATGAAGAGGAACTCGGAGAACAGAAACTCGCCGCATTTGCTCGCATCGCATCCATCAAAGACACATGGACGGACATGAATGCCGTCAATGCAGCAAAAAAACGCCTTGCCGTAGCAAAACAGGGACAGAAAAACGAAAAGAAAAAACGCGACTTCACCTTCGTCGTCAACGACAACAAGACCTATCACAACCTGCTCGACTTCAAAGACCCTCTGGCACAACAAAAGGCAAAGATATGGCTCGAAGCAGAAAAGGAATACAATGCCAAACAAAAGGAGTTGGAAAGCCTTCGAACCAGATATGCAGCAATGACAGAAGTGCAGCGACTGCAAATTGCACCACAAATACGCCTTACGGAGACTGCCGTCGAACGCCTTGCTGCCGACAAACTGAAACTTGAGAAAGAAATTCGACGCTCGGAACTTAACCAGTAACACCATTTCTTTTTCACACCTCGGCCACTACCTGTAACACATATAGAAGCAGCAATGAAGACATCCTTCGAAAGCGACTACAACAACGGCGCACACCCCCATGTGCTGCAACACCTTATAGATACGAACACCATGCAAAGTCAGTCGTATGGCTTCGACGCATGGAGCGAACAGGCACGCAACAAGATACGCACCGCATGCCAGTGTCCCGATGCCGACATCTTCTTCCTCGTGGGCGGCACACAAACCAATGCAACAGTCATCGACGGCATGCTGCAGACCTACGAAGGCGTGATTGCCGTGCAGACGGCACACATCAACGTACACGAGTCGGGAGCAGTAGAAGCCTGCGGACACAAGGTCATCACCCTACCCTCTCACGGCGGCAAGATGGATGCAGGCGAACTGGAAGCCTGGCTGAAAGCCTTCCATGCCGACCCCACACTCGAGCACATGGTCATCCCCGGCATGGTCTATATCACCTTTCCAACGGAACTTGGCAGCGTCTATACAGCCAAAGAGATAGAGGAGATTCTTTCCGTTTGCCGCAGGTACGAGTTGAAACTCTTCATCGACGGCGCACGTCTGGGTTACGGCCTTGCTTCGTCGGAATGTGATTTCAACCTTTCGTGGCTCGCCCACCACTGCGACGCCTTCTACATTGGCGGCACAAAAGTTGGAGCCCTCTGTGGTGAAGCCGTAGTCTTCCCTCGTGGCAATGCACCTCGCCACTTCATGAACATCGTAAAACGACACGGAGCCCTGCTTGCCAAAAGCCGTCTGGCAGGCGTACAGTTCGATTCCCTTTTCACAGATAATCTGTACCAGAACATCGCCCAACACGCCATCTCCATGGCAATGAAGGTGAGAAAACTCTTCACAGACGCAGGCATACCCCTACGCAACTCCAGCACCAACCAGCAGTTCGTCGAACTGACAAACAAACAGATGGAGCAACTCATGCAAGGCGTCCTTTTTGAGACATGGGAACCTCTTGACGCAAACCATACCCTTTGCCGTTTCGTAACAAGTTGGGCAACAACAGAAGAAGACCTCCAGACCCTCAAAAAAGCCATAGACACACTCTGACCATCCAGAGCCAAAACGTGTCTCATACTGATATGGGTAAACACAAGTTCTGGCGCATATTCACAGTCCTATTTTTCAGCAACTTGTAAGAAGTCCCAACCCCACTCGTCCTTTCGGGCGAGAGGACAAATCCATTTTGCCAAGTGGACTGCAGGCACAAAGATCTGCCACTCGTCGGGCTACAAAACTACTCGTGAGTAATTGACCAACTTCTGCAGAGAAGTTGCCCGACTTCACAGCAGAAGTTTGCGAAGTTCTCTTGAGTGTTTTTCAAGCCTCTCGCGTGGAATACAAATAAGTTGTAGTAAATATTTATCTTATTCTTTCTCTTTTCTTATTATTAATTTTTAATTTTGTGCAGAAAGAAGATAAAAAACTGCGAACATTGTATTCGCTTATGTATTTTACATTTGCAGCAGAAATCAAAAATAAACGCATTATGCCTTCGAACAAAAACGCCTTCATACGATATAAGTTTCTGGACAGACTACTTTCTGATCGCCATCATTTCTATGACAGAAAGACTCTATGGGAGAAAGTGAATGAAATGTTAGATGACGCAGGGTTCAAGCAAGTAACTCGTCGTTGCATAGAAACAGATATCATTGACCTGAAGGATGCTCCTTTCAGAGCACCTATTGAAGTGTATAAAAAGAATGGGAGGGAATGCCTTAGGTATGAAAGAGGCTTTTCAATATTCAAAGAAGAATTAACCTGGCAGGAACGTAAC
>JAFTYP010000032.1 GCA_017461345.1 Bacteroidaceae bacterium | reverse complement strand
TCCCAATATGAAGATTTTCCTTCCTCGTGGCAGTAATTCCCCTTAAGAAGATGATTTTTATCTAATTCTAATGGATTATCTAATTCTAATGGATTATTATACAAATATGACCAGTGTTTGTTTTTTCTCTGACCTTCGTATGTATCTTTTTCTTTGCCCCCCGGATTAATACCGACAATTGCCAACTCGGGACTTTCTCTAAGTATAGAAAGATCTGATTGTGTGTAGAAAGCTAAATTTACTTCCTGAGCTATCATATGATAAGCCTCAATAGTTTCTTGTGCCCAATCTTCTAATGAATTTTGAAGTTGATTTTTTTCTTCCATACTAATGTATTATTTTATGTTTAACTTAATTTCTATTCCAAGAATCTCACTCTTTTACCTTTTGATTTTGCATATTCAATTTCATTACGTGTGCTATCTCCAATATAATTATCCACATTGATTACGAAAATTTCATCTGCCAAATCTATTTTCGCTAAATGCATACGATCAAGCATAGCTTTTTTCCCGTCAGTCCATACTTCATTATCTCCACAATGGCCAAATGCTCCTACTGAAATTACAATATTTCCTTCAAGGGTAAGTTTCTTTTGCATTTCTATGAATTGTTCCTTAAATCGTGTACTACCACATAGGGTAATCACTTTGAATTCATTCATCATATGTCTTCTTTTTGATTATATTTATTCCACATTCCTTTAATCTTGTCTGTTATCTTATTTCTCAACCATAATGGCTCAAGAACCTCTATGTCCTCACCATTTTTTAATATTTCTTGCAGAAAATCATTTGTTGGTTTGATTACAATTTGGAAAATACTGAATTCACTAGTTCTTTCTATTTCTTGTTGGCTATGATGCATAGGCAAAGAACGCAAATAATTTGCCTGAGCAGCAGATACCTTTAATTTTGCTTCTTCTGCTATTTGTTTTTCATCAATGATGACACCATAATATTCGCTGAAGAATTCAGTTGGATTGAATGAATCTGGCATCTTAAATTTATCATCTGCTAAAATATCTAATGTGTGGATTCTATCAAGAGAATATATCCTGACTTTATTATTGTATGTACTTCTTGCCACCAAATACCATCTTTGTTTGAATAGTTTTACGCAATATGGTTCAACATTAAAATTATTGCTTTTCGTTCGCCAATAACTCTGATAGGTCATATTGATAATCTGGCTATGTTTCATTGCTTCAATAATATCATAAAGGTATTCTTGGCCCGATGGAATCTCCTCAAGCAATATCCGATCTTTCATGTGTTGATTATCTATAAGTAGATTACTTACAGAAATAGTATTCAACAACCAATTACGAATGTTATTGCCCTTTAGTTCATTTACATTAGCTATATAGTAGTGATAACCGCCTTTTCGTTCGCATTCTATTACAAGGCCAAACATTTCTTCAACCGCAATGCGCCATTTATGGAATGTCCTAAGCGCAAGTTCTATTCCTTCGCTTAAATCATTTTCCAACCACTTCTCGTTTATCTCTTCGAAAGTGATTCTCTTGGCTTTGTATATAGTTTCTACTAACCAAACATATTTGTTTATAAGATTCCTAGCCATATCATTGATATTAAATGATGTACTGCAAAGGTATCTAAAAGAAATGAATTATACGGGCACAAGTTGAAAAATATTGGAAAAAATCGGACATTAATAATAAAAACACAAAGAGGAAATGACGATTGAACCGGACGGATATGAAAACGACCTGCAAGAAGTCAGAAAACTTCACACGTAAAGTCGGGCAATTACACACGTGAAGTTTACCAATTACACACGTGAAGTTGAGTATCTTTACACGTGAACTTTTCTGCGTTCACTCATCACAACGCAACCCTCTCTGTTTGTAGAGGTTACAAAAACAAAGAACCGCAGGGCTTTCGCCTTGCGGTTCTTTATGTTATTCCCTTCCCTAAAAGGTGGGAATAGGGAGAGGATTAATAGATTCCGTCGGAGTAATCGAGCAGAGTTTTGCGGTTGGCAAGGGTACGGTCGTAGTCCTCGCGGTTGGTAACCACAATCTTGTCGAACTCGCGCAGACCGGTACCGGCAGGGATAAGGTGACCGCAGATAACGTTCTCCTTCATGCCCTCCAGGTAGTCTGTCTTGCCATTGATGGCTGCTTCGTTGAGCACCTTGGTGGTTTCCTGGAAGGATGCTGCAGAGATGAAACTGCTGGTCTGCAATGCTGCGCGGGTGATACCCTGCAGGATCTGCTTGGAGGTTGCAGGACGTGCATCGCGAACCTGAACCGTCTTCTTGTCCTGACGCTTGAGGTATGAGTTCTCGTCGCGCAAACGGCGTGCGGTCACGATCTGACCATTCTGCATATTCTCGCTGTCGCCACAATCGACAACCACCTTCTTGCCCCAGATATTGTCGTTCTCTTCGTTGAAGTCGAGTTTATCGACAATCTGCTGAGAGAGGAATCGTGTATCACCGGCATCGTCGATCTGCACCTTACGCATCATCTGACGAACGATGACCTCGAAGTGCTTGTCGTTGATCTTCACACCCTGCAGACGATATACGTCCTGAATCTCGTTGACGATATATTCCTGAACGGCTGTGGGACCCTTGATGGCAAGGATGTCGGCCGGTGTGATGGCACCGTCGGAAAGTGGTGTGCCGGCACGTACATAGTCGTTCTCCTGAACCAGAATCTGGCGGTTGGCAGGAATGAGATACTTCTTGATGGCACCTTCGCCACCCAGACGCGGAGTGATGATGACCTCGCGATTGCCACGCTTGAGTTTGCCCATGGTAACCTCGCCGTCGATTTCGGCAACTGTTGCAGGGTTGCTCGGGTTGCGTGCCTCGAAGAGTTCCGTAACACGGGGCAGACCGCCGGTAATGTCACCGCCACCACCAATAACACGAGGAATCTTGACAAGAACATCGCCTGCCTTCACCTCCTGACCGTCGCTGATGGCGATGTGGCCACCGATGGGAAGGTTGTAGTGACGCAGAATGTCGCCATTCTCATCCAAGATATGTACTGTGGGGACACGCATTCTGTCGCGCGACTCGATAACGATGAATTCCTGCAGACCTGTCTGTTCGTCGGTTTCAACAATATAGTTGACACCCTCGACAACGTCCTCGAACTTCACCTTACCGGCCATTTCCGTTACAACTACGGCATTGAAGGGATCCCACTTGGCAATAACCTCATCCTTCTTAACGACATCTCCATCGTTCTTGTAAAGGGTGCTGCCATAAGGAACACTGGCTGTGAGCAATACGATGCCTGTAGTAGGATCTACGAAGCGAACTTCGGTCAGACGGCCTACCACTACCTTTGCTCCCTTGCCGTCTTCCTCCGTAACGTCAACGGTACGCAGTTCCTCGAACTCAAGACGAGCGTCATACTTTGCCACAATGCGGGCATTGGCTGCTGCATTACCGGCCACACCACCGGCGTGGAAGGTTCGCAGAGTCAACTGTGTACCAGGCTCACCGATAGACTGTGCTGCAATGACACCGACTGCCTCACCCTTCTGCACCATACGACTGGTGGCAAGGTTGCGACCGTAACACTTCATGCAGACGCCCTTCTTGCTTTCGCAAGTAAGCACGGAACGAATCTCGACGCTCTCGATGGGGCTGTCCTCAATTTCCTGTGCCTTAGCCTCGTTAATCTCTTCGCCGGAAGCGCAAATAAGTTTGCCTGTACGAGGATGGATGATGTCATGCACAGACACACGACCAAGAATGCGATCGTAGAGACTGCTGATGACTTCGTCGCCATTCTTCAAAGCAGAGCATACAAGACCACGCAGGGTGCCGCAGTCCTCCTCGTTGATGATGACGTCGTGGCTGACATCGACAAGACGACGTGTCAGGTAACCGGCGTCGGCCGTCTTCAAAGCAGTATCGGCCAGACCCTTACGAGCACCGTGAGTAGAGATGAAGTACTCGAGCACACTCATACCTTCCTTAAAGTTAGAAAGAATTGGGTTCTCGATGGTGTCGGGTTCTGCACCTGCCTTCTGAGGCTTAGCCATCAAACCACGCATACCTGAAAGCTGACTGATCTGACCAGCACTACCACGAGCACCGGAATCCAACATCATATATACGGCATTGAAGCCTTGGTCGGCCTCCTTCATGGTCTTCATCAAAGCCTTTGAGAGGTCGTTATTGACATGTGTCCAGATATCGATAACCTGATTGTGACGTTCCTTGTCGGTGATAAAGCCCATGCCGTATTCACCGCTGACGCGTTCAACCTCCTCATTACCTTTGCGAATGAGTTCTTCCTTCTCTTCGGGGATAATGATATCGCCAAGGTTGAAGGACAAACCACCTTCGTATGCCAGACGGTAACCAAGGTTCTTGATACCATCGAGGAACTCGCAGGCACGAGCCACACCTACAGTCTTGATAACATCGGTAATGATGCCACGCAAAGTCTTCTTGGAGATTACGTCATTGAAGAAGCCTACCTCCTCGGGTATGATTTCGTTGGCAATGACACGACCTACAGAAGTCTCGACCATACGCTTGCCAAGAGTGCCATCCTCGAGTTTGTCGTTGACCATCACGAATACAGGAGCATGCACATCGACACGCTTTTCGTTGTAAGCAATGATGGCTTCCTCGGGACCATAGAACTTCAGACCAGCACCCTTTGCACCGGGACGAAGTTTGGTGATATAGTACAAGCCGAGCACCATGTCTTGAGAAGGAACGGTGATAGGTGTGCCGTTGGCAGGATTCAAGATGTTATGAGACTGGAGCATCAAAATCTGAGCCTCGAGGATTGCCTCGTTGCTCAAAGGCAGATGCACAGCCATCTGGTCGCCGTCGAAGTCGGCATTGAACGCCGTACAAGCCAACGGATGGAGTTGGATAGCCTTACCTTCGATCATCTTTGGCTGGAAAGCCTGAATACCAAGACGGTGAAGTGTCGGAGCACGGTTCAACAGAACAGGATGACCCTTCATGACGAACTCGAGGATATCCCAAATGATTGGATCCTTACGGTCAACAATCTTCTTCGCGCTCTTCACGGTCTTCACAATACCGCGCTCAATAAGTTTACGGATAATGAAGGGCTTGTAAAGTTCTGCTGCCATGAGTTTGGGGATACCACACTCGCCCATCTTCAACTCAGGACCAACAACAATTACAGAACGTGCAGAATAGTCAACACGCTTACCCAACAAATTCTGACGGAAACGACCTTGCTTACCCTTGAGTGAATCGCTCAAAGACTTCAAAGGACGATTGCTTTCCGTCTTGACTGCACTGCTCTTGCGGCTATTGTCGAAGAGACTGTCAACAGCCTCCTGAAGCATGCGCTTCTCGTTACGAAGAATAACTTCGGGAGCCTTGATTTCAATAAGTCTCTTAAGACGATTGTTACGAATAATAACACGACGATAGAGGTCGTTCAGGTCACTCGTTGCAAAGCGACCGCCATCCAGAGGCACCAAAGGACGCAATTCGGGCGGGATAACCGGAAGAGTACGCATTATCATCCACTCCGGTCTGTTTACCTTGGCACTTGCACGGAAACTCTCCACAACCTGAAGACGCTTCAAAACGTCATTCTTATGCTGTTGTGAGCCACCTTCCTTGTTTGCCTCGTCGCGAAGTTGATTAGACAAAGAATCCAAATCCAATTCGCAAAGCAAATCGTATATTGCCTCTGCGCCCATTTTAGCAATGAACTTATTCGGATCCTTATCGTCCAAGTATTCGTTACCTTGTGGCAGACGGTCCAAGATATTCTCATATTCATCCTCCGAAAGCAAATCGAATTTCTGAACAGGAATATCCTTGTTCTTTGCCATTACACCGGGCTGAATTACGATGTAACGCTCGTAATAGATAACTGCATCCAATTTCTTGGTAGGAATACCAAGAAGATAACCCATCTTGTTTGGCAGAGAACGGAAGTACCAAATGTGTGCAACAGGTACCACCAACTGAATGTGGCCACTGCGCTCACGACGAACCTTCTTCTCTGTTACCTCTACACCACAACGATCGCAGACATTGCCCTTATAACGAATACGCTTATACTTTCCGCAATGGCACTCGTAGTCCTTTGTCGGGCCAAAGATACGCTCGCAGAAGAGGCCGTCACGCTCGGGCTTGTAGGTTCGGTAATTTATGGTTTCGGGCTTAAGCACCTCACCATAAGAATTCGCAAGAATCTCTTCGGGCGATGCTAAACCGATTGTTATCTTGGTAAAGTTTGTCTTTACCTTATTTTCTTTCTTAAAAGCCATATTTTGATATCCTTTCTTAAAAGCGATTCATTAATCCAAACTTACTCGCAATCCCAAACCACGCAACTCATGGAGCAATACGTTGAGAGATTCAGGAATACCCGGTGTGGGCATATGTTCACCCTTGACAATGGCTTCGTAAGCCTTGCTGCGACCTACAACGTCATCACTCTTGATGGTGAGGATCTCCTGGAGAATATGAGATGCACCGAATGCCTCGATAGCCCAAACTTCCATCTCACCGAAACGCTGACCACCAAACTGTGCTTTACCACCGAGAGGCTGCTGAGTAATGAGAGAGTACGGACCAATACTACGAGCATGCATCTTGTCTTCAACCATGTGGCCGAGTTTGAGCATATAGGAAACACCTACTGTTGCAAGTTGGTCGAAAGGTTCACCGGTAGCACCATCATAGAGCTGCGTTGAACAATAACGAGGCAGACCTGCTTTGTCTGTCCACTCGCAGAGGTCCTCAAGCGATGCGCCATCGAAAATTGGTGTTGCAAACTTTACTCCGAGTTTCTGGCCTGCTGCACCAAGAACGGTTTCGAAGATCTGACCGATGTTCATACGCGAAGGCACACCCAGCGGGTTAAGTACGATATCTACAGGTGTACCGTCGGCCAAGAATGGCATATCCTCTTGACGAACAACCTTGCTGACAATACCCTTATTACCGTGACGACCTGCCATCTTGTCACCGACACCAATCTTACGCTTCTTGGCTATGTAAACCTTAGCCAACTGAATAATGCCGTTGGGCAACTCATCACCGAGACTGATAGCGAACTTCTTACGCTTCATCTCGGTCTCGAGTAATTTGTATTTCTTAAGATAGTTGATGACAAGTTGACTGATGAGTGTGTTTGTATGTTCATCGTTTGTCCAGTCTCTCATCTGCACTGTGGTATAGTCAATGCTCTCAAGGACGTTTGCAGTGATGTTGTTATTCTTGGGAAGAATTTCCACACCAACATTATCCATGATACCCTGACTCTTCTTACCCTTGGTAAGTTCCAGCAACTTATCTACAAGAATTGCCTTCAAGTCTTCGGCCTTGCTGTTGAATTCCTCATCAATAGCAGCAAGACGAGGCTTGTCCTGAAGTTTCACCTTACCTGTCTTGGATGCCTTGGTGAAGAGTTTCTTGTCGATGACAACGCCATTGAGTGACGGGCTTGCCTTGAGTGAAGCATCCTTCACATCGCCTGCCTTATCGCCAAAGATGGCACGAAGCAACTTCTCTTCAGGACTGGGATCGCTTTCGCCCTTTGGAGTAATCTTACCAATCATGATATCACCGGGAGCCACACGAGCACCAATACGGATAATACCATTTTCGTCGAGGTCCTTTGTTGCCTCTTCGCTGACATTTGGAATATCGGCTGTAAGTTCCTCCATGCCACGCTTTGTTTCACGAACCTCAAGAGAGAACTCTTCAACGTGAACACTGGTGAGGATATCTTCGCGAACAACGCGCTCGTTGAGCACTATGGCGTCCTCATAGTTGTAACCCTTCCAAGGCATGTATGCCACAAGCAGGTTCTTACCGAGTGCCAGTTCGCCGTCTTCCGTAGAATAACCTTCTGTCAGAATCTGACCCTTAACAACTCTTTCACCCTTATTACAGATGGGGCGCAAGTCGATTGTCATATTCTGGTTGGTACGGCGGAATTTGGGGATACTGTATTCTTTCAGCGCAGGCTCGAAACTTACAAATTCCTCTTCTTCGGTACGGTCATAAAGGATACGGATAGTAGTAGCATCTACATATTCTACAATACCCTCACCCTCTGCAGTAATCATTGTACGAGAATCTTCGCAAACCTGACGTTCGATACCAGTACCGACAATAGGAGCCTCTGTACGCATCAAAGGCACAGCCTGACGCATCATGTTAGATCCCATCAATGCACGGTGAGCATCGTCGTGTTCCAAGAAAGGAATCAAAGCCGCTGCAATAGAAGCAATCTGCTGAGGTGCAACGTCCATAAGGTTAACCTCAGAGGGAGGAACAACTGGATAATCGTCGTCCTGACGGCATTTTACCTTTGTGCGGATAAATGTGCCATCATCGTTCAAAGGTGCATTACCTTGACCGATAATAAGTCCCTTTTCCTCTTCGGCAGTCATATAGCGAACGCCTTCGTCAGAAAGGTCAATCTTTGCGTTCTCTACCTTACGATAAGGTGTTTCGATGAAGCCCAAATCGTTAATCTTGGCATATACACAAAGAGATGAAATCAGACCAATGTTAGGACCTTCAGGAGATTCGATAGGACAAAGACGGCCATAGTGAGTATAGTGTACGTCTCGAACCTCGAAGCCGGCACGTTCACGAGAAAGACCGCCAGGACCCAGTGCAGACAGACGACGCTTGTGCGTTACCTCTGCCAAAGGATTGGTCTGATCCATGAACTGGCTCAAAGCATTGGTACCAAAGAAACTGTTAATAACACCACCCAGGCTCTTGCTTGTCAGAAGGTCTGTGGGTGTAAACACTTCGTTATCGCGAACATTCATGCGCTCGCGGATAGTGCGAATCATTCGAGCCAAACCGATGGCAAATTGATTAGCCAATTGCTCGCCAACAGTACGAACGCGACGGTTGCTCAAATGGTCAATATCGTCAACACTTGCTTTTGAGTTTACAAGCTCAATCAAGTATTTGATAATCTCAATAATATCCTCCTTCGTAAGGACACGAACGTTGGGATCTGTATCCAAACCGAGTTTATGGTTGATACGATAACGGCCTACCTCGCCCAAATCGTATCGTTTCTCGCTGAAGAAGAGATTCAGAATAACTTCCTTGGCACTGGCATCATCTACAGGATCTGCATTACGCAACTGACGATAGATATAACTGATGGCCTCCTTCTCGCTGTTGGTTGCATCCTTTTGGAAAGTATTGAAAATGATGCTGTAGTCGGAAGACTGAGTATCTTCTTTGTGAACAAGAATTGAAGATACATTACTGTCCAGAATCAGTTCTATTGCCTCTTCGTCGAGAATACTTTCGCGCTCTAAGATAATTTCATTACGATCAATAGATACTACCTCGCCAGTATCCTCATCAACGAAGTCTTCAATCCAACTCTTAAGCACACGGGCAGCGAGTTTCTGACCGAGATGCTTTTTCAAATTCTCACGAGTCGTCTTTACTTCTTCTGCCAAATTAAAGATTTGTAAGATATCTTTGTCTTTTTCAAATCCAATAGCGCGAAGCAAAGTCGTAACTGGCAACTTCTTCTTACGATCGATGTATGCATACATGACATTATTGATGTCCGTTGCAAACTCAATCCAACTGCCCTTGAAAGGAATAATACGAGCAGAATAAAGTAGAGAACCATTTGCATGTACACTACTACCAAAGAACACACCGGGAGAACGATGAAGTTGTGACACAACAACACGTTCGGCGCCATTGATAATAAATGTACCATTGTCAGTCATATAGGGAATAAAGCCCAAGAACACATCCTGTACCACTGTTGCAAAGTCTTCATGATCAGGATCATCACAACTAAGCTTCAGTTTCGCCTTCAAAGGCACACTATATGTCAGGTCACGCTCCAAGCACTCCTCAATCGTATAACGAGGAGGGTCAATGAAGTAATCGAGGAATTCCAGATTAAAGTTGTTACGTGTGTCATTAATCGGGAAATTCTCAGAGAAGACCTTGTATAATCCATCATACTTCCTCAATTCTGGAGGAGTATCTAATTGAAGGAAGTCCTTGAACGACTTCATTTGTACTTCTAAAAAGTCGGGATATGCCAACGGACTTTTGACAGAAGCAAAATTTACTCTCTGATTCTTTTTGTTTGCCATCTAAACTAGTATGTTTTCTCGTGATTTTATTTATAGCACGTCTAGTTTGTCAACTAAGCACGTTAAGTTTGCCAATAAAGCACGTCATGTTTGTCAACTTAACGTGTAATGTTTGGCATCGTAACACGTTAAGTTTTTCGACAAAACACACCACTTGAAAATTAAGGACTTATGTGCGGCAAAAACTCACTAAGAAGTTTATAGACACAAAAAGGCAAAGAACCCTCTACCAGAGGATCCTTTACCGTTAAGCCCTTTGAAAGGGAATTCCGTTTACTTCAGTTCTACTTCAGCACCAGCCTCTTCGAGAGTCTTCTTCAAAGCCTCTGCGTCAGCCTTAGGCATACCTTCCTTCAGCACGCTGGGAGCACCGTCAACCATTTCTTTTGCTTCCTTCAGGCCGAGACCGCAAGCTTCCTTAACAGCCTTAACAACCTGCAACTTAGCAGCACCTGCGCTCTTGAGGACAACGTCGAAGTCTGTCTTTTCCTCAGCAGCAGCACCAGCGCCTTCGCCACCTGCAGCAACAACTACAGCAGCAGCAGCGGGTTCAATGCCATAAGTTTCCTTAAGTTCATTCTTAAGATCAATTACTTCCTGTACTGTGAGCGCTACGAGCTCAGCAGCAATAGCCTTAATATCAGCCATTTCTTTAATGTATTTAAGTTATTATTATACTTGGTTATTTACTCAGCTGCAGCCTCTGCTGCCTTCTCCTCACGATTTTCAAGAGCGCTCAATACGTTCATAATCGGAGATTCGAGAGCAGCAATAACGTCTGCAATCAATTCATTCTTGCTCTTCAGAGCGGCGAGAGTATTCAGTTGGTCAGCACCTACATAAATAGCGCCTTCTGCATATGCAGCCTTGAACGCAGGTTTTTCCTGTTTCTTGCCATTCAACTCCTTGATGAGTTTTGCAGGTGCATTAGCAGTCTCGGCAAGGAGCAATGCTGTTGTACCAACCATTACGGGCTTCAGTTCATCAAAGTCCTGTTCTGCAGCCTCAAGAGCCTTAACCATCAAGGTGTTCTTAACAACAACCATCTTCAGGCCACTCTCAAAACACCTGCGACGCAAGCTACTTGTGCTGGCAGCATTCATGCCCTCTACATCTACCAAATAGAAGTGAGGATACTGCTTCAGCAATTCGCCAAGCTGCGCAATAATTGCAATTTTATCTTCCTTTCTCATGATGTTACAACTTTATTAGATTTCCTCCGTTGCCTTAGGATCAACCTTGATACCGCGGCTCATAGTACTAGAAAGATAAATACTCTTAATGTATGTACCCTTTGCTGCAGCAGGCTTCAACTTGATAATAGTTGAGATGAACTCCTTTGCATTCTGTGCGATCATTTCTGCAGTAAAAGAAACCTTACCGATTGAAGTATGTACAATACCAGTCTTGTCAACCTTAAAGTCAATCTTACCCTGCTTTACCTCGCGAACAGCTTTGGCAACATCCATTGTTACAGTTCCACTCTTGGGGTTAGGCATCAATCCGCGAGGGCCGAGTACACGACCTAAAGCACCGATCTTACCCATGATTGAAGGCATAGTGATGATAACATCAATATCAGTCCAACCACCCTTAATTTTCTCGATATATTCATCGAGACCTACATAGTCAGCACCTGCTTCTTTTGCAGCAGCTTCAGCATCAGGCGTGCAAAGACAAAGCACACGAGTCACCTTACCCGTACCATTGGGAAGTGAAACGACGCCACGAACCATCTGGTTTGCCTTTCTGGGGTCAACGCCCAGGCGCACATCGATATCAACAGAAGCATCAAACTTGGTGGTAGTGATTTCCTTCACCAAGGCAGAAGCCTCCTTCAAGGTGTATGCTTTCCCTGCTTCAATCTTATCAGCTACCAACTTCTGATTCTTTGTCAGTTTACTCATTTTAATTGAAGTTTAAATTATTTACCAGGGAACTCACCCTTAACAGTGATACCCATACTTCTGGCTGTTCCTGCAACCAAAGTCATTGCAGACTCAATTGTAAAGCAATTCAGGTCTGGCATCTTGTCCTCGGCAATCGCACGAACCTGTTCCCAAGTAATCTCGGCAACCTTTTTACGGTTGGGTTCTGCACTACCACTTTTAACCTTAGCAACCTCCATCAATTGCACAGGTACTGGAGGAGTCTTAACAACAAAGTCATAAGACTTGTCCGTGTAGTAAGTGATTACAACAGGCAACACTTTTCCAGCACGATCCTGTGTTCTGGCGTTGAATGCTTTACAGAAATCCATAATATTAATACCCTTTGAGCCCAATGCAGGACCTACTGGGGGAGATGGATTTGCAGCGCCTCCTTTAATCTGTAATTTGATTAATCCAGCAACTTCTTTAGCCATTTTTTTATTCTTTATTTTTATTATTTAATTGAAATTATAAAACACGTAACAAATGCCTTATAATTTCTCAACTTGTGTAAAACCAAGTTCCACGGGAGTCTTACGTCCGAAGATTTTAACCATCACCTTCAGTTTCTTCTTTTCGCTATTTACTTCTTCAACGACAGCATCAAAACCACTGAATGGTCCATCAGAAACCTTAACACTCTCACCAACTTCATAGGGAATGAAGAGTTCTTCTGGAATTTCTGCTTTTTCGTCGATAGAACCTAACATCTGATTAACTTCAGACGGCCTCAAGGGCATAGGGGTGTTGCTTGAGCGAGAATCATTGAGGAAGCCCATCACATTGGACACTTCGCGCAATCGGGCTTGAGTTTCGCCTACCAGTTCTGCTTCAACAAAAACATAACCGGGATAGCGATTCTTTTCCTTGATTTTGCGTTTACCCGCAGTGACGGTCACTACCTTTTCAGTAGGAATAAGCACCTGAGAGACATGTTTAGCGAAATCGGGCTGATTATTAATCAACGCATCGATAATCTCCTTAACCTTGCCTTCCTTGCCACTGATAGCACGTAGTACGTACCACTTCATTCCAGCATCTGCCATTTCCAGAAAAGGTATTTATCGCAGCAATCCATAAATGACTTCCATTCCAGACTGGAATACGAAGTCCATAACGAAAACAACCAGTGCTATGCATAGGGAAGCAGTTAGTACTACAACAGCACTGTTCATAAGAACCGAACGTGTAGGCCAAGTGGTTTGGTATACAAGTTCATTATATGATTCCTTACAATAATTCTTAAAACTATCGAACATAACTTTTATTGTTTAGCACGGGAAGAGAGGCTCGAACTCCCGACACCTGGTTTTGGAGACCAGTGCTCTACCAACTGAGCTATTCCCGTATTTTGGGTGGGCAAGAGTCAAATCCGCCCACCCATTTTATATTCTTGAGGTTATCTCAAGCAAACTATTCTTAGTCGAATACCTCTGTGATCTGGCCAGAACCTACGGTGCGACCACCTTCACGGATAGCGAAGCGGAGACCTACGTTCAAAGCAACAGCGTAGATGAGCTCAACCTTGATCTCAACGTTATCACCAGGCATTACCATTTCGATACCTTCGGGGAGGTGAATCTCACCGGTGCAGTCCATGGTGCGGAGGTAGAACTGAGGACGATACTTGTTGCCGAAAGGAGTATGACGGCCACCTTCTTCCTTCTTCAAAACGTAGATAGAAGCCTTGAAGCCCTTGTGAGGAGTGATGGTTCCGGGGTGTGTAATAACCATACCGCGCTTGATCTCGTTCTTATCTACACCACGAAGGAGCAAACCTACGTTATCACCAGCTTCACCTTCGTCAAGGATCTTACGGAACATCTCAACACCAGTGATTACAGACTTCTTGTTCTCACCCAAGCCAAGGATCTGAACTTCGTCGCCTACCTTAACAACACCAGTCTCGATACGACCAGTAGCAACGGTACCACGACCTGTGATAGAGAATACGTCCTCAACAGGCATCAAGAAGGGCTTATCAACAGCACGGAGAGGCTCCTGAATCCATGTATCACAAGCTTCCATCAAAGCCATTACCTTCTCTTCCCATTCTGCAACGCCATTCAAAGCACCGAGTGCAGAGCCGCGAATGATAGGAGTATCCTCCTCGAAGTCATACTGAGAGAGGAGCTCACCCATGTCCATTTCAACGAGTTCGAGCATTTCCTCATCCTCAACCATGTCGCACTTGTTCAGGAAAACAACCAAGCGGGGAACGTTTACCTGGCGAGCGAGCAAGATGTGCTCACGAGTCTGGGGCATAGGACCATCAGTAGCAGCTACTACGATGATAGCACCGTCCATCTGAGCAGCACCAGTTACCATGTTCTTCACATAGTCGGCGTGACCCGGGCAGTCAACGTGTGCATAGTGACGATTTGCTGTTTCGTACTCAACGTGAGCGGTGTTGATAGTAATACCACGCTCCTTTTCTTCGGGGGCATTGTCAATCTGATCGAAAGACTTCAACTCAGAAAGACCCTGCTTTGCCAACACAGTTGTAATAGCAGCAGTCAGAGTAGTCTTACCGTGGTCAACATGACCAATAGTACCAATGTTCACATGGGGTTTGGTACGTTCGAATTTTTCTTTTGCCATAACGTTTTTTATTTATATTAAAAAAGTAGTTATTTACATTATATCTTCGAGCTGCTTCCGAGAGTTGAACTCGGGACCTCATCCTTACCAAGGATGCGCTCTACCACTGAGCTAAAGCAGCAACACCAAAAATGAACTCACCTTACTTCGAAGAGAGCGGAAGACGGGGCTCAAACCCGCGACCCCCAGCTTGGAAGGCTAGTGCTCTATCAACTGAGCTACTTCCGCATATTCTACAGTAAGATGTGGGTGGTGATGGATTCGAACCACCGAAGGCGAAAGCCAGCAGATTTACAGTCTGCCCCATTTGGCCACTCTGGTAACCACCCATTCATATTTTATTTTCTCGCAAACCACTCCTGGTTTGTTGAGCCTCTTGTCGGATTCGAACCAACGACCCCGAGATTACAAATCACGTGCTCTGGCCAACTGAGCTAAAGAGGCAATTTGCAGCCGAACAAACATGCTAGCACGTTTAATCGGCTGCAAAATTACTAATTATTTCTGAACCTGCAAAAAAAAACGGTGTTTTTTATCGATTTTTTTGCTTTTCCTTATATTTGGAAGCTTGCCGCAGCAAGGATTCCACTGTCTTGTCGATTGCTTCTTCAAATGTGTTGCATATTTCCTGAGCGAACAATTCTGTGCCTGGCAATACAACCTTCAAGGCCGCTTCCTTGTTCATTGCTGTCTCAGGTTTTACAACCTTTAATGACACCTCTACCCTTCCTATTTCGTCATTAAACTTAGTGAGTTTGGAGACTTTCTTCTCAATGAATTGCTCCAACTTCTCCGTTGCCTCAAAATGGATTGCCTGAATCTTGATTTCCATAGTTACCTCCTTTTTTGTATTTGGCCCGGGGATGAGCCAGGTTATACATTTCTTTCAGTTGATCGAAAGTAGTGTGCGTATAGATCTCGGTTGTTGACAGACGCTCATGGCCAAGCAGTTCCTTTACGGACTGCAAATCGGCATTACGATTTAGCATTGCCGTGGCAAATGTATGTCGTAGCACATGTGGGCTCCTGCGTTGTTGTGTGGTCACCATCGACAAGTAACTCTTTACCAAATTACGTACCTTGACAGGATTTATCCGCTGACCGGTTACTTCATCAAGGAAAAGGCTTGTCTGCTCCGATATCTTCTGTTGCATAAAAGTCTTACGTTCCATAAGATAATGCCGGAGACTGTCGCCAAACTCATCGCCATATGGTATGATGCGTTGCTTGTTGCGTTTTCCTGTAACCTTGAGTTGCATTTGATCCAAATCAATGTCTCTCTCATTCAAACTTACAAGTTCCGCCAACCTTATGCCTGTCGAATAAAACGTTAGCAATATCATGCGGTCACGGCTGCCCGAATAATCCTCACTGAAGAAGTCTCCATCGAAAAGCCGATCCATTTCCGTTTCTCGAATATAGGATGGCAATTTCTTTTCCACCTTTGGTCCTGGTATGTTGTACGCAGGATCCTTGGTGACAAGACCTCGACGCAGTAGAAACTTATAAAAGGAGCGTAATGAACTAAGGCGACGGCGAACGCTTGTTGCAGCATTGCCTCTTTCCATCATTTCCACAATCCACTGCCTTATAATATCGGCAGGCATTTCTGCCCAACTAAGGCTGTTGTCTGTTGCTTCATAGAACCGCTTGAACGCTTCCAAATCGGCTTGATACACCTCGGTAGTTTTGTGAGAATAGTTTTTCTCGTACCGAAGATAATCTATGAAGTCTTCAATCCAATTCACACTCTTCGCATACTGATTTCATTGCGAAGGTAACTATTTTTTTTGACAATCCAAAGAGTTTTGCCAAAAATTAAGGACTTTTAATCTTCTACGCGACGGAGTTTCTGTACATAGACAGCACGCTCCATAGCAAGACGCTTCAGAACAGAAGGCTTATCGAACTGCTGACGAGCACGGAGTTCCTTTACGATACCGGTTCTCTCAAACTTGCGCTTAAACTTCTTCAGAGCCTTTTCGATGTTCTCACCTTCTTTTACGGGTACTACAATCATTGCTTCTTTTTTGTTGATTTAATTAGTTAATATGTTAATGCATCTAAAATTGCGGCGCAAAATTACACATACTTTTTGAATTAGCAAAGTTTTTTATGAAAAAAATATATTAAGTAGTGGCCGGCGGCATTTGTTTCGCACT
Organism: Bacteroidaceae bacterium; assembly: GCA_017461345.1. Lineage (GTDB taxonomy): Bacteria > Bacteroidota > Bacteroidia > Bacteroidales > Bacteroidaceae > Physcousia. The sequence continues at coordinate 8,267 of JAFTYP010000032.1, read as the reverse complement.
TATGGGCATCAGCATATTTATTATTTGAAAGAGCCACAAAAACAACCTAAGCCCACCATATGGGTGGGCTTAGAATTTATCTATCTATATATATAATATATATAATGTTCGCGCGAGATTAGAGATTAGGATTCTCGTCCTTCCAGTTCTCTACAGGAGGAATGATGCCGAGGCCGATGATTTCGTCGCGCATCTTCTGCAAGTGTTCGTAAGAAGCCTGGAGGGCTGCCAGTTCTTCGGCTGTACCTTCGGGCATTGTGAAGCGTACGCCATCCTTGTCGATTACGGTAGGCATTGCCATCATTACGTTCTTGAAACCACACTTGTCGCAGTTTACATAGCAACCGGCAGGCCATGTGAAGGGTTCGCCACCCATTGCACCTTCTATCATCTTAACAGCCTGGTAAGCAGGGCTCTGGAATGAAGAGCGGCCACGAAGTTTGATGATGTTGCTGCCGCCCTGAATCGTCATGTGTTTGATTTCTGCCCAACGTTCTGCTGAAAGGGGCAGTTCTGCGAGAGGCTTTCCGTCGATTTTTGCTTTTGATGCGAATACAGCCATCTGTTCTCCATGACCACCATATGTGTAGGCCTCAGTCACCTTGTCCTGCTGTACGCCAAATTCCTGAGCCAGTTGCTGCTGCAGGCGAGTAGAGTCGAGAGCCGCCAACGAGGTGAGTTGATTGGGCTTCAAACCTGAATGTATAAGAGCGGTGAGTGCTGTTACGTCGGCAGGATTGAAGATAACAACAACGTGCTTCACGTCAGGACAGTACTTCTTAATGTTCTCACCGAATTCTGCTGCAATTTGGCAGTTGCCCTTGAGCAAATCCTCGCGGGTCATGCCGTCCTTACGAGGAGCGCCACCGCTGGAGATGATATACTTGGCACCGGTAAAAGCCTCTTCCGGATTTACGGTATAAGAGAGATTTGCGCCAGGGAATGCACAGTGACACATCTCGTCGTACACGCCATGCACACCAGGTTCGTAGATGTCATACAGGCAAATGTTGGGAGTAAGGCCAAGCATAAGCACGCTTTGAACCATGTTAGAACCGATCATACCACCGGCACCAACAATAACGAGTTTCTCGTCTGTCAGGAATTTCATGATTTCTTATTATTTAATTATTATACGTTATTTACACTGCAAAGATACTCATTTTTCTTAATCCTACAAAGTTTTCCGAAATTTTCTTTGTCAGCAAGTTTTTCTTCACCGCCAAACGTTAAAGACCTCGCCTAATGACTGCTTCCACCGCACAACGCCCTCGAAATATTATTTCCATATCGGTAAAAACAAACTGATGTGATTTTCTCTGCTGACGGAAACAACAAAAACAAGCAGGAATTTAGTCTCTCCGAACGGACGGCTAACAAGAAAAACGCACTATAATATCACATTCCATTCCATTTTTCTTGCACAATAGCAGAGAACATTATACTTTTGCATAACGAGAAACAGACAGATTCGTACATACGTAAAACCTAAAATCCACATAAAACCATGAGAGTTATCATCGAACCCGATTACGAAAACATGAGCCGATGGGCAGCAGAGTATGTTGCTGCCAAAATCAATGCAGCAAACCCCACACCGCAAAAACCCTTCAAACTTGGATGCCCTACAGGCTCTTCTCCGCTTGGACTCTATAAACATCTGATAGAGATGCATAAGGCAGGCAAAGTGTCGTTCCAGAATGTCATCACATTCAACATGGACGAATACGTAGGTCTGCCCGAAGAACACCCCGAGAGTTACCACTCCTTCATGTGGACAAACTTCTTCTCTCACATCGACATCAAGAAGGAGAACGTGCACATCCTGAATGGCAACGCCCCCGACCTCATTGCAGAATGCGAACAATATGAGGCCGCCATCCAAGCCGCAGGCGGCATTGACCTCTTCATGGGCGGCATTGGTCCGGACGGACACATCGCTTTCAACGAGCCTTTCAGTTCCCTGAAAAGCCGTACACGCATAAAGAGCCTGACCACCGACACCATCATTGCCAACAGCCGCTTCTTCGAAGGCGACGTCAACAAAGTGCCCAAGACTGCCCTGACCGTAGGCGTCGGCACCGTGATGGATGCCAAAGAAGTGCTCATCGTTGTCAATGGCCACAACAAGGCGCGTGCGCTGCAACATGCCATCGAAGGCTGCGTCAGCCAGGAATGGACCATCAGTGCCCTGCAGATGCACCCACACGCCATCATCGTCTGCGACGAAGCCGCCACCGACGAACTGAAGCACGGCACCTACAAATACTTCAAAGACATCGAAAAAAATAATCTATAAACAGTTACACAAACCTATAATCGTATGTTAACATTCATCATCGGAATCATTACCGGCGCACTGGCCGGCTTTATTGCAAGCAAATTACAAAGCGGCTCAGGCAGAGGTTTTCTTGTCAACCTCATCCTCGGCATCCTCGGCAGCGTTGTGGGCGGCTGGTTGTTCAGCCTGATTGGTTTAGAGGCTACCGGCCTGATAGGCACGCTGATCTGCTCCGTAATTGGCGCACTCATCGTACTTTGGCTGGTGTCTAAAATCAAGAATTAAGCACCCTCCTCTGTCGGCTTCTTCGCAAGAAGAGGCCAACATTCAGGATCCATCTTGGAGTTAAGTGCATCGCAAATTAACTATTCCATATAAGAAATGAACCCGGCATTACACCGAGTTCATTTCTTTTTTATCAAACCCAAATTTGACGACTGCAGAGAAGTTGGGCATTTACTGCAGAGAAGTTTGCCATTTACTGCAGAGAAGTTGGGCAAGTTCACGTGTGAAGTTTGCCGGAAGGACTGCAGGACTTGGGGCGGACCACTTTTCTATGCCATAAAAATTGCCCTCGCCTTGTGATTTCACACGGGGCGAGGGCTGTTCTTGATTGTTCTGTTTTGTTCTTTTGGGAAGGGACTTACTTCTTCACCACACGAACAGGGCGAACGCTTTGGCCGTAGTAGCGGTAGTAGATGCTCGTGCTGATATAGCCGGCATAGTTGCTCAGGTAGCGAGCGAACCTGCTGGCGTCCGTACTGAGCGAACGCGACCAATAGTTGCCGAAGCTATCTGCTTTGTTGAGGCTCGTATCGATGCTATAACCGGCAGCCGGCAAGAAAATACTATTACCATTGCTCTTGCTGGTTATCTCACAGCCATATTTGCCATTCATTCTTGTCCATGTAGTAGTGGTATAATTATTGTTGTAAAGTTCCTTGAATTGCTCATAATTCGGCATCTGCCAATCGCTGCCCCAGTTTGCCGTGGCTGCATCGTCAATTGCTTCAAGTTCGGTCTTATTATCAACAGTACCATAACTACTGCTTGTGCAGTACTTCGTCATTGTGTCATCTGAACCTTTGCAGTATTTGTAGGTGCTCCAACTGTAATCATTCTTGGGTTCTGTCTCACCCCAGGCAAAGTAGTCGCCATATTCTTCGGGACTGTTGGCACCGACATTACATGTCGCCCACAATGTACCGGAAGGCAAGCCGAGGTCAACATAAACATGACCGTCCAATGTTCCAGAATTGCCATTCAATACGGTTACGAGGCACTTTGCATTTACACGACTACCGTCTGTTGCAGAACAAATAATCGTGCAAGTGCCGACAGCAACAGCAACAACCTTACCTGTCTCATCAACCGTTGCAACATCGGCATTGCTGCTTTCCCACTTAATGTCCTTATTGCTTGCATTTTCGGGCAGGACTGTTGCTGAAAGTTGGGTCGTTTCACCAACCTTGACAGAAAGTTCTGTTAGGTTCAATGTAATGCTTGTAACTTCAACAGTCTGAACGTTCTTCACACGGACAGGGCGAATAGTTCGACCATAGTAACGGTAACCTGAAGCCCAATCGATGTATTGCGAAGCAAAGTCAAGATAAAGTGCATGGTCGCAACCACTTGTTGTATAAAGCGAGCGTGACCAATAGTAGCCGTATCCGCCTGTACCGTCGATGATTGCATCTGCCTGCCAGCCCGCTGCCGGCAAAAAAACACTGTTACCATTGCTATTGCTAACTATCATTCTACCATAGATACCATTCATGACAGTCCATGTAGTAGTAGTATAATTATTGTTGTAAAGTTCCTTGCATTGTTCAAGACTCGGCATCTGCCATTCGCTGCCCCAGTTCGCTGTGGCTGCATCGTCAGATGGCTCAAGTTCAGTCTTGTTATCGACCGTACCATAATCACTGATTGTGCAGTACTTCGTCATTGTATCATTTGTACCTTTGCAGTACTTGTAGGTACTCCAACTGTAATCATTCTTCGGTTCTGTCTCGCCCCAGGCAAAGTAATCGCCATATTCTTCGGGACTATTGGCACCTACATTGCAAGTTGCCCACAATGTACCGGACGGCAAACCGAGGTCCACCCATTCGTGTTCTTCTGTAGTTCCCTCAATGAAGGAAATACTGTCCAACTGTGAGATGTCGTACTCTACTGCTTGATTGCCTGTCAAGTGAAGCACAACTTTCTGCGCCCATGTCGTTTGCAGCCCCACAAAGAGGAGCAACAAAAGCATTAAAAAGTTTTTTGTTTTCATAGGTTTATTTATGGGGTGATTTGTGCCCCAATAGTAATGGGACGATTCTTTAATTAATCTCTCTCTCGACAAAGTTACTTCATTTTATTGAATCAGCAAATAATTAACACCCACATTTGACCTTATCTCGGGTATTTATCCTTACAAACAGGAAATATACACCGAAAGATTTAGGTAACGACCTGGATTTTTTATATTTTTGCAGAAAGAATGACTCTAAAATGAAAGAACAGTCTGCAGTCATTCACAATATTACAATGTTATAATAAAAACTATTTCTGCTATGAAAACCTTTTCACTCACTCGCAAATACCTTACGCTTGCCCTTTTGCTCATGACAAGCATATCAATCTACAGCAAAAGCCGACTCACGATGAGCCACGATGTACTGCTCGACAAAATAAAAGGCGGCTGGGCAGGACAAACGATTGGCTGTGCTTATGGCGGACCGACAGAGTTCTGCTATCGGGGCATCACCATTCCCGACGACGTTGAGATAAAATATCCCGAACACCACATACAGTTCTTCTACGACAAATTCCCCGGCCTCTTCGATGATGTTTACATGGACCTGACCTTCGTCAAAGTGTACACAGAAGAAGGACTCGACGCTTCGGCAGAATCGATGGCAAAGGCTTTTGCCTACGCACCCTACCCCCTTTGGCACGCAAACCAACAGGCACGCTACAACATCATGCAAGGGCTGATGCCTCCTGAGTCTGGTCACTGGAAGAATAATCCTCATGCAGACTGCATCGACTATCAGATTGAAAGCGACTTTGCGGGGTTGATGTCGCCAGGAATGCCCAATGTGGCTTCGAAGATTTCCGACATGGTGGGGCATCTCATGAACTATGGCGACGGCTGGTACGGCGGGGTCTATGTCGGCGCAATGTACTCACTGGCATTCGTTGAAGATAACATCCAGACCATTGTCGAGCAGGCTCTCAAGGCAATTCCACAGAAAAGTAAATTCCACCAATGCATCGCCGACGTCATTCGCTGGTACAAAGAAGACCCTACAGACTGGAAGAGAACGTGGACGCTCTACAACGAGAAGTACAGCGAAGACTTTGGTTGCCCCGAACTCATTCTTGCACCGGGCAATATCGATGCAACCATGAACTCCGCCTACATCCTAATAGGACTTCTCTTTGGAGACGGAGACTTTGGCAAAACGATGGAGATTTCAACCCGATGCGGACAAGACTCCGACTGCAACCCTGCCTCTGCAGCAGGCATTTTGGCAACAATGATTGGCTACAGCAACATTCCCGAACAGTGGATGCCTAACCTTCGCGAAGTAGAAGACCGCGACTTCGCCTACACAACAATGTCGCTCAACAATGTCTACCAGCAATGCTTCGACCTTGCTCTGAAAAACATCAAAAAGAACGGCGGCAAAGTCTCCGACAAAGAAGTCTGCATCAAAGTGCAGAAGCCTAAAGCCGTCCGCTTGGAACAAGGCTTCGTTGGAATGACGCCAAAGTTGCTTGCCGAAGGAATTGAAGGACTTGGCAATCCCGAATCCGAACGAAATGTCATCGACTTTGAAGGCATCGGAATTACCATCTATGGCAACATCGACTGCCCCGACAAGACCTATGAGGCACAACTCGAAGTCACAATAGACGGCAAAAAAGACCGCATCATGACACTCTGTTCCGACTTCAACAAGCGCACAGCCGATTGCCTCTACTGGAACTACGACCTGAAGGATGGCAAACATCGCATTGAATTCCGTCTCCTAAATCCACGTAAAGACGTCAACATCAAAGCATATCGCATCATCCGTTACGAGAAGAACAAATGACTCGCCTCTGTGAATAAATGTTAAATTGTACGACTCGTTCAAAAAAAGTGCCTTTAAATATGGCAGTTTAAGGAAATTATCGTACCTTTGCAGCGCATTTGAGGCAAACACCTCATGCAAATACTAACACGGTGACTATAGTTCAGTCGGTTAGAGCGTCAGATTGTGGTTCTGAATGTCGTGGGTTCGAATCCCACTAGTCACCCAACAAGAGCAAGGCAGCAGCCTTGCTCTTGTTTATTTTAGTTTATTGATTTGTTACGTGTTCTGGAGTGGCACACTGCGTGGCACACGACAACCGCTGCGCCTTCATTTGGAGAAAAGCGTCAAAACGGATTTCGAAGGAGAATTCACCCCATTTCCTGTACACATAGACGAAATCATGGTCCGTTTCGCAATGAACGGAAAGATTATCGCCGACACATTACGAAGTTACATTTCCTATGCAAAAAGCGAGGAAGATACAGACGGCATGCTTGTTCATCAATGGGACAGGAACGAGGAAGAACCCGTCCACGAATGAGACAAGTTACCTTGCACCTTTTCTTCTATTACATTCTCTGCAAAGCATTTGGCAGTTCTCGATGACAGTTCTGCCACCGTCGCGCCAAGGTGTGATGTGGTCGCCTTCCATCAATTCGTAATCGAACTTTCTTTCTTTAAAAAGTAAATCCATTATTGGTTCGTTCTCACAAACAAACATACTTGGCATCATGGCTTCGGATTTAGCAATATTTATATTTGCAGTTGTTTGACAATGAATTCAGACTCATTAAATCCAGCCTCGCCAATCCATGGGTTTTCTTTCAGTAGATTGTCTTTTGCCTCATCTTTGTTGTTCCCGTAAGAACAGCCCAAAACTTGACAGTTCTCCACTTCAACATCTTCGTTCGGAGCAATGGTGTGCCCCTCCGTAGTATATATAATGTATTCGTTCATATCATCTTCTTGTAGTGTCCTCGGGATGTGAATTTGACAAATCCTTTATCGCGAAGGAATTGTAGTTGTTGCCGAATCTTGTCTTGCACATGATTGTTATCGGGGTGCTTCTGCTGGAGTTCATCAACAAACGCATACATTTCTTGTGTGGTGAAATCATTTTTAGGTATTCTTTCCACGCATTTCAGCACATCAAGCAGCCATCCTCGACCTTCTATATCCGTCTTTTGTAATGAAAGAATATGATGATATTGCTCAACTACCTTTAACTTGTCTTCTTGCTTACTATTGCGAATGATGAAAATCTTGCCGCTTTCAGGAATACTGCCTATATCAATGTTGCATCCAATCCATCCGGCTCTCCTTGCCGTGTCTGCAAGAGGTTTGCGTTTTTCGATAATATCTGGAACAAAAAAGAACTTTGGAATGACAAGCAAATTGTTGACCGACCAGTTTGCATAGGTCATCACAAAAAGATGAGGATTATTGAAAGAAGTTATACGTTCAATCATTGTTCCGTAAGCCCCATCTGCAATCTTTTTCCCAACTGTTGATGTCTTGCTCTCTTTGCTCTTTAGTTCAAAATCCGACTTACAATCTTCGCAGAAGAAATCTGCAACAGGTTTATTGGCTTCATAATGCCCCAAGACAGGAGCACCGCAAACGGGGCAGAACATATTCCGTTCCATCCAATCTTCTGTCAGTACGCGTGAAATCTGCGAGCCGCTATGATAGCCTGCTGCTAAACGTTGATTGAAGTGCAGGTCCATCATCTTGGTTCACAATTATTCTCATTCTTCTCATTCTTCCCATAGTTCCCATTAAGGTATCCCATCCCATGTCCTTCACGCCAGTTGCGACGAGCGGCAGACATCTGTTCCCTGATGCCGCCGTTTTCCAGGAAATCCTGTTTGTGTTTTGCAAGCAGCCTCCCCAGCAAGAAATCTGCCTGATGA
>JAFTYP010000031.1 GCA_017461345.1 Bacteroidaceae bacterium | reverse complement strand
ATGTATCAAAAATATGTGGAAATTTGGGAACCATCAAAAAGCAGTCTGAAAGTGTTAAATTTTAGAAGATACTGATAATTAAAGGTTTATATTTAGTTGTTTCTGAATAGTTTTGGTTGTTTAGGGCTTCTAAATACAATATTCGAATGCACCGCTTCCTATGCTTGTAACAGAATTGGGGATGGTTATAGAGGTAAGACTGGAGCAATATTCGAATGCACCGCTTCCTATGATTGTTACGGAGTTAGGGATGGTAACAGAAGTAAGACCAGAGCAGTCAGAGAATGCGTATTCTCCTATTCTTGTTACGGAGTTGGGTATGGTGACAGAGGTAAGACCAGAGCAATTACGGAATGCACTGATTCCTATGCTTGTTACGGAGTTAGGGATGGTGACAGAGGTAAGTCTAGAGCACTTCCTGAATGCCTCATTTCCTATGCTTGTTACTGAGTTGGGAATGGTGACAGAGGTAAGACCAGAGCAGCCATAGAATGCACTGCTTCCTAGGCTTGTTACGGAGTTGGATATGGTGACAGAGGTAAGACCAGAGCAATTACGGAATGCACTGATTCCTATGCTTGTCACGGAATTGCCAATGATTACAGAGGTAAGACCTTTACATTCCTTGAATGCATTCTCACCTATGCTTGTCACGTTGTAAGTTACGCCACTATAAGAAACAGTTTCCGGGATATTTATTTCACCAGTATAACCGTTAGGATTGCTGGTTACTTCGGCTTGTTTTGCCTTTGTAACTAAGTTGTAGTAGATGCCGTCAATCTCGACTGCTTCTGCAAAAGCATTGTTGCTGAATAGACAAGTTGCCATGAGTAGCAGCATTGACAAAATGTGTTTTTGTTTTTCCATAATGGACTACGTTTTTGTTGTCCTCCAGCACCAAAAGAACATTGAACAGTATGCAAGAAGCGTGGCACTGATTACATCCACTCTTCTATAGGAGGTCCTGAGAAAACCTTGCATCTTAAGTGGTGTAGAACAGCCCACGCTATACGCGCGACCCATCACACTCCCTTGCGATGCTTAAGAAATTTCTCAGGTTTCCTATAGCAAGAGAAGCATAACGCTTCGTTTATTTCCGATAAAGTACGAAAGTGCCTCCGCCGAGGCTGTTTGAGAACCTTTCGACTTGCAAAGTTATAAAATAGTTGTGAATAACGAACAAAAAAGAAAGAAAAAATAACCTCTTTGCAAGAGGCCTGAAAAACACACCAGAGAACTTCGGCAACTTCTGCAGAGAAGTCGGGCAACTTCTCTGCAGAAGTTTGGCAATTACTCACGAGTAGTTTTGTAGCCCGACGAGTGGCAGATTTTCACGCCTGCAGTCCACTTGGCAAAATGGACGCGTCTTTCGGGGCGAAAGGACGCGTGGGCAAAACGTAACACCCGAATACAAAAAAAGCCGCTCCATCCTTCACGGACGAAGCGGCTCTATTATTGCAATTAAAAATTATACGGCTTAAGCTTCTTCTGTTGTGGGAGCTGCAGTCTCTGCAGCAGGTGCCTCAGCAGTTTCTGCTACGGGAGCAGTAGCCTTCTTTGAAGAACGACGTGTGCGCTTTGCCTTCTTGGCTGTCTTAGCCATATTCTCATCGAAGTCAACAAGTTCGATGAAACACATGGGAGCAGCATCGCTGGCACGGAAACCAGTCTTGATGATGCGAGTGTAACCACCGGGACGGTCGGCAACTGCCTTAGAGATGGTGGTGAACAACTCTGTGATAGCAAACTTGTCCTGCAAGTAGCTGAACACAACACGACGTGAATTGGTAGTATCCTCCTTTGACTTCGTGATGAGAGGCTCTACATACTTCTTCAAGGCCTTTGCCTTGGCAAGAGTCGTAGTGATTCTTTTGTGCATGATCAGAGAAACAGCCATGTTGCTCAACATAGCAGATCTGTGAGATGCAGTACGACCCAAATGGTTGAATTTCTTATTATGTCTCATGACTTATTATTCTTTATCTAATTTATATTTAGAAATATCAGTTCCAAACGACAGATTCAGACTCTCGAGCAAATCATCAAGCTCCGTGAGCGATTTCTTACCGAAGTTCCTGAACTTAAGCAAATCGATCTTGTTGTACTGTACCAAGTCGCCGAGTGTCTCGACATCGGCAGCCTTGAGGCAATTCAATGCACGTACAGACAAATCCATATCAACAAGTTTAGTCTTCAGGAGTTGGCGCATGTGGAGAACCTCCTCGTCGAATTCCTCATTTACATCCAACTCACTGTTCTCAAGAGTAATCTTCTCGTCGGAGAACAGCATGAAGTGATGGATGAGAATGCGAGCAGCCTCCTTGAGCGCATCCTTCGGGTGAATGGAACCATCAGTGGTAATCTCAAGCACAAGTTTCTCGTAGTCGGTCTTCTGCTCTACGCGGAAGTTCTCTACTGCGTACTTGACATTTCTGATTGGAGTGTAGATAGAATCGATGGGAATAACATTCACATCGGTGCAGAAAGGACGGTTCTCGTCTGCAGGCACGTAGCCTCTGCCCTTGTTGATGTTAATCTCCATACGAAGAGATGCCTTAGGATCCAGATGACAAATCACCAGTTCGGGATTCAACACCTCGAAGCCAACCAGATACTTATTGAAGTCGCCAGCCTTAAACTCCGTTGTGTTCTCTACTGAAATAGACACCTTTTCTGTCTCGAAGTCCTCTACAACTTGCTTGAATCTTACCTGTTTCAGGTTCAATATAATGTTGGTGACATCTTCCTTGACTCCTGGAACTGTAGCAAACTCGTGCTCAACACCAGAGATAGATACAGTGTTAATAGCAAAGCCATCAAGTGAGGAGAGAAGGATGCGGCGCAAAGCATTACCAATGGTAGTACCGAAACCACCTTCCAAGGGGCGGAATTCAAACTTTCCGTACTTATCATCCGCCTCCAACATTACAACCTTATCGGGTTTTTGAAATGCTAATATCGCCATTCTTATATTTTATTTAGAGTACAACTCAACAATCAATTGTTCCTTAATGGTCTCGGGAATGTCTGCACGCTCGGGCTTGTGGAGATACTTACCTGCCTTCATGCTCTCGTCCCACTCAATCCAAGGATACTTGGAGTGATTGAAACCAGCCAAAGCATTCTGCACAACCTCAAGACTCTTGCTACGTTCACGAACACCTACAACCTGACCGGGCTTTACACTATAAGAAGGGATACCTACAACCTGACCATCAACCACGATATGCTTGTGGTTAACAAGCTGACGAGCAGCACGACGGGTAGGAGCAACGCCCAGACGATAAACGATGTTATCGAGACGGCTTTCCAAATTCTGAAGCAGAATCTCACCTGTAATACCACTGGTACGAGCAGCCTTCTCAAACATGTTGCGGAACTGCTTCTCAAGTACACCATATGTATATTTTGCCTTCTGCTTCTCTGCAAGCATGACACCATACTCGGAAGTCTTACGACGACGGTTGTTACCATGCTGGCCAGGAGGGAAGTTACGCTTAGCCTGTACTTTGGGATTACCCAGGATGGCCTCGCCAAAACGACGGTCAATTCTTGATTTCGGACCTGTATATCTTGCCATTTTATCTTTATATTTATATTTGTCCTACAATATCATATTAAACTCTTCTTCTCTTCGGAGGACGGCAACCATTGTGAGGAAGTGGAGTTACGTCAACGATCTCGACTACCTCGATGCCAGCACCATGTACTGTACGGATTGCAGACTCACGGCCATTGCCGGGACCCTTAACATATGCTTTCACCTTGCGCAGGCCAAGATCGTATGCAGTCTTTGCACAATCCTGAGCAGCCATCTGAGCTGCATAAGGAGTATTCTTCTTAGAACCGCGGAAACCCATCTTACCGGCAGAAGACCATGAAATAACCTGACCTTCGCTATTTGCCAAAGACACAATGATATTGTTGAACGAGCTATGTACATGAAGCTGACCCATTGCGTCAACCTTCACTACTCTCTTCTTTGTAGCAACTGCTTTCTTTGCCATATCAATTATTATTTAGTAGCCTTTTTCTTGTTTGCAACAGTCTTCTTCTTACCCTTACGTGTACGAGCATTATTCTTTGTGCTCTGACCACTAACAGGAAGACCATTACGATGACGAACACCACGATAGCAACCGATATCCATCAGACGCTTGATATTCATTGTAATCTCAGAACGAAGATCACCTTCGACCTTGTACTCTGCACCGATAATCTCACGAATCTTACCAGCCTCGTCGTCAGTCCAGTCGGAAACCTTCTTGTCTTTATCTACGCCAGCCTTTTCCAGGATCTTGGCAGAGCTACTACGACCTATACCGAATATATAGGTCAAAGCGATTTCACCTCTCTTATTCTGAGGCAAATCTACACCAACAATTCTAATTGCCATATATTATACTTTTCTTGTTTGCAATAATAACTAACCCTGACGTGTTTTGTACTTGGGGTTTTTCTTGTTAATAACATACAAACGGCCCTTACGACGTACAATCCTGCAGTCTGGGGTGCGTTTTTTTAAAGAAGCTCTTGTTTTCATATTGATGTTTTTATTTATATCTGAATACGATACGTCCCTTGGTCAAATCATACGGACTCATTTCCACTTTTACCTTGTCACCAGGAAGTATCTTGATGTAATGCATCCTCATCTTGCCAGAAATATTGCAAATAATCTTTTGTCCAATCTCCAACTCAACACGGAACATCGCATTTGATAGCGATTCTACAATTACACCGTCTTGTTCTATTACAGCCTGTTTTGCCATATTCGTTTAATTTGTCTTTTCTATATCTTCGAAGGAAGACAGAATCTCTACTCCTCCATTATGCACCGCAATCGTGTGTTCAAAGTGAGCCGACGGCTTTCCGTCGCGTGTTTTGATAGTCCAGTTGTCCTCTGACATGTATATCATCGGACTTCCTAACGTTATCATCGGCTCAATGGCTATGCACAAACCATTTTTAATCATCGGACCATACCCCATTCTCCCGTAATTGGGCACCTGAGGATCCTCATGCATATTGCGACCAATGCCATGACCAACAAACTCTCTAACGACTCCGTAGCCATGAGACTCGCACAATGTTTGTACAGCAAAACCGATATCACCGATACGCTTGCCTCGCTGAGCATTGGCTATTCCCTCATAAAGAGCTTTTTTTGTGACTGTAAGCAATTGAGCAACCTCGTCTGACACCTCGCCAACACTAAACGTATAGCAAGAATCGCCATTATAGCCATTCAAAAGCACTCCACAATCTACCGACACGATATCTCCGTTCACTAACGGCGTGTCATTGGGGACGCCATGCACCACAACATCATTAACTGAGGTGCATATTGACGCGGGAAATGGAGTGCCACCGCAAGGATTGGGGTAACCCTTGAAGGTTGGCACCGCACCATTATCGCGTATAAATTCTTCTGCTACCCTATCCAACTCAATTGTCGTAACTCCCGGCCTAATGTGTTTTCCTACTTCAGCCAAAGTCTTTGCAACAAGCTGGTTGGCAGCTCGCATTAATTCTATCTCATCTTCTGTCTTAAGAAAAATCATCCGCTGGTGACTTTTTCTTATCGTGAAGATATTCCGGAACGACCATGAATACGGCCAGAACTCAATAAGCCATCATAGTGTCTCATAAGCAGGTGGCTCTCAATTTGCTGAAGCGTATCAAGAACTACACCAACAAGTATGAGCAGAGATGTACCGCCGAAGAACTGAGCAAACTCAGGCTTCACGTTGAGCAAACCGGCAAAAGCGGGCATACATGCAATCAGTGCGAGGAAAAGAGAACCTGGCAGCGTGATTCGGTCCATCACCTTATCTATGAAATCGGCCGTATCCTTTCCAGGACGTACGCCTGGAATGAAGCCATTATTACGCTTCATATCCTCTGCCATCTGAACAGGGTTCAAGGTAATGGCAGTATAGAAATATGTAAAAGCGATAATCAACAACGCAAAGACAATATTATATGCAAAGCTCGTGTGGTCTGACAAGGCCATGAGAACAGGCGATGTAGCCTGACCATCTGTAATAAGCTGCGTCAGAGTAACAGGAATGAACATTATTGCCTGAGCGAAGATGATTGGCATCACATTAGCAGCAAAAACCTTCAAAGGGATATATTGGCGCACACCACCTACTTGCTGACCTGAAACCATTCTCTTTGCATACTGCACAGGTATTCTGCGTGTACCCTGTACCAACATGATTGCTGAAAGAATAACCAAGAAGAGAAGTAAAAGTTCTAAAATGAACATTACTAAACCACCTCCTGAAAGATTATTCAGACGAGACACTACCTCTTGACCAAAAGCCTGAGGTAAGCGGGCAATAATACCCAACATGATGATAATTGACACACCGTTACCTATTCCCTTGTCAGTAATACGCTCACCAATCCAAAGGATGAACATACTGCCGGCAGCAAGAATAAGTGTACTTGCAATTATAAAGAGCGTCCAGTCAATAGCAGGATTGAGTGCTCCCTGAGCTTGTACCTTCAGATTTATCAAATAAGAAGGAGCTTGTACTAAGAGAATCAGAATTGTCAAATAACGTGTATACTGATTCATCTTACGGCGTCCACTTTCACCTTCACGCTGCATCTTCTGGAAATAAGGCACAACGAAAGCAAAAAGTTGGATTACGATGGATGCTGAAATGTAAGGCATGATTCCCAAAGCGAATATAGACGCATTAGAGAATGCACCACCAGAGAACATATTCAACAGAGACATAAGTCCTGCGTCAGTTTGCTCTTTCAGAGCAGTCAATGCCTCAGGATTAATACCTGGAAGGACAATGAACGATCCGAAACGATACATTGCAGCAAATGCCAACGTGATGAGGAGTCTGTTACGCAAATCCTCAACATGCCAGATGTTCTTTAGCGTTTCGATAAATTTCTTCATCAGAATTAGAGTTTTGTTGCTGTACCACCTACATTCTGAATAGCTTCTTCTGCAGCCTTAGAGAAAGCGTTTGCAACGACTTCAACCTTTGCAGTCAATGCACCATTTCCAAGGATTTTAACTAAGCCCTTAGGAGAAACCAGACCTGCAACAACCATATCCTCAATAGTAATCTTCTCAACTCCATTCTCAGCGAGCTTCTGAATAGAAGAAAGATTTACTACCTGATACTCGATACGGTTGATATTCTTGAAGCCGAATTTAGGCAAACGACGCTGCAAAGGCATTTGGCCACCTTCGAAACCGATCTTCTTCTTGTAACCAGAACGTGCTTTGGCACCCTTATGGCCACGAGTAGAAGTTCCACCCAAGCCAGAACCGGGACCACGACCAAGTCTTCTACGACTATGAGTTGATCCGGCAGCAGGTTTCAAATTATTCAATTTCATAATATAATCAACATTAATTGTTCATAATACTATCAGCCAATCACCTTCACAAGATGATGAACTGCTTTAATTAAGCCACGATTAGAGGCGTTGTCTTCAATCTCAACAATCTGATTCAACTTTCTCAAACCTAAAGTATCCAAAGTAGCCTTTTGGGTTCGAGGTGCGTGAATGCGGCTTCTTACTTGCTGTACTTTGATAGTTGCCATACTTTACCTCCTTATCCTCTAAAAACTTTTTCAACACTGACACCACGGTTGGCAGCAACTGTCTTTGCATCACGCATCTCGGAAAGAGCGGCGATAGTTGCCTTAACTAAATTGTGGGGGTTGGAAGAACCCTTAGACTTAGCCAAACAGTCTGTAATACCAACACTATCGAGGACAGCACGCATAGCGCCACCAGCCACAACACCGGTACCATGAGAAGCAGGCATGATGAGTACATTAGCACCACCAAACTTTGCTGCAGCTTCATGAGGAACTGTGCCGTTCAATACAGGAACCTGAACAAGGTTCTTCTTTGCTGATTCAACACCCTTGGCAATAGCAGCGGTAACTTCGCCAGCCTTACCTAAGCCCCAGCCAATGATACCATTCTCGTTACCAACAACTACAATAGCGGCGAAGGTAAATGTGCGACCACCCTTAGTAACCTTTGTTACACGATTGATAGCAACAAGTCTATCCTTCAGCTCCATTTCGCTGTTTATCTTTACTTTATTTGCCATAATTCCTAGAATTTAAGTCCACCGTTACGTGCTGCATCTGCAACTTCCTTCACTCTGCCATGATAGAGGTAACCATTACGATCGAATACGACTGAGGTAATACCAGCCTCAAGAGCCTTCTTGGCGGCCAGTTCACCAACCTTCGCAGCCTGTTCCTTTTTAGGACATGTTTCCATACCTAAAGAAGAAGCACTTACTAAAGTGGTACCATTCATATCATTAATTATCTGAACATATATCTGCTTATTGCTTCTAAATACAGACATACGGGGACGCTCTGCAGTACCAGAAATCTTATTACGAACTCTGTACTTAATTTTGATTCGTCTTTCTAATTTTGTTGTCATAAACTTACAGTTTTAGATGTTACTTGGCACCAGCCGACTTACCGGACTTTCTGCGAATTTGTTCACCAACGAACAAAACACCCTTACCCTTATAAGGTTCAGGCTTACGGAAAGAGCGAATCTTTGCACATACTTGACCGAGAAGCTGTTTGTCACAAGACTCAAGAATAATCAAGGGGTTCTGATTTCTCTCAGACTTTGTTTCTACCTTGATTTCTGAAGGAAGCATGAAGAGGATCGGATGCGTATAACCCAGCGCAAACTCTAAAAGATTACCCTGGTTGGAAACACGATAACCAACACCTACAAGTTCCAACTCCTTCTTATAGCCTACAGAAACACCGACAACCATATTGTTGACAAGAGAACGATAAAGACCATGAAAAGCCTGCTTCTGCTTCTTCTCAACAGTGTCGTTTTCTGCAACAATCTCAAAAGTTATCTCACCTTCTGAAACATTAATCTTAATAGAAGGGTCTACAGCCTGAGTCATTTCACCCTTCGGGCCTTTAACAGTAACCTTGTTGTCTTCTGCGACATTAACAGTCACTCCGGCAGGAATGCTTATGGGCAATTTACCTATTCTTGACATTACGTATTCCTCCTTAAATTAATATACATAACAAAGAACCTCACCACCAATCTTAAGATCAGCTGCTTCCTTGTTTGTCATAACACCCTTAGATGTGGAGAGGATAGCAATACCCAATCCGTTAATAACTCTCGGCATATCCTTATAACCTGTATACTTACGCATACCGGGCTTGGATATTCTTATCAATTTCTTGATAGCATTTACCTTGTTAACGACATCGTACTTCAAGGCAATTTTGATTGTTCCTTGAGGGCCATCTTCAACGAACTTGTAATTCATGATGTAACCCTTCTCGAAGAGAATTTTTGTAATTTCCTTCTTAAGATTTGACGCAGGCACTTCAACAACTCTGTGCTTTGCCTGAATTGCATTACGCAATCTCGTCAAATAGTCTGCAATTGGATCTGTCATATAATTAAAATTTAATTAATCGGGACTCTCCCGACAATATTAAAAACTCTTACCAGCTTGCTTTCTTAACACCTGGGATCAGGCCGCTTGATGCCATTTCACGGAATTGAATACGTGAAAGACCAAACAAACGGATGTAGCCCTTAGGACGACCAGTGATCTTACAACGATTGTGAAGACGAATTGGATTAGCATTACGGGGAATAGCTTGCAATTTTTGCGCAGCTTCGTATGCCTCAACCGGATCTCCACTATTAACGATCTTCTTCAACGCTGCACGCTTCTCAGCATACTTAGCCACGAGTTTCGCTCTCTTGACCTCGCGGGCCTTCATTGATTCTTTTGCCATATTAATTTAATCGTTTTTAGCTTTCTTAAAGGTAAGACCAAACTCCTTGAGGAGAGCATAGCCCTCTTCGTCAGTTTGAGCTGTCGTTACGAATGTGATATTCATACCCAAAATGCGATCAATTGTGTCAATATTGATTTCAGGGAAAATGATCTGCTCTTGAATACCCAAGGTATAATTGCCACGACCATCCAATCTGCTTTCAATACCTCTAAAGTCGCGGATACGAGGAAGAGCAACTCGAACAAGTTTCTCAAGGAACTCATACATTCTTTCACGACGCAAGGTAACCATCACGCCAATAGGCATTTTCTTACGCAACTTGAAGTTAGCGACGTCCTTCTTTGAAACAGTTGCTACGGCTTTCTGACCAGTGATAGCTGTGAGTTCATTAATTGCAACGTCGATAATCTTCTTGTCTGCTGTTGCCATTCCGAGACCCTGATTGATTACAATCTTTTTCAATACGGGAATCTGCATTGTTGAAGAATAGTTGAACTGCTTCTTCAATGCAGGAGCAATACGCTCGGCATATTCTTTCTTAAGGCTTGCAGTATTTGCCATCATTTAATCTCCTATTTATTTTACAGTTACATTTCTAGCCTTACCATTAGAACGGACAACCTTACCGTCAACAATGGGATTAAGCTTTGAAACTTGAATGGGAGCTTCCTGCTTAACAATACCTCCCTGAGGGTACTTAGCACTAGGCTTCTGGCTCTTACTAACCATATTAACCCCCTCAACTATGGCGCGCTGCTCTTTAACGAGCACCTGTAACACCTTACCTGTCTGGCCTTTGCAATTGCCAGTATTCACGTAAACTGTATCGCCTTTCTTAATGTGTAACTTACTCATTACTAAAAACATTAATTAATTAAAGGACTTCGGGTGCAAGCGAAACCACCTTCATGTTAGCGGTACGCAACTCACGAGCAACAGGACCGAAAATACGACTACCGCGCAACTCACCTGCATTGTTCAAAAGAACGCAAGCGTTATCATCAAAACGAATATAGGAACCGTCAGCACGACGAACTTCCTTCTTAGTACGTACAATCAATGCCTTTGATACTGCACCCTTCTTTACATCACTAGTGGGGATTGCGCTCTTCACAGATACAACAATCACATCACCTACAGATGCATAGCGACGACGAGTTCCGCCAAGTACACGAATGCACATAGCTTCCTTTGCACCGCTATTATCTGCTACTACTAATCTAGATTCTGCTTGTATCATAATTACTTAGCTCTTTCTACGATTTCAACTACTCTCCATCTCTTAGTCTTGCTCAAGGGACGGGTTTCCATAATCAGAACTGTGTCACCCTTATGGCAGTCGTTCTTCTCATCATGAGCATGATACTTCTTTGTCTTTGATACGAACTTACCATAGATGGGGTGTTTTTCTTTAAACTTCGCTGCTACAACAATGGTCTTATCCATCTTGTCGCTTACGACAACACCTGTTCTCGTCTTTCTTAAATTTCTTGCTTCCATGTCTAAGACCAATTATTATTTGTTCAACTCTCTTTGGCGAAGCACGGTTTTGAGGCGTGCAATGTCACGACGCGCAGCCTTAATCTGTGCACTATTTGCCAAGGGTGATACTGCATGGTTCAGGAGCATCTGCTTATAATTTGCTTGCTCCGTCTGTATGCGCTCTGCCAAATCGGCAGTAGTCATCTCCTTAATTTCTGCAATTTTCATAATTAATTATGCGTTTTTGTCGTAATCACGTCTAACAATGAACTTCGTTGTAACAGGCAACTTCTGAGATGCCAAACGAAGAGCTTCCTTAGCAATTTCATAAGAAACGCCTTCAATCTCAAAAATAATGCGACCAGGAGTGATGGGGAAAACATATCCTACTGGATCACCCTTACCCTTACCCATGCGGACATCTGCAGGCTTCTTGGTAATAGGCTTATCGGGGAAGATACGAATCCAACTCTGTCCCTCACGCTGCATATAACGAGTCATAGCGACACGAGCAGCCTCAATCTGACGAGCGGTAATCCAGTGTGTCTCTAAAGACTTAATACCGAAAGATCCGAACGCCAACTGGTTGCCACGCATGGCATTGCCTTTGCAACGACCTTTTTGCGGTCTTCTATATTTGGTTCTTTTAGGTTGTAACATGACAATCTGATTTTAACGATTATTGTTCTTCTTGCGACGGAAGTTTCTTCTGTCGCCACCGCCAAAATTGCGGCCATTGTCCTTTTGCTGAGTAAAGTTTGGTGCAAGATCCTTCTTGCCATAGACTTCACCACGGCATATCCATACCTTAATGCCGAGCAAACCGACCTTTGTCAAAGCCTCTGACTGACAATAATCGATATCAGCACGAAGGGTGTGCAAAGGAGTACGACCCTCCTTGAACATCTCAGAGCGAGCGATTTCAGCACCATTAAGGCGACCAGAAATCAAGACCTTAATTCCTTCTGCACCGGCACGCATTGTATTCTGAATTGCCATCTTAATGGCACGGCGATATGCAATCTTACCTTCTACCTGGCGAGCGATGTTGTTCGCAACGATAACTGCATCAAGTTCTGGTTTCTTAACCTCAAAGATATTGATTTGAACATCCTTTTGAGTAAGTTTCTTCAATTCTTCCTTGAGAGTATCAACCTTCTCACCGCCCTTACCGATGATAAGACCAGGGCGAGCAGTGCAAACAGTGATAGTGACCATCTTGAGGGTACGTTCGATAACAATACGTGAGATGCTTGCATCACCGAGACGAGCACCGAGGTATTTGCGAATCTTACTATCCTCGAGGATAGAATCACCAAATTCTTTACCTCCGTACCAATTTGAGTCCCATCCACGGACGATTCCGAGACGGTTGCTTATTGGATTAACTTTCTGTCCCATACTTTCCCTTAATCTTTATTCTTTGTATCAACGAACAACGTAATGTGGTTAGAACGCTTGCGAATTCTATAACCACGACCCTGAGGAGCGGGTCTCATACGTTTGAGGGTTGTACCCTCATCAACGAAGATCTTACTGATATAGAGCTCACCTTCTTCGGCTTTACGCTCATTCTTCTGTTCCCAATTAGCAATGGCAGAGCGAAGGAGTTTTTCTACATCCTCGCTTGCTGCTTTAACACAGAACTTCAAAGTGCCAAGAGCCCTATTTACCTCCATGCCGCGGACCAAATCAACCACATATCTCATCTTGCGGGGAGAAGAAGGCACATTTCTCAGCTTAGCGAAACTTTGTGCTTTTCGAGCTTCTTTTCTTGCTTCAGCAGCTAATTTCTTTCTTTTTCCCATTATATTATTACTGTATAATTAACAATTACTTGCCTGCTTACTTTTTCTTGTTACCAGCATGGCCACCGAACTTGCGAGTAGGAGCAAATTCTCCAAACTTATGTCCAACCATATTTTCTGTAACGTAAACAGGAATAAACTTATTTCCGTTATGAACGGCAACCGTATGACCTACGAAATCAGGTGAAATCATAGAAGCACGAGACCATGTCTTGACCACGTTTTTCTTGCCACTTTCGTTCATGGCAATGATTTTCTTTTCGAGGCTAACTTCAATATACGGACCTTTCTTTAATGAACGACTCATAATTTTACTCTAGCTAACTTTTTGTTTACTTATTACATCTCTCGATAATATACTTGTTGGACTGCTTCTTAGGAGCACGAGTCTTAAGACCCTTAGCGTACAAGCCCTTACGTGAACGGGGATGACCACCAGACTGACGGCCTTCACCACCACCCATCGGATGGTCATGAGGATTCATGACAACGCCACGGTTATGAGGACGACGGCCCAACCAGCGAGAGCGTCCAGCCTTACCAGAGCTTTCCAACGCGTGATCTGAATTACCTACACTACCTACTGTTGCCTTACAAGCCGACAGAATCTGACGTGTTTCTCCAGAAGGGAGTTTGATAACGCAATAGCGACCTTCACGTGAAGTTAACTGAGCAAAATTACCAGCAGAACGAACGAGCAAAGCGCCCTGACCAGGACGAAGCTCAATGTTATGGATCACAGTACCTACAGGAATATTCTGCAAAGGCAGAGCATTACCTATTTCAGGAGCTGCTTCAGCACCACTCATCACAGTGGCACCCACCTTAAGTCCGTTAGGAGCAATAATATAACGTTTTTCACCGTCTGCGTAGAAGAGGAGTGCTATACGAGCCGAGCGATTAGGATCGTACTTGATAGTCTTTACTACAGCGGGAACACCATCTTTCTCACGTCGGAAATCAATAAAACGGAACTTCTGCTTATGACCTCCACCGATATAGCGCATAGTCATCTTACCAGTGTTATTACGTCCACCAGTAGAGCACTTACCGCAAACGAGAGACTTCTCAGGTACCGATGCAGTAATTTCTTCGAAGGTACCTATAATTTTGTGTCTTTGGCCCGGTGTTGTGGGCTTAAATTTACGTACTGCCATCTTTTATTAAATGTTGCTATAAAAATCAATTACATCGCCTTCCTTAAGGGTTACAATTGCCTTCTTGAAAGCATTAGTACGTCCCTTGATGAGACCAGAACGAGTGTAGCGATTCTTACTTTTACCACCATACACACAAGTATTAACGTCAGTAACGGTAACGTTATACTGTGCCTCGATTTCTTTCTTGATCTCGATCTTATTAGCTTGGGGACGAACAATGAAGCCGAACTTATTCTGCTTCTCTGTGATACCGGTCATCTTCTCAGAGACCAAAGGTTTTACGATATATCCCATATTCTAATTCGGCTACTTATTTTGTTAAGTTTCCTTCGATGACAGCGAGAGCACTCTCAGATACAACCATAACATCTGCATTCAAAACCTTATAGGTATTGAGTGCATTTGCAGGCATTACCTGAACGCGTTCGATGTTTCGAGCGGACAAATATACAACTTTATCTGCACCTGCGGTAACAAAAAGTGTCTTTTTATCAGAAACTTTAAGGTTTTTTAAGATTTCTACAACTGATTTTGTCTTAGGAGCATCAAATGTAAAATCTTCCACTACCATCAATGCATTCTCCTGAGCCTTGTACGAAAGGGCAGACTTACGAGCAAGCTGACGAACTTTCTTGTTAAGCTTAAAACCATAATCGCGGGGCTTTGGACCGAATACACGACCGCCACCTACGAGTACGGGAGAATTAATATCACCGCGACGTGCGCCGCCTCCACCTTTCTGGCGACCAAGCTTGCGGGTTGAACCGCTTATTTCACTTCTTTCCTTCGACTTCGCAGTTCCCTGTCGCTGGTTAGCCATGATGAGCTTCACATCAAGGTAGATAGCATGATCGTTGGGCTCAATAGCGTAAATGGCATCATTGAGAGCGACCTTACGACCTGTCTCCTGGCCTTTTATATTTAATACACTTACTTCCATTACTTCATAACGCTAACGATTGAACCTTTGAATCCGGGAACACTACCCTTAATAAGAAGGAGATTGTGTTCAGGAATCACCTTTAACACTTGCAGGTTATGTGTTGTAACACGATTACAACCCATATGGCCACCCATACGCATACCCTTGAAAACTTTTGCGGGGTATGAGCAAGCACCAATAGAACCTGGTTTACGCAGACGGTCGTCCTGACCATGAGTAGTCTGACCTACACCGCCAAAGCCGTGGCGCTTTACTACGCCCTGGAAACCACGACCCTTAGAGGTTGCAATAACGTCAACAAAATTGCTGTCTGCAAAAATGTCAACGGTGATGGTGTCACCCAAATTCAGTTCCTGTTCGAAACCTGTGAACTCGGCCAAGTGTCTCATGGGTGTTACTCCAGCTTTTTTGAAGTGGCCCATAAGAGGAGCAGAGGTATTCTTCTCCTTTGCCTCTTCGAAGCCAAGCTGAACAGCATTATAGCCGTCCTTCTCTACGCTTTTGATCTGAGTAACAACACAAGGACCCAATTCGATAACAGTGCATGGTACATTCTTACCCTCGGCACTGAAAACGGAAGTCATTCCGATTTTCTTTCCTAATAATCCTGGCATTTCTGTTATTCTTAATTAATAATAAATGTATTACACCTTAATCTCCACTTCAACGCCACTAGGAAGCTCGAGCTTCATAAGGGCATCAATAGTCTTTTCGCTAGAACTGTGGATATCAACAAGACGCTTGTAGCTGTTCAACTCAAACTGCTCACGGCTCTTCTTGTTAACGAATGTAGAACGGTTTACAGTAAAGATTCTCTTGCGTGTTGGCAAAGGAATAGGACCGCTTACTACAGCACCAGTCTCTTTTACAGTCTTAACAATTCTTTCTGCAGACTTGTCAACCAAATTATGGTCGTAAGACTTAAGTTTAATTCTAATTTTTGGACTCATTTTTATATTTAATAATTAATTATGTATATGGGATAGGGTATCATCCACAAAGAGTCATATGCTTGCAGATGACCCTATCCTATTTATATTAAACGAGATCTACACGGCCACCCATTTCTTCAAGTACAGACTTAGCAATACCTGAACTTACTGGAGCATGATGATCATAAGTCATTGAACTGGTAGCACGACCAGAGGTGATAGTACGCAATGCTGTTACGTAGCCAAACATCTCTGCCAGAGGAACCATTGCCTTTACCAGACGAGCACCAGTACGAGTAGAATCCATTCCTTCTACCTGACCACGACGTTTGTTAAGGTCGCCAATCACATCACCCATGCTTTCTTCCGGAGTAACAACTTCCAACTTCATGATGGGTTCCATGAGTACAGGCTTAGCCTTAGCACAACATGCCTTGTATGCCATTTGAGCAGCCAGTTCGAATGACAACTGGTCAGAGTCTACTGGGTGGAAACTACCATCTACAAGTTCAACCTTCAGACTGTCCATGGGGAAGCCACCGAGCACACCATTTTTCATAGCAGCCTCGAAGCCCTTCTGTACGCTGGGGATGAATTCCTTGGGAATGTTACCACCGGTTACGCTGTTGATAAACTGAAGACCTCCCTGAGTAAAGTCGGGATCAACAGGACCTACATTAACAATTACGTCAGCAAACTTACCGCGACCACCTGACTGCTTCTTATAAACCTCGCGGTGGTTGACAGTTGCTGTAATTGCTTCCTTATAGTTTACCTGAGGCTTACCCTGGTTACATTCAACCTTAAACTCACGCTTCAGGCGATCAATGATAATATCAAGGTGAAGCTCACCCATACCACTGATAACAGTCTGGCCGCTTTGTTCGTCAGTCTTCACCGTAAAGGTAGGATCCTCTTCAGCCAATTTCTGCAAACCGATGCTCAATTTGTCCAAATCCTTTTGAGTCTTGGGCTCAACTGCGATACCAATAACGGGATCGGGGAAATCCATTGATTCAAGTACGATAGGAGCACCTTCCTCAGCCAAAGTATCGCCAGTGTGAATATCCTTAAAACCTACACCTGCACCGATATCACCAGCAGAAATGCAATCAACAGGATTTTGGCTGTTTGAGTGCATCTGGAAGAGACGGCTTACGCGCTCTTTCTTGCCAGAACGTACATTATAGATATAAGAACCTGCTTCTACCTTACCTGAGTAAACACGGAAGAAGGTCAAACGACCTACATATGGATCGGTTGCAATCTTGAACGCCAGAGCAGCGGTCTTCTCTTCCTCGCTGGGCATACGAGATTCTTCTTCACCAGTCTCTGGGTTGGTACCTACGATGCTGGGAGTATCCAAAGGAGAAGGGAGGAACATGCAGACATAATCGAGCAGAGTCTGTACACCCTTATTCTTGAATGAAGAACCACAAGTCATAGGAACGATGTCAAGGTTCAGAGTGCCCTTACGGATAGCGGCTACGATTTCCTCTTCGCTCAGGCTATCGGGATCCTCGAAGTACTTCTCCATCAAGGTATCATCCTGCTCAGCGGCGAGTTCAATCATCTTACCACGCCACTCTTCGCACTCATCAACCATATCTGCAGGAATGTCCTCGAGACTGTACTCTGCGCCCATGGTCTCATCGTGCCACAGGATAGCCTTCATCTTGATAAGGTCAACAATACCCTTGAAGTTCTCTTCTGCACCGATAGGTACAGCAATAACACATGGAGTTGCGCCAAGAACCTCCTTCATCTGGCGGACTACTTCATAGAAGTCTGCACCAGAACGGTCCATCTTATTTACATAACCGATACGAGGTACGTTGTACTTGTCAGCCTGACGCCATACAGTCTCAGACTGGGGCTCTACGCCACCTACTGCACAGTATGTAGCAACGGCACCGTCGAGTACACGAAGAGAACGCTCTACCTCAGCAGTAAAGTCAACGTGTCCCGGAGTATCAATCAAATTGAACTTATACTTCTCGCCCTTACATGTCCAGTAAGCGGTTGTAGCAGCAGAGGTAATGGTAATACCACGCTCCTGCTCTTGAGCCATCCAGTCCATGGTAGCAGAACCATCATGGGTTTCACCGATCTTATGTGTCTTACCGGTTTAGAAAAGGATACGCTCACTGGTAGTTGTCTTACCGGCATCGATGTGAGCCATGATACCGAAGTTACGGGTGAAACGTAAATCTTGCTTTGCCATTGTTTCTTAGATTGAATTAGTGATGGATTTGAATTAGAAACGGAAGTGAGCAAATGCACGGTTAGCCTCAGCCATACGATGCATGTCCTCCTTACGCTTAAAGGCACCACCCTGCTCGTTGTATGCATCCATAATCTCAGCAGCCAACTTGTCGGCCATAGTCTTGCCGCCACGCTTACGAGCGAACAGAATCATATTCTTCATGCTGATGCTCTCCTTGCGGTCGGGACGGATTTCTGTTGGCACCTGGAAAGTTGCACCACCAATACGGCGGCTCTTTACCTCTACCTGAGGAGTAATCTTGTCGAGAGCCTCTTTCCAAATGGTAAGAGAATCTTTCTCCTCGTTAGACAACTTTGTCTTTACAATTTCGAGAGCATTGTAGAAGATGTCATACGAAATGCTCTTCTTGCCGTCATACATCAAGTGGTTGACGAACTTAGACACCTTCACGTCACCGAACACGGGATCGGGAAGGATAATTCTTTTCTTTGGTTTAGCTTTACGCATTGTTTTGTTTGTTTTTGTTCGGGGTTGTTTTTTCGTGTTCTTCAACGCTTCCACTGGAGCATTTACTCAACCTACTTACAAGCCAAAACGGGGTTAATTACTTTTGCTTAGGACGTTTTGCACCATACTTAGAGCGACGCTGTGTACGATTTGCAACACCTGCGGTATCAAGTGTACCACGAACGATGTGATAACGCACACCGGGAAGGTCCTTTACACGACCACCACGAACCAGCACAATGCTGTGCTCCTGCAGGTTGTGTCCTTCTCCGGGAATGTAGCTGTTCACTTCCTTAGAGTTTGTCAAACGAACGCGAGCGACCTTACGCATCGCAGAGTTAGGCTTCTTAGGCGTAGTTGTGTAAACACGAACACAAACACCACGACGCTGAGGACAATTGTCCAGCGCAGGGCTCTTGCTCTTGTCTTCCAACGCCGTACGGCCTTTTCTTACCAATTGTTGAATTGTAGGCATTGTTTTGTTGTTTTATTATTATATATTATGTATAAAAGTCAAAATTATTCCAGAACGGGCCTATTATGCCTATTCGGGGTGCAAAGGTACGATTTTTTATTGGAATAACAACTTAAAGCCCTTACAAAAAGCATTCAACACAACATAAAAGTACAAAATTTAAGATTATTTAACAAAACGAAGCGCCCACTTGTGACGCTTCGTGTATTTTTCGACATTTCACCGCTCTAGGAAATATCGACATCTGTCGTATGCAGGACGGAGTGTCTCCGTTTGCCTTAGTTTATACCTCGAAGGGGTCAGATAAACGCTACAGACACGCCGCCCTCTCCCGCTCTCCGAGGGACATATTGCCTTAACGCAATATCTTCTTGCCGTTCAGGATGTTGACACCCTTCTGCATCTTCTCGAGACGCTGGCCAGCAACATTGTAGATAAAGCCCTTAGAGTCGTTATGGCCGGTAATACCAGTAATACCGGTAGGGTCATCCTCCTCGAAGCCGATGAAGTATTTCACGCCGTTGCTTTCAATGGGCAAGGCGAGATAGGCGCGGCCTGCTGCTAACTTGCCAACTCCGCTGTAAGGACGGAACACGCAGACGCTCTCATCGTCGGGGTCGAGGGCAAGGAGGTAGTTCTTGCAGCCGTCACTCTCTTGTGGCAGCACGGTTGCCGTCACATTGGGCTTCATCATGTTACCACTGATGTCGGCCACTGTTTCGTCCACCCGCTCCAGCACTGCCTTTGTAGCACCCTCGCCGTAGAGCACAACGCCAGTACCAGCGGGAATATCCTCGATGGCAGTAAGGATGACGTAGTTGCCCTTCTTTTCCGTTACTTTGTAGGCACTGACGCCTTCCGTCGTCACTTTAAAGTTCTCTGAGGCGCTGAAAGTGGCATAGCCATTAGTCAGAGCAATCTCCTTCACGGCAGGGCCATAGTAGTACAGGCGGAAGTTGTCGAAGGCAAGCCAGTCGGCCGAGGCACCAGTCGGTTTTCGCAAGCCGATGGATGTCTGGTTGTCCGTCACGATTGTGCTGATGGGTGCGTTCACATATTTATCAGGGAAGAACCAGAATACGCGGTTGAACGTGTTGGCATTGTCGGGCATATAGCCAAGCGTCTCGTTGCCATGCCATGCTCCGTTGAAACCGCCAAGTTCGGAACTGGTTGGAGCCGTCATGAAGCCGGCGTCAAAGACAGACATAACCTTGGCCTCGGTACTTCCGATGAAGTAATAGGCGCGTAGTTCTTCCGTTCCTTTAGCCCTCGGCATCTGGTTGACGTCTGCATTCCAGCCGTCGCGGTAGAAAGCCTGGACGGTCATTCCATACTCGCCGTTGGGGATGTCTGCAATGTCCTGAGTAATGGAGAAACTGCTGGACTGCCATGTAGAGTTTGACTGTTGGCACCAGAGTTCGGAAGGGGTCTCGAAGTTGCCGCCCGTGCGACTGATGGTCCAACCTGCCGTATAAGCCTCGCCACGACCTCCGTTGTAGAAATAGAAGCCAGGATTGGTGACGAGGAAGGTAGCATCGATGGGATTGTCCTTCGTGGCATTCTTCTCCATGTAGGCAATGCGTTCCTCGCGCGTCACGAGTTGCCACACGTTATTCACAGCATTGTTATCGACGTAGTAGGCCGTGGGATGCTGATTATAATTGCCGCGGTAAGTGTTCAGGCCAATGTACTGACCATCGCTATTCTTTATCTTGTAGCAATTCGGCACACCGGCCTGCGTGTCGCTCTCAAAGGTCCATGTGGAGATGGTGGCATTGTCGAGGTAGAGGTCGCTGTGGCTCATATTGGTCGTCTTGCCGCCAGTGCTGAAGGCGGGGGTGTAGATGGCATAGCCGTCACCATAAGGCGCGAGGCGGAACTCCATGCCATAAGTGCCACCGGCGGCATAGGTGGTCCACTTACTCCAATAGTCCTCGTTGTTCTGCAGCCATAAGCCTGTCGATATATTATAAAGGTAGTAGGAGCCCTCTCCCAATGCCTGGCCCTTATAGGGCGAAGCGGAGATGGCCGTCTTTGCTGCATCTACAGCGGCCTTCAAAGCCTCCAATGCGGCACGCTGCTCGGCGTAGGGCGTACTGTCGGTCACGGCACTGGCCGTAGCAACAGCAGCCTGAAGTTTGTTCCACAGTTCGGGAATGATGGCATCGCTTTCGATGGCGGCCGCTTCTGTCAGCAGTTCCTTGATGTCGGGCAAAAGGCTAACGAACGTAACGTCCTTGACTTTCAGTCGAAGGATGTTGATGGAATATGGTTTCGTCGTGAAATCGATGGTGCCATCGCTACCCACGGTCACTGCCTCGTCGTGAGGTGTGATGGCTTCAGGATTGTCGAATGTGTTCTCGTCCGTGCCTTTGGTGCTGTTCATTACCTGTGCCGTGCCGGAAACGACCGTGCCGTTCTCGAACGAGAGGTGTGCTGTCCGGCTTGAAGCACCCGGATTCACCAACTTGACAAAAAGGTCGCCCGTCTCGTCGTTGATGGTGGAGGAAGCATAAAGGAACTGGTTGGCAGGCTCCTTCATATCGAATTCAAACATCAGAGAGCCGTCGAGGTAGCAATGAACATGCAGGCCCTTTCTGACGACCTTAATGTCGTATTCCTGTCCGGCAGTTACGTTGCCGGGGATATTGCTGACAGGATTGGACTTCGACCCGCCTATGCTCTGCTCGATGCCGTGTTGCTTGTTGCCCCAGCCACCGATGGCCCACCAGACATAATTATTGACATCCGTGAATTCGAGGGGAATGAGGAATCCCTCATCACCGCTAATCTTCTTGGCCTTGAGCGTAAAGATAAAGTTGTCGGTACCAAGAGGTGCGCGCAGAGTATAGGTGCTGCGCGTGCCGGAAACAGTGGCATTGGTAACGGTTCCGTCGGTGACGCTCCAGTCGCCCGTACCAGTCTCAGCCACCCAATCCGCAGAGGTCGTGGATGCGCCGTTGAGGATGACGTTACCTGCCTCGTCGGTTATCTGGATATCATAAAATTGGGCTGACGTTGACCAGGTGGCTACGCCAACGGTAGAGGCACTATTGCCCGTCTCTGTCCATACGATGTTCTGCTTGCCGATGTTCTGTCCGTACATCTTCTGGGCGTAGTACGAGGGTGTGCCCACTGCTTTTTCACTGTTGTGATAGATCATAGCGGGCCAGCGCACATCGTTGATGTGTGCAAATGGTTCGCTGAAACTGAGCATCTTCACCATGTCGGAGTTCCTTTCCGCACCACACATGAAGATGGCTTCGCCCAGTGCTGCATTCATGTTGCCGAGCGTGCCTTTATTTTCGGAAGCCGCCCATTCGCCCACATAAACCTTGGGGTCGGTGCGCGGATAACTGTCGTAGTGACGGTAGGAAGACATGAACCACTCGGGAGTGCGATAGTAATGTTCGTCCACAAGGTCGACGGGATGCGACAGTCCCCACTTGGGGTAGTCCGTGCCCCAGCAGGGGGCATTGCCGATGCAGACGATGTCGGGATAGCGTTCCTTGATGGCGTTGTAGAACTGGATATAGCGTTCGGCATAATGGTCGAAGGTGTAGTTCTCGTTTCCTATCTCGATGTATTTCAGGTTAAATGGTTCGGGATGACCTGCCTCGGCACGCTTTGCGCCCCATGTCGTAGTAACGTCGCCATTACAATACTCAATGACGTCGAGTGCTTCTTGTATGTATTCGCCCAGATCATTGTAGTCGTGTGCCCATTCGTGGCCTACGCCGATGTTGACAACATACATGGGCACGGCTCCGATATCCTCGCAGTAGAGCAGGTACTCGTAGATGCCCTGTCCGTTCGTCACCATGTATCCCCACCTGTTATTCCAAAGTGGGATGCGGCTTTCTACGGGGCCTACGGAGTTCTTCCACAGGTAGCGGAAGTCGTCGTTCTTCTCGTTGTCCCACTGTCCCTCAATGTAACATCCGCCGGGGAAACGCATGAAGGTGGGCTTGATGTCGGCCAGCATCTGGCCCATGTCGCGGCGGAAACCGTTATCCCGATTATTGTAGGTGGGTGGGAAGAGGCTCACCATGTCGAGTTCGACGGTAGCCGCACTGCCAAGGCACAGGTCGAAGTAGCCTCCGACGGCCGTAGCGGTGGCGGTAATGGTGGCAGTATACTGTTTCCAGGCTATACCGGCCTCGACTGCGATGTCGGTCTGTCCGATGGCATTGGCACTGCTGTCGAGCAGTTTGGCCGTGACGGTACCGTTCCATTCGCTGTCGCTTCTTATCCAGAAAGAAGCCTTGTAGGTCTCGCCGCTGGCGTAGCAGATGCCCCAGAAACCGTCGTTGCGGATGCCATCGCCTGCGGCTGTCGCCGTCAGCCCAAGGGCATGACCCTGGTTGGCATTCATCATGTTGTCTGTCGTCAAAGTCAATGTGGCACTGCCCACAGCAGTCCAATGGTCGGGCGAACTGGTGTTGTCCTCGAACGAGCGGTTCTGGATGAGTTCGGCATAGAGGCCGCCCTCGCCCGAGTGACTGAGTTCCTCGAAGAAGATGCCATAGTAGTCCTCATATATTTCCGGACCACGCTGGCCAAGGTTGAACTTGAAGTCCTGTGCAGCGACAAGCATGGGAAGAAGCGCTGCTACTGAGAGTGAAAGAATCTTTTTCATGGTTCCCTGGTTTTATTTGTTCTTGTATGTATTCTGTGGAATTATCATCTTTGTCATTCCGGCATGGGGATGTGTGCCTTCTCTGCACCTCTGTCCGGCTTGTCGCGCAGAAGGCTCGGAAACACATAATGCAACTCAGATACAACTTACGTCCGCAAAGCACAACTCAGATCAAGAAAACCCTGCCTCCCACACAAAGGTCTGCTTGTCCGAGCGGATTTAAGGCATAGGTATTAGATAGTGGCGGTGCTTTGTCAGGGTGTCGTTTTTCGTAGTATTAGACGGTGTTGTAGGTTAGTTTTAGTTATAGGAGTCTTGTGCCGCTGCACAATCATTTGTGCTGCAAAGGTATGTTTTTGAGAAATTGATTATTCTCCTCCTTCTATTAAATTATGTTAATTCTGCCGATATTTACAAACACTTCATCCTTTTTGCCACAGAAGCGGCACTGAATCTGTCGCTGTCCTGCCATCTCGCCGAGCCTCACGGGAAAAAGACACGAGTACACTTGTGAAGGGATTTCGGCACAGCGTTTTTATTGTTATTTTATGAGGAGGGCGGCAAAGGTGCAGCAACAACAATGGAGAGGCGCACGGGAACTACTGCCTCTGGCTGTACTGGCTGAGTCCGCGCTGCAGGAAGTTGCAGTAGGCTTCAACATCCTCGTTATAGGAATACGAGCCGGCGAGAGGATGGCCATCGTTGTCGAGGAGGACATAGAATGGTTGGGCATTGGCACCGAACTTACTTCTTTGGAGATAACTCCAGCGGTCGCCAACCGTACGCAGTGTAACGTCCACGCCATTTTCTTTGACTACAAGTTTCTCCGGAAGAGGTGTTTTGTCGTCGACATAAAGGGTGATGAGGACATATTTCTCTTTCATCAGACTCGAAACCTGCGGATTTGTCCACACAGCGGCTTCCATTTTACGACAGTTTACGCAGCCATAGCCGGTGAAGTCGAGCATTACGGGCATATGGTGAGCAGCAGCATACTGCATGCCTTCGTCGTAGTCGTTGAAATGCGCTTCAACGGATTCCTCGCCGAGACGGAAGTCTTGTGTCTGCATTGGGGGAGCGAAGGCGCTGACTGCCTTACAGGGTGCGCCCCAGAGGCCCGGCACCATATAGAGGGCGAAGGCAAAGGCGGCAAGTGCCATGAAGAAGCGTATCACGCCGGTTCGGGGGCGTTGTATGATTTCGCCCATCTCGTCGTATTCGTCTTCGTCGTGCGGGAAACGCATCCATCCGATGAGATAAGCACCCATAAGGGCAAAGATGACTATCCAGAGGGAGAGGAATACTTCTCTGTCCATCAGGTGCCATCCGTAGGCAAGGTCGGCTACGCTGAAGAACTTCAAGGCAAATGCTATTTCGAGCAGGCCGAGACAGACCTTGATGCAGTTCATCCAGTTGCCGCTCTTGGGCATCTGTTTGAGCCATGCAGGGAACATGGCAAAGACGGTGAAGGGCAGTGCCAGAGCCATTGCAAAGCCCAGCATGCCGATGGTCGGTGCGAGAAGCGAGCCGGTGGTGCTGACCTCAACGAGCAGGAAGCCTATGATTGGGCCTGTACAAGAGAAACTGACCAGGCTCAGTGTGAATGCCATGAGGAAGATGCTGAGCAAGCCTGTCGTGCTGTTCGACTTACGATCTACGGCATTTGTCCAACTGCTGGGGAGTGTTATCTCGAAGCCTCCGAGGAAACTTGCGCCGAAGACCATGAGCATGAGGAAGAAGAAGATGTTGAAAATGGCATTGGTGCTGAGTGCGTTCAGCGCACTTGCTCCGAAGACGAGTGTCACAAGGAGGCCCAACAGAACGTAGATGACAACGATACTGATGCCGTATGTTATGGCGTCGCGAATGCCTTTCTTCTTGTCATCGGCACGCTTCAGGAAGAAACTCACTGTCATAGGTATGATGGGCCAGACGCATGGTGTGAGCAAAGCGATGAGGCCACCGAGCATGCCAAGCAGGAAGATGCCGAGCAGGCTCTTGTCCGTGGTCTGCGTTCCGGTCTCGAATGCCTTGAGTTCATCTACGACGGGAGCCCAAATAGAACTGCCGTCATTTGCGGGAGAGACTGCCGGGACTGGTGTTTCTGCAATGGTATCCGATACGACGGGGGCTGGTTCTGTGGGTTTTGCCTCCTTTGTTTCCGGTTCCGATTCGGCAGCCATTTTCTTGCCTTCTCCCTTGAAGTTGAACTCCACGTTGGTGGGAGGCATGCAGTTTTCGTCGTTGCATGCACCATAGGTCAAGTAGCCGGAGATTTCATATTCGGGCTCTGTGATGACGAAACGCTGCACAAACTCGGCTGTCCCCTCCATATAACTGACCTCCATGCCGAACATCTCGTCCATTTTCCTCTGCACGTTGCCTGCAGCACGGAGTTTTCCGTCGGGTTCAACGCCCTTTTGTGTTTCCAGAGTCAGTTCAGCCCGAGTGGGTCCGCCGTCGGCAAAATCGGTTCCATAGACGTGCCATCCGGCATCTATCGTCCCTCGGAAGACGACCTCAACGACATCGTCCGAGACCTTATTCTGCGAAGCCTTAATCACTACGGGGTTGTGAAACTGTGCCAATGCAACGGCTGCAGCGCACAGGAACAATGTGAAAAGAGAAGCAATACGTTTCATCTAATTGTCTGATTTGTTTGGGGGACAAAATTACAAAAAAGGTGGCATTTGAACAAGCGAAATGGGGCAAAATTAAATAAGGTTAACCTCGTTGGCAAAATAGGTTAACCATTATGACCGACATCTACTGCCTTTCCGGCCAACTTGGCAGTAGATGTTGGCAAACTTAACGTGGGATGTTTTTCCTCTCTCCCGTATAGAACGGAATTGATTCACAGACAAGAGTTTAAACCACCACGCTCGAGTTGTATCACATAATATCCCCACATTTATTACATATAACACAAGAAAAACCTTAATCACTCACCCTCATGTTTCAATCTTTTTTATATCTTTGCAACAAAACAGACGAAACAACATGAAGAATTCACTCATCAAGAACAGCATCCCAGCCGTAGCATTACTCGCAGCATTGCCATGCTGGTCAGTAAAGAAAGCCGACAAGCGTCCGAACATCCTCCTCATCATGGCCGACGACATGGGCTATTCCGATATCGGCTGCTATGGCGGCGAGATTCCCACACCCAACATCGATGCCCTTGCCGCTCGCGGACTGCGGTTCACACAATTCTATAATTGCGGACGCTCGTGCCCCACACGTGCCAGCCTCCTCACAGGCCTTTATTCTCATCAGGCAGGAATAGGAGCCATGTCAGAAGACCCCGAAGTAAAGGAAAACGGAGAAGACCCCGAACACCAGGGCGAACATGGCTATATGGGCTACCTAAACCGCAACTGCGTAACAATGGCCGAAGTGTTGCGCGATGCCGGATACCATACATACATGACCGGCAAGTGGCACGTCGGACTGCACGGGAAAGAAAAATGGCCACTACAAAGAGGCTTCGAACACTTCTACGGCATTCTCTCCGGAGCAACAAGCTACCTGCAACCCCGAGGAGCCCGAGGCCTAACGCTCGACAACATGAAGTTGCCGGCACCCAGACCACCATACTACACCACCGACGCCTTCACCGACCATGCCATCAACTTCCTCGAAGGCAGACAAGATGACAAACCCTTCTTCCTCTACCTCGCATACAATGCACCCCATTGGCCTCTGCAAGCCAAAGATGCCGACATCGAAAAAATGGCCGGCCGATACACCGACGGCTGGCAAGAAATACGCCAGCAACGCAGACAGAGAATGCTGGAGATGGGACTCATAAAAGACGAGTGGGGACTGGCAGAATGGGAATCCAGAACATGGAACGAACTCAGCGAAACAGAACAAGACAATTCCGCCCTACGCATGTCAGTCTATGCCGCGCAAGTCCATTGCCTGGACTACAACATAGGTCGCGTCATCGATTATCTGCGCAAAAAAGGAGAACTCGACAACACTCTCGTCATCTTCCTCTCAGACAACGGAGCATGTGCCGAACCATATAGCGAGACAGGATTCGGCACCATCGCCGACATCAACAACCAACAACACTGGGTACAACCATCCTACGGAAAACCTTGGGCAATGGTCAGCAATACCCCCTTCCGCAAATACAAGCGCCGCGCATACGAAGGTGGCATAACCGCCCCACTTATTGTCTCCTGGCCTAAGCAGACCAAAAAGTATGAATCAGGGCTGAGAAACAACATTTGCCATGTAACCGACCTCATGGCCACCTTCATCGACGTAGCCGAAGCCACATACCCCAAGACCTATCACGATGGTAACAACATCATCCCATTGGCAGGAACGAGCCTGATGCCAGCCATAAGCCACCCCGAAGCAAAGCTACACGAATACCTCTTCGGTGAACATGCAAACAACTGCTACGTCAGATGGAACGATTGGAAGGCCATTCGCGATGAAGTAACCGACAAATGGGAGCTATATTTCATTCCCAACGACCGCACAGAGCGTCACAACCTTGCCTCCGAACAACCCGAACTATTGAAACAACTGGTTGGGAAATGGGAAGAATGGGCAAACAGTCATCACGTATTCCCCAAAGGTCGTGGTGGACGAGACACAAGGCTGAAGGAATAATCTTCAGCCTTGGCTAATAATTTCTCTCAGAAAAGACATCATTACTTCCCAAAGTTGCGCGAAGCGAAGGGCAGTGCCATGCGCAATGCAACGTGCCAGTATTCCCAGTTATGCACACCATTCCGCACACGAAGTTCGTCGTGGATGCGGGCATCGCGCATCAGTTGGTGCATGCGGACACTTTGGTCGAAGAGGAAATCATCGTCGCCACAGTCGAAGAACCACTTGACGGTGCGGAGTTTCTCCTTCGTCGCTTCGTCGGCCTGTTCAACGAAAAGCAGGGCACTGTGTGCCTTTACCGCCTCGCTGACGTAGTAGAGCTTGTCTTTCTTATCGCTGGCGCTGACACTGTTGTTCTGGTTGTCGAGCCATGGACTCATGGCATAGCAGGACGAGAACATGTCGGGATGACGCTGGCAGTAAACCGTACTGCCGCCACCTCCCATTGAGAGTCCCATCACGGCACGGTGCTCTTTGTCGCCCACAGCCTGGTACTTCTTCTCCATTGTTGGCAGAAATTCCTGGAAGAAGAAGTCCTCGTAACTCCATCCGGGCATATTGAAGTAGCCGTTCCACGTGTTATGCACATCGGGGCCGCCAGCGTTGGGCATAATGATTACAACAGGGAGGCACTCGCCCGAACTGATGAGTTCGTCCACAACCGTCTGCATCTGCCCCTTGTCGCGCCAGGCCCGATAGTCGTCGCTCAAGCCGTGAAGGAGATAAATGACAGGGTACTTCTGCCCTTTGTCGTTGCCGAAGCCGTCGGGCAGATAGACATTGTAAGGCACATCGGCAGAGAGTATTTTGCTCTTCACCGTATCGGTCACGACGCGTCC
Organism: Bacteroidaceae bacterium; assembly: GCA_017461345.1. Lineage (GTDB taxonomy): Bacteria > Bacteroidota > Bacteroidia > Bacteroidales > Bacteroidaceae > Physcousia. The sequence goes on along the minus strand of JAFTYP010000031.1, from coordinate 6,868 downwards.
TGCTACAGAAGGCAGGCAAAGCAACAGCAGCAGTGCTGCAAAAGGTAGTTTTTTCATAGGTTATGATTGTGTTTGTATGTTTATTTCTTTAACGTCCAACTACGTTCTCCCTTGACATATCCCCTCACTTGCCGATGCGAGCGACCTCCATCGACAGGCAGAAAGACCTTGGCTCTGACTCCTTTCGGCAGACTCACCCGCATTTGTCCGTCGGAAATGCTGACGGTGATGGGGCCTTTTGGCGAGGGAACACGACATTCAGCCTCTGCCAGGTTGCCAGTCTGGGGACGTATTTCCACCTCCTCGAATGCAGGAGACAGTGGTCTGACGCCCATCAGACGGAAAGGAATGATATTGGCCGGGGCAGCACCCCACGCATGATTCCAGTCCTGATTGGGTTTCCATTTGTTGCCCCAGGCTTCCATTGTTATGGTCGAACCTTCTCGTATCATGTTCGCCCAACTGCGGTCGCTTTGGCTTGTCATCAGCGAAAGGGCAGCATCCGGTTCGCCCAAATCGTAGAGAGCCTCAAGCAAAAATTGTGCGCCATAGACGCTGCAAGCCATTCCTCGCGACTTGATGTGGGCGGCAACCGTGGCTCGGTGCTGCTCGGGCACAAGGCCGAAGGCTGCGGCGAACATGTTTGCATGGAGCGAAGCATGGTCTGTGCCTATACCATCCACGAAGATGCCTCTTCGCTTGTCGAGGAAAGCGTGGCAGAATGTACGGCGAAACTCTCGGGCATAGGCTGTGAGTTCTTTGGCTTCCGCCTTTCTGCCGATGGCTTCATACATGTGTGCGAGGCGGGACACGGCTGCATAGTGGAAGGCATTGACCACGGTATTGTAGTCGGTATAGACGTAGCCGTCGTCTTCTCCGCCCTGCCCTTTTGCCAGCCCCAGTGTGCCCGAATGTGGCCAGTCCACGATGTCGCGGATGGGTTCGTTGCGGCGGATGGAGCGGAGCACCTCGGGGGTCTGCCCGTGGCGGGTGGTGATGAGCCCTGTCGTGCTGTCGCGGAGTGCCATCAGTGTACGGGCTTGCAGGTCGTCGGCATAGCGTGTGATGAGTTCTGTGCTGCCGGTGAAGAGGTAGTCGTTCCAGGCTATCAGCACCATTTGCAGTGTCCACTCGGTGGGCCAGGTTGGGTGTTCTATGAGATAGGCAAAGGTGCGTCGGGCCACGTCGTAGCGGCTGTCGGTGGCATAGTGGCATAATTGGTTGATGAGTGCATCGGCTTCGTAGGGGATGCGCTCGCGGTCGCCATCCACATAGTAGCCCGAGAAAGTGGTGGCTTTTATGGAATAGCGGCACAGTTCCCATACGGCATTCAGGGTGCTGTCTGAGGAGTTGAAATAAGCCATATCGTCGGCAAAGGGCACGTTTACGGCGATGCGAACAAGGTCTGCCGGCAGGATTTTGCCTTTACTGCCTTCCACCTCGACGTAGCGGAAGGGCATCACTTCGCCCACGCTGCTCGGCATCCGTATGGCAGTCCCGCTCGTATTGCGTGCGTCTTTGGGGATTTCCGGTCGATAGGTGTGTGTGCCTTGTTGCAGAGGTACAGTGATGACACGGTAACGCCGAGAGCCGCCGGGGTTGCGGTCCACACTTCCGTTGCGACAGCACTCGCCCAGATGGAGACGCAGCGTGTCGCCTGCCATAGCATTGCGCACGGTTATCTCCACTTGGCCGAAGGCTGCCCGACCGAAATCGGCAAAGACATTGCCATTGCCCAACAAGACGAGGCGGGAGGCCGTCTGGCGTGTCTGTTGCAGTTCCACGTCCGGCACCCATGCCTGCACTGCCATGCATACGACTATGGCCGAAAAGAAGAGAAAAATCCTTCGCATAACTTCGGAATATTGACTGATGATTGTTCGTTCTGTCGTGGGCAAAGTTACGACTTTTGGCGAAGAAATGAAAACATTCGGCACGAAAATATCGGGCGACAATCCGTCCGGGACAACAAAATGAAAAAGAGGAAGATATTCACAACGGTATAGGGCCCAGCAAAACATCTACTGGGAAGTTGGCCGAAAAGGTTAACCATTATGGCCGACTTCTACTGCCTTTCCGGCCGACTTGGCAGTAGATGTTTTTTGCCCCGCCACTGCCTTGCATAAAGAACAGTCTGCATGGCCATGAGAAACACTATATACAATAAAAAATGTTAATCTGGCGTCCGTAATGTGAAAGGCTGTAACGTTTGTCGGAGGAATGCTTGCAGAAGTCGGAGATTGTATGTACTTTTGCAAACGATATAATATATGTATAAGAAACTTGATGAAGAAAATGAAAAAAATCACCATTCTGTTTGTCGCAGTAATTGCAATGATGGCCATGACAGGCTGCAATGAGAAGAAGACACTCGAAACGCTCAACGGCGAATGGAGCGTAACAACAATAGGCGAAATGGCAGTGCCCGACTCCGTAGATGCCTTCATAGGATTCAACCTCGAGGAGAAGACAATCTATGGCAGCACAGGCTGCAACCAACTCACATGCTCGCTGCCCGCAGAGATAAGTGCCGAAGTGCCTCTGTTCGCCGCCATGGGAAGCACCCGCATGATGTGTGCCGACATGACCATCGAGGACGCCATGCTGCCCGCACTCGGCTCAGTAGTCGACTTCAAACTCGACGGCAACACACTCCTCCTGCTCAACGCCGACGGTCAAACCGTAATGACCCTTGAAAAACGTTAACACAACAAACAACATAACAAGTTGACATTTTAAGGCATTTCCAACGTAAATCACACAAATTCACACTAGCCCATCCTCAACTCATACAGGAATCCTGCCGGTTCATACAAACCGGCAGGATTTATTTTTTTGTGTCGGAAGAAACATCTACCTTCGCACCATCGAGCCAAAAAACTTATGACTATGAAGGTAATGAAAAGAATGTTTCTCGGATTGTCCGTATTGACAATCATCGCCATCGGAGCCGGTCTGTGGATTCTTATGGGCAGCAAAACAAGTAATCCGAACAACTACAAAACGGTTGGCGACATTAGTGCGCCATGGGGATACGAGCGCATCGACGGCAAAGACGCTGCCTACAGCCGGTTCCTACGCTCGCTTCCACTGAAGGAACGCGGTGCAAAAGTACAACTCTACACTGGCGGCGATGCACGTTTCCAATCGTTAAACTATGCCGTACTCAACTTGCCGTTGCTCTCAAACGCTGAGCAATGTGCCGACGTCTGCATGAGGCTGAGAGCAGAATATCTGTTCCAGACCGGCCAATACAGCCGCATCAGATTCCAGGATGTCAATGGAAACACCCTGACATATAGTGGCGGTCCTTCCAGAAAGGCTTTCGAAAAGTACCTCCGACACCTGTATGGCGTGGCAAGCACCTTCTCGCTGAGCCGCGAGATGAAAGTAAGACCTCTGGCAGACATGCAGCCTGGCGACGTCTTTGTCTATCCCGCTCGCAAAGGACAGAAGTACGGCCATGCCGTGATGGTAATGGATGTCGCCGTCAACAAGAACGGCAAGAAAGCATTCCTGCTGGCAGAAGGCAACACACCGGCAAGGGAAATGCACCTTATGCGCAACTTCCTGAACCCCTTCCGCTCACCATGGTTCATGCTCGACGAGAACGCCGATATGCTGATCTTGTCAGTATTCCATTATCATTCAAACGAACTAAAACATTTCTAACTTCAAACCATTTTTTATAATTATGAAGCATTTAATTTTCTCTTTGATGGTCATGTTCATGAGCATGACTGCATCAACGCCCGCTGTTGCGAAAAGCAGTAAGACAGATGTAAAGAAGGTGATTCCAACGAACATCGTAGTAAAGCAGACAACAACGTTCAGCGACGGACGAACCTTGGTTATCTTCTACAAGAAACAAGGCACAATGTGCGAAGTGTATTCCCCATGCAATGCCAACGACTACGACGTGAGCGACGCCTCGAAAATCAAGTCAACCAACTTCGAAGTGGTAGCCAAAGAAGAAGGCAAACTCTATCGGAAAGCATCCATAAGCGAAGTGTTGAGCCTCATCAAGCAGTTGGCAAACCAGTATCTGTAACAGCCTCTCTTTCAGCGCTGCCGCGAGTTTCCCTCACAATGCTCGCGGTAGCCTAAAAACATCTACTGCCAAATGGCCCGACAAGGCACGTCAAGCCGGCCGGAAAGCACACCTATATGACCGACTTCCCATGCCTTGTTTACGGACCACTTACAAGACCTGTTATCACTTTAAACAACATTTCATACATGAAAACACACAAACTGAAATTGACTATTGCAACGATTTTCATAATAGCCTTAGGTTTTATCGGCCCTTACAAATACAATAACCATCAGGCCGTCGCGTATGCCACAAAACACAAGCATACGACGTCACGATGTATGTGTGCCTGGTATGTGATGAAAGCCCTGCGAAGTGCCGGATGCCATCATTGCTACATCTACCCAGCCTATGCCTATAACAAAACACTACCCAAAATGGGATTCCGGAAAATACCGGTTGAAAATTACGTTCCCCAAAAAGGAGACATCTCCGTTCTTCCTAAAAATCCGGGAAGTCCCTTCGGCCACATAGCAATATACAACGGGAAACATTGGGTTTCAGACTACGAACAAAAGAGTATCTTCCCCAACTCACAATACAAACAGACAGGCAAGTACGAGATATTCCGAATTGAAGACGGCTGGCACTGGACCTTCCTTTATCACAGCCCACATGACATATACGAGTACATGAAATCGCTTGTTGTCGGTTATAAAAAAATAAAATTTTTTTCATGACTTCGCATAAATTCTATATCTTTGCAAGACAAAATCATTTTTACACATGGAATGGCTAAAAATCTCAACAAGTAGTATGTTGGTACGAGTCGCAGAGGAAGAGATTGTTTTTGTCAGAGCCGACGGCAACTACTCTGACCTTGTATTGACCAATGGCAAAACCCGCAGCATGCCATTCCAACTTCATTATTTCGAAAATGCTTTCCAGGAACTCAACACCAACATGTTTGTCCGCGTGGGCAGAAGTCTGATCGTCAACAAACGCTACATCTACATCATCAACCTCACAGACGGAATACTGATTTTCTCCGGACAAGAGATAAAAGCAGAACTCAGCCCCATAAGAGTATCTCGCGAAGCATTGAAGGCACTAAAAGAACAACTCCAACAAGAAGCAAAAAGGGACAACAATGGATAACAAGACTCAGCAAAGGCCAGAAGTGCCCATCATTACCATCGAACGTGATGAGCAACCACAGCAAAAGACTGCAACAAACACCCATATACAGTCCGGAAAACAGAAGTGGACCAGACGGCTGGTTCAACTTGTCGTGACAGGATGCATGATGGTTGCCGTCGCCGTTGCATATCACTATTGGAACTATTACTATAATATCGGTGTCCCCGTTTCCGTGTCACCCAGTCAGAACATCACAAAACTTCAAAGCCCGGCAAGGCCCGAAACGTCGGAAGTCGTAATGACAAGCGACAGCATCTTCGGAGTGGCAATGGACTTCTATGCCATACACGGTTTAAGGGCCTCCATCGAGTTCGCAGAACCCGACACTGCCGACGCCTCCGTCTTCCTTTATTGCCGTTCTGCCGACCACAAACCGGACGGCAAACACCTCGGCTCTCTTGTTGTCGATGGCGAAGAACGGCAAAGCGACACACATCGCCTGGGCTATATGGCCATGCTCGACGGCAACCAGGTCATCGGCATCTCCAGAAGCGACAAGGTGAAAGACTACGTTCAGGAACACGGCGGCAGTTTCTTCCGGCAGTTCGTTCTTGTCAGCGACGGCACCATCCCCCACCGTTTCTATCTGCACGGCAAAGTAGAACGCAGAGCCATTGGCCGCATAGGCAATCGGCTTTACTACATCGCCACCCGCCACAAGGAAACACTTTGGGACTTTGCCGACGCCCTCCGCGAATATGGTTTCATCGATGCCATCTACATCACCGGCGGAGCCGACTACGGCTTCTACCGCGACAGCCATGGCATCCGCCACGACATAGGCAACCCATCGACCTATCCGCACAAGAATTGGGAAGGCATCATCCCGTGGCTGGTATTCAGGAAATCCACGCAACAATAACGCCCCGCAGACACCTCAATCAGCATACCCTCTCGCCACAGACACGAGAGGATTGCCAAACGGACACGTCCGTTTCTCCAACTTCTCCAGAGAACTTCCCAAACTTCTGCAGAGAACTTGACGAACTTCTCGTGTGAACTTTTTACCGCCAATCTTACACCCTTCTCAACCCTCCCCTAAAAATAGCCCCCAATTCCATAACCCTCCTCCAAGCGATTCTCTATTGCTTATAGGTATCAACATCTACCGATATGAATAAAGTCGAGATTAATGGCATTTACTACAACCTGAATGCATGTGAAAAAACAGCCGAAGTAACTGAAAACCCTAACAAATACAGTGGCGCAGTTTCTATTCCTGAAACAGTTTCCTATAATGGGAAGACTTACACTGTAACAAGCATAGGAAATGAAGCATTCTGTGATTACGAATGTCTTGAATCTATCGATCTGCCAGACTCTGTAACAAGAATAGGAGACGACGCATTCTGTGATTACGAATGTCTTGAATCAATCACAATTCCAAACTCAGTAAAAAGCATAGGATACGGAGCATTCGCTGGTTGCAAAGGGCTTGAATCTGTCAACATACCTGACTCAGTAACAAGCATAGGAGACGACGCATTCTATGGCTGTATTTAGAAGCCCAAAACAACCAAAACTATTCAGAAATAACCAAACATAAACCTTTAATTATCAATATATTCTAAAATTTAACACTTTCAGGCTGCTTTTTGATGGTTCCCAAATTTCCACATATTTTTGATACATATT
>JAFTYP010000030.1 GCA_017461345.1 Bacteroidaceae bacterium | reverse complement strand
GCAAAGGCTTTGGAAGACTACATCGAATACTACAACAATAAAAGAATCAAATACCGGTTAAAAGGAAAGAGTCCGGTGGAATACCGAACTCTTTACCAATAATATTTTTATTAATCCGTCCAACTTTTTGGGGTCACTTCAGACAATCTTGGCGGGGATTTTTGTGTTTTCGGCAGGCTTGCGGGGGATGTTTTTCCGCTGCGGCCGGCTATTGTTTCTTTGCATCGAGACGCTTCACCACCTGGCCATAGACGATGAGTGCAATGGCAGACACCAGGGCGATGGCTCCGAAGCAGTACCAGATGTAGTGTGCATTGGTGCTGGCTGCTGCCCATTCCTCGTGGGTGGAGAAGAGAGCCGGGTCGGGGCAATACTTGCTGAGCAGGAAGCCTGAGAGTCCGAAACCGCAGATGGACGAGAGGAACGAGTGGAGATGGCTGAAGCCCAGATAGAGTCCCTCTTCGCCTTTGGGTGCCTGGAGCGAGAAGTACTCCAGGAAACGGGGCGAGATGAATGTCTCTGCCAAGCCCTGGAAGACGATGCCTACAACCATCATGAACGCCACCGGGTGCATGGTGAGGATGGTGGTGCTGCCGTCGAGCATGTTGCCGTACGCCATGCAGATTGCCGAGATGGGCATAATGAACATGCCTATGGTCATGGATGTGAGTGCGCTGCGATTGCGCATCATCTGCGTGACAAGGCTCACCGTCAGCACCACCACCAGTGGGTTGACGTTGGCATACCACGAGGGCGATGCGCCTTCGCCTGCCAGACGGAGCACGTATTTGGGCATGGTGGCGTAGAGTTGCTGCTGCACCAGCCAGAAACCAGTGATGATGAGCGTGAGCATGACAAGGCGACCATTGGTGCATACCTTGATCAGTGCGTTCCATATCTGACCGAAGGTCTTGCCTTCGCCCGTGTGCTGTGCGCTCTTGTAGAAGAACCAGATGGCCAGAAGAGCCAGAAAGGTCATGGTGGCGGAGAAGTAGTTGAGTGTGATGAGACCTTCGTTGCCCAGTGCTTCGCGCAGAGGCTTCACGATGGTCTTGCCCGAGAAGGCACCGATGTTGACCATGGCATAGAAGATGGAGAAGCCTTTGGCGCGCGTCTCCGGTGTGGTCTCCTTTGCCACCGTGCCCGAAATGACGCTCTTGATGAACGAACCGCCACAGATGATGAGTGCCATGATGGGGATGATGCCATAGCGCAGATTGCTCTCCAGCAGACCGGTGAAAGTGGTTGTCTCGTTGTACTCTGCCAGGCCTGCTGCCTCGAGCCAGGTGGGATAGACAGCCAGTCCGAGATAGCCACAGGTGAGCAGAGCAAATGCCAGCAGCATGGAGTTGCGGAAACCTATCTTGTCGGCCAATGCCCCAGCAAACGTGGGCAACAGATAGAGGCAGGCAGAGAAGATGCCTGCAATGGCAGCCGACTCAATGTCGTCGAAGCCAAGAATACGGCTCAGGTAAAGGGTGATGACGATGAAGACGCCATAGTATGCGGCGCGCTCGAATAACTCTACGGTGTTGGCAACCCAAAAGGCTTTGCTGAATGTAACTTTTTCTTTTGTTGTACTACTCATCTTGTTGATTTGTGTTCGACGATTTGTATTTGTATAATGTCTTTTAGTCTTTTGTCTCTTCTTTCTGTCCGGGTATTGCCGTGATGCCTTCCTTGCGATAGCCGCTGGCCGTGAATATGGCAATCAGGTTGCCGGCCTCGTCGGTGACACGCACTTCGCAGAAAGGCAAATGACGATGGTTGACTACCTCCCGTGCATGGGCAGAGAGTGTGCCGGAACAGACGCTCCGCACGAAAGCAATGTTGGCAGACGACGTGACGGTGAGTGTGCCGTGGCTGTTGGTGGCAGCAGCAAATGCAAGGTCGGCCAGAGTGAACAGCACTCCGCCTTGCACACAACCGCCGGCATTCAGGTGGTGCGACTTTATGCAAACCTGTGCATGGGCGAAACCTTCGGAGATCTCTACCAACTCTATCCCATTAAGGCGGGCAAACTCATCGCGAAGAAAGAAATCCTTCAGTGCCTGTGATTCAGTGTGGTTCATTATGAAGTGGAAAATGATTGATTACGGAAAACAACAATGTCTGCTAAAAAAGAAACAGCGACTCTGCAAAGAGAACGGCAATGCCTGCAATGTAACCCAGAAAGGCAAGAAGCGTCACGTTCTTGAAGTACCAGCCGAAGTCAATGCGCTCCAATCCCATCGCCACCACACCGGCAGCAGAACCAATGATGAGAATGCTTCCTCCGATGCCGGCACAATACGTCAGCAACAACCAGAAGATGCCGTCTTGCATAAACGATTGCATATAGGCAGGGTCGGCACAAGTCTGCAACATCTCCGGCGTTACAATCGGATACATGCCCATGCAGGCAGCAACCAACGGCACATTGTCGATGATGGACGAAAGGACACCAACGGCAGAGGTGATGGCAAAGACTTCATGCACATTCTTGTCGAGAAAGTTTGCCGCTTCGCTAAGAATGTTTGCACTTTGCAGACAACTGACAGACATCAGTATGCCCAGGAAGAACAATATGGTGGGCATGTCGATGTGCTTGATGACTTTCGACACTCTGTTCTTGATGGACTCCTCCATTTCCCGTTTGCGTCCGTAGATTATCTCGGTCAGAATCCATAGTCCGCCCAGTACGAACATGATGCCAACGTAGGGCGGAAGTCCGGTGACTGCCTTGATGACAGGCACGGAGAGCAGACCCAATACGCCGGCAAAGAATATGCCACGACTGAACTTCTTGCCCACTCCTTGTGGCAGACGCATTTCTATTGGCTGCGAGGAGAGCATGTCTCCGCCGCTTTGTCTGTAACGAAACGACATTACGGACAGCGGAACGAGGGTTGCCACGAAACAGGGGAGAATCAGATACGACATCAGAGGCAATGTGGTGACGTTGCCTCGCATCCACATCATGATGGTTGTCACGTCGCCGATGGGCGACCATGCTCCGCCGGCATTTGCTGCAATGATGATGATGCCGGAGAAGATCCATCTGTCCAGAGGCTTGGCAATAATCTTGCGCAGCATCATTATCATCACAATGGTGGTGGTCATGTTGTCCAGCACAGCCGACATGAAGAAGGTGATGCAGGCCATTACCCACAGCAGTTTTATCTTCTTTCGGGTGGTGATGTATTTGGTGAGGATGTAGAATCCGCCGTGGGTGTCTATGAGATCGACAATCGTCATTGCACCGATGAGAAAGACAAGTGTCTCGCAGGTGCTGCCCAGGTGCTCTGTGAGTTCTGTGCCTGTGGTGTCGCTTCCGCCAAGCAGTGCATAGATGGCCCACATCGCACCGAACATCGTCAGTGCGGTTGCGGCTTTGTCTATCTTGATTTTGTGTTCCATGGCTATGAACGCGTAGCCAAGGATGAAGGTTGCAATAAGGATGAGTGTCATGGCTTGTGAATTTTGTTGTTAGAGGCTTACGCTGACTTCGATGCCGAGTTCTCGGATGCGTTCTGCTATGTTTTGCATGGTGTCGGGGTCGGCTTTCACGAGTCCGCCGACGGGTGTTTCGCGGTCCAGTGTGTAGAGCATGACGGCGCGGGGCTTGATGCGTTGCAGTGCCTGGAGGTATGGGGCGATGTATTGTTCGCCTGTGTTGTCGAGGTCGAAGCCGTTGTACTCTCCTTTCATGAGCATGGTCTGTATGATGCAGTGTCCGCGGAACTGTTCGAGGCACTGGATTTGTTCTTCCACGTCGTAGTGTCCTTGCGGGCGGTCCACTGTGTTGATGTATTCGGGGCAGACGGTGTCGAGTTTGAGTATGTTGTTGTCGAAGTGCATCAGTGCTTCGCGTATTTCGGGGCGGCGTATCTGTGTGGCGTTCGAGAGGATGCTCATCTTGGCAGACGGGCAGTAGATGTCGCGCACCTGCTTTACTCTTTCTACTATTTCGGGAAAGGCGGGATGCATTGTCGGCTCGCCATTGCCGGCAAAGGTCAGCACGTCGGGGGTGATGCCCTCTGCTTCCAGTTCCTGGAGTTTGCTTTCGAGTCCTTCTATTACCTCGTCGGCAGTGGGCAGAGGGTTCTTGGTGCGACGTTCGCTATTGAGGCCACACTCGCAGTAGATGCAGTCGAAACTGCAGAATTTTCCTCCCTTTGGCAAGAGGTTTATGCCGAGAGAAATGCCCAGCCGGCGGCTGTGTATGGGGCCGAAGATGGGCGAATCGTAGATGACAGTACTCATAGTGGCTGCAAAGTTACGAAGAATTTAAGAATTAAAAAAACATAATTCTACATGAATATCTGTGTATAATGCTCCAAAAAGTCGTATTTTTGTACCGAAAATGGTACGTTGGACTTTCATAATCATGTTGCTGTTGCTTCCGGGCACTCTTGTCTTTGCCCAGGAGGAGGCCGACGAACTGTTGCCGCAGGAGCCGGTGAACTACAAACTGAAGTTGGAGACGTTCCGCTACGTGAAGCCGGTTATCGAGAGGGGCGACACGATGTGGTGCTATCTCCTGCCGGAGTTGTGGGTGTATCCGCCCTTGCAGTTCAAGAACGAACGGCAGCGTCGTGCCTACAACAGGCTGGTCCGCAACGTGAAGAAGGTGTTGCCCATAGCCCAGCAGGTGAACGGACTCATTGCCGAGACGGCCGAGACGTTGGAGATGTTGCCCACAAAGAAACAGAAGAGTGCCCATGTCAGTGCGGTGGAAAAGGACATCAAGGAGATGTACACGCCACAGATGAAGCAACTCACCTACTCGCAGGGCAAACTCCTCATCAAACTCGTGGACAGGGAATGTAACCAGTCTTCCTACGAGATTGTGCAGGCTTTCCTCGGCCCCGCCCGAGCCGCATTCTACCAGGTCTTTGCCTGGACCTTCCGTGCCAGCCTGAAGAAAGAGTACCGGCCGGAGGAGGAAGACAAACTCATCGAGCGAGTGGTCCGGCAGGTGGAAACGGGGCAGTTGTAAAATAGGTTAACCTTTCTGCCCGTAATGCTTAACCTTTCTGCCCGTAATGCTTAACCTTTCTGCCCATAATGGTTAACCTGTTTTTTCTTAGAGGACAGACAAGATAAACGCCGCCTGCTGTAGATGCGATTGTCAGCAAGCGGCGTTCGTGTTTCTTACTTGTTCAGCGTCCAGGAGAAACCGTCTTTGGTGTCCTTGACTTCGAAGCCCAGTGCGGCAAGTTCGTCACGTATCTTGTCGCTCAGAGCCCAGTTCTTTTCTGCCTTGGCTGCCTGGCGTTGCTCCAGAAGCATGTTGACAACTGCTCCGAAGGCTTCTTCGCGAGCCTTGTTGCTGACGCCGGTGTCCTGACGAAGGCCGAGAATCTCGGTGGTGAATGTCTCCATGAGTGCAAGCAGAGCCTGTGCCACTTCGGCGGTGATGCTTGCCTTCTTGTCGATGAGACTGTTGATGGTGCGGCAGGCATCGAACAGGTGGCTGATGACGATGGGCGAGTTCAGGTCGTCGTTCATCGCATCGTAGAGTTTCGTGCGCAGTTCGTCCACGTACTTCATCTCCACGGGCTGCTGCCCTTTCACCTTCTGTCCTTCCTGCAGACGGCGCAGGTTCTTCAGTCCGTCCATCAGGCGTGCCAGTCCCTTCTCTGCAGCCTGAAGGGCCTCGTTGCCGAAGTCGACGGTGCTGCGGTAGTGGGCTTGCAGAATGAAGAAACGGATGGTCATGGGCGTATAGGCCTGGCTGAGCAGCGGATGGCTGCCGTCGAAGAACTGCGGCAGCGTGATGAAGTTGTTGTACGACTTGCCCATCTTCTTGCCGTCGATGGTAATCATGTTGTTGTGCATCCAGTAGCGCACCATCTGGCAGCCCTGGCTTGCCACGGATTGGGCTATCTCACATTCGTGGTGTGGGAAGATGAGGTCCATGCCGCCGCCGTGGATGTCGAACTGCTCGCCGAGGTACTTCTTGCCCATGGCAGTACATTCGCAGTGCCATCCCGGGAAACCTTCGCTCCAGGGGCTTGGCCAACGCATGATATGCTCGGGCTGCGCCGCCTTCCACAGAGCAAAGTCCGCCTGATTGCGCTTCTCGCCAACACCGGCAAGTTCACGGCTCGCATCCTTCACATTCTCAAGGTCGCGGCCCGAAAGGATGCCCCATCTGTGGTCCTTGTTGTACTTCTCTATGTCGAAATAAATGCTGCCATTGCTCTCGTAGGCATAGCCGTTGTCGAGAATCTGCTGCACCAAAGTCTGCTGCTCGATGATGTGCCCCGTGGCATGAGGCTCGATGCTCGGTGGCAAACAGCTCAGTGCGTCCATCGCCTCGTGGAAACGGTTCGTGTAGTATTGAGCAACTTCCATCGGCTCGAGTTGCTCCAGCCGGGCCTTCTTCGCAATCTTGTCCTCACCCTCGTCGGCATCATGTTCCAGATGGCCCACGTCCGTAATGTTACGCACGTAGCGAACCTTGTAGCCCAGGTGTTGCAGATAGCGGAAAAGGAGGTCGAAAGTGATGGCAGGGCGTGCATGACCCAGGTGGGCATCACCATAAACAGTAGGGCCGCAGACGTACATGCCGACACGACCCGGAGTGAGCGGCTTGAAGAGTTCCTTCTGCCTGCTCAGCGTATTATATATAAGGAGTGGTTGGTCCATATTGTTAAAGTTCAAAAAATGCTATAACATCACATCGCCCCCAAAAAAGGGACAAAACAGTTAAGGTTAAGGTTATCGTCAACGTTAGCAGCCCCTTCCCGACCTCCCCCGAGGGAGAGGAGTTAAGGTTAGCGTTAAGGTTAGGGTTAACGTTAAGGTTATCGTCAACGTTATCGTTATGATTGACTTTCCCCATATTCCAGTTCGCCATCGACAACCCAACGGAGATCTTCCGGAGAAAAGTCGCCCATCTTGTCCTTCTTGGCCTGACGTGCAACATACTCTGCCACCGCTTCCACATCGATGTCTATATCCTCCTCGCCCGAATGTTTCTCGAGCAAATCGACATAGTATTCACCGATGACATCGATGAAATAGTAGAGTTCTTCTTCCGTAAACCTGTCTTTGAGTTCCTGTGGCAGGTAACTCTTTATGTATTCGACCGTAAGGCGATCGTCCTCGGCATCGAGGATGAGGTCTTCTTCAAATGTAGCCATAATAATAAGGTATTAACAGTTTAGAGCATGGCATTGATTTTCTCTTCGAGAACAGCACGTGGCACAAGGCCGACACTGCGGTCCACCTCCTGGCCGTCCTTCAGGAAAACAACGGTAGGAATGTTGCGTACACCAAAGCGCATAGCCAGATCCTCGTCCTCCTCTACATCGCACTTGCCAACGATGGCGCGGCCATCATAGTCTTTTGCTACTTCCTCGATAATGGGCGCAAGGCGTTTGCAGGGACCACACCAGGTTGCCCAAAAGTCCAAAACGATAGGCTTGCCAGTAGCCACCAGAGCCTCGAAGTTGTTGGTGTTGATTGTCTGTGCCATAATATAATGTCTTTAATAGTTAAATAAATCTATAATACATAATTCTAATTAATGCTATATGAGAGTGCCGGGCTCGCATCGATGTCTTCCAGTAATTGCCGCATAACCTTGATGCGACGGGAATGAGACGTCATGCGGAGCAGATTGTGAGGATTTGTGGCATCGATAAACACAACTCGCAAAGTTGTCGTTCCGGGGTTCTCGTCTGCATAGGAGACAAGCATCTCAACATCGTCCTTGCTTAAGGAGTTTGTGTTCACGTTGACAGTAATGCTTTCTATCAGTTTCTCGCTTACATCGGCCAGCCAGGCAATGCTGCCAATGCGCAGTTCATATTCACCTGGGCGGAAGCGTTGCTCCTCGACGGTTGCCGTGATGAGCACAGAACGGTCGATGCTCAAATAACTTCCCCACTTCACCCAACTCTCTCCGAAGAGGGCTATCTCGCCAGTGCCACTGAAGTCCTCAACAGTTGCAATGCCAAAAGGCTTGCCATTCTTTGTCGTGCCGGAACGGACCGCAGTGACAATACCTCCCAGACGAACACTCTGCTTGGCAAAGTCAATAAGGTTTTCCATCTGGGCCATCTTCAAGTTGCAGACATGTTGCAGGATGACATAATACTCGTCAAGCGGATGTGCAGAAAGATAAATGCCCACCAAAGAACGTTCCTTATTAAGTCTTTCCAGAGCAGACCATTCCTCTGCCTCCGGTACGACGGGCTTACGAAGTTCTATGGCATCCATACCAAAGAGAGAGAACTGTGCCTCCATCTGTGTCTGCTGGAATTGAATACTGTAGCGCAAGAGCATATCGAGGAAGACATTGCCTTTTGCATCCTCGGCAACAAACTGCTCGCGGCGGATGCCTTGTGCAATACCATCGAAGGCACCGCTCAAAGCAAGGAACTCCAAGCCGTTACGTTTTACGGAAGAGAGGTTGACACGTTCGGCAAAGTCGAAGATGTTTCGGTACGGTCCGTTCTTCTCCCTTTCTTCAACAATAGATTGTACGGAAGCTTCGCTCAGTCCCTTGATGGCTGTAAGGCCGTAGCGTATCTGCTGACGGTCGTTGACACCGAAGTCACGATGTGATTCGTTGACGTCCGGACCAAGAACCTCGAGTTTCATGGCGTGACACTCTTCCAGGAGTTTTGTCACTTCCTTTACGTCGTCCTTGCCTCGTGTCAGCAGAGCAGCCATGAATTCGGCAGGGTAGTGTGCCTTCATGTATGCCGTCTGATACGACACCCATGAGTAGCAAGCCGCATGCGATTTGTTGAAGGCATACGATGCAAACTTCTCCCAGTCGCCCCATATCTTTTCGAGAATCTTTGGGTCGTGACCATTCTTGGTGCCGCCTTCGATAAATTTGGGCTTTAGTTGGTCGATGACATTCTTCATCTTCTTGCCCATTGCCTTTCTCAAAGTGTCACTTTCGCCTCGGGTAAAGCCGGCAAGTTTACGGGAAAGCAGCATGACTTGCTCTTGATAGACGGTAATACCGTAGGTGTCTTTAAGGTATTCTTCGCAGGCATCGAGGTCGTATGTGATGGGCTCCAGTCCGTTTTTGCGTTTGATGAATTGTGGAATGTAGTCCATCGGTCCCGGACGGTAGAGGGCGTTCATGGCGATGAGGTCTTCGAAAACTGTTGGATGGAGTTCTTTCAGATATTTCCTCATGCCGGCAGATTCGAACTGGAATGTGCCGACTGTTCTGCCTTCTTGGTAGAGTTTGTATGTCAGTTCGTCATCGATGGGGATGTTGTCTATGTCTATGTCTATGCCGTGTGCTTCCTTTACGATGCGACATGCTTCCTTGAGTTGTGACAGGGTTTTAAGTCCGAGGAAGTCCATTTTGATGAGGCCTGTGCTTTCGATGACATGGCCGTCGTATTGTGTGACTGCTGTTTTGCGTCCGGGGAAGTCTGGGTCGTCGGCTGTGGAGACAGGGACGTGGTCGCTGATTGGGTCGCGGCAGATGATGAAGCCGCAGGCATGTATGCCGGTGTTGCGCACTGGTCCTTCGAGTCGAAGGGCGTATTTGATGGTGTCGGCTTCTTTTTTGTCTTTCGAGAATCGTGCTTCTTTCAGTTCTGGTGTAGCATCGATGTAGTTTGCGAGTGTTGGCTTTTTGCCTTCCGGCAGGCGGTCGGGCATTGCTTTGCACCAGCCGTTTACTACAGACAGGGGGACTTTTTCTACTCGTCCGACGTCTTTGAGGCTGCTTTTGGCTGCCATTGCGCCGTAGGTGATGATGTGGGCGCAGTTTTCTGCTCCGTATTTATCCATTACCCATTGCAGTACTTTTCCTCTTCCGTCGTCGTCGAAATCGGTGTCGATATCGGGTAGGGAGATGCGGTCGGGGTTGAGGAATCGTTCGAACAGGAGGTCGTATTTTATGGGATCGAGTCGTGTGATGCCGAGGCAGTATGCTACGACGGAGCCGGCTGCCGAGCCTCGTCCGGGGCCTACCCATACGCCGAGTTCGTTTCGGGCGCTGTTGATGAAGTCTTGCACGATGAGGAAGTACCCTGGGAAGCCCATGGTTTTCATGATGTGCAGTTCGAAGCGGATGCGGTCTTTCAGTTCTTGTGCGAGCGGGGTGGGGTAGAGTCGTTCGGCACCTTCGTAGGCGAGTTTGCCCAGATAGTCTGCTTCGAACTTTATTCTGTACAGTTTGTCTGGTCCGCCCAACTTGTTTATTTTCTTCATGCCTTCTTCTCGTGGCATGGTGTTCTGTCCGTTTTCGTCGCTTGTGAATTCGTGTATGAGGTCTTCTTCTGTGAAGCGTTGTCTCCAGAGTTCTTCTGTGCCGAAGTCTTCGGGGATGGGGAAGAATGGCATGATGGGGTTGGACTCCAGGTTGTAGAGTTCTACTTTGTCCAGGATTTCGTTGGTGTTGGCCAGTGCTTCGGGCAGATCTTGGAAGACGTTGTTCATTTCGGCCTGTGTCTTGAACCACTCTTGTTTGCTGTAGCGCATGCGGTTGGGGTCGTCGAGGTCTCTGCCTGTGGAGAGGCAGAGGAGCAGGTCGTGTGCTTCGGCGTCTTCCTGGTCGAGGAAGTGTGAGTCGTTGGTGCAGACGAGTTTTACACCGTGTTTGCGTGCAAGGTCGATGAGGATGGGGTTGACTTGCTTTTGAACTTCGTAGAAGTCGCGGTTTGCTATTTGATTAGGGTCGGTTACTTCGTGTCGTTGCAGTTCGATGTAGTAGTCGTCGCCCCAGATGTTGTGGAACCATTTGATGGTTTCTTCTGCGCCGTTTATGTCGCCGTTCAGTATTTTCTTGGGTACTTCGCCGCCGATGCAGGCGGAGCAGATGATGAGTCCTTCGTGGTATTTTTCCAGGTCTTTGTGGTCGGTTCGTGGTCTCATGTAGAAGCCGTCCACCCATGCTCGCGATACGAGTTTGATGAGGTTGTGGTAGCCTGTGAGGTTTTTTGCCAGCACGATGAGGTGCCATCCCGATTGGTCTTCTTTGCTTTCGCGAATGGTTTTGTCTCCGCTGCGTGCCACGTACATTTCGCAGCCGAAGATTGGCTTGAAGGGTTCTTGTCCGTTTTCTTTTCTTTCCTTGTTGATTTTGTTGCAGTAGTCGTACAGTTCTTTGGCGCCGAACATGTTTCCGTGGTCGGTAAGTGCCATGCCTCGCATTCCGTCGGCAACGGCTTTGTTGACCATGCCTTTGATGGACGACTGTCCGTCGAGCAGGGAGTATTGTGAGTGAACGTGTAGGTGTACGAAGTTCTGCATAGTTGTTTTTGCGGATTGGGATGAGAAGGCGAAGTTAATGCTTTTTTTTATAATGAGCAAGGGTTTTGGTGTTTTTTGTGCGAGGCTGGAGAAAATCGTGCCTTTTGCCTTTGTCGGTTTGAAAAAAAGCGTTAACTTTGAGGCGCACTATATTAAAATCTATGGGCAAAAGGTTAAGAAAATTAAAGAAAATCCGCCTTCATCATGAGGGGAAGTCCACGCTTTTGTGGAGCGGTGTAGTGCTATTGGCACTGAACTTTACTATATTGCATTGTTTCGAGTCTCGCCTGCCGTTTGACATTTGCATTATAGTGAGTGCTGTTCTCTATGCTATTCTGCTGAACTTCTTCCAGTGTCCCATTCGAACCTTTGAGGGTGAGACTGAGGGTGTTGTGGTGGCTCCGGCGGACGGTCGTGTGGTTGTGGTGGAGGAGACGGTGGAGAACGAGTATTTCCACGACCGTCGTGTGATGGTGAGCATCTTCATGAGCCTGTTCAACGTGCATGCCAACTGGATTCCTGTTGATGGAACGGTGAAGTATGTGAAGCACCACGACGGCAATTTCCACAAGGCTTGGTTGCCGAAGGCCAGTGAGGAGAACGAGCGAAGCACGGTGGTCATCGAGACACCGGACGGCACCGAGATTCTGGTTCGTCAGGTGGCCGGAGCCATGGCGCGTCGCATTGTCACTTATCCGCCTGTAGGCGAGGAGTGTTATATCGATGAACATATGGGTTTCATCAAGTTCGGTTCTCGTGTTGACCTGTACTTGCCTCTCGGCACGGATGTGCTGGTGAAGTTGGGCCAGAAGACCGTGGGCAACGAAACGATTATTGCAATGTTGAAAAACGTAGCGTCCAATGATTAAGCGTCACATACCTAATTCCATTACCTGCTGCAATCTTATTTGTGGTTGCGTGGCGGTGGGCTGTGCTTTCTATGGTCAGTATCACTATGCTGTAGCGATGATTGTGCTGGGAGCCGTGTTCGATTTCTTCGACGGCATGGCGGCCAGGGCGTTAGGTGTTTCTTCTCCTATCGGTAAGGAACTCGATTCGCTGGCCGATGTGGTCACCTTCGGCGTGGCGCCGAGTGCTGTTCTGTTTCACCTCTTCCACGAGGTGCACTATCCCGAGGTGTTGGTTCCTCTGAAAGACTATGTGCCCTATGTGGCATTCCTCATGGCGGCGTTTTCTGCTTTGAGGCTGGCAAAGTTCAATCTCGACGAGCGTCAGCACTACGGTTTCATCGGGCTTCCTACGCCTGCCAATGCCTTGTTCTGGGGTAGTCTTGTTCTGGGCGAACATGCTTTCCTTGTGTCGCAGAAGTTCAACGCAGTGTTCCTGTTCCTTTTCATGCTGCTGTTCTGCTTCCTGCTGGTTTGCGAAGTGCCTATGCTGGCGTTGAAGTTCAAGAATTTCGGCTGGGCGGACAACAAGCAGAGGTATGTCTTCCTCGTCGGCTGCCTGCCCCTGTTGCTGCTCGGAGCCTCGTCTCTTGCCGCCATCATCGTGTGGTATGTGGCGGTGTCTGTCTTCTTTCCGAGAATCGTAAAAGGCTGACGGGCAAACAGCCCTCAGGCACGATAAAAAAATAGGTTAACCATTCTGCCCGGAATGGTTAACCTATTTTGCTATAATGCTTAACCTTTATTGCCAAAACCCTTAACCATTATTTGGGGAACCCTTAAGCGTTTGCGGCAAGGTGCTGTTCGTGGCGGTTTAATGTACTGTTTGGCAGAGGCTTATGTCTACCGCTTTGCTTTCTCTTTGATGAGGCCCTGGCGGTAGGCCTGGAGCAGTTGGTGGAGGTCGCCGATGTGCTGTTGCAGGTGCATGCCCTTGTCGGTGTCGCGCACTCGGATGCGGCGTCCCATCATCTCCACGATTTGTTTGCTGCTCTTGATGTCGGTGCCTTTGGCCACAGCCTCCTGCGTGCTGGTGAACGGCTCGTGCTGGATGAGTTCGAAGCCACGGCTGTGATAGACCAAAGTGTAGCCTGCAATGCCCGTCGTGTGGTGGTAGGCTTTGGCAAAACCACCGTCGATGACCATCAGCATGCCATCTGCCTTGACGGGATTCTCACCCTGGCCGGCATGGACAGGAACGTGGCCGTTGATGATGTGGCGCGTCTCGCCCTCCACACCGAAGTGGTCCAGCAGGTCGGCACACACCTGGGGATTCTCACGAAGTTGATAGTATGCGCCCTTCTCCTCGTGGTGTGTGACGGAATCGGCAAGGAAATACCGCTCGAAAGTCGTCATGCGGCTCTTGTCGAAGAGCGGGCTGTCAGGTCCGCACCACAGGTACCAGAAGAAATCCCGTGCTGTGCTCTTCGCACTCTCGCCATAGGGAGACGGGAATGCCGTGCGCATCTTCAACTCTATTTGTTGCATCAGTTCGCAGCCGCAGTACGTGTTTCCGTCTATCTCCACCTCGCGCAGACTGCCGTCGGCATTGAGGGGGACGGAAGCATGGAACAGCAGATTGCTGTTGCAGACCGTGAACATCGAGCCATGACTCAGCAGACAACGGATGTGCTTCTGCAGTTTTTCCGAAATAACGAAAGAGTGATGCAGCCGTTCCACGAGTTCTTCCTCCTCGGGCGACAGGCGATATGGGTCGTTCACGTCGAGCGTAGGCAGAAAACTGTCCAGCAGCGGATAGTCCTTTCCCTCGAAACGGTAGGTGCCACCCTGCAGGTCGATGTTCTCCAGCGTACCCCTTCGGTCGATGTTCCACTCGGGGTGTTGCCTGATGAGTTGCCCCTCCAGTTTGAACTGGATGACGGAAATCGCCTTGTGCATCTGGGCAATGAGGCGGATGTGCTTCTCGTCCGTCTCGCCCTCCTCAGCTCTTACGTGCGGCAGAAACCGCAGACAAGGGTCGTCGGCATACGTCTCCATGGCAAACGTCGCCAGCGGAAGAAGATTGATGCCATAACCATCCTCCAGCGTAGCCATGTTCGCAAAGCGCAGAGAAAGCCTCAAAACAATGGCAATGCAAGCATCGCATCCGGCAGCAGCCCCCATCCAAAGCGCATCATGGTTGCCCCATTGCACGTCGAAGTTCTCGCGTGTGAGCAGATAATCCATAATGATGTGCGCACCCGGGCCACGGTCGAAGATGTCGCCCAGTATGTGAAGTTGGTCGATGCTCAACCTGTGAATGACGTTGCAGACCGTCACAATAAAGTTCCTCGCCTGACCTGTCTGTATGATGGTCTCCACGATTCGGCGCACATAGACGTCCTTGTCGTCGTCGTTAGGACTTTCGTGAAGGAGTTCCTCTATGATGTATGCAAACTGCTTGGGCAAGGCTTTGCGGACTTTGCTTCGCGTATATTTGCTGCTCACCGAGCGACAGACCTGGATGAGTTGTGGCAAAGTGCGTGCATAGAAGTCCGAAAGATCCCCGTCGGCACTGTCTTCTATCATCTCGAGGCGTTTCTCGGGATAGTAGATGAGCGTGCAAAGGTCGTGCATCACCTCGTCGGAAAGCGTGTCGCCGAAGAGGTCGTGAACCTTACGCTTGATGTTTCCGCTGGCATTACGCAGTATGTGTAGGAAGGCTTCGTGTTCGCCGTGTATGTCGGCCACGAAGTGTTCCGTCCCTTTTGGCAGGCTGAGAATTGCCTCGAGGTTGATGATTTCTGCACTCGCCCTCTCGCTGTTTGGGAATTTCTGCGAGAGAAGTTGCAGCAAACGCATGTTCGTATCGTTTGTCATGGAGTGGTGTTTTGTATGCGAAGGGTAAGGTTTATGAAGTCTGCCACGCTGAGTTGTTCCGGTCGCTTCTGCATGATTGGGTCGGCAAGCAGTTCTGTGAAGTCGGGTTTCTCTGTGCTTTCGGCTTCGAGGGCCGAGAGGAGTGGCTTGATGTTGTTGCGCAATGTTTTGCGTCTCTGGTTGAATGTTGTCTTGACAAGCCTTTTGAAGAGTTTTTCGTCGCAGCCGAGGTCGGTAGTTTCGTTGCGTGTCAGCCGCACGACGGCACTGCGTACTTTGGGTGGTGGGTTGAAGACGCCGGGTTCTACGGTGAAGAGGTATTCCACGTCGTACCATGCTTGTATGAGTACGCTGAGTATGCCGTAGGTTTTCGAGCCTGGCCCTGCTGCCATTCTTTCTGCTACTTCTTTTTGTATCATGCCTGTGCAGCAGGGGATAAGCTCCTTGTAGTCGAGCATTTTAAAGAAGATTTGCGAGGAGATGTTGTAGGGGTAGTTGCCTGTCAGGACGAAGGGTGAGCCCTGGAAGGTGCGTTCGAGGTGCATCTTGAGGAAGTCGTCTTCGATGATGTTGTCTTCGAGGTCGGGGTATGTTCGTCGCAGGTATTCTACGCTTTCGTAGTCGATTTCTACGACTTTGACCGGTCTTTGTTTTTGGACAAGGTATTGTGTCATGACGCCCATGCCTGGTCCGACTTCCAGTACGGGCAGTTCGGGGCAGGCGTCTACTGTGTCGGCAATGCGGGAAGCGATGCTCAAATCGGTCAAAAAGTGTTGTCCGAGGAACTTTTTTGGCTTTACTGCTCTCATTCTCCCTAATTCTTTGTACTTTTGCACGGCAAAGATATGAAAAAAAGTTCATTCGGGACGTGCAAAGGATAAGAAAGTTTCTCAAAATAGGTGTGCCTTTGGCTTTGGCGGCAGGCATATTGTGGTGGATGTATCGTGGTGTTCGTTGGGAGGAACTGACGGATGCTGTTTCGCACAAGATGTTGTGGTCTTGGATGCTTTTGTCTTTGCCTTTTGGTGTTTTGGCGCAGGTGTTGCGTGCTGTGAGGTGGCGCCAGGTGCTTGTTCCTGCCGGCGAGAGTCCTCGTCTGTCCACTTGTGTGCATGCTGTTTTCCTGAGTTATGCCAGCAGCCTGGTTGTGCCTCGTGTGGGTGAGGTGTTGCGTTGTGGTGTGCTGAAGCGTTATGAGGGGACGAATTTCAGTTGTTGTGTGGGTACGGTTGTTACGGAGAGGATTATCGACACGGTGCTTGTTTTGTTGCTTTCTTTGCTGACGTTTTTGACGCAGGTGCCTGTCTTTTTGGATTTTTTCCGCCACACGGGTGTTTCTGCGGGCAGTCTGTTTGACCGTTTTTCTGCTACGGGTTGGATTGTGACGGTTGCTTGCGGGCTGTTTGCTGTGCTTTGTGTGTGGCTGGTATCGAGGCGTTTTCAGTTTTTCTCGAAGACGAAGTCTTTTGTTTCGGACTTGAGGAGTGGCTTGCTTTCTGTTCGTGAGGTGGAGAGTCCGTTGCTCTTTCTTGTTTATTCGGTAGGCATCTGGGTGAGTTATTACTTGCATTTCTACTTGACTTTCTATTGTTTCGACTTCACGGCGGGCTTGGGTTCGCTGGCTGCTCTGGTGGCTTTTGTGGTGGGCACCTTTGCCGTGCTGGTTCCTACGCCCAACGGAGCGGGTTCGTGGCACTTTGCTGTGAAGACGGTTCTCGTGCTTTATGGTGTCGGTCAGACCGAGGCTGTGCTGTATGTTCTCATTGTGCATACCATTCAGACTCTGTTGGTTGCGCTGCTCGGCGTGTGGTCTTCCGCCTGCCTGGCATTGCGCAGGAACAAGGCGTGCTGAGGGGTGTCGGAAAACATCTACTGCCAAGTTGCCCGGAAAGGCAGTAGATGTCGGTCGGAAAGGTTAACCTAATTGGCCGGAAAGGCAGTAGATGTTTTTTGGCGAGGCCGGGCTTGCCCTTCGGCAGCATGTGCCCCGAATGATTCCTGCACCATCATTTCTTGCCTAAAACCTTGCAGGTATGGCGAATAATCACTAACTTTGCTCCCCGAGAATATATTAATTATGTGTCGAAAACAAACAATTAGCATACAAATATGAAAGATTTTCTCAAGTACACAATGGCGTCGGTCGTAGGCATCATCCTGGCCAGTGTCATCTTTTCAGTGATTTCTCTTATCTCCGTAGCCGGCATGATAGCAAGCGAAGGAGCCAGCGGCGTAGTGCCCGAGAACAGCGTTCTGCGCATCAAACTGCAGGGCGAACTGGTGGAAAGGGCAGGCGAAGGCAGCCCCATGGACATACTCAGCCAGGGAGAAGAAACCACCATCGGCCTCGACCAGGCACTCGAAGCCCTGAAGAAAGCAGCAGACAACGAGGACGTGAAGGGCATCTACCTGGAAGGCGGACTGCTGGCAGCAACGCCCGCCATGCTGCAGGAACTCCGACAGGGACTGCAGACATTCAAGGAAAGCGGCAAGTGGATAGTAGCCTATGGCGATAACTACTCCAGCGGAGCCTACTACATCTGCTCCATCGCCGACGAAGTCCTCCTCAACCCAAGCGGCATGGTGGACTGGAACGGCATGGCCAGCCAACCCATCTTCTTCACCGGACTCATGGAAAAAATAGGCGTCAAAATGCAAGTCTTCAAGGTAGGCACATACAAAAGCGCAGTCGAACCCTTCATCAACACCGAGATGAGCGAAGCCAACCGCGAACAAGTGCAAAGCTACCTGAACAGCATCTGGAACAACCTCCAGAAAGACGTGGCAGAAAGCCGTAAGCTCTCCGTAGAAACACTCAATGCCCTCGCAGACAGCACCACCGTCCTCTGCCAGGCAGACGTCTACGTGGAAAACAAACTCGTCGACCAACTCGCATACTTGAGCGACGTGAAAGAAACACTCCGCCACCGCCTCGAACTCCAACAAGACGACGAACTCAACTTCACAACACTCGCCGATGTGGCAAACAGCGACAACCTCGGCAAGAAAATCGACGAAGAAATAGCCGTATACTACGCCTACGGAGAAATAAACGACGCACCCGCAGCAGGCTTCAACCAAGAACACTGCATCACCACACAACAAACCATAACCGACCTACAAGAACTCCGCGAAGACGAAGACGTCAAGGCCGTAGTCATCCGCGTCAATAGCCCCGGCGGCTCAGCCTATGCCAGCGAACAAATATGGCACGAAGTACAACTCCTCCGAGCCGAGAAACCCGTTGTCATCAGCATGGGTGGAATGGCAGCAAGCGGCGGCTACTACATCAGCTGCGGCGCTAACAAAATCTTCGCCGAACCAACCACACTCACCGGAAGCATAGGCATCTTCGGCATGATACCCGATGCCAGCGAACTCCTCACCCAAAAGCTCGGACTCACATTCGACGTCGTGAAAACAAACGCCATGAGCGACTTCGGCGCAACAGGACGACCCTTCAATGCCGCAGAAACAGCCAAAATGCAAAAATACATCAACAACGGATACGAACTCTTCATCGCCCGAGTGGCAGGCGGAAGAGGCATGACACCCGACAGCGTCAAAGCCGTTGCCGAAGGACGAGTATGGACCGGCGAACAAGCACTCAAGATAGGACTCGTCGACCAACTCGGAAACCTCGAAGACGCCATTGCCGCAGCAGCAGAACTGGCAGAGACAGACGAATACACCGTAGGCCGTTACCCCAGCCCCGAACCATGGTATATGTCAATCCTCAACAAAGGAAGCAACGAATACCTCGAGAACCAAATGCGAGCAGCACTTGGCGAATACTACCCCGCCTTCGCCCTCGTACGTCGCATCGGCAAGATGGACCAGATACAAGCACGCCTGCCATACGACCCAAACATCAACTAAAACCCCAACACAGCCTTAAACAAATACCATAACACCAAAACAAAAAAACACAGATGGAAGGCGACATGACACAGATACGCAGATGGCTGATGCCGCTCAGTTGGCTCTATGGACTGGGAATCGACATCCGTAATACCCTTTTCGACATAGGTATTCTGCCATCCGTGTCGTATGACATACCCATCATCAACGTCGGAAACATCACAGTAGGCGGCACAGGAAAGACTCCCGCCGTGGAATATCTCATAAAACTCCTGGCCAAGAAATACCGAGTGGCAGTGCTCAGCAGAGGATACAAACGCAGAACCAAAGGATATATACTCGCCACAATGGCATCTCCCATGGAGGAAATAGGCGACGAACCCTGGCAAATCAAACAAAAATTCCCCGACGTTTACGTTGCCGTGGACGGCAACAGGAGGCGAGGCATAGAGCGGCTCATGACCGATGAGGCAACGAAAGACGTGGAAGTCATACTCCTCGACGATGCTTATCAGCATAGATATGTGAAGGCAGGGCACAACATTTTGCTTGTGGACTACCACCGCATCATCTCGGACGACTGCCTTTTGCCGGCAGGAAGGTTGCGCGAACGTGCTTCTTCCAGCAGACGTGCATCGACGATTATTGTTACGAAATGCCCACGACACATCAATGCGATGGGTTTTCGGGTTATCCTTTCGGCATTGCACGTCAGACCTTATCAGCAACTTTTCTTCAGCACTTTCTGTTATGGCACGCTCCGCAGGCTTTGGGGCGAAGGTGATTTGGAGCCGGATATGTTGCGCAAGGACAATACTCATGTGTTGCTTCTGACCGGAATAGGCAATCCTCGTCAGATGGAACAGGATGTCCGTCGCTTTGTTCAGCACGTTACTCCGCTTTCTTTCCCCGACCATCATTACTATTCCCGCCGTGATGTTGATGTTATTCAGAAGGCTTTTCAGGCGTTGCCGAAGCCCCGTGTCATCATTACCACCGAGAAGGATGCGGCCCGTTTGCTGCACTTGCAGGGTTTTTGCGATGAGGTGAGGGAGAATACTTATGTGTTACCTGTTGAGTTTGGCATCATGCGTGATGAGAAAGAGAAACTGGATAAAGCGATTTTAGACTATGTACGAGAGAATAAGAGAAACGGCAGAATGGCTTCGCGAAAGAAGGCCTAATGCTCCGCAGACGGCGATTGTGCTGGGAACTGGTTTGGGCCAGTTGGCCGAACGCATTGAGAAACTTGTCTGCATCCCTTACGCTGATATTCCTAACTTCCCGGTTTCTACGGTGGAGGGGCATGCCGGGCAACTCATTTTCGGACGCCTGGGCGGCAAGGATGTTATGGCGATGGAGGGTCGTTTCCACTACTATGAGGGTTACATGATGCAGCAAGTGACGTTTCCTGTACGGGTGATGCACGAACTTGGCATCAGGACTCTTTTTGTAAGCAATGCAGCCGGTGGCATGAATCCTGCTTTTTCGATTGGTGATTTGATGGTGATTACGGATCACATCAACTTTATGCCTGAGAATCCTTTGCATGGTCCGAATGTTCCTCCGGGGCCGCGTTTCCCGGACATGAGCGAGGCTTACAGCCGCGATCTGATAGCCAGGGCGGACGAGATTGCTGCCCGTAATGGCATCAAGGTGCAACATGGTGTTTATCTGGCTACGCAGGGTCCGACGTTCGAGACGCCGGCCGAGTACCGTATGTTTGCTTCGTGGGGTGCCGATGCCGTGGGCATGAGTACGGTTCCCGAGGTGATTGTTGCCAACCATTGTGGTATGCGTTGCTTTGGCATGAGTATCATTACGGACTTGGGCGGCTTTGGCGAGCCTGTCAAGGTTACGCATGAGGAGGTGCAGCGTGCTGCGTCTGCTGTCCAGCCCCTGATGGCTACCATCATGGAGGAACTGGTGAAGAGTGAAGATTGAAGAACGAAGTGTGAAGATTAATTGTTACGATGGAAATATCTGAATTGGGCGAGTTTGGCCTCATTGAGCGCCTTGCCAAAGAGATAAGTGTGAAGAATGCGACTACGGTGAGGGGCATTGGCGACGATTGTGCCGTGCTGGCTCCTACGGAGGGTATGCAGACGGTGGTCACCACCGATTTGCTGATGGAGGGTATCCATTTCGACCTCACCTATGTTCCCTTGCGCCATCTTGGCTACAAGGCGGTGATGGTGAACCTGAGCGATGTGTTTGCCATGAATGCAGAGCCGCGCCAGGTGACCGTAAGCCTTGCCTTGAGCAGCAAGTTCAAGGTGGAGGATGTGGAGGAACTCTATGCCGGCATGCGGCTGGCCTGCGAGAAGTGGGGTGTGGACATTGTGGGTGGCGACACGACGGCAAGCCTGACCGGACTGGCCATCAGCATTACGGCTCTGGGCGAGGCACGGGCGGACGACATCGTGCTGCGCAGTGGTGCCAAGCCAACCGACTTGATTTGTGTCAGCGGCAACCTCGGCGCTGCCTATATGGGCCTGCAACTCCTGGAGAGGGAGAAACTCATCTACGACGAGCAGGTGGCGGAGGCACGCAAGAGCGGCAGCAAGGAGCAGATGGAACTGCTGAAGGATGCGCAGCCCGACTTCAGCGGCAAGGAGTACATCCTTGAACGTCAACTCAAACCGGAGGCAAGGGGCGACATCGTCGCCACACTGCGCAAGGCAGGCATCCGCCCGACGAGCATGATGGACATCAGCGACGGACTGAGCAGCGAACTCATGCACATCTGCAAGCAAAGCCAGACAGGCTGCCGCATCTACGAGGAGCGTCTGCCCCTCGACTACCAGACTGCTGCAATGGCCGAAGAACTGAACCTGAACGTCAGCACCTGTGCCCTAAACGGCGGCGAAGACTACGAACTGCTCTTCACCGTGCCACTCGCACAGAACGACACCGTCTCGGCACTCGAAGACATATGCGTCATAGGCTACATCACCGAGCCCGACAAAGGCTGCGCCCTCATCACTCGCGACGGCGGCGAACACAGTCTCAAGGCACAAGGCTGGAACCCTCTGAAGGCATAGCACAGCCCCTGCGAAAAATAGGTTAACCTTTCCGCCCGGAATGGTTAACCATTATTCGAATAATCCTTAACCTAATTGGCAATAATGGTTAACCATTATTTTCTTTTTGGCAGACACCTGTAAAACAAGAACAAAACCTGCATGATATACAAGCAAATAGCCCGGGGACGATGCTCCGGGCTATTTACGTTTTGTATCTGTCGGTACGCCAGGAAACCCTACGGGCGACAAGAGCCGCTCGGAGGGCTTGCTGACTCCTCCGCTATTTGCTGATGTACTTCCTGCCGTTTTTGATATAGACGCCACGCTTCAGGTTGTGGCCCTCTATCTTGCGGCCCTGCAGGTCGTAGAGCATTCCTTCATCGTCCTTGTCCGATGCGATGTCTGCTATGCCGTCGGGGTCTTCCTCAATGGTAAGAATGCCGTTGACGTAGGTGAAAACATAGTTCAGTGCTTCGGCTCCGCTGACAACAATCTCATACTGGCCGGCAGGACTGGACTCATCGGCCTGGCATGTGATGACAGGCATCTGCAGGAATACCTCTTCGGGCGTTTCCCGGTTGCGGAGCGACGTTCTGGTGTATTCGAACTCCGGATTGGGCTGACCCTCCAGTCGGGTGTAGGATTTGGCCGTCACGGTGACGGGAGCAGGTTTCACAGTCAAGGTGCCTTCGTTCACCTGCAAGTCAAGGCTGGTGATGATGTCGATGTTGCTGATGCCGATAGGATAAGTGCCTGTGGCAAGGGTGGCAACGTTGTTGACAGAAACAACAGGAACAACATTGACGGGAGCACCGGTCACCTCGAACGTAGCCTTCGCATTGGTACGGCCATACTCGCGCTCGGCATCGCTGACCTGTATGACAGGAATGCCGGTATAGGGCAGGATGGTGTACTTCTGCCAGTAGGTGTCGGCCTTGTAAGCCTCAACCATGTTCTCAGGAACGAAGACGGTGAGGGCACGGGAAGGCATGGTGGCCTCCTGAATGTCCACTACGGTTGTGGCATTGAGTGCTGCCACATACTTCAGTGCCGAGCAAGCCGCAAAAGCATACTTGCCAGCCTTCGTCACATTCTCCGGCAGGATGACGGACACCATCGACGAGTTGGCACGGAAGGCCTCCGCGGGAATCTCGGTCAGACCCGTGAAGTGGCGCAGGTCCTCAAGGCTGGTAAGCGAGGTGTTACCCTTGAAGGAAATGCCGATATCCTGAACGGATGCAGCCTCATCGAAACTCAGTTCGCCATCATCATCGTCGTCCCATGTATTGACGCAGAACAGTTCTACGTGTTCGTCAACGAAGGGCACGAGGCGCAGTTTCCTACGCATTGAAAC
Organism: Bacteroidaceae bacterium; assembly: GCA_017461345.1. Classification (GTDB taxonomy): domain Bacteria; phylum Bacteroidota; class Bacteroidia; order Bacteroidales; family Bacteroidaceae; genus Physcousia. The sequence continues at coordinate 12,847 of JAFTYP010000030.1, read as the reverse complement.
AACGGCTCTGCGGAGTTCTGTCGATGTGCTGGCAGGGTTTTCGTAAACAACCTGCTCGGACGTGGCATCGACCGTGCTGCCCTGAGCCTTCATGATAAGGCTGTACAGTTCTTCTCCAAGACTTTGCTTGGCACGACTGGCCTTAACCTTCGTCACTTCCATGAAGCCCCATTGGCAGTTCTTCGGATTGGCCTGGTAGTCAATGTCCCAATAGACGCCGTAGGTCGGGCTGACATATGAGGCATGCTGAAGGTCAACACCGGCATATTCTCCCTGCACGTAGTCGGCATTGTTTTTGGGCGGCTGGAAAGTATAAACATTGTCGAGTGAGTCGACAGGGTTGACAGCCCAGTAAGAATGAACATTGATGTCGGTATCTGTGAACGTGGACTTTCCGTCGCCGATGTTGCGGTCGGTGGTTACTCTGCCCCAGGCTTTTTTAGGACGGTCCGTCAAATCTTCGGAGTAGAAGTAGTAAACTCCAGGCATCATGTTGCTCTGACGCCGCAGTTGCCATGTCAGAGGTGACGTGCCGACCACTGCCTGCGTACCCCACGACTCGCCGCGTGTGATGAACTTCTTTGTGCCGAGATTGTAGATGTAGTAGTCCGTGTTGACCTGAGGCGTAGAGAATTCGGGCAATTCCGGCACGCGGTATTCGCGTATGTCGGTGAATTTGCACCAAACATCAGCCTCCTCATAGAGTTTCTTACTGCCGAATGGCACATAAAGGATGCAGTCGCTCAGAGGATTGCCTTCGCTGTTTCCGAAATTGAAGGCAGCCTCGTTGATATTGATCTCCGAGGGGTCGGCCACAGGAAGATAGAGTTCCCTCAGGGCAATACTGTTGTAGAAGGCTCTGCTGCCTATGGATGTGACGCGCGAAGGAAGTATGATTTTCGTTACCTTGGGCTGGGCAGTGAACGCGCGGACGCCGATCGTCTCGATGTTCTCGGGCAACGTAATCTCCGAGACATTCGAGCAGTTGTTAAAACTCTCCTTGTCGATGGCCATCAAGCCGGTGAAGTGCTTAAGGTCAGCCAGCGATGTGATTTCCTTGTTGCCGGTAAACAATTTCTCCGGGAACTGCTTAACTGCGGCAGCCTCCTCTTGTGATATCTCCTTATTGGCGTCGCCGTCGAATCTTGCCAGAATGATGTCTCGGAACGCCTCATCCTCGAAGTTGATGAAACCAAGTTTAGCGCGCAAGTGGTAGCAGGCACGTTGCAATTCGGAAAGCGAACTGCTGGTGTTGCCATAAACCACCTTCTCGTGCGATGCGTCGAAATTCTGGTTCCCGGCAATCGAAATAAGGTTGTCCAACTGAGAGGCATATTTTGTGTAGAGAAGAGAGTTCTCTGTAATCTCCACAAGCATCCATTGGCAGTTCAATGGGAACTGGTCATAAGGAATGTCAAAGTAAACTCCGTAGGTCGGATATGTGGCATTGCTCTCATGCCCGGGTTGTACGCCGAGATACCAGCCATCGTGGTAATCGGCCGTACCTTCAGAGCATTGGATGGTATAGACTCTGTCTTGGCCCTCCACGAGTTTTATCTGCCAGTTGGCAGGCTGTCCGGTTTCGTTTAGGCGGGTAGCGGCTCCGTCCACGAAGCAGGTCCTGATGCCCTCGCCCACATTGGGGTCGGTCGTGGAGCGGAAGAAGATTCGGTTGTTCTTGTTGGGCGAATCGGCCGAATAGAGATAGTATTCATCCTCTGCCATGTTTGTCTTCTTGCGGAACTCGAAGCGCATGGGAGAGTTCGTTTCTGCAACGACGCCTTGCGTACCGTACGCCTCGCCGTGCGTCAGGTAACGTCCTGTACCTACATTATATATATAGTAACGCTTTCCTTGGGCAAGTTGTGCGAACACTCCCTGCGAGAGCGTGCGCTGTTCATTAACATTCGTAAAGTCTTTCCACTGCTCTGCCGTGGTAAAGTATTCATGCTGTCCCTGTGGAAAGTTCAGTACGGCCTGGGTTTTATCCACTCCGGCGAAGACGTCTTCGCCCAGTTGCAGGTTCTGGGGCCGCTCGGTCTTGACGGTGATGGACTGCAGGCCTGTGCAGCCACTGAAAGCACCATCGCCGATGTAGGTGACGCAGATAGGGATGGTTGTCGAAGTAAATGTCTGGCAATCTGCAAAGGTTCGTGCCCCTATGCGGGTAATGTTGACGGGCAACCTCAAGTTCTCCAAACTGTTGCAGCCATTGAAGGCCCCGTCGCCAATAGCGTTGATGCCGTCGGGAAGAGCAAGCGTCTTCAGGGCACTACATCCGCCGAAGGCTTCTGCGCCGATGCTTTCCAACTTTTTGGGCAAGCGGATAGAGGAGAGGCGAACACAACCGTTAAAGGCGTTGTCGGGTATCGAAGTAACTGATGTGAAGTAGTACAACTCATTGAAGGCAGTTAATGTCTTTCCACGGAAGGCTTCTCCGAGGTCTGTGACGGCAGCAGCCTCGCCATAAGTAAACTTGCCGTCGCCGTTGCTGTCCCAGTTGTCCAGACAGATTTGTTTGGTCATCTGATTGGAAATCTTCAGTTCAAGTGCTGAGAAGTCATCAGGTTCAAAGTTGATGATGGCACACTGCGAGAAGGACCATCCATTCATTGTCTTAAGGGCAAAATAGCCATCGCTGCCGCCGTTCCATCCCCAGTTGATATGATAAAGGCCATCTTTATAGCCATCGCAAAGGAAAGAGTGTCCGGCTCCTTCTTGTGTGTGTCCGGCTAACTGGAAGGGGCGTCGCTGTTCCAACTCGCGGTAGAGGATTTCGTCCCAGTTGTTTTCGTCGTTGTAGTAGTGTGCCCAGACGGTACGCGGATTGTCACCATATCCGAAAAAGTCTTTCAGCGGGCCAGGCACTCTGCTTGTCGATGCTCCCGAGCCTCCAGGGGAGTATCCCATGTGGAGTGATACGCCGCAGTAGTGCATCAGTTGTGCGACGGCCAGACAACTCTTTTCGCTGGAACTGTTGCTGTAGGTGTCCAGCATATTGTCCCAGTCGATGGGCGAGCCAGCAGGTATGCCTTCAACCGTCATGGTGCCCTTTTGGTCGTTCGTCAGCGTATAACTTGGTATATCGGCCTGCACCTCTTTGACGGACTTTTCGCGCTGGTAGTACATAAGTTGTGCCATTGCGGTGGCCACACAGCCTGTGATGGAGCGTCCTTCGCCGAAGTAGATAGGGCACTCGTTGTTGTAGGGCCATCCTTGTCCCCACTTTGTTGTCACCATGGGCTCAATGCTGGCATGAATTGCGACGCGCTTCCTGTTGCTTTTCTGCTGCCGGGCTTTGTCGGTGTTTTCCATGAGGTAGTTGATGTATTCTGCTTGGCCGTCGAGCCAGTTCTGCATATGTGGTGGTAGTGAGTCGTAGCAGAAAGAGCCTTCTTCGGTATAGCCGATGATTTCTCCGTAACTGTCATCACCGGGTACGATAACGAAGCCTTGGTTCTGACCTCTGTCGAAGACATAGTACGGCATCTGTTTATCCTGTTCTGCACTCTTGCTTCGTGCCAGTCGGCGGGAACTTGTGATTGGGGACAAGATGTTGCTTCCGGGCTTGTCCTTCAGGTGTTGTTCTGCTAATTTCAGTGCCTGTTCGCGGCTGATGGGATCGGCATGTGCTGTTAAAACAAGCAGGAAATTCAAAACAAATAAAATAAGTCGATTGTTTTTCATATGTTTATGATTTAAAAGGTGTAGTCTTGTACAAAGTTACGACTTATCTAAACATGGTCTCTTGTGTATAGGGTTAAATAATGTTAAACACGCATTATGGAACCTTTTCCGCCATGAGGTGAGAAGTTTTATCTGGGTTAAAAATCTCTCGTTTTGCATTTGTGAAGTTCTCAATCTGCGGTGAAAAGTATAGCCTCTTTAGCGTCAAGAAGCACGCTCTCGGATGAGGCTGTTCTGTGCGATGCGCCGTGTGAAACTGCCTCCCATTCGGTGTGTTTTACGCCCCTTGTAATGCGAACTTGCGGAAGTTAAACAAATCGCCTTTTTTCTTGTGCTATTATTTGTCATTTTGCTTGGAATTGTTTAATTTTGTCGCTTGTAAAGAGGAAACGGCTCATGTTGAAGACAACCATACGACGAATCTGCTTGCTTTTGTTGGCTGCTTGCTTTTGCTGGCCGGCAGATGGTGCTGTACGCAAACGCAAGGTGCGCAGACAGCATGAGCCCGACACACTGGTCGTACCATTTGTGTCGCTCGAAATGCCATCCGGTGGCAAAATGAGCACCTCCGCTTACCCTATACAAATAACCGTAACAGGACGAGCCGTTCGCATCCAAAGCGACCACGACCAACTCCTGCCCATCTACACACGCAGCGGAGTACTCTATCTCACAGCGCGCCTCAATAAAGGCACCAACTGGCTGAGCGGATTGCCCAGAGGACACTACTTTATCAACAACCGACCCGTCAATATCGGACAATAACACCCTGCCAGCCACACCAACACCACACAACAAAACCGGAAATGGAAAACGGCATACAAGAAATCAACATAGACAATATCGTCAGGAGTCGAGCAGGAAAACGTGCCAAATACATACCCAAATGGCTCACGTCACTCCTGGCACGCATCATACACCAAGAGTTCATCAACATATATCTGCGACAAGGACGAGTAGGCGTTGACTTCTGCCGAGGCGTTGTCGACTACGTAGGCGTCACAGTCGATGTGGAAGGACGAGAGAACCTCCCCACCGACGGCCGACTCTGCACCTTCGTCAGCAACCATCCCCTCGGAGCCATCGACGGTGTAACACTCGGATGGGTTATCGGAGAACACTACCAAGGCAAAATAAAATACCTTGTCAACGACCTCCTTATGAACCTTCAGGGACTTGCGCCACTCTGTGTGCCCATCAATAAAATAGGCAAACAAGCACGCTCTTTCCCTGCTATAGTAGAAAGCACTTTCAGCAGCGATTGCCACGTCATCATGTTCCCAGCCGGACTCTGCAGTCGCCGACAAGACGACGGCACCATCCGTGACATTACATGGAACAAAGCCTTTGTTGCAAAAAGTGTGCAACACCAGCGCGACATCGTGCCCATACACTTCATCGGGCAAAACACAAACCGATTCTACAACGTGGCACGATGGTGCAAACGCCTTCATCTCCCCAACTTTGCAATGGCACTTTTGCCCGACGAAATGTACCGAAGCCGAGGCAACCACTACACCGTACGCATCGGGAAACCCATACCCTGGCAAACATTCGACCGCACAAAAACCCCACAGCAATGGGGCAAATGGGTGCAAGATAAGGTCTACGAAATCTGAAAAACAACACCCCGACAATAAACAACCCCAATGGAAGAAATCATAAGTCCCATCCCACGAGAAGTACTCAAAGCAGAACTTACACCCGATAAGCATCTGCGAATGACAAACAAAAGCAGCAACGAAGTCTATGTTGTCACATGGCAAGACTCGCCAAACGTCGTCATGGAAATCGGACGACTGCGCGAAATTGCTTTCCGGGCAGCAGGAGGTGGCACCGGAAAAAGTTACGACCTCGACGAATACGACACCTGCGACAACCCATACAAACAACTCATCGTTTGGGATCCTGAGGAAGAAGAAATCGTAGGAGGCTACCGTTACATCCTCGGGAAGGACTGGGACATCGCACCCGACGGGCAACCCAACCTTGCAACCAGTCATATGTTCCGTTTCTCAGAGCGTTTCATGAAGGATTATGCTCCGTGGACTGTAGAACTCGGGCGCAGTTTTGTCACCCTCGAGTACCAGAGCACCTTGCGAGGACGTAAGGGCATCTTTGCTCTCGACAACCTTTGGGACGGACTCGGCGCCATCGTTGTCATCGAACCTACTGTACGATACCTCTTCGGAAAGTTCACCATGTATCCCAGTTACGACCGCATGGCGCGCGACATGATACATTACTTCCTGGGCAAGCACTTCCCCGATCCGGACAATCTCATCTACCCCATGAAGCCTCTCCACTTGTGGCACGACCCCGAACAGTTCAGCCAACTCTTCACCGAGGATGACTTCAAGGCAGACTATCGCATACTGAACCGTGAGGTGAGGGCACTCGGGTATAACATTCCGCCTCTGGTCAACGCATACATGGGACTTAGTCCTACCATGAAACTCTTCGGCACTGCCATCAACGACGGCTTTGGCGACGTGGAAGAGACTGGCATACTCATTGCTGTCGACGAGATTCTTCAGGAGAAGCGCATGCGCCATATCGATACTTTTGCTGCAGAGCATCCCGAACTTGTAAAGATAACAAGCGGTGCGAACCGTATCTTCTATAAGCCGGAGGACTGTCAGTAGTTCTTTTTTTGTGAAGCGTTTGTGTATTCAGGGACAAAGGTTCAGGGTAGAATGGCACGTGAGATGATGAAGTGGGAAACGTTGCTTTCCAGCAAGCGGCTTGGTCAGGAGAACATTCAGCAGGGCGATGACGACCGTACTGAGTTTCAGCGTGACTACGATCGCCTTATCTTTTCTGCGCCTTTCCGCCGTTTGCAGAACAAGACTCAGGTGTTTCCTTTGCCGGGAAGCATCTTTGTTCACAATCGACTGACGCACAGTCTTGAGGTGAGCAGTGTGGGCCGCAGTTTGGGTAACGACATCAGTCGGCTCATTTTGCGTCATCGTCCGGAACTTTATAATACGCATTTCACGGAACTTGGCAGTATTGTGAGTGCTGCTTGCCTTGCCCATGATTTGGGTAATCCTCCTTTTGGTCATAGTGGCGAGAATGCTATTGGCACTTATTTCAGCGAGGGTAACGGTTTGTTTCTGAAGGACTATGTTTGTCCGGAGACGGGCGATGGTTTGTCTTCTGCGCAGTGGCATGACCTGACTCACTTCGAGGGTAATGCCAATGCTTTCCGTTTGCTTACGCATCATTTCAAGGGTCGCCGGCGCGGTGGGTTTGGCATGACGTACAGTACGCTGGCGAGTATCGTGAAGTATCCTTATTCTTCTGATTTGGCGAACGCAAAGGGCAAGTTCGGTTTCTTCCGCAGCGAGGTGAAGGATTACGAGCATATTGCTCGCGAACTGGGCATCATTCGTCTTCCGTCGCCCGGTGGGACGGTCCGTTATGCTCGTCATCCGTTGGTTTATTTGGTTGAGGCAGCGGACGACATCTGCTATCAGGTGATGGACATTGAGGATGCTCATAAGTTGAAACTGCTGACCACTCAGGAGACGAAGCATTTGCTGTTGGCTTATTTTACGCCGGAGCAGCAGTCGTTAATCAGGAAGCGTCTGGTTCCTTTTGCCGACGATGTCAACGAGCAGATAGTGTATTTGCGTTCGTGTGTCATCAATGCTTTGGAGCAGCAGTGCGTCCAGGCTTTCCTGGAGAACGAGCAGGAAATCCTCTCGGGCTGTTTCGAGGGCAGGCTTATCGAGCATATCGACGATGTGCCTCGCAGTGCTTACGAGCAGTGTGAGCGTACGGCGAACGCCAGGATATACCACTGCAAGGATGTGGTGGACATTGAGATTGCGGGCTATAAGGTGATTACGACGCTGACCGACCTTATGGTTCAGGCTGCCACACACTCGGATCGTGACTTCTCGCAGTTGCTCATCAACCGTGTCAGCACGCAGTACGACATACTTGCTCCTACGCTCTACGGGCGCATTATGGCTGTGCTGGACTACATTTCGGGCATGACCGATGTCTATGCTCTCGACCTTTACCGTAAGATTAACGGCATGAGTCTGCCCGACGTTTAAGCATTGGTAACATTTGAAAGCATAGAGATATGAAAGTACAGATAATCAATCGCAGCCACCATCCGCTGCCACAGTATGCCACGCCGCAGTCGGCAGGTGTGGACCTTCGTGCCAACATCGAGTCGCCCATAGAGTTGCAGCCCCTGCAGCGCTGCCTTGTCCCCACGGGTCTCTTCATGGCTTTGCCTCCGGGCTACGAGGCTCAGGTGCGTCCTCGCAGCGGCCTTGCCATCAAGCACGGCATCACAGTCCTCAACACTCCCGGCACCATCGATGCCGACTATCGTGGCGAAGTCTGCGTCATCCTTGTCAATCTCTCCGACAAGCCTTTTATCATCGAGGACGGCGAGCGCATCGCCCAGATGGTCATCGCCCGCCACGAGCAGGCGGAATGGGAAGCCGTGGAGGTGCTTTCCGAGACGGAAAGAGGAGCCGGCGGCTTCGGTCATAGCGGAACAAAGTAAGGAACCTAAGTCTGTCCACATAGCATCTCTACAATGTCTGCGCAGCACGCAAAAAACAACGGCCAGAGGGCGACGGAAACATCTACTGCCTTTCCGGCAATAATGGTGTACCTTTCCGGCAATAATGGTGTGCCTTTCCGGGCAACATCTACTGCCATGTTTTTCCGAAGCCTTGCCCTTGTCGTACTGTCCTTCGTGTTTGCCGGGGCAGAAGCCTTTGCGCAGACACGTTTCGACTACTTCTATCTCGAGGCCGAAAAGTGCCGTCTGCAAGAGGACTACCCTTCGGCAATGGACCTCTACCGCCACTGTCTCGACATCAATCCACAGGCCCCCGAGGCACTCTACAACATGGGAGTGCTCCACCTCTACCTGCGCTCCGACAGCCTCGGAACGGCATACATCCGCCAAGCCTGCGAGCGCGATGCCGACAACCCCTACTACCTCGAAACACTTGCCGCACTCTACCTGAACAAACGCGACGCCGAATCCGCCATACCCGTACTGGAGAAAATGGCAACCCTGCAGTCGCGCCGCAGCGATATCCTCACCCAACTGGTTACACTCTACCACACCGTGGGCGACACCGACAAAGCCATCGGAGCACTCAACCGCATAGAACTCCTCGAAGGCGTCAACCCACAGATAACCATCGAAAAGTTCAGACTCTACAAAGAGAAAGGCATGCTCGACTCCGCCTTCGTGCAACTCCAGACACTCTGCGACGAATCACCACACGACATGAACCTCCGAATCGTGGCAGGCACACAGTACATGAACGCCGGAGACACAGCCAAAGCACTCGAAATCTACAACGACGTGCGACGCCGAGAACCAACAAACCTCAACCTCCACCTCGCCACGATGGACTACCTTCGCGACCAGGGAAAACACAAAGCCTACGACCGCATGCGCGACTCACTGCTCTTCAGCCCCGAGTCACCATCACAGTTGCGAGTCCTCCTGCTCAGGTCATACATAGCCGACGTACAGCGAGACTCCACATACACCACACAACTCACAGCCGCCTTCGACACCCTCCTCTCCAAACCACAACAAAACACCGAAGTGCTCATCATGAAGGCAGCATACCAATCCTTCAGCAAACAACCACAAGAAGCCATCTGCCAGACAATGAGACAAGTGCTCGACGTCGAACCGGGCAACCAGATGGCACTGAGCGAACTGCTCCAATACTACGCAGAAAGGAACGACGGAAAAGGCGTAGAAGACATCAGCCGGAGAGGACTCAACTACCATCCCGAAGAAATATCCTACGCCTACTACCTCGGATTGGCACTCGCCGAACAAAAAAAACTAACACAGGCAACCGAAGTCATGCAGCAGGGACTACGCGTCCGGACAGACGACGTACACCCACACCTCGTGTCAAACGTCTTCGCAACACTCGGCGACATATACTACCAGCAAGGCAAAGAACAAGAAGCCTATGCAGCCTACGACTCCGCACTCGTCTACAAAGACGACAACATCCCCTGCCTCAACAACTACGCCTACTACCTTAGTCTGAAAGAAGAACAGCTCGACCGCGCCGAAGAGATGAGCTATCGCACCGTACGCCAAGAGCCGGAAAACATCACATACCTCGACACATACGCCTGGATACTCTTCAAGAAAGGAGACTATGCCCACGCACGAACATACATGGACAAAGTGGTCCCCCTACAAAAGACCGACGCCGAACTCCTCGCCGACCAGGCAATGCTCGGAAACATCCTCGAGCATGCAGGCGACATCTACGCCCACCTCGGCGAGCAAGAAACAGCAATGCGACTCTGGAAACTGGCCAAAAAGAAAAACGACGACACCTGCTCGCCACAGTTACGCAAGAAGATACGGCAAAAGAAATACATCAAATAAGGCAAACAATGAAAGCAATACAACGCATCACCGTCATGCTTCTCTGCATCGTGCTGATGGCATCCTGCGGCACACGCAAGTCCTCCGTGGCAAAAAGCAATGCCAAGGCCGACAGCAACACCACCCTCTTGCAGAACATAGTGCAGACGGTCAATGCCAACAGGCAGAGCGAAACCTTCGTCACAGCCAAAGCCTCCTTCGCTTTCCAAACAGGCAGCAAGACAACTTCGCTCGGCGGAATGTTGCGCATGAAGCGCAACGACGTCATACAACTATCGCTCGTCACCTTCGGAATCCTCGAGGTGGCACGCATAGAGGTGACGCCCGACTACTTCATGATTGTAGATAAAATGGGGAAACAGTATGTCAAGGCAGCCTTCCGCGACATACCTTTCTTTGACGGAGCCAATATAGATTTTCACACTCTACAGTCCCTTTTCTGGGGAGAACTGTTCCTGCTTGCCGAGTCCGGCACTATGCCTGCGGAAAAACAGTTCGCCAAATCGGCAGACGGCGACAAGGTGACGTTGGTCAATGCCGATAGTCGCCTGGCAGTTTTGACGTTCATTGTCAACGCCATCGACGGCCTTGTGCGCCAAGTGGCAGTCTCTTCTCACAGAACAGGTGTGTCGCCCTACATGACATGGGACTATGTGGAGTTCTCTCCGCTGGGGGAGAAAAAGTTTCCCACGAGGCACGACATCTCCATTGCTGCCGGAAGCCGACCTTTCAAGGCAACGCTTTCGCTCTCCAACCTCAGGAACGATTCGGGTTGGGAAACGCGGACAGACATCTCCGGCCGTTCCTACAAGGAGATAACGGCAGACAAACTCATGTCGTACCTTATGAATCTGAACCGATAAAACCGTACCTTTTCTCACAAAAGCCTGCACAATGAACAGAATTCTTTTTCTTTGTCTCAGCCTGATGCTCTTTCTGCCTCTTGCCGCACAGAACAGCAAGAAGGTGAAGGAACTGAAGCAGCAACAGTCTAAGCTCAAGACGGAGTTGCAGAACTCCAAGACGCAGCTCAGCAAGACGCAGAAGAGGGTGAAGAGCGGGCAGCAGAATGTGGATTATCTGGGTGCGCTGGTGAACAACCGACTGAAGCGCATCCACGAGCTGGAGGAGGAGCTGAACAAACTGGAGGACGATATTACTCGCATGCAGAAGGACATCACGAGGATTGACAGCGAACTGCGTCTGCGTCGCCAACGCCTTAAGGCGGCCATTCGCAACGCCAGAGTTCAGCGTGAGAACCACGACCCTCTGGTCTTCATCTTCTCGGCAAAGACGGTCAGCCAGATGTACCGTCGTGCCCGCTACGCTCGCGAGTATGTCGTCTATCAGCATAATCTCAGCGGACAAGTCTTGCAGAAACAAGCCGAACTGCTCAAGGCGCAGAACCGTCTGCTCGAGGCAAAAAGCCGGAAGAGCGCCAAGCTCAACGAAATCATGGAGCAGCGCAAGAGTCTGAACGAACAGCAGATGCAGGAAAAAGAGAGGGTGGCAGGACTCAAGAAGAAAGAGAGCGGACTGAAGGGCAAAGTGGCAGAGCAGCAGAAACAGATTGCTGCGCTCGACAGGAAGATTGAGGAGGTGATTGCCTACGAAATAGAGCAGGCCAGAAAAAAAGCAGAGGAAGAGGCCCGGAAGAAGAAGGCTGCAGCAAAGAAAACCACAACAACAAAGACCAAACAGCCAGCCTCCACCTCGAAACCAAAGACAGAAACAAAGCCCGCCACCACACAAAAGAGCGGCTCATGGCTTACGGCAGCAGACCGACAGCTCAACGGCACCTTCGAACAGAACAAAGGCCGTCTGCCAGTCCCCATCACCGGACAGTATATGCTGGGCAACCGTTTCGGCATCTACAACGTGCCGGGCATGAAGAATGTCCAGCTCGACAATAAAGGAACAGACTACGTCGGCCGCCCGGGAGCCCGTGCCCGTGCCATCTTCGACGGCGTCGTCACCAGCGTCTTCCAGTTCTCCGGCACACGCAACGTACTTGTTCGTCACGGCAGCTACATCTCCGTCTATTGCAACCTCTCCAGCACCATCGTGCAGAAAGGACAGAAAGTACGTGCCCGCGACATACTCGGCACCGTCGCAAACGACGGCAGCGGAAACTGCACGCTCCACTTCCAACTCCGAAAAGAGACCACCAAACTCAATCCCGAAGCCTGGATAGGAAGGTAAGCAACCCCATCCCCCAAGAACATCACACACCACACCTCAAACAAAACAGGTGTACCCCTCCTCCAAACAACCTTAACCATTCTTGCCATAAAGGTTAACCATTCTTGCCATAAAGGTTAAGCATTATTGCTGGAAAGGTTAACCTTTTTTCGATGCATCCCCATGCTTAGCCCATGCCGTGAGCATTTCCGGTTTCCTCTTTCTCAGTCCCCATAGTTATCGTATTACAGCCATTTTGTCCGAATCCTTTACGCGCGCGTATATTATATAATATGTGTTTGGAGTAAAAAACGCCTTTTTTATGAAAAAAGATGCAGAATATTTTGGTAGTTTGCAGAAAAGCCGTACCTTTGCACCCGCAAACGAAACAAAACTCCCCCTGCGGAGCGAAGTTGAGTCAGGCAAGCTCCATCGGGAGCACGTTCTTTGAAAGATTTACATAGACAGAGATTGTAGTACAAGAAACAAGTACAAGCGAACCGTCAATATCCAAAAGGATAATTGAGAAGCAGTCCGGGACAAACGTCATCAAATCAGACAAGTTCT
>JAFTYP010000029.1 GCA_017461345.1 Bacteroidaceae bacterium | reverse complement strand
AATTTCAACTCTTTGCACAGAGGTTCAAGAGGCTCTCCAGATTGCAAACGACTTACGATATTTAATCGTTCTTCAAAGTTATGATGTCTGTACATAAAACACCCCAAAAGTTTTGTGTCTAACTTTTGGGGTGCAGTTCAGTCGAATCGTGGCGGGGTATTTTTTATGTCTGCAAATGTGCTGATTTCCAACACTCCCGGAGAACCCGAAAAACTTCTGCAGAGAACTTGCCCGACTTCTGCAGAGAAGTTGACGAAGTTCTGCAGTGAAGTTTGCCAACTATACGCGTGAAGTTGGCAAAGCGGACCGGAGGACTTTATTTGCTCACCTCCACTGCAAGGTAAAGATCGCCGGAGGATGCGCTGCGCGTCTGCATTCTGGGCAGCGGGTAGTACGTCACCGAACGCCTGGGTGCTTCGTTAACAGTAGGATCGGGCCAGGCTGCCGCCTTGCGGGTGATGTAGAGCCTTACGCGATATTCATGTCCGCGATAGACATTGTGGTCGGTATTCACATCTGCCACCATGCCATCCACCTCGTCGTTGTTCAGCGGCACGTCGATGGTCACCACCCGTGCCTGTGTGCCTACAATGTTCTCGTATCTGCCGTCGGCACCTTCCACCGTTACTGTTCCCTCGAACATACGTGCCAGTCCGGCATAGACAAGAGCGTAGTATCCTTCCTTGGTAGGGTGCGGCAACATTGTGCCCTTGGCATAGAGGTAATTGATGATGTTATCATCGCTCATATCCAGTTTTCCCTCTTCGCCCACGAGCGTACCGCTGTCGCCCTGGCTGTTGATAGCCTGGTTGACTTCATCCTCATCGAGTTCTGCCGTAGGAACTGCCAGCGATGCAGTGACGCGTATCCTTGTGAAACGCTCGGGGTCGGAGGTGATGTTCTCGGGGATGTAGTAAGCCACCGGATTGAAATTGAGTTGCCACACAGCAGGGTCTATTTCCGGACGAACGTCCATCTCTCCTGCCACAGGGCGTCCGGGCACGAAGTTTCCAGACATGTTGCCATAGTTCTGCTGGAAGAATGCTGTGAAGTTACCCTTGTTCAGAGTGTACATCGAATTGTTGGGAGCATCATACTCCCTACCGGATGTATCATAGATATGCACGATGCCCAGCGAGTCTATCACATAGTGGCTGAAGTTTGTCGCTGTCTTCATGGCGTCGGAATAGGTAATATTATTGACAATGCCTGTTTCAGGCACCGGTATGCTGCCGCCCGTTATGCCCCAGTTATAATACAGGTCGGGATTTGCCTCCACGTCTGCAGGGTCGTACACAGCATAAGCATTTTTACCACTGTTTTCTTGGACCTTCCACATGCTGTACATAGCGTCGGTACGCGTAAACTTCACCTTGCCACTGGCATGCATGTGTCCGGGCCAGATGCGATCGAAGTATCGGTTGGTCAAGTGGTAGTCGGACGTCGCTATGGGAATAGGATCCGTGCGGAACACATCTGTGTACTCCGGCAGATTCGTCAATATGCTGTCATCCTGTGCCCAAGAGATATACGCAGGCACATTCACCAACTCCACACCAAGAATGTGTATCTGGCTGGTTGCAATCAAATCGTTGTTGTTGTGGTCTTCGGGGAACTGGTCGACAGCAACATTTCCGTCCCACTTAACACCGGTGCCAAGCACATAGCCGTCGGGAGTGACGCCGCCCGTCACAGACTCGAGAATCACTTTTGCCATAGAGCGGCGCATGGGGAAACCATAAGTGGGATTGCCACGCTCCGTCAAGCCCGTAAGGTTCAGACTGGTGTTGGCACTGCCAATGTTTACCCTGTCGTGCACACACATCACAAAAGGCGGTTCCTCGCCGGGCGTTACGGCAATAAGGTCGGTGTATGCCACCCTGCCCCTGCGGATTTGCTCCATTTCATCGACAGTGGAGACATCCTGCAATGCAGTAGTGATGCCGGCTGCCGTCTCGTTGAGAACAACATAAACGGAATGTTCGCCCAACGAAGTTGTTATCTTGGGGGCACTTTCGCTCACAGACAGTATGGTGATGTTGTTCTCCGGAATAACGTCGCACATAATGTGCTCCGGGCCCAACAATGTGTTCGAGACAATGTTTCCGCCCGAATTGAAGAGAAGCACACGCATCTCCCTGACGGTAAGCACCTCCTGGGGAATCTCCTCGTCTCCCAGAGCAGAGGCCCTGACAACAATCACACCATCCAGGCCCAACTGCCTTCTGACCGGAGAAGACTCCGACACCTCCGACACAGCATCTCTGATGCACGAAGCAAAAAGCAACGCAGCCATCAGGATGTAAACATATCTATAATGCAAAAGTCTCATTGCAAGTTGAATTAAAACAGTAATACCGTGAAGCCTTACATATTATCGAAATCATTGAATCGGACAATCCAGTCGTTGATGATAATCTGTGTTGTGATCCAATTGAGGTTTTCGTCGAGGAACATCGTCAAGGCATATTCGTCCTGACGATCGAGATATTCTTGTGTAGAGATGCGATGACCTTCGGCCTCGGTAAGTTCAAGGAACTTAATCAAAGGAATGGAGAGCACCTCTCTGTTCTGTTCTTTATTTCTGATAACCAGTCGCATGGGCTGTCCCTGCACAAGGCGTCCGACCTTAAGTTGTGCCACAGCCACGCCAATCACCGGCTCGCCATCGGCACGCACTTCAGTCTCCGAGTTACTGCCATCGACAACACTGCCGGTGTAGGTCTGATAGGGATAATACGTCAGCACATCGTCTTCCAGCAGATTGTTGTCCCAATCCAGGAAACCATTGGCGTCGGTAATCTTGAACTCAAACTTGTTTACGTCCAGCCCAGTGCCACGTATCTGTTGCAAGATGACACGAATCTTGTTGGTATCCTTCACCAACGGAATCAGCGCCACCTGTTGTGTGTCGTATATTTCGTCGTAAGTAACCTTGGTACGTCCGTGCCAAAGCGGCGTAATCTTCGTATCGACAATCGCCCCTTCCTTACGCTCCATCTTACAGTTCAGCGTAGTGATGTCGTCGCCACGCATGAGTTCGGGCACCTCGTAAGTGTCCGCATCGGAAAGACCTGCCCAGCATACCAGTTCGTATGTACCTGGAGCCAGTTCGCTCAACGACATCGTGTAACCCTCTTTCGCGAGCATATCGCCGGCCTCTGTCTTCTGGAAAATGAACTTGCCGTCTTCATCAAAAACAAAAACAGTAACAGATGACACTTCGTTGGCGAAGGCATCGGCATACTTCATGTTATAATCATATTTGAACTTTACCCGAAAGTCGAGCACACAATGGTCGTAACTATCATGTATGGTGTCACAAGACGTTACGGCAAGTGTCACCATAAGGGCTACAAATATGGTGTGAAGGTGTCGTGTGACTTTAATTACTCTTTTCATCATGATTATAAGAAGTGTATATGTGTGTGTGTGTTTAGAAAGATAAATACCGGTGGGAGGAGGGAACACTCCCCCCACCGGATATGAAGTCTTGAATTATATTAGAGATCGAGATCGTTGAAGCGTACAATCCAGGGGAGGATAGACACTTCCAGAGAGATGTAAGCACGAACGTCAACTACAGACTGGCTGGGAGTCAGGGTGAGACGAGCGTCACCAAGGTCTGCAATGCTTGCAACCTTCAAAGAGTAGATGTTGTTACGCATGATAGCATACTCCATCACACCAAGTGTTTCGTCGTTCATATCCTCGAAGTGCTTGATCTGTGCAGAGTAGTAGAAGCAACGGCCATCAACATATACGTCGATACCTGCATCTATTGCCTGCTGGTTGGTAGAGTTCTCGGTAAGTTGAGCAAGTTTTGGATCGCTGCCATAAGAGTTCAGCAACGCACGGAGAGTGCGGAAGAACTGCTGGTTGTACTTGTACATTACAGGTACGGGAGCACCATTCTGATCGTAAATCTTACCTGAGAAAATAACGCCTGTTACAAGACCTGCAACCTGCTTATCTGCGTTTACTGCATTCTCATATACATACTGCAAGTGTGCACCAATGCTGGTGTAATCGCCATGAGGAGTATCAACGCCTGTTACAGCATCAGCCTCAATCTCAGAAGGCAGTGTGCGGAATGCCTCGGGCAAACCGGCGCCGTTGTAAGTTGCATCGTTAATTGCATTCTTAACAGATGTCATATCCTGGTTGAAGAAAGAAGCATAGTTTGCCTCGTCGGCAGAGTTCTTTGCATCGGTCTGGGGATCCTTCAGGTATTCACCATCTGCAAGGATACCAAACTGACGGCCTTCGATATGACGTACGGCATAAACCTGCTTAGAAAGGTTGGTCAGAGCGTAGTGGGTAAGTTCTACATAATATGTATCGGTGGTTCCTGTTGCCTGTTCGTCTTTAACGAATGTCAGGCTCTGTACGAGTTCTTCAGTTACGTTATCAACAGCGGTTTCATAGTCAACAGAGAGAAGGTCGTCCTTAACCTGTTCGGTTGTTACGCCACCATCGGGAGAATAGATACCCATATACTGCTGATCTTCCACAGTGTTAGGCCAGATAGCCTCAACAGAAGCGGGATCCAACTGACCACCGGCGAATACATTGTAACCGGACTTAATCATTACCCAGTACTCCTTACCTGCCTTGTCCTCAGCCTTGTTGAGGTTTGTTGCATACTGGTAAACATAGTTCAACTCACCTACGGTCTTGTCCACGATATACCAGAAGTCTTCTGTAACAGCGGTAATCATGCCGGCAACGTTTGTCTTTACCTTATATACGTTGGGCTTGTTCTTCAATGTTTCGGGGAAAGAAGCATCGGGGTCTGCATAGCGGAAAGTAACCTTAGAGATTACGCGCTCAACAGAAATGTTTGCGAAGACGGGGTTATCTGATGTATTGTTTGCATTGGTAGCGGTAACTACACATTCAGACTTGTTTGCCATCATGAAGTCTCCATCGGAGTTAGCACCGGTACGAGCCTGACCAGCATAGTTGCAAACTATCTCGTATGCTGTCTTGTGGTCTTTACCACTAACGGCAGTTTTCAAGTCGTCAACAGGGTTGATGACAGCCAGAACCTTGTAGGTGCCAAGATAGTCCATACGATAAGGAATATTCAAAGAGTAGGCACCTTTTTCGCTCTTTGTGAAGCCCCCAACCGGAACAAATGATACGATACCATTTTCTGTGCCGTCGGTTGTCGGTGTGGTAAGATTACCTAACTCATCACACTTTGCGATGATAACCAGAGCCTCCGTCACATTGTTTTCGGCAGCGGTACCGGCATTGTGGTGACCATTGTCGTCAACAGTCTGGTGGCTATCGCCGGCACGACCTCCAGAATTGTTGCTTGAACTGAATGCCATAGTGATGTATGCATCACCCTTGACAGCAGGAGCCTGAGGAGCAGTAGGAGTAATTTCTTCTGCCTCATTGCAAGCTACAAACGCAAAGATTGCGAATGCGTAAAACAATAACTTTTTCATTGCTTTTGAAATTTGAATTAATAATAAAATGAACTATATGTATTTATCTCTGATGTTTATGTCTGTTTTACAACGACGAAAGGTGTTTGCGCAATTCGTTGAGGTTGTGTTTTGCCTCTTCGCTTCCCTTTTCTGCTGCTTTGGAAAGAATCTCCTGTGCCTTGTTGTTGTCGCCCATACATATATATATATATCCTTTTGCAGCCATGATGTAGGGGTCGTTCTGGTCGGCAAGCAACAGTGTTGCCAGTGCCTCCATGTATTCGCCCTTCTGCACTCGCAAAGCAGCCATGTTGACGGCAGCAGGCACGGCTTGAGGATATGTGCGTGCAGCAACTTCTATTGCATTGCGATACTCGTCGGACGAGGCATCGTAACTGCCTGCCACCATATACATTTCGTTGAGCGATAGTTTTGTGGGATTGGTGTTGATGACCTTGCGTGCTTCTTCGAGGTTGAAGTTACGGATGTTGTATGTAATCTTGTAATCGCTGCGACGCAGACGTGGGTAGAATTCGTTGACGATGCGTGCATAGATGTCCGCCGGCTGCAAAAGGGAGAGTCTGTACTCCTTTTGGTCCTGGTCTAAGAGTTCGTTGTTGAGGACATCGTAAACCGACTGACGCTTGAGCAGTCCGGGAGTGGCATCGACGCAGGCACGCAAGCCGTTCCAGTCTTCACCGCAACCGATGGCTTCGATGATGGAGCGGTCCATGTTTCTGGCCTTTGCCAACCAGTCGGCCAAAGCCTTTGCACGGTTGTCGGACAATGTGGCGTTGTGCTGTACGGTAGCCTCAGGCGATGCCCAACCTTTGATGACGATGCTGCTGATGCGGCAATCGGGGTCGTCGGCAATGCTGTCCACAGAGAGCAGTATCTTGTTCAGTTCTGTTCTGTTGTTTCTGTAGTTCTCGAGAATGGCATACCTGTCGACATAGAAGTTGATGTATGCACTCTTCTCGACGTTACGTTCCTTGACGGGTTCTGGCTCGGGACGCAGGAACGAGAATCTGTACTGGGGTGTATAGACGTCCTTTATGGATGCTACCGTAAACGCGTCGTCGCCCCAGGGGCTGCAGCCACAACGGCTCTCCTTGCAGAAGAGCGACACGTTGGCGCCATACATCCATGACTCGAAGGGGAACGTGGCGGTGTAGTCCACGCTCTGCTTGATGCCGTTCTTGCGTTCGGCACGTGTTGCCACCTTCTGTGCCAGATATGGATTGGCCGTTACCGTCTTGTTGTCGTTACGGAGGTGGTAGATGTATGCGTTACGTCCCATGATCTCTACTGCCGGCAATTCCATCTGGCGGTCGCCTTTGACGATGACGGGAGTGAAAATGAGGGTTTCGTTGGACTTGACATCGAAAAGTGAGAGAAGGATGTCCATCTCGAGTTTAACTTCCGATTCGTTTCTGTCTATGCGGACATTGTTGACGAACTGCGTTGTTACGTCGGAAGCCATGCCGTTTGCACTGAAGAGCAACAGCATCGCACATATAAGGATGTTATAGAACTTTTTCATGATGTGTGGTTTTAGAAGATATATGCGATACCCAATTCTACCTTTGTTATTCCCCAATAGAACCTCTCGTCCGAACCAAGTTTTCTGCCACAGTTGCGGCAGATGAACTTGTCGTACCACGTATAGCCTCCGCCGATACCGATTTCTGCTTCGAGGTTCCAGTGCTTGCCAAGTGCCCAGGCATAGCCATAGCCCAAACCTGCGCCTACGAAGTAACCTTCGAAGCGACGGTTGGCAAGGTTGGAAAAGTTCTGTCCAAGGAAATCCGGCAAGAAGTCTATGCCGCCAAAGTTGTACTCTCCTGTTTGCAGATGCAAAGCAAAGAAATGTCCGCTGAACTTACGGCACAGCCAGTAGCGGAACTCCGGTTGCACCAGCCAATGCTTCCACTTCATGTTGTCGCTGAAGGTGAAAGGGTTGTAGGTTCCCGAAAGATCCAATGTCCACTTCTGGGCTAAGGCTACTTCCACGCCCAGGTTCATAGATGCTGTTGCATCGCTGACCAGATTGGTCTTGATTGCCCAGTTCTGTGCCGACACTTGCAGACTGCAGCACATGGTGACAACCGAAAACAATAACAGGATTTTCCTTCTCATAATGTTATTTGTTCAAATAATAATTCTCTCGTCTGGTGAGTATTGTTTCTTTGTATTCTCTCTTTCCTGCAGACATCGGTGCAGACCAGTGTGGTACTGTCGACTCGGGATGGTGACGACAAAACGAAAACGCCGATGCAGGTATGTGATGTTATAGTATTAAGCAGTGTCGTTTCTGTGTGTTCGCACACTTTGAAACATCTTGCGCGTGGGTGGCTTATCTGTTACATTATATATAAAATAACGTTTGAAAGGAGAATTCTCCACAAGGCGCAAAGTTACGTCAATCGGGTATATACGACAAAACAACTGTAGATTATTTTTCAAATCTACCCCCCCTCCTGTTAACATATTTTAACTTTTATGCTTTTATTTTTGCACACTTCAAAAAAATATGTGCAGGTAATTAAGGTTCAACAACATGCAAAAAACGGTATTCGGTAAAACTTCTCTTTTTTTTTCATTTTACCAATATTACGAGGTGTTTTTACCCCTTTCCGGTGGTGCGTAGGCTGTAATGCTTTTTCACTTCACGTGGTCTGGCTTCTCTTTTTCCCGAGCCTTACGACCGTCTGTCTTTCTTGCAGCAAAAAGGCGTGCGAAGGTTCTGCAGGAAACAAAAAATCCCCACCAGGATTTGAAGTGACCCCAAAAAGTTGGACGGATTAATAAAAATATTATTGGTAAAGAGTTCGGTATTCCACCGGACTCTTTCCTTTTAACCGGTATTTGATTCTTTTATTGTTGTAGTATTCGATGTAGTCTTCCAAAGCCTTT